>NZ_JBWYIK010000001.1:0-777920 GCF_056779735.1 Acinetobacter sp. 24-47-67
ACAGATAGCAATGGTATTGCTGATGATGTTGATGCCGCGATTGCAGCAGCAACACAAGCGGTTCAAACTGCAGAAGCTAAGCATGATGAATTGGTAGAGGCAATTGCTGCTGAAAATGGTGTAATCAGCCCAACAACTCAAGCTGAATTACAAGCGATCAAAGAAGAATTGAATGCGTTGAAAGGTACAGCACAAGGCTTGGTTGATACATTACCTGCATCAGCAGCTAAAGATGATCTAGATGCTCGTTTAGATGCTCTGGATACAGCAGTACCGGCAGTGAACGATTTAGATAACAATGGTATTGTCGATGATCTTCAAGAAATAGTACTTCCAGCGGATAACTCAGTTAATTTCATTCCTGAAGTGATTAACCCGACTACTAAATTACCTTCAGCAGAACAACAACTTGAAGATAAAACTGCATTTGCGGTAGCAAGTGTTGGCTTGGGTGCAGTGCTCGAAGCTAATGTTTTAACAGAAGTTCTTCAAAATTCATTAACAGTTGATGTTGCTGATGGGACAGTTCGCAACTTAACATTGAAATCACAATCAGGTGGTGTTTCGATCGTCTCGATGTACGATCTTAAAATTTATCAATTTGATGAAGAAACTGGTCAATACAAAGAGTACATGACTGAGAAACAATGGTTGAAAGCTTATTTACTGGCTGGTGTTTCTGAAGAATTGAACGTGAGCCTTCCTGAAGGTAAATATATTGTATTCTTAACACCTTCTGTTGGGGTAACAGTATTAAGTGGTTATACATTGAAGGTATTGAATGACATTATTCTGGATTATAATGAAGTTGTGTCAGTCGATGGCGAAGCAACTGGTAATGTAATCACAGATGCAGATGCTGTTGATGGTCAGGATGTACTGCCAACTGGTACGATTGTAGAGTCAGTTATGGCTGGTTCTAATGCAGCAATTACGTTGAATAGTAATTCTGAAACCGCGATCGAAGGTAAATTTGGTACGTTATTTATTAATCAAGACGGAAGCTATCGTTACGAGATTAATGAAGACTTTAAAGGTCCATTCGGGCAAGTAGATGAGTTTACCTATTACGTTAAAACAGAACTAGGTAATACAGCTTCTGCAAAGCTTAATATATCGATTGATAATAAAGTTGTTGAGGTAAAACAATCAGAAATCAACGACACTGTTATCATCAATCCACTTCCTGAAATTAAAGATATCACTGGTGAAGTGCCTAAATTAACAAATGTTAAAGTGTTAGATGTAAGTTTGTTAGATCCAGTTATTAAAGCTGGTGCAGTTGATTTATCTTCGTTCATGAATTTCACAGTGAATGAAAATAATGTTCGTGAAATGACTTTCCAAGGCGATGGCGGCGGTGTAAGTTTAACTTCATACTCTTTATTTATTTATAAGTTCAATGCTGATACCAATGAATATGTCCAAGTTCACAGCATAAATAACTGGTACACAGTAATTTTAGGTGGTAAATCTGATGAAGTTACACTTAAATTTACAGAGGGTGACTATTATGCAGTGACTGTTCCAACAGGACTTAATGTACTTGGTGGATCTGGTCTATATGTTAATAAAGACACACTTTATGATTATTCGACTGTTAAAACAGACAATGATTTTGTCGGTCAAACTTCAGGTCAGATTGAATTAGCTAATGGGTCAGAAATCATTATTGCTGGTAATACTCAGCTTGTTGAAGAAACAGAACTTCAAGGTGTGTATGGTAAATTAATTCTCAATAAGGACGGAACTTACCAATACTTCGTAAATAAACCTAGTGAAGGCACAAGCTTACCATATGGTGAAATCGAGACATTTACTTATGTCATTAAAGATCAGAATGGAAATAGTTCACTCGAAACGTTAACTATTAAAATTGATTTAGCTGTTGCTCAAGATGATTTTGAAGAATCTGAAATTGTAATGCAAAATAAATCAGAAACTATTGTAAATGATACAATTTTAGATATTGGTCTGGCTCAACGTACTATCGATGCTAAATTTGCAATAGCTGAAAACTCAGTCAGTACAGTTGCAATTTCTTTTGAAAGTACTCTATCTTTAACTTCATCACGCAGTATTAGTTACACAGTGAAAAATGCAGCTGGCACTGTAGTTAAGACTGGTGAGTTAAATGCTGTTACTGGAAAAGTATTACAGTTAAATGATCTTCCCGCTGGTGTATATACTGTACAAGCTAATCTTGTTAATCCTGGACTTGCTTATTTCGAGGACTCTACAATCACGTTTAATACAACGTACTTGAATGAATTTACTCCAGTTGCTTTAGAACCAGTTATTGGAAACGTTTCTAATAATGATGACGGTTTAAATTCTATTAGTTCTTATACTATTAATGGATTAACGACGTCGACTTATAGTGGTAATCCTAGTGTAACTGTCGAAGGTAAATTTGGTACTCTTGTTTTCAATAATGATAGTAGCTATACGTATACACCATCAGGAAAAGGATTTGGTAAAGAAGAATTTAGCTATACTGTTTCGACAGTTGGTGGAACGACTTCAACAGCTACTTTAAGCTTTGATGTAAACAAATCATTTACAAGTTCGAAATTTAATGACGCATTCACTGGAAGTGATATCGCGGATAAATTAATCTTCAACTTACTTGATGAAGCCGATGCAACGGGTGGAAATGGTTTTGATACGTGGTCAGATTTCGAAGCAGGTGTCGATGTAATTGATGTATCTCAACTATTTGTTGATGCTAATACTTCAACTACATTCTCAACAGATTCGACTGATCAAGTTGCGGATATCTTAAGTAAATATATCACTGTTAAAGATTCTGTAATTTCAATCGATCGCGATGGTGAAGGTACACAATTTGAAGCTACTCAATTGTTGAATATTGGTCCTCAAAATGCAGATCTGACGTTGGAGCAGTTACTTCAAAACGGTCAAATCATTTATTAATTCTTTAAAAATACGCATACTACGGTATGCGTTTTATCAAAAAAGGCGAAATAATGTTTCGCCTTTTTTATGGCAATTTAATCTTTTAATTCAGGAGGGAAACCATCTTCAGTCAAAACTTCAGCGATTTTTTCAAAGCTATATGTTGTACGAATATCTGCAATTTTGTTGGCAACATCTACATTGACGCTTGCATTAGGATCAAGTGACAATACAGATGCAGTGACACCTTTAGCACAACCCGAACAACTAATATTTTCAATAAATAATTTCATAATAACCTCTTGCGTTAGTTAACATCTATCACTGTCACGATTGAATATGTTCAATTTTATTCAGAATACTGCAGTTTGAAGTCGAATCATTAGAGCACATCTGACTCGCAGCCTTTAATTTTAAAATCATTGATTGCATCGAATGAATTTGTTCTGTCAAAAAATGGATATGTTGATCTGTAATTTTTTTCACATCAGCACTTTTTCTGTCAGGATTTTTCCAAAGCTCAACTAAACTTTTGATTTGATCGATCGAAAAACCAAGATCTTTAGCATGTTTAATAAAACTTAAAGTCGAAAGGTCTTGCTCTGTGTAAACACGATAACCGCTAGCACTTCTGATCGGAACAGAAATGAGATCGATTTTTTCGTAATATCGAATCATTTTAGCAGTTAAGCCTGAACGTCGTGCTAATTCGCCAATATTCATGATCTTTCCTTTGTTTTAAGCTGCTAATTTAATTTCAAAGTTTTGAGTCTTAAGGCATTCGCTAATACAAATACCGAAGAAAGTGCCATTGCGATTGCGGCTAAAACAGGTGAGAGCAGGATACCAGTCAAGGGGTAAAGTACGCCTGCAGCAATCGGAATCAGACAAATATTGTATAAAAAAGCCCAGAACAGATTTTGATGAATATTTCTAATGGTCATTTCGCTTAATTTGATGGCTTTAGATAAGTTATTCAAATTTGATGACATTAAAATAAGGTCAGCCGTTTCAATGGCGACATCCGTACCTGAACCTATCGCAATACCGACTTGAGCTTGCGCAAGTGCAGGAGCATCATTAATACCATCACCAACAAAAGCAACATTTCCATATCGCGTTTGAAGGGTCTCAACGATGTTTAACTTTTCATGTGGTTTGACCTGTGCATAAACTGCATTGATATTGAGTTGATTAGCCACATATTGCGCTGCATTTTGATGATCGCCAGTAATCAAAGCAATGTGCTTGTCGTTCTTTTTAAGTTGAGCCATAACCTCGTAGGTTTCAGGTCTTAATTGATCCGTGATTAAAATAATTGATGCAAGCTCACCATCGATGGAGACCGCGATGGGTGTTTGAGCTTCATCTAGTAATCTTTGATGGTGAGAGAGTGCATGAGAAATCTTTGCATTTTCTCGAGTAATAAATTCTACAGATCCAATTTTAATATCCTGACCATTCAATTGTGCTTGAATGCCGAATCCTGAAATACTCTTAAACTCAGAAATTTCGATCATCTTTATATGATGATCGGAAGCATATTGAACAATCGCTTTAGCAATTGGGTGCTCGGAATGATATTCAACGGATGCAACAGTTTGTAGAACCTGTTGATGTGTAAATGGTGCGAAAATCTCGATATGACTAATCGCAGGTTGCCCTATTGTTAATGTTCCAGTTTTATCAAATGCAAATGTTGAAATTTCTCGAAGTTTTTGAAGTGAAGTCGCATTTTTAAATAAAATTCCGTGTTCAGCAGCACGTCCCGTCGCAACCATTATCGACATCGGGGTTGCAAGTCCCATCGCACAAGGGCATGCAATAATCAAAACAGAAACGGCGTTAATCAAAGCATAGCTCAGATTAGGTTCAGGTCCAATCACCAGCCACGCGATGAAAGTAATCATCGAAATCAAGAGGATAACTGGAACAAACCATAAGGTGACTTTATCGACTAAAGATTGTATGGGGAGCTTTTGTGTCTGAGCATTTTCAACCAACTGAATAATTGAAGATAAAATGCTATTTTCAGAAGAATGTTTGGTTTCAATGACAAGAAATCCATTTTGATTGAGGGTTCCACCAACAACTTCTGAACCCATCAATTTGTGGATTGGAAAAGATTCTCCACTGATCATTGACTCATCTACAAAGCCTTCACCTGAAATAACCACGCCATCTACAGGAATTTTTTCACCAGGCCGAACTTCAACCTGCATACCGATTGTAATTTTATCAATCGATATATCTTTAGTCTGGAGGTCAGATACTCTAACTCGCGCTGTTTTAGGTTGTAAGCCAATCAGATGTTGAATCGCTGCAGAAGTTCGACCTTTAGCTCGTGCTTCTAGATATTTGCCTAACAAAATAAATGTAATAATGAGTGTTGCAGGCTCGTAATAGACATGTACTGACTGTTGTGGCAATAAACTTGGAAAGAACGTAGCAACAATAGAATATAAATAGGCAGCTCCTGATCCTAAACTCACCAAAGAATTCATGTCAGGATGTAAATTTATCAGTGACTTGATACCTTGTGTGAAAAAATGCCGTCCAGGTATAAAAATAACTAAAGTCGCAAGAATAAATTGGAATAACCAGCTCTGATTCTGACTGATGTAAGTACCTATAAAATGATGAAATGAAGGCAAGAGGTGCGAGCCCATTTCAATGATAAATATAGGTAAACTGAGTACAAGTGCGATAATAAAATGCTTGAGAATTTTTTTTGATTCAAGTTCGCGATTTGGAAGTGCTGTGATCGTTTGCTGTTCAAGTACAGCTTCAAACCCTGATCTTTCAATACGCTCAATAACTTGATCAACAGGAACTGGATAAAGTAGATCAATGCTTGCTATCTCAGTTGCCAAACTTACTTGTGCTGCTAATACACCTGGTATTTTTAGTAAAGAACGTTCAACTCGGCTCACACATGCAGCACAAGTCATGCCTAAAATTTTTAATTTTATTGTTGCGCATTTTTTAATTTTAAAACCTGTTTTATTTACGGCTTGAATGATTTGTTGATCTGTTACGTCTGTAGTTAACTCAATTTGAGCTATTTCAGTGGCGAGGTTCACACTGGCATCTTGAATACCATCGACTTTTTTTAATGAGTTTTCAACTCGGCTTACACAAGCAGCACAGGTCATTCCTTCAATTTTGATTTGAATAGATTTAGTTGAAGTAGATGACATACTTAACTCCATATGCTAATTGAAATAAGGTCACGATCATTCTAAACCTTCCCATTGTGGTAAGGTCAATAAGATTTGTTTCTTGTTTCATCATTACTGATTGGAATCCAAATTAGGCGTACGTTCTTTCCTCACTTAAATTAAAAACAATATTCCAAAAATCCATTTAAATTGAATAAATTTTCTTAAATAAAAAATCATCAAAACAAATCAGAATAAAAAATAACCAACAAAAAGAATTATCGATATGATCTAAAGCATTCAATTTAATTGATTAACAATCTTCAAAATTTCAGATATTTATAAAAAATGGGTAATGATATGAATGATAAATTAAGTTTTGGTTTATTCGCGATTTTATTGAGTACCATGGCATTAAGTTCTAATGCGCACAGCGCAGATTATAAATGGAAGATAAGAGGTGCGATTAGCAATATTGATCCCACATCTTCTCCAGGTAGTATTTTTAATCAAACAGCACCCGTCACAATAGATGATGCTTGGGGAGTCACTGGCACGATCTCTTATTTTTATACACCAAATATTGCATTTGATGTATTAGTCGGTTTGCCACCACAGCATAAAATTAATGTTGCTGGTAATGAAGTCGCAAAAACAAAACATTTACCTCCAATTTTTAGTGTGCAATATCACTTCTTACCCAATGAAAAGTTACAACCTTATGTGGGTCTGGGCTTAAATTACACCTATTTTTTTAATGACCGATTATATAGTGGTGATAAGTTCGATCTCTCAGATTCTTTTGGTTGGGCTGGTCAAATAGGCGTAGATTACCAATTTAACCCTCAATGGAGTGTTGGTGCTGATATCCGATATGCGGATATCAAAACTGATGTAAAAGTAAATGGAGAAAAGGTAGGAAGTGTGGACGTAGATCCAACGGTGTATAGTTTAAATATCGGATATAGATTCTAAATATTAGGGTTTAAAAAAAGGAGTCAATGATAAGACTCCTTTTTTATAAATATCAACAACAACCTTCAATTAGCCATTGATGATCCCAGTAACACCAGTCACGATCATATCAATGGCAATCGTACCGATAAGCAATGCAGCAACACGACCCACGATATCTACATATAAGTCGATATAATTAGAATATTTATGCTGTAAATTATCATGCAAATATTTCATTAATATCAAAAGACTACAGGTTAAGAATAAGGTCATAAAGATGACTGTGATCGTCTGCCATAAACTTAATTGAATGCCAGTGATTACAGATGCAGAGATTGTTCCTGGACCGATCATAAAAGGCATGGCGATCGTACCAGCCAAATGGTTTGGTGCTCCACGCATGACCCCAATCGTATCAGCACCTTCAAATACATAACGATAACCAATCACCAAGAAAATGATTCCACCAAAAATTTGGAAAGATTCAAATCGTGCATGAAGTACATCATTAAAAAAGGCTTCACCTGTTTTAGCAAAAATGACAAAAACCACAAAGCTAATCAAACTACCTTGGATCAGGGCCATATTAAAAACTTTTGCATCTGAATTTCGAATAATCCCAAGCATATAAATGCTCATTAAAAAGGGATTAAGCAACGAAAAAAATAGAGCAAAGGCGTTTAGACTTTCTGACATGGTCATTTTCCTTGTTTAGATGAGCTACTACTAACTAAATGTCACGATCGGGAAATTGTGGACGTTTACCTGGACTGATACGGTTAATATGAAGGTACATCATATGACGTTCATATTTGTCCAAAATGTCGTTAATCACTTGTTCTTTGTTGTAACCGACCAAATCATTACCTTGCGAACCTTCAAATAAGTAACTTTCTAAACGATAGTAATAACGCTTTGTTCGTTTAGCACGGGTACTAAAGTTAGGGGTGTCATAACGAACGGGCCAAATCTCATATACGAAATTTTCTTCTTCATTCAAGTGAATAATGAGGTCCAAATGATAAAGCTCAGCATTATCTTCAAGAGGCTTAGTATTCACATCGACTTTGACACCTTTGGATAAAAGTTCCTGTGCCACGGCATCCATTGCAGGTTTACACACATCATCTAGCATTTTTAATGTTTGTTCATGGCTTGGATGAAGCATTACGCGACTGAGTCGCTTTTTCCAATTGAGAATATCCACATTGCCCACGACTGGCGCGGCATTTAAGCTAGTACTGGCTTGTCTGAAATCTTCCAATCTCAAGGATTTGTATAAACCCGCCATCACAAAGAATATGACAAAGCTAAAAGGCAGACCCATGATGATGGTTGTGTTTTGTAAGGCGGTAATACCATTTGCCATCAGCATCGCTAAGGTGAGTAAACCAATGGCTATAGCCCAAAATACGCTGAGCCATCTTGGAGAGTCATGCTCGATATTGGTGAATTTTGTTGTGAAATTACCCAAAACAAGAGCGCCTGAGTCTGCAGAAGTGACGTAAAATAATAATCCTGTAATTGTTGCTATACCTGCTAAGAAGGTAAAACCAGGATATTGTGCAAGTAGGTCATAGAAACCATGCGCTGGATTTTCTAAAACGGTTGTTGCAAGTTGTGCATTACCATCAAAAATTACATTGTGAAGTGCACTATTTCCAAAGATGGATAACCAAGTCAGTGTAAATAGTAGAGGAATAATCAACGTACCAAATACAAACTCACGAATGGTACGACCACGAGAAATTCGTGCTAAAAACAGACCGACAAATGGCGACCATGCAATCCACCAAGCCCAAAAGAAAAGCGTCCAACTGTTCATCCATTCTTTAGGTTGTTCGAATGGAAAACTCATTAAACTCAATTTCGGGAATTGACTGAGGTAATCACCTAAATTTTGGATTAAGCCTGCGAGTAAGAATTCTGTATTACCAATCAAAAGAATAAAGAGGAGTAACCCAATCGAGACATAGATATTGATTTCAGAAAGAACTCGAATCCCTTTATTCACACCTGCCGTTACTGAGATGACAGTAATAACCACCGCGATCCCGATTAGACCAGCTTGAATCCACAAATTTTCAGGTAGATCGAAGAGAACATGAAGACCATAATTGAGTTGTACGACACCAATACCACAGGTAGTCGCGATACCAAAAATCGTACCTAAGACGGCAGCTGTATCTACAGTGTGACCTATAGGACCGTTAATTTTTTTTCCAAAAATAGGGTAGAGAGCTGAACGGATCGTAAGGGGAAGGTTATAACGATAGCTGAAGTAACCTAAGGCTACACCAACCAATGCATACATGCTCCAACCAGTTAAACCATAATGAAACAAGGTCCATACCATGGACTGACGTGCTGCTTCAAAGGTTTGTCCTTCACCTACAGGTGGGTTCATGTAATGCGATAAAGGTTCAGCCACGGAAAAGAACATGAGATCAATACCAATACCCGCAGAAAAGAGCATTGCAGACCAACTCAATAAACTAAATTCAGGCTTAGAGTGTTTAGGTCCTAATTTAATTTCGCCGTATCGAGAGCATGCGATAAATACAATAAAGACAAAATAGAGTGTCGCAGCCAACAGGTAATACCAACTAAAGGTTCTGCTTACCCAATCGAGGGTTTGTGTAATGACGTTATTAGCAGCTTCATTAAACAAAATTGTGGTGATCGAAAACAAAAGTATCAATGATGCTGATACATAGAACACGACCTTATTCAAACTATCCTGCGTTTGATCATTTTTGTTATGCATAAATCAGTGACCATTCAATGAGTAATGAAATGATCTACAGCGCAGTTCGATTTATATCCTGATAGAAGCTTGCTTGATCCACAATTACAAACTTTTGCAAATACAAAACAAACTGAGCTGTACATCATGGAAGTAATAGCACTATAATTTTTATTGATTGAACGTTCAATTAAAAAAACGTTTACTAATGTTACAGCGTTCTTATTGATAAACGCTGATTATAATCTCCTGTAGGTTTAGGTCATCTTATGCCAAAAGTTGGTATGCAACCCATTCGTCGTCAACAATTGATTGATGCTACTCTCTCCACTGTAAATGAGCTCGGTTTTGCTGATGCATCCATTCAACAGATTGCGCAAAGAGCAGGTGTCTCCACGGGTATTATTAGTCATTATTTTGGTGGCAAGAATGGATTGATTGAGGCAACCATGCGCTATTTACTACAGCAACTTGGAGAAAGTGTAAGGGATCTAAAATCAGAGGTTGGACATTCTCCAGAAGATCGTTTAATGGCGATTGTTAAAGCGAATTTTGCAACTCCTCAGACCAATCAAGCCGCGATGAAAGTATGGCTCGCGTTTTGGGCTATTAGTTTGCATCAACCCGATCTACACCGATTACAGCAAGTGAATCACTGTCGGCTACATTCAAATTTAAAACATGAGTTTTTAAAACGTTTAAGCCCCCTAAAAGCTGAGCAAGCAGCTCAAGGGTTGGCTGCATTAATTGATGGGTTCTGGTTAAGGGGCGCATTAACAAGAAGTGAGATTGATACTGATCTTTCTATCCGTCTTTGCCATGCCTTTATCCAGCAGCAACTTACACAATAATTTTTAATATTTACTATATCTGAGGCTAATCGTATGAATAAATTCCCATTACAACGTCCTTATATTCATGGACAATTCGTCGATGCTCAATCAGGTCAAACTTTTGATTCGATTAATCCAGCCACGGGGCAAGTTCTCGCGACCATTCAAGCATGTTCTCAACAGGATGTGGATCAAGCCATTCTATCTGCCAAACAAGGACAGAAAGTTTGGGCTGAAATGACTTATATGCAGCGTTCAAGAATTTTAAATAAAGCTGTAGCTATTTTACGTGAAAGAAATGATGAACTTGCCACCATTGAGTCCTTAGATAGTGGTAAAGCATATAGTGAAACATCGACTGTAGATATTGTGACAGGGGCTGATGTACTCGAATACTACGCTGGAATTTTACCTGTACTCGAGGGTCAACAGATTCCTTTAAGAACAGATTCATTTGTCTATACACGCCGTGAACCTTTGGGAATTGTAGCTGGTATAGGAGCATGGAATTATCCAATTCAAATTGCCTTATGGAAGTCAGCACCTGCTTTGGCGGCGGGGAATGCAATGATTTTCAAAGCCAGCGAGATTACCCCCTTAACAGCCTTTAAATTGGCAGAAATTTATACCGAAGCTGGAGTGCCAGATGGGGTATTCAATGTTGTAACAGGGGGCGGTGATATTGGTGCCTATTTAAGCCAGCATGTAGATATTGCGAAAATTTCATTTACTGGTGGTGTGAGCACTGGAAAAAAAGTGATGGCTCAAGCTGCTGAATCGAGTCTTAAAGAAGTCACGATGGAGTTGGGTGGGAAGTCACCATTAATTATTTGTGAAGATGCTGATTTAGACTTAGCTGCAGATATTGCAATGATGGCAAATTTCTATAGTTCTGGACAGGTTTGTACGAATGGGACACGAGTATTTATTCCAGAATCATTACAGCCAAAATTTGAAGAAAAGCTATTAGAACGTATTCCTTATATCCGCTTAGGTAATCCGCTAGATCCAGAAACAAATTTTGGACCAGTATCTAGCTTTGCGCATATGAATAAAATTTTGGCATTCATCGATTATGCTAAAAGCGAGGGAGCACGTTTAGTGTGTGGTGGTTCTAGAGCAACAGGTGATCATTTAAAAAATGGTGCTTTTGTACTGCCTACAATCTTCAGTGATTGTCGAGATGAGATGACCATTGTTCAAGAGGAAATCTTCGGTC
This sequence comes from Acinetobacter sp. 24-47-67, assembly GCF_056779735.1. Classification (NCBI taxonomy): domain Bacteria; kingdom Pseudomonadati; phylum Pseudomonadota; class Gammaproteobacteria; order Moraxellales; family Moraxellaceae; genus Acinetobacter; species Acinetobacter sp. 24-47-67. The sequence continues at coordinate 11,836 of NZ_JBWYIK010000001.1, forward strand.
CTGTGATGAGTATTTTGACATATACATCAGAAGAAGAAGTGATTCGTCGCGCTAATAATACTTCTTATGGATTGGCTGCTGGTGTGGTTACCCCTGATATTGTCAAAGCACATCGAATCATCCACCAAATTGAAGCAGGTATATGTTGGATCAATACGTGGGGTGAATCGCCAGCTGAAATGCCAGTCGGTGGCTATAAGCATTCTGGTGTAGGAAGAGAGAATGGTTTAACGACTTTACAACACTACACGCAAATCAAATCGGTACAAGTGGAATTAAGTCCATTGCAATCTGTATTTAAAGCCTAAGGAGAACACTATGACATATGATTACATTATCATAGGTGCAGGTTCTGCTGGGAATGTACTTGCAGCGAGACTCACCGAAGATCCAGATATTAAAGTTCTGCTCCTTGAAGCGGGTGGCCCTGACTACCGTTTAGATTTTAGAACTCAAATGCCTGCTGCTTTGGCTTATCCTTTACAAGGTCGACGTTATAATTGGGCATATTTGACTGATCCAGAACCACATATGAATAACCGCCGTATGGAATGTGGACGTGGTAAAGGTTTAGGTGGTTCATCATTAATTAACGGTATGTGTTATATCCGTGGGAATGCCATGGATTTAGAGCAATGGTCTCAAATGAAAGGACTCAGTCATTGGCGCTATGCTGAATGTTTACCTTACTATAAAAAAGCAGAGTCTAGAGATATTGGTGCAAATGAATATCACGGTGATCAAGGCCCAGTAAGTGTTGCTACGCCAAAGTCAGACAATAATGAGTTATTTCATGCAATGGTTGAAGCGGGTGTGCAAGCTGGATATCCACGTACGGATGATTTAAATGGATACCAACAAGAAGGCTTTGGTCCAATGGATCGTACGGTGACACCTCAAGGCAGACGTTCCAGTACCGCTCGTGGCTATTTAGATATGGCTAAAGGTCGTCAGAATTTAACGATTATTACGCATGCCACAACCAATCGAATCTTATTTGAAAAAAAACAAGCTATCGGTGTTGAATACATTCTTGGTCAAGATGCAACTAATTTACACAAGGTCTATGCTGAGCGAGAAGTATTGCTGTGTGCAGGTGCTATTGCATCACCTCAAATTTTACAGCGTTCAGGGGTAGGAGCTAAGTCATTATTAGAGTCACTGGATGTAAAGGTTGTGCAAGATTTACCGGGAGTGGGTGAAAATTTGCAAGATCATTTAGAAATGTATCTTCAATACCAATGTAAGAAGCCCGTCAGTCTTTACCCTGCATTAAAATGGTATAACCAACCTAAAATTGGCGCTGAATGGCTGTTTTTGGGTAAAGGAATTGGTGCAAGCAATCAGTTTGAAGCAGGTGGATTCATCCGCTCAAGTGATGAGTTTGATTGGCCGAATCTCCAGTATCACTTTTTACCAATTGCAATTAACTACAATGGTACCAATGCAATCAATGAACATGGTTTTCAAGCACATGTTGGATCTATGCGATCGCCGTCAAGAGGAAGAATTCGCTTAACCTCGAAAAATCCTTTTGATCATCCGAGCATTTTATTTAACTACATGAGCACTGAACAAGATTGGCGCGAATTCCGTGATGCAGTGAGAATTACACGAGAAATTATGCATCAGCCTGCATTAGATCAGTATCGAGGTAGAGAAATTAGTCCAGGTTCAGCATTAAAAACAGATCAGCAAATTGATGAATTTGTAAAAAATCATGCAGAAACAGCGTATCATCCTTCGTGTAGCTGTAAAATGGGTGAAGATGATTTAGCTGTTGTAGATGGTTACGGTCGTGTCCATGAAATAGATGGGTTGCGAGTGGTCGATGCTTCTATCATGCCGCTGATTATTACTGGTAATCTCAATGCAACGACGATCATGATGGCCGAGAAGATTGCAGATCACATTCGTAATCGACCTGCTTTAACCCCTTCAGATGCACCATTTTATCGTGCAGAAACTTCACCCTCATTTTCTAAATTATAAATTTTATGATGATTAAAACGACTCAAGCAGTGCTGTTGAGCACTGCTAGCTTTATTATTTTACCCAGTTATGCAAATTCTACGAATCAAGAAACAAATTCACCAATTCAATTTGATGGATATGTCACATTAACCTCCAAATACATTTCACGTGGTTTAACAAATGCACCAGAAAATGATGACCTCGCAATTCAAACAGGTCTAAACCTCAGTTATAACAACTTCTATGTCGGGTATTGGGGTTCTACACTAGGCTACTCTTATGCTGAACTTCAAGGTGATAAGCGCCGTAAAACTGATAAATTAGAGCACGACTTTGTTGTCGGCTACAGTTTTGATACTGGTAGGACAAATTGGAATATTTGGAATGCCACTTATTTCTATCCGAACGCGTCAAATACAACTTCCAATGAAATGGGGGTAACTGCCACACACCAATTCAATGATAAAATCTCTTTATCAACCAGTTTATCTGCATATACATATGATGTCGTGTATGCAAACCAAGGGGATACTTATCTAAACGTAATATATACCCACCAACTCAATGATAAATTATCTGCTATAGCAAGTGCTGCAGCGAGCTATTTTAATGATAATGGGAAATATGAAGGTCTAGAGCTCGGTGATACAAAACGAGAATTTGCTTATCGCTTCTCATCTATCGGGCTAGATTATGCCTTGACACCAGAACTCGGATTGAGTGGACAATATATTTTTGGTGGTAAGAACCGCTATAACGAAAAACAGAAAAATTTAGGTGTAGTGGCTTTCACCTATAGTTTCTAATTTAAAAAAATCTTCAAATGCTTAGGCTTAAATTTTGAATACCAAAATAGCCTAAGCAAAAATTTAATTTTTAAATTAGACTCATCAATAAATAAAATATCGACATATCAAAGATTATTAGTAAAAAAACTTATCAACTTAGTATTTATTTAATAAGTGATAGAAGTATGAATTGACCAAAAATAGGTCATGAATATGACGAGGAGAGTAAAATTTTACGCAATTTTTTTCAAGAATTTATTTAGAAATAATTCTTGTAAAAAAAGTTCACTAAGATTTTTTGATGTTACATAGATGACTATGCTCAAGTATTAACTGATTTCAGCTAAATTCATAAATCAACTAGATATCCTATAATTTATAATTCATGAAGGACAATGGATTGAAAAAATAAAACTATGAATGTTCATATTAAACATGAGGTTAGAATTTGATTCTCTCCAATATTAAAATAGGGCTTTTGATTGCTATCTTCAGAGATAAACTAAACGTCTAATCTCATTTATTAAGTTTTAATATTTTGAAGAATTTTGTTCTCATCATTAACGGCGCTATCGGAAAAATAGCAACGATTTATGAAGAATATTTTTAATTGTTTTTATTTTATTGCTGTCATCAATATTACAAATATACCTTAGACAAATATCTCCCTAAAATCATTGAACTTATTTCGCTTTTTGAGCCAGTATTAAGAATGCTTTTAACCTGAGTGAGCTGGCTTATCTATGAGTAAAATCTCTAATTTAGATATCAAATTGTACTAAAATTAGTACGAGTCACTCAAAGAAAGCAAAAAAATTAAAATTTCAGCATTAAAATTCAGAGCTTTAAATGCTAAAGCTCTGAATTTAATAAGTTAACGTGTAATTTTCCACGTTTGATATGAATTATTGCTTTGACATCCAATCATTTGTAGGCGTGCCATACTATTTGCACCATCAGCGGCATCAAGGCATAGACCTGTTTTTAAGTTGATATATTGGCTTGTATGGTGGCTATACATCCATCGTTGACTACTATCATTATTGCACGGCGCAACTTTAACAAAATTATCTTTATCATCGCCCATCAAACACGCATCCCGATGAGTTAAGTATAAGCGATGTGTGTGATCCGTACTCAGACGTTGATTGCCGTTGTTGGGATCGCATGAATACAATCCCATTTGTTGACCACCATTCAAGCTATCTGCACAAAAACCTCGTGCACCATTTTTCAAAATGAAAGGTTTTTGCTGGGTGTAATTGGCATTATTCACAGTAGAAATGCAAGTAGAATCATCCGTGCAATGCGCTGATGCCACTTGTACACAATTTCCATAAGTTTTAGTCGTTTGTGATTTAGACTTGATTGAAGAGTTTGCTATTGCAGGATAGGTCGCAGAAACAGATGTATGAACATCATTACAACTGTTATAGCCATAAATACCGTTGGGTTGTTGGTGCTGTCGGAAGTTTTCGGTAAATGTAACTAAACTATCAAAACCACCCCAGGTCTGAGGCACATTGATTTTTGCAATTTCAAGTTGTTTACCAGTACTCACGTTTTTAACAAAGGCTGAGACTGTACTGTCATTATTTTTCACAATCTTAAAATTATATTTCGTGCCTTCTTTCCATTCATAAGGTAAGTCACATTGAACGCCATCACCTTCGTGATCAAATTGTCTGCAATACGCAGGGTATCCTGATTTCCAAGATGTCGTTTTCCAGATTGAGAAATTTAAATACTTCTCATCATTGCTTCGTTGCTGTAATCCAACATAACCGATATTTCCATTTTTTAATGAAAATTGATTGGCCCAAAATGTATTACCATCATCTCCTGGCTCATGGGTAATGATGATTTGATTTTCAAGTGTTGCAAAGCCGTTAGCCGGAATATTGTTCCAATGGTAGTCAGTCGAAATCATTCCGCCTGCAACCACAGCATACGTATTCGAAACTCCAAGTAACAGGGAAGTACTTAAAGTGGTACGAAAAATAAGATTGATTAAATTCATTGTTATATGCTCATATAATTAAAAAAATTAGGTCATAGATTCTTTAGTTTTACTTATGATTCTACAGTGATGAATACAATTTAGAATCACTATAAATAAATTTTATTAAAGTTTAACTAAACATTAAACATGTTGAAATGTTATAACATAACAATTATGATTTAGTTACATCAAAAATCAAGATCATTCATTGATTGCAATAAGCGATCAAATGATGTGGTTGAACATGAAAACGAGTAACTCACCATGAATATTGATTCTTCACAACCGTATAAATTACCTGTCACTGTGCTATCTGGATTTCTTGGTGCAGGAAAAACCACACTTTTAAATCATATTTTAAATAATAGAGAAGTAAAACGTGTCGCAGTAATTGTGAACGATATGTCAGAAGTCAATATTGATGCGGCTTTAGTCAGAGAAGGTGGGGCGGAATTATCACGAACGGAAGAAAAACTCGTTGAAATGAGTAATGGATGTATTTGCTGTACTTTGAGAGAAGATTTATTAGTAGAAGTAAGACGATTAGCGGAAGAGAAAAAATTTGATCAACTCGTCATTGAATCTACCGGAATATCAGAACCTCTACCTGTAGCCGAAACATTTACGTTTGAAGATGAAGACGGCGTATCTCTAAATGAGTACGCTCGTTTAGATACCATGGTGACCGTAGTCGATGCATTCAATTTTTTACGTGATTATCGTTCATATGATCTTCTTCATGATCGTGGCGAATCACTTGGAGAATTTGACCAACGTACTGTTGTGGATTTACTGATAGATCAAATCGAATTTTGTGATGTTATTATTCTAAACAAAACTGATTTAATCGATGAGCATCAGAAGTCCCAGCTTTATGCGATTCTCAAAAAGCTTAACCCTAGAGCAAAAATTGAGTCATCTACATTTGGTCAGGTTGAACTCGATAAAATACTCAACACACAGCTTTTTAATTTTGATGAAGCCTCACAAGCACCTGGTTGGTTAAAAGAGTTGAGAGGAGAGCATAAGCCTGAAACTGAAGAATATGGAATCGAAAGTTTCGTATATAGAGCAAGAAGACCCTTTCACCCACAACGTTTTTACAATTTTATCCATTCAGAATGGAAAGGTGTTATACGCTCAAAAGGATTTTTTTGGCTTGCTGCGGAACCAACAATGGCTATGTCTTGGTCACAAGCTGGAGGTATGGCTCGGCATGGTCAAGCAGGATATTGGTGGGCTTCGGTACCACAAGAGGAATGGCCACAAGATACGCAATCTATTCAGGCAATTGAATCGAGTTGGCATTCAGAAACGGGTGATGCCAGACAGGAAATTGTTTTAATTGGTCAAGAGATGGATAAAGAGCAATTAATCCAAAATTTTGATCAATGTTTACTTACTGATTCGGAGATGAGTTTAGGACCAATCGTTTGGTGTAATTTCTTTAACCCATTTGAAACTGAAAAAGAACTACTCGCCTAAATTGTGCAAGTGATTCCTTAACAAATTAAAAGTAATCTGAGTTCTCCTGCATTTTCTTTTGGAGCACGGTGAACACAAGGAAGTACTTTCTGATCAGGATGATCTACAGCCAAACGCCAGAGATGACCAACTCCTAAACTTAAAGGTGTTGCACTATTTTTAGGTTGATAGTGAAGATCCATATAGGTCTCTTCAAGAAAATCGTCAAACTCATGGTCTTCGCCATCAAACAAGGATTTAATTTTTTGACGGATTTCTGGGATAAGAATTTTTTGTTCGACCTGATCATTGGAAATAATATCGCTAGCCGCCCCGTAATAGGTACACAAATATGTATCCGTTGCTAATGGCGATCGATCTACATGAAAAGAATATACATCAGTGCTGATAAAATCCAATTCTTCATCACGCTGATACTCTTTGATTAAGTTTAAAGACGGCGATGCACCCAATTCGGTGAGCAACATTATATCATTGAGGATAATGTCTCTCGCTTTGCTTGCAGAGTCTGAAAGTTTGAGTTGCTCTAATTGTTCGATGGTAATTTCAGTAATATCTTCTATGAGTGTAAGTTTTTCAACGATTTCTTCGAAATTGAAGTCTAAATGCCTATACCAACATAAAGCATTGACAGGGTCTTCAAAAGCTTCATTCGCTAATGCTTGGAAAGTATTCACCAATTTGGCTTGAGGATATGAGTGAATGAGTTCAAGCATATGATCTAAAACTTTTTAAAAACATATTATAACTTCTAGCTCTAGACTTGATAAGACTGGATTTAGATAATCGATCGTTGTCCTATGTAGTAGGAGAGTGGGGCTTCCACCCATAACTACACGCTGTCAACAATAACGATAGATACTCATTAAGGCTATTCTACAATTGGGTGTAAAAAGCTAAACATAGCTTAAGTTTTTTGTTGGCTACAATTTCTGTTTAGCTTTTTGACGGAGAACATACAAATATAAGCTTTCTACTTTTTCACGTGCCCATGGTGTAGTCCGTAGAAATCGTAAAGATGATTTAACACTTGGGTCGATGCAAAAACAACGAATTTCAATTTTACGACTTAATCCTTCAAAGCCTCCGTAGTAATCCAATAACTCATCTAAAATGTCAGCGAGTTTTTTGCGATGTAAAGGATCATTGGAGCTGTTCATAATAGATCAACTGAATTTTGAATTCTAATCATTCGTTGTTTTATGCCATGTAACAAGACAATAGCTAGTATTGGTGCGCTGTTAAAGATATCCTATTTAACATAATTTGAAATTATGCGACTTCAGATTGACTTAACCATAATTTTTTATTTTAATATTGAACTATAAAAAAAAGTTTTCATATAAGAAAATAAACTTTTTTCTGTGAGTAGTATCATGAGTGAAAATTCATTTACAGCAATTCGACAAGTTAAAGAATTATATAGTGATTTCCAAGTAAATCAGCATTTAAAAGCAGGTTGGAAATTACTTGCAGTAACAGCTTTAACACATAGGCATGATCGTGGACACGAAGAAGCCCAAACAATATACGTTTTAGGTAGTGAAGAAGAGCCATCCGAAGAAGAAGTGAAATTTGATTTTGGTGATGACAACCCAATTATTCCAACAGAACATCCATTAAATCCTTAATCATGTTAACTTAATAAAGAGTCCACGTCATCTAATGGTTGACTCTAGTCTTAAATTTGAAAATAAAAGGGCAGTTAATCTTCCTTACCCAAAACTTCTTCTCGGCATTTTATAACTTCTTCTGCTTTTAGATTCTTCAAGTGATATTTAATCAGAGCATGTAGTACATCTGATTCTTTCATCTAAAGTTTTTTCTTAATGACGAATTTCATCGAAGATTCTTTAATGCCGAATTCTTAGCCATCACAAATTATATAAACCCATGTTCAGGGTTATTGTTCTAGATATCTTATTTAACATAATATACATTATGCGAAATTGTGGCGAATCAATCTCTGGTCAATCGACAAATCAATATTTCATGTGTATACATATGCTTAGTCAATTTTAAAGAAAATCGATTATGGATAATCAAAAAAGAATTCATGCTTTCACGGATGATATATTAGGTACAAGTGATGCGATTGAGCTCTCAAACAGAATTCAATCTAAAGACATCTCAATTGATGAAGTTTTAAGAGCTACGATTGAACGCGCAAAATTCGTAAATCCTCTGCTAAATGCAATTGAATTCGAAAACTTTGACCAAATACTTAAATCGCCTACTTTTAAACCAAATCAGATTTTTTCTGCAATCCCTACATTTATTAAGGATAATTTGGATCTTATTGGTTTTCCTACGCAACAAGGATCAACATCGTTCAAATCCAAGGAAAAGATCAAAAATTCTAAAATTACTCAACAAATGTTAGATACAGGCTTAATTGCACTGGGTAAATCCAAAATGCCTGAATTTGGATTAAATGCTTCAACAGAATTTAAGTCTGGGGATTACACACGCAATCCTTGGCATACTGATTATTCGTGTGGAGCTTCTTCAGGTGGAGCTGCGGCACTAGTAGCTTCAGGCGTAGTACCAATTGCACATGCAAATGATGGTGGTGGTTCGATACGAATTCCTGCAGCAAATTGCGGTTTAGTCGGTTTAAAGCCGACACGTGGTCGTTGGTATCCAAATGAAGGTTCGCAGTATTTACCAATTGACCTTGTTTCAGATGGTGTTTTAACACGTTCTGTGCGGGATACCGCGTTTTTCTTTGCTGAAATGGAAAAACGATATAAGCCAAAAAAATTACCCGAAATTGGCTTAATCCAGCATCCATCCAACAAACCTTTAAGGATTGGCCTTGTTTATGATTCATTACAAACCAATACTGATGCTGAGACCCGTCAAACTGTTGAGTCTACTGCTCAATTACTCAGGAATTTAGGTCATCATATTGAAGAATTTTCACTTCCTATTCCAGATTCGTTTGTAGATGATTTCAGCCACTATTGGGGTTTTTTATCATTTATGATTCAACAGTTTGGAAAACCGCTACTTGGCAAAGATTTTAACGTGAATGAGTTAGATCATCTAACAGTTGGGCTTGCAAACTTGTACAAGAAAAATTTCTATAAAACCCCTTTATTTTTATTCCGTTTAAAGCAAATCCAACGCATCTATCAACAAATCTTCCAACAATATGATGTCATCCTTTCGCCAGTTTTAGCGCATGTTTCGCCTCAAATTGGATATCTTTCACCTCACCTCGAATTTGATGTTTTATTTGAGCGTTTAAGGAATTATGTGGCATTCACACCTATTCAAAATATCGCAGGTGCTCCAGCGATATCATTGCCGATGGGTATGACCAAATTAGATTCAAGACCGATAGGTATTCAGCTTTCTGCTGATTTGGGACAAGAACGTTTACTGATAGATCTCGCTTATCAGCTTGAACAGATACAACCTTTTAAAAAAATATTCGATTAAATTCATACGCTAAGGATCATTAATCAAATTCTTGATGATCCTTATCAACAATACTCAGTGCTTGTTTATCACTTTTTATGCATAATATATATATAAATGTGATTTAGAGATTTGTATGGATTTAACGAAGCATTCTGTGGAACGAATCATCCCAGCTTGGAAATGGTTAAAAAAATACAATACTCAAGATTTTAAATCTGATCTTCTTGCATCTGTGATCGTGCTTGCAATGCTTGTACCACAAGGCATGGCATATGCCATGATTGCAGGCTTACCTCCAATTATGGGGTTATATGCCAGTATTATCCCTATGATTGCTTATGCATTGATTGGAGGGAGTACTACCCTTTCAATTGGTCCAGTTGCATTAATCTCTATGATGACTTTTGCCACGCTACAGCCATTATATGAAGTGGGTTCACCAGTCTATATTCAAGCTGCGTATTTGCTAGCAGTAATGGTTGGCATAATTTCATTTTTATTGGGATTATTCAGATTTGGTTTTTTGATTCGTCTCATTAGCCATCCTGTGATTAAGAGTTTTATCATTGCTTCAGCCGTCTTAATTGCATTAGGTCAAATAAAATTTATTCTTAATATTCCATTGCAATCCAGTAATTTAATCGAATTTTTTACGAGTTTGGCTCAATATATTTCTTTATATGATTTGGCCAGCTTATCTTTGGGTTTAGCTTCAATTTTAGCGCTCATTTATTTACCACAATTACTTAAAATTCCAGCATTTTCAAATCATCAAAAATTAATGCAATTAGTACAAAAAGCATTACCGTTATGCTTAGTGCTATTTTCAATCTTACTGGTTCAATCCTTTGATTTAACTGTCTATGGAATTAAAACAGTAGGTGAAATTCCAAGTGGATTACCTCCTATTCAAATGCCGTACTGGACATGGGACATGGTGAAAATACTGCTTCCTGGTGCAGCAATGATCGCTATGGTGAGTTTCGTTGAATCTATTTCGATCGCGCAAGCTACGGCTTTTCAATCACGTAGTAATTTGAACAGTAATCAAGAGCTTGTTGCACTCGGTGTTGCAAATTTTGGCGCTGGAATCAGTGGCGCATTTCCTGTGACTGGTAGCCTATCACGCACAGTGGTCAATGCTGATGCTGGTGCAAAAACACCTATGGCTGGGGTTTTATCCTCGCTACTTATCATTGTGGTCAGTCTATATTTTACAAGTCTATTTGAATATTTACCTTTAGGTGTATTGGCTGCAACAATCATTGTGTCGATATGGAAACTTGTTGAAATTAAACCTTTTATAGCGGCTTGGAAATATTCTAAAGCAGATGGTTTAGCAATGGCACTCACATTTTTAGGAGTGCTGTGTGTAGATATTACGACAGGCTTAATGGTGGGTATTATTTCAACATTCGTGTTGCTGTTATGGAGAATTAGCCGTCCACATATTGCAGTGATTGGTCTCGTTGAAGGCACGCAGCATTTTAGAAATATTTCAAGGCACCAAGTCATTACCAGTAAAAGGCTCGTTTCGGTGAGAATTGATGAAAATTTGAGTTTTCTCAATGCAAACACCCTGAAGGAATTTATTATTTCAGAGGTTAGCCAACATGATGAGCTTCAACATGTTGTCATTAACTGTTCCAGTATTAGTAATATTGACTATTCAGCTTTAGAGACTCTTGAAGAAATGAATTCTGAGTTATCTAAACTTAATATTCAACTACACTTAAGCGAAGTTAAAGGTCCTGTTATGGATCGCTTAAATTCAACCAATTGGATACAACATCTGACAGGTAAAATATACCTCACTCATTTCCAAGCAGTATATGAATTAGACCCGCATTTCAGCGAAAACAAATCATCTTTTGCATAAGAATTTGATATTCTTAAGTAAGAATTATCAAAAAAAATCCAGTGATTTGATTCACTTAATTTTTATTATGAATAAGTTTTATATTTAAAATCATTTTTAAGTATAGAATACCCCACTTATTTATCCGATTTTAAGCCAGACTCGGCATTATTAGGTTCAGTTATGTTCACTGCTCTAGCACGTTTGAGTTTAGTCACCAAAATCATTATCGCCATTATTCTTGGCTTTTTGGTGGCTATTTTTTTTCCTCAAGTTGCACCACAATTAAGCTTGCTGGGTGATTTATTTATTAAAGCCCTTAAATCTGTTGCACCAATTCTTGTTTTTGTTTTGGTCCTTTCTTCGATTGCAAACTTTAAAGTTGGTGATAGCAGCAGTGCGAAAATCAAACCCATTATGATGATGTATGCCGTAGGTATGTTTTTATCTGCGTTAACTGCTGTCATTGTGAGTAATTTATTTCCAAGCACTCTTTTCTTAGATGTCGCTGCGCAAGCTGATTTACAACCACCTGGCAGCTTGACTGAAATTCTTAAAAATTTATTACTCAGTTTTGTTGCGAATCCTATCGTTGCATTAAGTGAAGCAAACTTTATTGGGATTTTGGGTTGGGCTGTTGCACTGGGTATAGCATTTCGTCATGCCACAGACACCACAAAACAGTGTCTGACGGATGCTGCGAATGCCGTGAATCACGTGATTCGTCTTGTCATCAGTTTTGCACCTTTCGGTATTTTTGGACTTGTTGCAGTGACTTTTGCAGATGCAGGTCTTAAAACCTTAGCAAGTTATGCACAATTATTGTCTGTTCTATTAGGGACTATGTTCTTTGTTGCACTTGTAATTAACCCAATTATGGTGGCATTTGTTACGCGTTCAAATCCTTATCCATTGGTTATTCAATGTCTACGTGAAAGTGGGATCACCGCATTTTTCACCCGTAGTTCAGCAGCAAATATTCCGGTGAACTTGGATCTTGCCAAGCGTTTGGGCGTGAATGAATCGACAGCGAGTGTAGCAATCCCGTTGGGTGCTGCAATTAATATGGCGGGCGCATCAGTAACGATTACCGTATTAACATTAGCAGCGGTGAATACACTTGGTATTTCCGTTGACTTTACTACAATGCTTGTTCTTTCTGTTGTGGCTACTGTTTCTGCCTGCGGTGCTTCAGGTGTAGCGGGTGGTTCACTGTTATTGATTCCTGTCGCTTGTGGCTTATTCAATATTTCACCAGATGTGGCTATGCAAGTTGTAGCCATCGGTATGGTGATCAGTGTTCTACAAGATTCAACTGAAACAGCACTCAACTCATCTACAGATGTATTGTTTACTGCTGCGGTTGATCGCGCTCCTTCAAAATAATATATTCATGGCATAAACTTTTAGAATGAAAGATATGCCATTTCAATTCCTTCCAAACTGGGTACAATTTGGGGCTTTCATGCTTGCAGTAAATGCAGGCATGATCAACGTTTTGGGTCTCATTTCTCTATTACATCAGTCAGTTTCACATATGACAGGCAATGCAAGTCTGCTTGCCATCGGTCTTATTGACCATGATTTCAAAGCTGTATTTTTTCTGATTCTTATTATCCTGAGTTATGTTTTAGGCTCTAGTTTTAGCGGTCTGATATTGGGGAATAGTCAATTTAAACTCGGACGCAGATATGGTCTACCATTGAGTTTAGTGACTTTTTTTATTCTGCTCTGTTGGGTATTTATTCCCTATTATCCTCGTTATGCACTGCTATGGGCATGTTGTGCGATGGGTGTACAAAATGCCATGGTAAGTCATTATAAAGGTGCGATTATTCGCACGACTCACCTTTCTGGTGTCTTAACCGATCTTGGTTTAGCATTTGGATATTTTGTAAGAGGTCTTACAATGGAATCCAGAAAAGTTATTTTGCATTTAGTGATTTTATTTGGTTTTATTATTGGCAGTACTGTTGCGGCATTCAGCTATCCTTATTTACAATTAGAAGCGTTTTTAATTCCTGCAGGTTTAAGTTTTTTACTGACCCTGATCTATTGGATTTTATATTTCCGTCATTGTTATTTTCAAAAATCGTAGTTGGTATTACTCATGGTAAAAAATGCCTTGCAAGCACAATTGCTCAAAGCTGGTTTAGTCGATCAAAAAAAGGCTAAAAAACTTTCTAAACAAGCTGTGCATGAGCAACGCACGGGTCAAAGCAATGAAGCTGAGATTAAAGCTAAGATTGAACAAGATTTAAAGCAAAAATTAGAAAAAGATCAGAGTCTTAATCTTGAAATCAAACGCCAGCAAGATGAAAAAGCATTACGTGCAGCAGTAGTGCAAATGATTGGTCAGCATAAAATCAAAGATATTGATGGTGAAATCAGCTACCAGTTCGTTGATGAAAATAAAATTAAGAAAATTTATATTAATCAACAAGTTTACAATGCACTCGTGGCAGGCACATTAGTTATCGCCAAAGATCAAACAGGTTATGCTGTTCTACCAAGAGTGTTATCTGAGCGGATTAATGAAAAAGTCGAAGGATTTATTATTGTGAATAATGCTGAGAAAAATGAGGCTATTACGGATGAGGAAGATCCATATGCAGCTTATGTTATTCCAGATGATTTAATGTGGTAAATCTCTCTAAAGCCTAATTTATTAGGCTTTTTTAACGCTTTATATGTGATTCAGATTGCGGTGTAGCGGGTATAAATTCATGATTAAGATGCTTTAGGTCATATTGCTGCGTCCAACCATCACGAGAAGACTCTATCAATTTTCTGCGCTCGTCTTTTATTCTCTGATTCGATTTTTTTCAATCGATGTTGTTTTGGAGAGCTTTAAAAAAATAATGGATTGACTTTCTCGCATTATTTTTTCATTTTCTAACTGCTGAAGATGAGCAAGTTCAATAATGCTTCTTTGAGGAGCTTTCGCAAAAAGCAAAGAACACAGAGAGATCGATATAAAAAATATTAAATTAGATTTAAACATGGGTTTTATAATTTGAAAATGTAATGACGATAATCTACGAAATTTTATAGTGTGACTTATTTCACATTAATTTTATTTAAAATAGAATTTCATAAAACGTAGTTCAAGTAATTAATTTAATCTATTCTGTTTGATAAACGTTAACTCTAATAAATTTAATAACTTAAACCATTAAGCTAATGCTAATTCATTTAGAGGTGATCAAGTTGGACAGATTAAATTTTGTAACTCAAATCCAAGAATGGTCAGATCAATTTCCTTGGTTAGAGATGTTGACCTCTCTGAGCATTCTTATTCTCATTGCATTTATCGCAAATTTTATTGCTAAACAAGTGGTCGTCCGTGGTATTCGCAAAATTATTAGCAAACTACGTTTTAGTTATAGTGATGTCTTAGCGGAACATAGCGTTATTCGAAGAATTGCAAACATTGTCCCAGCATTGGTGATTATGAATGGAATTGTGACGGTTCCTCACCTGTCTGAAAAAGTCATTACATTGATTCAGATGTTTGCACAAGCCTTCATTTTCTTAACCATTGCCTTGGCAATTAGTCAGCTTCTCACCATTTTTAATATTATTTATCAACGTAATCCTAAATCTCACAATAAGCCAATTAAGGGTTATTTACAGTTAGTTAAACTCATTATTTTTGTTGTTTGTGCTCTGATGGTCATAGGAACATTTCTTAAAAAAGATGTTTTCACGCTATTGGCAGGTTTCGGGGCAATGGCAGCAGTGCTCATGCTGGTTTTCCAAAATACAATTCTATCTCTAGTGGCTTCAGTTCAAATCTCTTCATATGACATGGTTCGGATTGGTGATTGGATTGAAATGCCAACCTTAAATGCGGATGGCGATGTCATTGATATGTCATTACATACGGTGACCGTACAAAACTTTGATAAGACCTATACCACTATTCCGACCAATCGTTTGGTGACAGATACTTTTAAGAACTGGAGAGGTATGCAAGAGCAAGGTGTTCGTCGTATTAAACGTGCACTCTATATCGATCAAAATAGTGTTCACTTCTTATCTGCAATGGAATACAGCAAACTTAAAGAATTTCTGATTTTAGAAAAATATCTGGATGAGAAACAAACTGAGTTAAAAAACTTTAATCAGCAATATGCAAATAATGGGGTCAATAATCAACGTCGTTTAACCAATTTAGGAACATTCCGCGCATATATTGAATACTATTTAAAAAATCATCCAGGTATTGCACAAAATCAGTCCTTAATCGTTCGTCAATTACAACCGACAGGTGAAGGTTTGCCTATAGAAATTTATGCTTTTACAAATACGACAGCTTGGGTGGCTTATGAGGCGATCCAATCCGATATTTTTGATCATCTTTTGGCGATTCTTCCTGAATTCGGATTAAAAATATTCCAGATTCCTTCTGGGAATGATTTCAAGATTCCTCAAGACACAGTAAACTGAGTTTTGATTAGATGAATTAAGATTAGTCGTATGCTGCAGTGGTTTGAAAGACTCGTTGATCCATATCCATCCAAAGATTTAAATCAGCCCTTGCCGAAGAAATTTTTTCCATTTGTTTGGCAAGCAGCATCAGGAGTTAAGCGTTATCTCCTGGCGTTGGTGTTATTTACTGCAGCAACAGCTTCATTTGAAGCTATTTTCTTCTCTCAAATTGGTCATTTAGTTGATTGGTTATCCGCATCGACGCCTCAAAATTTTCTCGAAAATAACCAAACAAATCTAATGATTTTATCTGGTTTTCTACTGGCTAATATTTTCTTTGCAAGTTTGCAATCAATCATAAGGCATCAGATATTATTCAGCAGCTTTCCAATGCGCTTGCGTTGGCGTTTTCACAATTTATTACTTCTTCAAGGCTTGGACTTTTTTCACAATGATTTTGCAGGTCGATTGTCAGCTAAAGTCATGCAAACTTCACTTGCTGTTCGTGAATTTTGGGTAATTTTGGGGGATATCGTTACTTATGTGGTGATTTATTTTATTACCATCAGTGTGGTTTTAGGAAACGTCTCCCCTCTACTCCTTATTCCCCTGATGGCATGGTTGATTTTATTCATTGGCGCGGCATCCTTCTTTATCCCGCGACTTGGAAAAATTTCAAAAAAGCAGGCTGATGCACGCGCGGTGATGACTGGTCGTGTGACTGATGCTTATACAAATATACAAACAGTAAAATTGTTTGCACATGCTGGTCGTGAAAGCCAATATGCCAAAGAGTCTATGCAACTTTTTATGAAGACGGTGTATACCCAGATGCGTCTGGGAACTGCTTATGAAATTAGCATTAATCTACTGACCGCAATTTTATTCTTTGGCGTTTTAGGTACAGCAGTTTGGCTTTGGTTTATTGGTGAAGCAAACATCGGTGTGATCGCCGCAACGACAGCCATGATTTTAAAGCTGAATAGTATGGCTTCTTTTATGATGTGGCAAACTTCAGCCTTATTTGAAAATATTGGTACCATCCAAGATGGGATGACCACGCTAGCCAAACCAATAGCAATTCAAGACAAAGAAGCTGCACTGCCACTCAAGGTACATTCTGGTGCAATTAAATTTGATAATGTGAGCTTTGCATATAATCAAAAAAATGTTATTAATCACTTGAATTTAGAAATTAAACCGGGTGAAAAAATTGGAATCGTTGGTCGGTCTGGTGCTGGAAAATCGACACTGATCCAACTACTACTTCATTTTTATCAAACCCAACAAGGTAAAATTTATATCGATGGTCAAGCGATTGACGAAGTCACCCAAGATAGTTTAAGAAAAAATATTGCACTCGTGACGCAGGATACTTCTTTGCTGCATCGAAGTGTTGCTGAGAATATTAAATATGGTCGACCTGAAGCGACTGATGAAGAAATGTATGAAGCTGTCCGTAAAGCTCGGGCAGAAGAGTTTATCCCGCAGCTTACAGATCTACGTGGTCAGACAGGATATGACGCTTATGTGGGTGAGCGTGGTGTAAAATTATCTGGTGGGCAAAGACAGCGTATAGCAATCGCACGGGTATTCCTAAAAGATGCTCCAATTTTGATTTTGGATGAAGCAACCAGCGCACTCGATTCAGAGGTTGAGGCGGCGATTCAGGCAAGCCTTGATGACTTGATGGAAGGTAAAACGGTAATTGCAATTGCACACCGACTTTCAACCATTGCTCAAATGGATCGATTAATTGTTTTGGATCAAGGAAATATCGTAGAACAAGGATCTCACGATGAGCTGATCCAACAGAATGGAATTTATGCCCAACTTTGGCAACGCCAAACGGGTGGATTTTTAGTTGAACAAAAAGTGAAAGACAAGGAATTAGACGAAGATGCTTTATCTTGATGATTTAAAAGTGGGTGATCAGTTTAAAAGTCGTGAATATGAGTTAACACTCGAAGAAATTAAAGAATTTGCACAAAAATATGACCCTCAAGTCTTTCATACTGATGAAGAGGCTGCAAAAGATCATCCTATTTTTCAAGGTATCGCAGCCAGTGGTTGGCAAACTTCAGCCATTACCATGCGTCTCTGGACTGAATGTTTTCCAATTGCCAAGGGGCTTATCGGTTCAGAGTCAAGCTTAAGATGGCCAAAACCAGCTCGTGCAGGTGATCGTTTGCATGTGGAAGTTGAAATTGTTGCTATCAATCCTTCTAAAACAAAGCTAGATCGTGGAATTGTGAGTTATATCACACAAACAAAAAATCAGTATGGTGATGTTTTGTTGATTTCAACCACAAAAATTGTCGTTTTTAAGGCTTAAACATCGGTTTCACACTAGATTTGTCCGACAAAATTGGTATTTTCTATCTGGAATTTATGTCAGTATTATTTTCACCAAAAATTATGAAAAAAATTGTGTAAAGCAATGGATCGCACATGAAAACAGTTTCAGTTCGCCCAGATTTAGGCATTCCAGGTGTTTATGGACTCTTACTTTTAGATGTTGTTTCTCGTTGGGGTTATAGTGCTGAGTCGCTATTCGCTCCCTTTGGATTCACCAACGAGCAACTTGCCGATCCTGAATTTAGAATTCCACTACAAGTAGCGAATGAGATGATTATTCTCGCGCGCAAAATGACAGGTGAAAGTTCTCTTGGTTATCATCTTGGTAACCAAATGCGGATTTCTATCCATGGTTTTATTGGCTATGCCATTATGACCTCGAATGAGATTACTGATGCACTTATTTTAGCCAACCGCTTTATACAACTGCGTATGCCTTTTCTGCAATTTCATTTTTCGACATTTACAGAACAAGTTTCTTTGCAGTTACAATGTGATATTGATCTTGAACCGCTGAGAACTGAAATTGTCATGGCTTTGACTTTTGGTGTCATTACCATGGCAAAAGCACTGACAGGCATAAATGATTTGTATGGCGAAATTAATTTCGACTTTCCTAAACCTGAAGGCTTTGACAAATACATCAGTCGTCTACACCCTAAAACGATTATTCATTTTGACCAGACTCATTTTCTTGCCAGTTTCGATAAAAGTTATTTAGGCTTGAAGATGGTTAACGCAGATCCGATTGCCAGTCAAATTGCAATTAATCAGTGTGAAGCAGAACTATCAGAGCTTGGAGAACGCCGTCGAATTTCAATGCGTGTTCGCGATATTTTGACACATTCTGAACAGCACTATTTAAGTATTGAAAATGTGGCAGATCGCCTGCATATGTCTGATCGTACACTGAAACGTCAGTTGGCTGCAGAAGGAACTTCTTTTTCAACCTTAGTGGATGAAGTTCGATATCGTCATGCAACCTCCCTACTGTCACGTACTGACTATTCACTTGAACAAATCGCAGATGAACTCGGTTATTCAGATGTTGCGAATTTCAGTCGTGCATTTAAACGTTGGAGTGGTCGAAGTCCAAGCAGTTGGCGTAAAGATCCATATTTATAGAACTTTCGTTTTTAAATAAAACACTGTATAACACAAGAAAATTTTTCAAATCGAATTGAGGAGTCGTGATGAATCATCCTTCAGAGCTTAAATATGCTCGCACACACGAATGGGTACGTATTGAAGGTGATCTCGTTGTTACTGGGATCTCAGATCACGCACAAGATGCATTGGGTGATCTTGTCTATGTAGAAGCACCTGAAGTAGGTCGTGAATTGACTGCTGGTGAACAAGCGGGTGTAGTTGAGTCTGTGAAAACAGCTTCTGATATTCATGCTCCTGTAAGTGGTGTAGTTGTAGAAATTAATGAAAATCTAGAAGATGATCCAGATTTTGTAAATGATGATCCCTATGGCAAAGGCTGGATCTACAAAATTAAACCATCTAATTTGGCAGATGTAGAACAACTTCTCTCAAATACAGATTATGAATCAGGTTTGTGATATTTATGACCAGTCTACGGACTGGTTTTTTATTTATACATTTTCGGATGAATGGCTCACTTTTTGATGTAATTTTCATGTAATTTGATTATAATTAATTCAACTTCTCTCCCTACTTCATTGCTGACCAAAACCAAAAATAATTTTATTTGGCACAGATTGAAGCTTTTAATGGTTCAATATTTCAAGGTTGTCTATGTCTTCTATACATGCTGAGCATCTATGGAATAAATCTTTTATTCTGTGTCTAATTAATAACTTATTTATTTTCATCTTCTATTTTGCTCAGACAACGATATTGCCAATTTATATTCTGAATGATTTAAATGGTAATATTACCCAAGCTGGGCTTGCACTGACTTTATTTCTAGCTTCATCGATCGCAATACGACCGTTTACCGGTCTCATTATCGAGAAGATTGGGCTTAAAAAAGCACTTTATATCTCTGAGTCATTTTTTGTACTGCTCTCTTTCGCTTATATCTTTGCTGATAATCTAACCCTATTACTGGTCATTCGGTTACTACAAGGAATTTGGTTCAGTATTTTGACCACTGCCATGATACCAATCGTCAATGACTTCATTCCAAATCAGCGTAAAGGTGAAGGCATGGGCTATTTTGTCATGT
Source organism: Acinetobacter sp. 24-47-67 (assembly GCF_056779735.1). Taxonomy (NCBI): domain Bacteria; kingdom Pseudomonadati; phylum Pseudomonadota; class Gammaproteobacteria; order Moraxellales; family Moraxellaceae; genus Acinetobacter; species Acinetobacter sp. 24-47-67. Next base: position 32,361 of record NZ_JBWYIK010000001.1, read on the forward strand.
CAGTCAATCTTGCCATTGTACTAGGACCCATGTTGGGCTTGATTCTCATTCAACCATGGGGATATATTCCAGTGGCTACACTTTTAGCTTCAATTGTTTTTATTGGTTATTTGTTCTGCTTTTTGATTCCGATCCAGACACAATTTCAAACTGTTAAGCGCAAAACAAAAATTAGTGTTCATGATTTTGTTGAGATTAAAGCTTTACCTGTTGCGATGATGGCGATGCTCATTTCATTTTCTTATGCAAGTATCATGTCTTTTATCTCGACATATGCTGAATCAAAAAATTTATTGACCTATGCGAGCTTATTCTTTGCTGTTTTTGCAATTTCCATGATGCTTCTAAGACCCTTCACAGGAAAGTTATATGACTCTAAGGGTCCTGCCTACGTTGTCTATCCAGCGATTGTGAGCTTTAGCATTGGGCTATTCATTCTAAGCCAAATTCATTCTGCTGCCGGATTATTGATATCTGCTGTCTTTATTGGTATAGGCTTTGGGTCTGCACAGCCATGTCTCCAAACGCAAGCCATTCAAGCTGTAGCACGTGAACGAGTTGGACATGCGAGTTCAACTTTTTACACCTTTTACGATATTGGCATCGCATTAGGTTCTTTTATTCTAGGTATTGTGATCACACACTATCAGTATTCGATTGCATATATATTATGCGCGATATTGACGCTTTTGAGCTTGCTGTTTTACCGCTTCGTTGTTCAAACTAAAGTTAAAGCGGTCTAGATAGCTAAAAATTTGTCCAAAAAAAAGCCTTCAGATGAAGGCTTTTTTATTTAATTAGATCTCTGCATCTTCATCAAACATACTGAAGGTTTGTGAAGAGGTTTCAGCATTCTCTCGGACGCGTGTACTTTTTAGCTTAATCTGTAGACGTAATTCATTTTTAGAGTCAGCATTACGAATGGCTTCATCATAACTGATCGCACCTTCGTTATATAAATCAAATAATGCTTGGTCAAATGTTTGCATACCAAGTTCTCGCGACTTGGTCATAATTTCTTTCAACTCATGAAAGTTACCTTTCAAAATCAAATCAGAAACTAAAGGTGTATTTAGCATGACTTCTACAGCAGCTCTACGTCCGACACCATCTTCAGTTCGAACTAAACGTTGAGAAATAATGGCTTTCATATTTGATGAAAGATCCATAAGCAACTGATTGCGCCGTTCTTCAGGGAAAAAGTTGATAATTCGATCCAAGGTTTGATTGGCATTATTCGAATGTAACGTGCCTAAGCACAGATGACCAGTCTCTGCAAAAGCGATCGCATGCTCCATGGTCTCCGTATCACGGATTTCGCCAATTAAAATTACATCTGGTGCCTGACGAAGTGTATTTTTAAGCGCATTATGCCATGAGTGACAGTCCACTCCGACTTCTCGGTGAGTGACCATTGATTTTTTATGTTTATGCACGTATTCAACTGGATCTTCTACAGTAATGATGTGCCCTGCTGAGTTCTCATTACGGTAATCAATCATGGCAGCAAGTGAAGTAGATTTACCCGATCCAGTGCCACCAACCACTAGAATTAAACCTCGCTTTTCCATTACCACATCTTTCAATGTTTCTGGTAATTTCAACTTTTCAAAGTTTGGAATTTCAGAGGTAATGGTACGAATGACCATCCCTACATTAAGTTGCTGTTGAAAAACATTCACGCGAAAGCGCGATACATCTGGGACATTAATGGCAAAATTACATTCTAATTCACTCTCAAATTCTGCTCTTTGTTTTTCATTCATTAAGCTATAAGCGAATAGTTTTGTTTTTTCTGCAGTCAAAGCTTGAGAACTTAAAGGCTTCATTGAACCTTGATGTTTCATACTTGGAGGAAAATCAGCTGAAATAAATAAATCTGATCCCTCATGTTCAAAAACGCTTTTAAGCAATCTGAACATGAATTGCCGAGCTTCGCTAAGTAATTCATTACTGAACATTAATTTCCCCAAGTTATAAATATTAAATACTTAAAATACTAATAGAAATATAAGGTTATTTCAGCTGTTTCATCAAATATTTAATGCTTTAAACAAACATTCAAATCTTAAAGGCAAAAAAAAAAGAACCCATATTTGATGGGTTCTTTTTTATGAATTATATTAGGAGAGTTGTTGAGCAACATCCAAAATCAATTGCTCTGTACTTAACCAACCCAAGCATCCATCAGTCACTGATTGACCATAAGTCATGTGATCAGAAATTTTCTGATTGCCATCGACTAAAAAGCTTTCTAGCATGACGCCACGGACTTGTGTTTGAGGTCGTTCATTCACAATTTGCTTTAATACAGCAGGTTGATTCAATGGATTTTTAGCACTATTCCCATGGCTACAATCAATAATCAAAGCTGGTAATACATGGTTATTGTTTTCTTGAATCTTTTTAATTTCAGCGAATTGGTAATTTGTACCCTGATTCGATCCACGTAAGATCAAATGTGCGTGCGGATTACCCTTTGAAGATAAAATGCTTGGACCACCATCTTGACTTAAACCAAGAAATTGATGCGGTTGTGAAGCGGACTGAATGGCATCCAATGCAATTTGGATTGATCCATCTGTACCATTTTTGAACCCAATGCTATAAGGCATATGGCTAGATATTTCACGGTGAATTTGCGATTCGCTTGTTCTCGCCCCAATCGCGCTCCATGAAATCAAATCATCAAAATATCCTGTTGCCATTGGGCTTAAGATTTCTGTGGCCAACGGCAAACCCATTTCAGCAATTTGAATGAAGAGTGATCTAGACTGTTCAAGTCCTTTTTGCATATCTGCTGAACCATTTAAATCTGGATCATACAAGAAGCCTTTCCATCCTACAGTGGTGCGAGGTTTTTCAATATAAGTACGCATCACGATGAAAATCTGATCTTTGACTTGTTCTTGCAGTTGTTTTAATTTTTGTGCGTATTCGAGGGTTGCTTTAGGATCATGAATCGAACATGGACCAGTAATGACCAATAAACGTGGATCATGACCCGCTAAAATGTCTTGTATTGTTTGGCGATGTTGACGAATTTGAAGTGAAAATATCGGACTAACTGGTAAAGCTGATTTTAGTTCTAATGGTAAGCTTAATTTTTTTTCTAAAGTATGTTGAGCTGTGGTTATAAGCTGAGAATTAATTGCATTCATCTTGAATTCCTTTGGGCAGCAATTGCCCTATCTTTTATTTGAGCGTGAGGTGTCTATTGGCTGGGTTTTGTTCTTGACTAAAATAGAACCAATAACCGTTGCTAAAATAAAAAGTATTCAATGTTTTCATGAGATGCTCCTATATTTGTTGAGATGAAAAAAAACCTGATTGGTGTTGCCAATCAGGTATAAACTTGATGGGCAACATTTTTGTTGCCCGAACGCGTCTAGGCAACTAGATGTTAAATTGCCAAAAATAATAATAAGCGTTAGTAATCAAGTGTGTCGTTTTCATCAAATTATCTAAAATATAACCCTTAAAAGTAAAATACGCATAAATAGACTGATTGACAAGCAATTTATATAAAAAATATTGTTATATCAATCATAACTCAAATATATCAATGGTTTATTGCCTATCTGTAGGAAGCCAATCTTTTATAGCACATACTTGTTTGAGCATCAGTTGCTCAGCCTCAGACTTACAAATCGCTTGGCTAAATAAAAAGCCTTGACCATATGCACAGCCAACATCCTGAAGACTTAAGAGCTGTTGGCATGTTTCGACACCTTCTGCGATCACATCTAATGACAGAATAGGTCCGAGCTTAGCAATGCCCTCTACAATTGAATTGATTGACTTCTCCTCATTCATTCGATTCACAAAAGCATAATCAATCTTGAGACAGTCGACAGGATAATCTCTTAAATGCGTCATTGAAGAATGACCGGTTCCGAAATCATCCAATGAGATTCGAAGACCATAATTTTTGAGCTTTTGTAGTGCTCGAATCACAAATTCTACTCCACGCTCAGACAGAATATGTTCTGTAATCTCAACCTCGATTAAATGAGCAGGAATTTGATGTCGTTCTAAACGTTGAATTAACAATTCTGCATAATTGTCACGCATGAATTCAACTGGAGAGGCATTAATTGAGATCGGTACAAGTTGAACGCCCTTAGACATCCAATCTGCCATGTCACTGAAAATCTTTTGATGCATGATTTCACTGATTTTACTGGCCAGCTCATAATCGTTAAACGCTTCTGAGATTGAAGCTGGATAGTGAAGTTGCTGCTGTGTATCATGCCAACGCATCAAAGCCTCAAATCCGATTAGCTGACAGTTATCTAAGCGAACCTTAGGTTGATAATACGGCTCGATTAAATTGTCCTGTATGATATAGCGAGCAGTATCAAGTTGTTGCATCTTCTTTTCAGCAAGTGCAAACATTTCGTCATCATACATACGATACCCACCACGACCCTTTTCTTTAAGATCATTTAGAGCGGTATCCGCACATTTCATCAATCCGAATACATCTTGAGCATCTTTAGGATAAATGGCACATCCAATACTCATCCCACTATTAATCACTTTTCCTGCATAAGTGATGGGGGCAATATTTTGTTTAAGCACTTTCTGTGTGGTTTGATGTAATTCTTCTTCTGATGTCATCCCTGGGACAATAATTGCAAATTCATCTCCACCTAGACGTGAAACAATACACTTGCAATCCAAACTCTTTTGCAGACGTTTAGATAAGACTTTAAGTAGATGATCTCCAGCAGGATGACCTAAAGTATCGTTAATGTTTTTAAAATGATCGAGATCAATAAACATCATACCAATAAGTGTTTTTTCACGATTTGCTTGTGAAATCGCCGCTTTTAATTTATTTTTGAAGGCACGACGATTCATCAGACCAGTCAGATCATCATATTCACTGCTGATTTTTAGTTTAGCTTCGGCAACACGTTGACGGGTAATATCACGTGATACACAGAGAATACTGGTCGTATTTCCTTGTTCATCATGCACAGGTGTTAAAATATTATCCCAATACATCACAGTATCGCCGTGTGTGCTCATCCCCGCAAAACGGGCATTCTTCCCTCGAGCTGCTGTTTTAATCGCTTTTGCCCCCTGTTCACGTACTTCAGGTGGTAACAGCGTTAACCAATCCATTCCAAATTTCTTAACACGCTCTTGACCCAGTAATGCCATGCATCCAGATTTGTTCATGTGTTCAAGCTTGCCATCTGGTGTGATAATTTTTATACAGTCTACGCTGACATCGAGCATATCTGTATTGGCACGCAAGGCCTCAGCAGTTTCACGCATTTTGATTGTACGATCATGGATATTTGTGCAACTTATCATCCAATTTTGCTGATTGGATTGAATCACCTTAGGTTCAGCAAGCATTAAGAACCAAAGATATTCACCTGATTTATTTTTTATACGACACTCTTTTTCAAATTTCTGACCGTTTTTTTGAGCATCATTCCAAATCTGATAAAGATGTTCAGCATCATCAGGATGAACAAATTTAAGCCAGTCTACGTCACGTAAGATTTGCGTATCCGCACCGATATATTGTTTAAGTGCGAGATTACAATACCCTGAGTTGGTGTGACTGACCCAAATCAAATTGGGCAGTAAATCAAGTGCAAATTTAAAGTCATCTGACAGTGTTAGATGCAAAGGCACAGCTTTGGACTGTAAATGATCAGCTCTATTCAGATCCAGAATGCTCATAGTTCACCTATTTGAAAATAACAACCCATCAAAATGACGAATACAAAAATCAGCGTAAAAATTTAGAATTTAATTAATCAGTATTTAAATTTCGTTAATAATGATTATTAATCATCATTAATTTTAAAATACGTGATAATAATAACACTTAAATGGATTAAATTAATACAAATACCATTTCTGCATGATACATAATTTTTATCACTTGTGAATATTAAATAGACAAAATGCATAAAAAATAATGAAATACGACACAATAATGAATTTATTTGATAATTCGACATCTTAGAATTACATAATTCCGATTTTAATTAAAAAAAATACCTACTTATATTAAGTAGGTATCGACTAATATAAAAATAATCTAAACTTATTATTAATTTATTATAAAAAATCTTTAATGTTCTTGATAACCTCACTTGGTTTTTCTGCATGTAACCAATGTCCAGTGCCATCAATCGTCACAAATTTAGCTTTAGGATATTGGAACCGAATAAGATCGTTATCGCGCTCGAGATTAATATAATCGGATAATTCTCCTTTTAAAAACAAAGTTTCATTCGATTGTGGATTAAGACGTTCCCATGACAAAATCTGAAAATATTGTTGTTTAAGTGCATCTAAGTTAAATAGCCACTGTCCATTGCGGAAAGATTTGAGCAGAAATTGAATAACGCCAATTTCATTAATATATTTCTGCATCAACTCGGTTGCCTCCTTTCTTGAAACAACTTGAGCTTTTTGAACTTCTTCTAAAGCTTTGAAAATTTGATCATGATGAGATTTTTGATAAGCGACGGGTGCCATATCAAGTACAATCAACTTAACTACTCGATGTGGTACAAGGTTTGCTAAGTGCATGGCAACTTTCCCCCCCATCGAATGACCAATGATGTGAAATTGTTGCACATTCATATCATCTAAAGTTTCTACAACATCTTGCGCCATGAGTTGATAACTCATTTGATTAGAATGAGGTGATAAACCGTGATTACGCAAATCAATTTGGATGACATCATGCGTTTCCTGAAATGCTCTCGCGAGCATGCCGAGGTTCGATAAACTACCAAAAAGACCATGAATCAGAACAAGAGCAGGTTGACGTTGATTCGCATTTGATTTGGTGATCTCAGCATTTAGTCGCATATATATACTCAAATAGCTTTAAAAATGTGATTCAAATTCTAACAGTAGATTTTGTATTTTAGTGTTAGTTTAATTTTTATTTATATAATTCAGTAAATTAAAGACAATCAAAAAAATTCGGTTATAAGTAAAAGTATTGAGTTTTATAAAAATTAGTCCTGTAATTCGATCTTGTGATCGTGCGGAAATTATATATATTATCCGATTAAACTTTTTACTTTGAACATTTTAGGAAATTTAGACCATGTTTCATCATGTAGATGCTTATGCAGGTGACCCTATTCTTTCACTTATGGAAGAATATAGTAAAGATGAGCGTACTCAAAAAGTGAATTTGAGTATTGGTCTATATTATAACGAAGACAGTATTGTACCTCAGTTAAATGCGGTCAAAGCTGCGTACAAAAATATTGAACCGAGCAACGATAAAGTTAAACTTTATTTACCAATGGATGGTTTGAAATCTTATAACGAAGCGACTCAAGCATTAGTTTTAGGTCCTGATAGTCAAGCGCGTAAAGATGGTCGTGCTGTCACGATTCAAACACTTGGTGGCTCAGGTGCACTTAAAGTTGGTGCTGATTTTTTGAAAAAATATTTCCCTGAGTCAGATATCTGGGTAAGTCAGCCAACTTGGGATAACCATATCGCAATTTTTAATGGCGCTGGTATCCAATCGCATTTCTATCCTTATTTTGATGCTGATACAAATGGCGTTAACGTTCCAGCAATGCTTGAGGAATTAAAAACACTAAAAGCAAAAAGTATTGTTTTGCTTCATCCTTGCTGCCATAACCCAACTGGTGCAGATTTAACGCCAGCAGAATGGGATCAAGTGATCGAAGTACTTAAGACGAATGATCTTATTCCATTCCTTGACATCGCTTACCAAGGTTTCGGTAAAGGTCTTGAAGAAGATGCATACCTTATTCGTGCTTTAGATAAATCAGGTATGAATTTCATTGTGAGTAATTCATTCTCAAAAATCTTCTCACTGTATGGTGAGCGTGTCGGCGGCTTAACATTTGTCTGTGATGATCAAGCTACTGCTCAAAAAGTGCTTGGACAATTAAAAGCAACTGTACGCCGTATTTATTCTAGTCCAGCAAGCACAGGTGCATTGTTGGTTGAAAACGTGTTAAACAACGCAGATCTAACTGCTCAATGGCAAGCTGAATTACAAGAAATGCGTGAACGTATTATTAAAATGCGTGAATTGTTAAATGCTAAATTGAGTGCGGCTCTGCCTGAACGTGACTTTAGCTATCTAGTAAAACAACAAGGTATGTTCAGTTATACAGGTTTGACTGGCGAACAAGTGGATATTCTGAAAGATAAATATGGTATTTATTTAGTCCGTAGTGGTCGTATGTGTGCAGCAGGATTAAACTTAAATAATATTGATTATGTGGCTGAATCAATTGCAGAAGTTTTGAAAGCTACCGCTTAAAAACAAAAAAACGGGCATATCGCCCGTTTTTTATTGCCCAATTAAAAATGAACAACTGTACGGATTGATTTACCTTCGTGCATTAAGTCAAAGGCTTTATTAATGTCTTCTAGCCCCATAGTATGAGTAACAAAAGGTTCTAATTGAATGTCACCCTTCATCGCATCTTCAACCATTTTTGGTAATTGAGTACGACCTTTTACACCACCAAATGCTGTACCCATCCATTTACGTCCAGTCACTAATTGGAATGGACGAGTTGAGATTTCTTGACCTGCACCAGCCACACCGATAATGACAGATTGCCCCCAACCACGGTGTGCACATTCAAGCGCTGAACGCATTACGTTTGTATTACCGATACACTCAAATGAATGATCAACACCCCATCCAGTCATCTCTACAATGACTTGTTGAATAGGTTGATCATAGTCCTTAGGATTGAGGAAATCTGTAGCACCAAACTGCTCAGCCAATTTAAATTTTTCTGGATTAGTATCCACTACAATAATTCGGCCAGCTTTGGCTTGTTTAGCACCTTGAACAACTGCTAAACCAATACCACCTAAACCGAACACAGCAACAGTATCACCTTCCTGTACTTTTGCAGTATTGTGAACCGCACCAATACCAGTCGTCACGCCACAACCCAATAAACAAACGTGTTCAGGGTTTGCTTCAGGATTAATTTTTGCTAACGATACTTCGGCAACAACTGTGTATTCACTGAATGTTGAACACCCCATATAATGGTAAATAGGTTCGCCGTTATACGAGAATCGAGTCGTTCCATCAGGCATAACACCTTTACCTTGAGTGGCACGTACAGAGACACATAAGTTTGTTTTATTTGATTTGCAGAACAAACATTCGCCACATTCTGCAGTATAAAGTGGAATGACATGATCACCTGGTTTTACACTGGTTACACCTTCACCAACTTCAACTACAATACCTGCACCTTCGTGACCCAGTACCGCAGGGAATACGCCCTCTGGGTCTTCACCAGAAAGTGTAAATGCATCAGTATGACAAACACCTGTATGCGTAATTTTCACCAATACTTCACCAGCTTGTGGTGGAGCAACATCTAATTCAACAATTTGTAATGGCTGACCTGGACCGAATGCCACCGCTGCACGTGATTTCATGATGAAAACTTCCTTTGTAAATTAAGATTTAACAGATAAGTTACAGTAACCGCTTTTGATAAAAACATTCAACTATTTGATTGATGATATTATAGCCATACAACTGAATAATAAGATTTAGGAACGACAGCTTTGATGCTTATGTTGCGATATATATTGTGTTTACTCACATTCTTTATTTTAACTGGATGTAATTTGGCGATGAATACAAGTATAAAACAAGTCCCAATCCAACCTCATACCACACATTGGCTCAGCAATACACCAGAAACAAAACGCAATATTGAACAAGGTTTAACTGCATTCTTACCGCTTCATGATCCTTTTATGAGTATGGCTTCACGTGTTCATTTAATACGTGAAGCACAACATACGATCGATTTACAGTACTATATCTGGGAAAATGATGTGATTGGTCAGCATTTATTGTCTGACCTACTTAAAGCAGCTGATCGTAATGTGAAGGTTCGACTGTTAATTGATGATCAAAATGGCACTCAATTAGACTCGACCTTAAGTGCATTGTCTGAACACCCCAATATCGAAATTAAGCTATTCAATCCCTACAAATTTCGCGGCTTTAGAGTTTTGGATTATGTGTTTCGCTTTAATAAAATCAATCATAGAATGCATAACAAACTGATTATTGCTGACGGAGCGATTGCTGTTACTGGGGGGCGTAATATCAGTAATGAATATTTTGATGCCAGTGACAATTTTCAATTCGCGGATATGGATATTTTATTTGCAGGGCAATCAGTTTCAGCTGCAAACACGGTGTTTCACCAATTTTGGAATGATGAGCTGAGTTATGATATTCAGCAAATAATTCCTGAGTCTCAAAAAGAATTGGCGCATTTAAGATCGTATTATTCAACCAAGCAAAATTTTCAAGGTGCTGAAACTAAAAAACGTATTGATCAAGCAGAACGTTTTTTAGAAGAAAATTTAAAAAAACATCCTATTCGCTGGTCTAAAGCTCATTTTGTTGCAGACAGCCCCAATAAAATCAGAGCGAAAGCTCAATCTCATGAACTGCTGTTTAATCAGTTCAAATCCATTATGGGGAAACCTGCTCAAGAAATAAACTTGGTGTCTGCCTATTTTGTTCCTACTGTTCATGGTGAGTCTTTACTCAAACAATTGAGTGAGCAGAATGTCAAAGTTCGAGTTTTAACAAACTCATATTTGGCAAATGATGTCCCGATTGTTCATGCATTTTATCAAAAATATCGAACCTCACTCTTAAGGTCAGATGTAAAACTTTACGAGTTTAAACCTTATATTGAACGGTCTGATCGGACTTGGTATGAAATTATGACGGGTAATGTTATTCCTGCGAAAGGAAAAAATGCGTCGCGGCTTCATGCTAAATTTTTTACTGTAGATGATAAAGTTTTTATTGGAACATTCAATTTTGATCCACGTTCAGCGTATTTGAATACTGAACTTGGACTGATCATTGAGTCAGCCGATTTTAAAACAGAGATATCTCAATCTTTAAATGAAAATCTTCCCAAAGTTGCCTATCAACTACATTTGGATGCACATCAAAACTTAAGATGGGAAGAACAACGAGGTGAAGAAAAGTTAATACATGATCATGACCCTGAAACGACTCGTTTTCAGAGATTTATGTTCAAGTCTTTGTCCTATCTCCCAATCGAATGGATGATGTAAATTCTTTGTTGTGACTGGTTTGTACAACCAGGATAAATTGCATTATTATTCACGTTTTATTTTTTGAACCCTTGGTTCTACTCTACTCCCATGCAATTTTTTGATCTTAGTCGACAGTATAATCTGAACGACATACTCACGCCTTTTTTATCCCTTGAAGATTTATCTCAGCATGAATGGTATTTAGCTAAAATCAGTGTTGATTATGATTGCCTTACTGATGAAGACCTAATTGAAGGTTCTATCACCTTAAAGTCTAACCATAATGTTCAAATTGAATTGGCTTGGTTAATTTTAGACAATGGTCATGAGTTACAAGTTTTGTTCAAAGGCATTGAAACCTCTGTCTCAGAGCAAACACTCGTGATTGTGAAGGGTGCCCGCTTAGTTGATGAAAAAGGACAAGAATTATCTGCTCAAGCATTATCTTTATGGATTGATGGTACTCTACTCAATATGCTTCCACATATTCGTAAAGAAATTAAATCACGTTTAAACTTGTGGGATTATGTAGATTATGATGTGTAATAAGCATCTCGATTGACTTTAACAGGTTGTTAAATTAATCCAATTGACTGGAAAAGTTCACGATAGTATTCGGCTTTCTTTTCGAGAGCTAAAGGATAAGCTCTTGAAGAAGATGGCATACGATGAATTCGGATATCTTTGTTATCAAATTGCAGATCCACGACTGTACCCATTTTAACTTTAGTGTGTACAGATGCATTCATTGACTTTAATAAGGTCTCAGTTGCTTTATCACCTGTGGTCATAATATCTCGACAATATGGAATTTTTTTAAGCAATAGAAACATATCTGTCGGTGTAACGATTTCTAGAAATTGATCTGAGGCATTGTCTTTCAAACGCCGTATTTGATAGGCTGTATCAAATATTGCAATGCCCAACTCATTTAGAAAATCTTTCAGCATTTGCTCTTTGAATTGTTTATTTTCACGGTCTAGAAAATAATGAGAGTCTTGAAAAAAGATCAACCCATATATTTTCCACATATCATTTTGAAAATTCGGATAATAAAAATCCATTTTCCATCTTGCTTTCGGCGGAGGAAAACTGCCAAGCATGAGTAATTTGGCTTGTTGAGGTACAAATGGCTCAAGTGGATGTGTTTCGATATCAGTCATATCAAATTTCGGTCTAACTTTTCGATCTAAAGTGATTTTGAATAATCGAACTAATTTTTTTTGCCCAAAGCTGATAGATTTCTTTACTTGGATGAAATCCATCCTCAGCCATCTTTAAATTGAGTTGTTTATACTCATCCAAATCATATTTAACCAATTCAAATTTTGGTTGTGGTTCAATCCAATTTTCCAATTCAACATTCATTTGATGGGCATATTTTCCAAACAACCAAGCTAAAGGATTTGGTAATGCAGGAAACTCATTCATCGGTGGAACTCCAGTCGCGATAATGAGCTTGGGTGAAAATTTCTCAGCGATCAGTGAATATAATTGTTCTTGTAGGCAGATCCATTTATGTGGTGAGATGAGCTGTGTTACATCATTGACCCCTATCGAAGTTACTACAATATCAAACTGATCGTCATTAATAGCCTGTATAGTTCGAATTACATCTGAAGTACGATTTCCAGTTTTTGCAATTAATGACCAGCGAATTTGAAAATGATCTCTTAGTTCTTGTAACAATGTTCCGCTTAGCGCATCTTCTTGAAATTGCACACCCACACCAGCAGCAGCTGAATCACCTAAAATTAAAATTGATATTTGAGGGCCATTCCCAACCAAACCATTTCTTTCCCCCAAAGCTTCTGCTAAACGAGGTGTATTTTTCTTGACTTGGTAACCTTGCACAAGTAATGCTGGAATGAGTGCGATTGTCGCTAATTTAAGAAACATGTATTTGATTTTAGGTTTTGATATTTCCTATTTTAAACGATTTTTTGATATTTTCATTGCTATTTATTATTGAAAATAATTATCATTTACAATGATTAATTCAAAGCTATAATCTATGAATCATCCTATCAAATTTTTTTCTATATTGATGTTAATGAGTGCCGCAGTAAGTGCTGATCTTTCTGTAAATCATTCATTACAAGTCAGCACTCAACCTTATGCCCCTGCATGTGAAGATATGGATGCCAAAAGTAAAGTGCTTCAGCAAATCCAAAACAAGATTCAGATGCATCCTGAGCAAAAAAATCATCTCCTCGATCAATTTTGGTCGGAAATTCGTAAAAATCAAACCCCAATAATTGAAGATTTTAATGAAACACACCAACGTGTCATTTATTTATATCGTGGTGCAAAACACAATGTGCGATTAATCAGTGGTCCGAGTAATGATCATGAATGGTTAACTCGGCTTAAAGGTACTGATATTTGGTTTAAAGAAAGTATTGTCGATTCAAGATTTATCGGAAGTTATAGTTTTGCTGTGGATTCGCCGAATATCGATGGATATTTATCAAATTACTGCCCACATTTAAACCCAAATTTAAAAGAATCACGAGATCAGCGTCGATCTATTTTAAAGGTACAACAACTCGACCCTTTCAATCCTCATAAGTGGTTTGATTCTAAAAACATTGCCTTAAAAACGAATACCACGCTGAGGAATGAAAATATCGCAAAACTCAGTCGAGCGCCCAATTTTATTGATCCAACTCAAATGGCTGAAAATAGTGAAAAACAATTAGTTTCATCCGTGTTGAAAAGTAAAGTTTTGGGAAATGATCGTCTTATTCAGATTTATGCAACTCCACCTCAAGTCGGAAAATCATATATCACTCTGATTTTTTTTGATGGTGAGCAATATGCGCATTTAGTTAAAGTTCCCCAGATATTAGATCAGTTGGTTCAACAACAGCAACTCCCACCTATACAGGCTGTTTTTGTTGGACACCCAAATGATCAATTACGTGCTAAAGAACTTAGCCCCAATCCAGAATACACACAGTTTTTTCAAGAAGAATTATTGCCTTGGATGAGTCAACATTTGCCCTATCAACATGATCACAACAAAACAGTCTTATTGGGTTCAAGTTTAGGTGGTCTGAGTTCTGCTTATTTGGCGTTAAAAACATCCAATGATATTAGTCACGTCGTGCCACTTTCTGGTTCATTTTGGTGGAAATCTGATCCAAACGATACAATCAATGGTATGAGTAAACTGATCAGAGCTTCAACATTAGACAATACAAAGAAACTCAATTGGTATATTTCAGCCAATAGCTATGAAAATTCGAGACAAAATAATAGCTTAAGCATTCTAGAAACCTCTCCGATTGTCGCTCAGGATTTAATCGATCAGGGACACAATGTTCACTATCAAGAATATATAGGCGGACATTCATATGCCGTTTGGCAAATCGTCATACAAGATGCTTTGAAATATTTCTTTAAAAATAAATCCCACTAAATGTGGGATTTATAAGACGTTATTTTAACTCAGCTTATTGACGAGCTGAAGCGGTAAAACCTTCATTGCAAAACCCAATGGCAACCATGGCCACTTTGGAACATATGCTTTGACTGGTTGCTTTTCGATTGCTTCAGCTAATAGTCGTGATCCTGTGGCTTGATCGACCTCAAAAGGTAATTTTCCAGCACCTTCATTAATTTCAGTTCGAATGTAACCAGGATAAATCGTTGAAACTTTAATTGGTGTTCCAAGAAGTTCAGCTCGAATCCCTTCGGCTAAATGCGCAATTCCCGCTTTACTGGCAGCATAAGCTGTAAGATGTTTTGGCATACCACGCAAAGCACTCATCGACGAAATTACAACTAAATGTCCTGAATTTTGAGATCTAAAAATTTCGACCGCTGCTTCACATTGTGCCATCGCAGAAATAAAATTAGTTTCAACTGTTGCTTTATTAATCGCAAAATTACCTTTACCGATACGACGTCCTTCGCCCACACCAGCATTGACTATCACTCGATCGATAGTGCCTAGCTCATCTTTAAACTCTTTAAATACACGGAAGACTTGCTCATCATCCGTGACATCCAATGCCTTCGCACTTACTTTTACCTGATAGCGTTGTTCTATTTCATCTTTTAAAGCATACAACCTTTCTAAACGACGTGCACAGATCGCTAGGTTATATCCTTTTTTTGCAAACTCTTGTGCCATCCCAGCACCGATACCTGAGCTTGCACCTGTAATTAATATAGTTTTGTTCATTCCATTTTCTCTCTATGGCATATAGCCTTGATCAAATCCAAGTGAGCAAATCACGATCTTGTTCTTTTAAATAATGATGTTCATTTAAACTGAGTAATTGTGGTTCTGTACCAACCAATCTTAAGGTGGTAAAACTGGTATTGGTGATTGCCCAGTTCAATGCAAAAGTTTTGTCTGCACTTAAACCAAGTAAATGCCCTGCAACAACAGATATAACACCACCAGACGTATAAACTACGGCATAGCGAGGTTTTTCTGTTTCAAGTTGTATACATAGTTTGTTCAAGCCTTGAAGTACTCTTTGCTGAAATTGAGGCCAGCTTTCATCATAATCATGATGATGATCACCCTTGGTCCAACGTTGAATTGCACCTTCAAAAATTTTTCCTAAATATGCACGAGGATCTACCGCTTGACCAACATCTTTTTTAAGTAATGCAGGATCTGCAAAACGTGGTTCATATTTTGCAAACACTTGTTGATGATTGAACTCGTTCCAATGTGGATCGATATCAATATGACTGTCAGGAAAACACTCATTCAAAGAGATATCCGCCGTCTGCTGATGACGTTTCATCGAGCCAGCTAATACATAGGGCTGCTCTTGTATTAACTTTTGAAAATATTGCCCCAACACACGTGCTTGAACTTCACCTTTCTGAGAAAGCTGATCATAACTTTCAGCACCAAATGAAGCTTGACCATGTCTGACCAAATATATTGTCGTCATCTTGGCAGAATATCCTGTAATTTTGCGAGATAAGTTTTTGCAATTTCATTCGCTTCAAGCTTTTGTATACCTATGAGTTTTAAAGCACGAATATGTAATGCATGAATCACAATCCAAAAATCCTTAAATGCAGGATTATCCGTTTGTTTATGGTAATAACGATAATAAATTTGTTGTGCTATGACCGCTAATCTAAAGATCCCAAAAACTTCATAGAACGTCCAGTTAGATGGCTTTAGTCCTGTTTTTTCTAGGTAATAATCCACAACTTCTTTACGTGTAAACATGCCTTTAAGATGTGTAGGTTGTCGACGTGTCGATTTAAAGATCATATTGTCGTTTTCTTCAACCCAATATGCTAAGGCTGATCCTAAATCCATAAGTGGATCACCAATTGTCGCCATTTCCCAATCCAACACCCCGATGACCTCAGTAGGCTGTTGAGGATTCAAAATGACATTATCAAAACGCCAATCGTTGTGAATAATACAGTTGGTTGAATCCTCAGGAATATTGTCTTTAAGCCAATTTCGTACAAACTTAAAGGTCGGCACATTGATGGTATGGGCTTTGTCGTAGCGACTGTCCCAACCTTCGACCTGACGACGGCAGTAACCCTCACCTTTTCCAATTTGCTCAAGTGCTGTTCCTTGATAAGGAACTTGGTGCAATTCAATCAATTTGTCTAAAACATTTATACAAAGCTGATGCACATCAAATTCAGTGAGTTTTAGTTCTGGTGGAAGCTTTGCCCTTGGTATAATTCCCTCGATTCGCTGCATCACATAAAAATCGCATCCGAGTACAGATTCATCCTGACATAATGCCAGCATTTTGGGCACGACTGGATATAGATCTTTTAAAGCTTTCTGAACATTATGTTCTCGAACCATATCATGAGCAGATTTGGCTTTGGTTCCTGCGGGTGGTCTTCTTAATATCAGATCTGCATTGCTATATTTTAGCCGGTATGTCCAGTTTGAAGCTCCACCAGAATATTGTGTAACTTCTACAGGCTCAATCACTTCCACACCATTTTGATTTAACCAGTTTGTGACTGAAACGATATCGAGCTCTTCACCACGTCTGACTTGCCCTGCTGTATCTATAACTGACATATTTCTTCCTTAAATCGAGTGCTCATCTTATTGAGAATGACGAGTTGAAAAACCATGTTTCGCAAGTTCCAATTTTGCAATCATGCCTTTATGCACCTCATCTGGCCCATCTGCCAAACGTAATGCACGCGCTTGTGCAAAAAAACCTGTCAATGGCGTATCTCTAGATAGACCTGCACCGCCGTGAATTTGCATTGCCATATCGACAACTTTTTCCAAAACACTAGGTGCAACGACTTTAATTGCAGAGATTTCAGTGAGTGCAGCCATATTGCCCAGTTTATCCATTTTATATGCCGCATATAAGGTCAAAAGACGTGCTTGATCGATGGCAACACGCGCTTCCGCGACTCTTTCCAAATTACCACCAAGTTTCAAAATTTCCTTACCGAATGCTTTTCTTTGCATTCCACGATCAATCATTAATTCCAATGATTTCTCAGCAGCACCGATACAACGCATGCAATGATGAATACGTCCTGGACCAAGTCGCCCCTGTGCAATCTCAAACCCTTGACCTGCTCCACCAATAAAATGAGTGACTGGAACACGAACATTATTAAAGGTTACTTCTCCATGACCGTGTGGCGCATCATAATCACCAAATACAGGTAACATTCTTTCAATTTTTACGCCCTCAGTTTCAACTGGAACTAAAACCATTGAATGTTGTTGATGTCGACCTTTATTTGCATCTGGTGTATGTGCCATAAATATAATGATTTTTGCATTAGGATCGCCTAAACCCGAAGACCACCATTTGCGTCCATTTAAAACAATTTCGTCTCCCTCAATTACAGCAGTGGCTTGCATGTTCGTCGCATCTGAAGAAGCAACTTCTGGTTCAGTCATGCAAAATACGGATCGAATTTTTCCGTCTAAGAGAGGTTTTAACCATTGCTCTTTTTGTTGTTCTGAGCCATAGCGCCAAATTAACTCCATATTACCGCTATCTGGCGCATTACAATTGAAAACCGTAGGAGCCAATAAACTACGGCCAGTTAACTCAGCAATGTGTGCATATTCTTGAACTGTTAAACCTTGACCAAATTCTGGGTCTGGTAAAAAAAGATTCCACAAATTTTGCGATTTAGCTTTTTGTTTGAGTACTTCAAGTTCTGCTGGCCACATCCATGATGTCCAATCATCACTTGAATTTAATTGATGAGCTTTATGCCAAAATTCTTGTTCTATAGGCTCTATTTCGTCTTGAATAAAGCGTTGTGCTAAATCATAAAAGTGTTTAGCTTTTTCCGTTAATTGAAACATTAATCCCTCGAACTATATTCTCTTCACGCTTTACATCAACATAGCTTGAAACCTACTATGAATGAAATGATTTATTTAAATATTACTTTATGAATAGAATTCATCAGGAGTCTGTGGATCTGAGCGCTTTTTCACACATTGATATCAATCTATATCCATTATTTATTGCGATATACGAACATCAAAGTATCAGTAAAGCCGCAAATTTGATGTGTATTACACAATCTGCAGCCAGTCACGCTTTACAGCGATTGAGATTACAATTGAAAGATGATCTTTTTATCCGAAGTGGTATAAAGATGGTTGCGACACCCTTTTCACATCAAATTTATCCACGAATAAAAGAAACATTAATCGCAATTCAGCATATCTCGACTCATCATATATCTTTTGATCCACTGACGATTCAATCTATTCGTATAGCAATTCATGATGAAATTGAGCCTTTAATTTTTCCGCAGTTAATCCGTCATTTTCGTGATTTAGGACTAGCGACACGGTTTCAAAGTATCAAATTAGATCGAACTAATTGGGCAAAAGATTTATTGTCACAGCAACTTGATTTAGTGGTCGATCTTCAACAGAAAGTTGATGAGAAAATTTATTTTAACCCTTTAGTGAATGATCGCTTTGTCATATGTGGTTTGACAACCATCGAAAATTTAGAACAATACAAACATGCCCAACATATTGGTGTTTCATCAAGGCATTCTGGTGTGCTTATTGAAGATTTACATTTTAAAAAGTTGAATATTCAACGTGATATTTTTTTACGCTGTCAACACTATTCAACAGCACTACAAATTTTGAAGGAGTATCCTGACACATTGCTAACCTTACCTTTTAGTATTTTAAAAAATTTGAAATTACCTCAAGATTTAAAAATTTCTGAACTTCCTGTTGAATTTCCTTTAATGAAAATGGGAATTTATTGGAATTCACAATTAGCATCACATCAAAAGTTTGAATATTTAATTTCAGAAATTAATAAAATTTTTGCTTAGGCTATTTAGTTGAAAATCTGTGTGAACACCATCTGTTCAATATTGAATCAAACACTCACTTCGAGTTGATTTATCATATTAATGCTTGTTTTCTCTTGTATTTTCTATGTTTGATCAACTCCCTGCATCATGGCTCATTGGGCTTGGTGCAATTTTATGCTTGTTACTTCTTATTATCTTCAGACAAATATGGATTTATCTTCTTCAAGTATTTAAACCTTTTAAAAAAGGAAAAACTTATTGGTGCCGTGTTACAGCGGTGAGTGATGGTGACACCCTCTCCTGCCATCGTTTGAATTTGAGACGTTCTAAAACTAAATTACGCTTTGCTTTTGTAGATGCGCCTGAATCTAATCAAAGTTACGGGCTTGAATCCCAACGCTTAGTTAAGAAAATGGTTCAAGGTAAAATTGTTCGTGTAAAAATCACGGATATTGATCGTTATGGACGTTGCGTGGGTGTGGTCTACCGCTATCGCAAGCATATGAATGAAGAATTAGTGAGGCGTGGTGGTGCGTGGGTTTACGAAGAATATATACGTGATCCAAAGCAATTAAAATATATGATCTCGCTACAAGATAGTGCAAAACGCAATAAACGTGGTCTCTGGCGCGGGACCCGTCCTATTCGACCAAGTACTTTTAGAAAACAAAAAAACTAATATTTTCAGTACCCTGATTATCAATAAGTGCATTACGCTTGATTCGTCTAATTATTGAGCGTAAATTCAAGCCAACAAACTAGTTAGCTTGGTTAACTATATGCAAAACTCTCCCAAATTCCGTGTCGTTTTGCTGCGAAGTGCGCGACTCTTTAGTGACCGTTTAAATGATATCTTGGCTCAATACCAACTGAACTATTCAATGTGGCAGTTGATTTATCATATCTATGATCATGACTCCATCACTTCAATTGATTTGGCTCATGAACTCAATGTTTCTAAACCATCAATTGCAAAACGCATTAATACTTTACATAAATTAGATGTTATTCAGTTTTTAGAATCATTTGATAAACGCCAAAAATTAATTCAATTAACCGAAAAAGGTAGAGATCTTTATCAAATTTGTACAATTCAGATTGATCAATTTGAACAACAGTTTTTGAATCAAGTAAATCCTGAAGACATTGCTCAAAGTGCTGGGACACTTCAACTGTTTTTGTCTATTTTAGAGCGTGATAAAAGCTTAAATATCGTGGAGGAGTTATGAGTACTTCCTCAAATCAAGTTAATCAGCCTCTTTGGACACGTAACTTTATTTTGGTCAGTTTAATTAACTTTCAATTGGTACTGACTTTTTATCTTCTCGTCATTGTCATTGTGGGATTTTCGATAGCAGAACTTGGAGCGACGACGGCGCAGGCTGGTTTAGTATCAGGACTTTTTATTGTGGGTACACTGATTGGTCGTTTATTGGTGGCTAAGTTCCTCGTTAAATTCGGTTCTAAAGTCACCATGCTGGTCGGACTCACTGGATTTCTCATATTTTCAGGCTTTTATTTTCTCCATTTAGAGGTTGGAGCTTTATTAATCGTTCGATTCTTGCATGGCTTTATGATGGGGGTTGCCTCCACCGTATTTGGCACAATTATCGCTCAAATTATTCCAGCTACTCGTCGTGGTGAAGGTATAGGTTACTACAGTATGAGTAGTACTTTAGGAACTGCAATTGGACCATTTTTGGCAATCTGGCTAATGCTTCATGTCAGTTACAACATTATTTTTGCCCTATCTTCAATCCTTGCAGTTTTATGTTTAATTACAGCTTTATTTATTCAAGTTCCTCAATTGCAACAGGTTTCGTCTATACCTGATCAGGCCTATACTCAAAATAGTTTTCTATCTCAATATATTGAAAAGAGCGCCTTACCCATTGCTCTGATCATGTTGGTAAGCTCCCTCTTTTACTCTGGTGTTCTATCGTTTATTAATTTTTATGCCAAAGAAATTGATCTGGTTGAAGCAGCATCATTTTTCTTTCTCATTTATGCGTTGACGATTCTGCTCTCTCGTCCTATTACGGGACCACTGATGGATAAAAAAGGCGAAAATATAATTATGTATCCTGCCTTTCTCATTATGGCACTTGCATTCTTCTTGTTGAGCCAAGCTAACAGTTCGGGTCTTTTGTTGATTTGCGCAGGATTATTAGGTTTAGGATACGGTAATATCCAATCAATTTGCCAAACAATAGCAGTAAAAAGTACTAGTTTGGAACGGATGGGATTTGCAACCTCAACTTACTTTATCTTTTTAGATGCAGGTTTAGGATTCGGTCCTTATTTCTTAGGTTTAGCTTTAGATTTGATCAGTTACCAACAACTCTATTTATATAGTGCTATTGGTACTATATTTTGCATTGTCTTATATTATGTATTACATGGGAAAAACGTTCGAAATACAAAAATTGCTTAGGCTATTTATAGGTTTAAAAAAAGCACTCCGATGAGTGCTTTTCCATATTTTATTTAAACACTTTAAAACGTGTAGCGTCGTCAATATAGCCTTTATCGAAAGCTTCAGCTTCCTTAGATCCAAATACCAATTGTGCGCGTAGTTTCCACGAAGCTGGTATAGCCCATTCAGTTTGGACTTGATCATCTACAATCGGATTATAATGTTGAAGGTTTGCACCTAAACCTTCTGTATGCAAAGCTGTCCAAACCGCAAACTGTGCCATTGCTGTTGAATGTTCCGCCCAAATTGGAAAGTTTTCCGCATACGAAGGATATTTCTCTTGTAAGTCAGTGATCGTATCCATTTCTTCGAAAAATAATACAGTGCCTATGCCTGCAGCAAAGCTATCCATTTTTGCAGAAGTTTTTGCTGCACTCGCCTCGTCCTTTGCATATGACTTTAGCTTCTCTTTCACAAAGCCCCAAAATTTTTCATGTTCAGCGTTAAATAAAATTACAGCGCGCGAAGATTGAGAGTTAAAAGATGATGGGCTTTGTTTAATCGCATGCTGAATAAGATCTGTTAAGTACTCAGGAGATTGTTCAACTGCTTTTCCTAAAGCATAAATCGTACGGCGTTTTTGAATTAAAACTAAAAATTGATTCGACATTTTCTGAAATCCTTTGGTATTTCCTCGGGGAAATACGATACTATGACCTTTAATTCATTAGAAATACTTAACCAAAGATTAAATATTCAACAAATCAAATATGTTGTAGTGTTACATTAAGCATTTATCAGACCAACATCTATCCATTTTGAACCCTAATTCGAAGATTTGATTTTATTCGTATTTTTTTACCCAATAGTAAAAAGCCCTCCATGATAGAGGGCTTTTCTTGGTATATGTAAGCTTAAAATTTAGCTTCAAGAACCTGAGCCGATACTTGGTTTTTCCATAGGGAGCGTAAGGTTGGCAAATAGAATTTTTCACCTAACTCCACTAATTCAGCATCAATCGCCGTATGGACTTCATGCATGAACAAATAGTCTAAATCTACCGTACTGAGCTTAGGTTGTTCTTTAGAAAACTTCGCTCTTTTTTGTTGAGCAGTTTTTACTAGCTGATCTGCAAATTCACGATTTTTGAATTGTGTAATAGCATTCAGACGCAGTTCAATCACACCCCAACCTGTCAGTAGCAGTTTGAAGGTTTCAAAATCTTTTGTTGTTGATTCCCATGTCATGTCTTCTAGATTTTCATCTTTAGGTAGAACAGGAAGTAGTAATTCCATAATACTTGGGAAGATTTTTTTAAAGTTAAGAATAAATTTAACAGGATGTTCACCTGGATAATCTTGAAATTGAACATTTTTTTGAACATCTGTTAAATATATATCGAGCATTGAAAATTTCCGTAGATTGGCTGTCTTAAGTCTAAGATAAGAACTTTGATACAACAGCAATTAAAAGCAATGCGTATTTTAACAATTGTGACGAGTTAATCAATCTCATAATAATTACATGACTATGTGATGAAGTTTTTACTTATTTTTTTAATGTTTTGCAGTTATCGCATAATAAATCTTCCTCTGTTGAATATTTCGTTAATTTCTCTATTAATCTCATGATAGCTATCATTATTAGCCACCCTGAGCCCGTTAAAATTGTTAATGTAATGTTCCGAAGATTATTAAATTTATGTTTCTTTCTATTCTGAACTTCATCATCAATACCTTGCTTACAATTGATACATTCTGGTTTTTTGTTCTCTTCCCACCTTTTATGCAAAATTTCGAGTTGATTGTAAATTTTAGGACTATCAATCTCTCTTAAATATTCAATTACAGGTTGGAAGAGATTGTAATTAGCTTTAAGTATTGATTTGAAACTACTTTTTATTAAGTCTTCATCTAAGTTGTTATGTCTGATTCCAATTGCTACAAATTCCAAAAAATTTAATAAATATGTTACAGCCGATTTTTCCTCATCTTCCAATGAATTAAATTTTTCTCTAGTCAATTGCACTTTATCTTTCGACTCTACGTTTTGATCCTTCCCCAAATTCCTTCTTATTTTGGTTGCAATATCAACCTTAGCAATATACGCAGTAGAATTCCTACTATTCATCAATACTTGTACTGAATGACTTCTTATAGTGTTTATAATTTGCACCCTTGAAGTAAAAATCCAACCAAAAACGGCAGCTATAGCTGCTAAAACCGTAACTAATGCTGTCGTTTTAAACTGCCCATCTGTATTTTCTATATCAAAATTTAGAAATTTATAATCTTCAAAAAAACTTTTCCAAATTAATATTTCTACAAACGTGATACCTAATAAAATTAAGATGAGAAGGAGTTGATTACTACTTCTAATCTTAATAAAGAAATTATCTCTACGATAAATATAAAAATAAGCAATTACAGTGACATATGGAATAATCAAAAGATAAGTATAAAAGTAATTCAATTTTATTTTACTCAAAAATAAAGCACCCTAATGGATGCTTTATTACACAAATTTAAATGAGTCTCAACCTAATCCATAGCCTTCTTCAAGGATTAGACGAGCTTTATAATTATTCATGATTGTCTCCTTTATAAAAGCCTTAAGTGACGTATGAAAGGTCGTTATATAAATAGTATTCTGAAATGAATAATTGGTCAATATATTAAAGACAGTTGCTTGTCAATATATGTTATCAACATTCAAATCATATCAAAATCACTTCACATTAGGTGAAACCATATTCTCAGGTACAACGACTTCATCAAACTGCTCAGCTGTGACTAAATTCAGCTCTACAGCAACTTGTTTCAGAGTCTTTCCTTCCTTGTAGGCAGTTTTCGCAACCTTAGCCGCGTTTTCATAACCAATCACAGGATTCAATGCAGTAACTAACATCAACGAGTTATGCAAGAAATAATCGATCTTATCTTGGTTTGGCTCAATCCCCACAGCACAATGCTCATTAAAGCTATTACATGCATCACCTAGCAGTTGAATTGATTGCAGTAAATTATAAGCAATAACCGGCATAAAAACATTTAGTTCAAAATTACCTGAAGCACCAGCGATATTAATTGTCGTGTCATTACCCAAAACCTGCGCAACAACCATCGTCATAGCTTCACTTTGAGTAGGATTCACCTTACCTGGCATAATACTCGAACCTGGTTCATTTTCAGGAATACGAATCTCCCCAAAACCACAACGAGGACCACTCGCTAACCAACGAATATCATTGGCAATCTTATTTAAACTCGCAGCAAGTGTTTTCAGTGCGCCAGAAGCAAATACTGCAGCATCACGCCCTGCTAGTGCTTCAAACTTATTTGGTGCAGTCACAAAAGGTAAACCCGTAAGCTCAGCCAATTTTTTTGCTGCATTTATAGCATAATCAGGATGAGCATTTAGACCTGTACCGACAGCTGTACCACCTAATGGCAATTCATATAACCCTTCTAAAGCTTGCTCTAGACGCTTTAATCCATGATCGAGTTGGGATACGTAACCACTGAATTCCTGGCCTAAAGTTAACGGCGTTGCATCTTGTAAATGTGTACGCCCAATCTTAACGATATTTGAAAATTCTTGAGACTTCTGATGTAAAGTTTCACGTAAAGCTTGAACTGCTGGAATCAGTAACTCATTGATCTGTAAACTAGCAGCGACATGAATCGCTGTTGGAAACGAATCATTTGTAGATTGAGCTCGATTAACATGATCATTTGGATGAACGGGTTTCTGTGCTCCAAGCGGATTACCCAGTTTTTGATTCGCAATATTTGCAATGACTTCATTACAGTTCATATTACTTTGAGTACCAGAACCTGTTTGCCATACCACTAATGGAAATTGACTGTCCCATTGCCCCGTAATCACTTCTTCTGCAGCACCCACAATATAATTCGCCAATTCAGCAGGAATCTGATTTAACTCAGCATTAGTAAGTGCAGCCGCTTTTTTGACCAGCCCCATACCACGGATCATCGCACGAGGAAGTCGCTCACCACCAATTTTGAAATTTTGCAAACTGCGCTGGGTTTGAGCCCCCCACATCGCATCACTTGGTACTTCTACATCACCCATCGTGTCGTGTTCTATACGTGTTTGCATATCAGCCTCAAATATTTCGCTATTTCTTGGAAGAATCATGTTTGATTCGGATTCATCCACCGTTGATTTGATGCTAATCAAAAAAACCATAAATGTAAATGATTATCATTTTAATTATTAAAGGTGCTTTGATAGTATCGCCATTGATCTTCAATCATTTGTTCTAGTGATCGATGTGCTTTCCATTTCAATAATTCAAATGCTTTTAAACTATTCGAACCAATTTGATCTAATTCTTGGAAAACATAATCAGTTTCCTCAATTCGAATTTTTGTTTCAGTCACTTTTTCTACCGTATTAATCAAGTTTTGAATTGAAGTTGGCTGACCTGCGATATCAAATGCTTCGCACGTTGATCTTTGATTAAATAACCACTTTAAAGTTGCAATGACTGCCTCGCACACATCAATGACATGCACAAAACTTCGTTCAACCGTTTGATCTTTTGTCTTGGCATTCTTTTGTAATTGAATGGAATCGCGCTGCATGGCTGCGATTTGTAACACCAAAGGCAAAATATTTTTAGGTAAAGGGGCAACCACTTCACCCAAAACTCCATGTTCAAAAGCACCAGCTACATTTGCTAGTCTCAGGATCGCAATACTCCATTCTTCGTCCGTTTTAGAGGTATCACGGATGATCTCTTCGATCATTTGCTGGGATTTAATATAAGGGTTTGGATTGGCAAAATTGAGAGGATGTTCTTCATTTAAATTCAAACTCGAAGTGCCATAAACCGCCATACTTGAAAGATGCAATAATGTTCGTACACCAGTTCGTTGCATTGCACGCATCAGACTCATAATGCAACTGACATTATCATTATAATATTCAAGCGGTTTTAAGCGAGACTCCTCTAAAGACTTAAATCCTGCAGTATGTATAACAGCACGGATTGAGTACTGCTCAAAAACTTTATTCAGAGCAGGCGTATTTCTAACATCTAGCTTTACAAAAGGTACATACATCCCAGAAATGTATTCAAGACGTTCAAGCGTTTGTAAATTCGCATTGGCAAGATTATCTACAATGACGACTTCTTGACCATGTGCCAATAAGCTTAAAACAACGTGTGAACCTATAAAGCCTAATCCACCTGTCACTAAAATCATTGTATACTACCTTTTTGTTTAAAAGCCTGAACAAGCTATTTTCAGTTTGATCACCCTATGCGAAGTTTTAAATGAGTACGTTATTACTAATTACCTCGGCACCTAGCTCAATCCATGCTTGGCATGCATTAGGACTCGCACAATCATTGCAAGCGAAAGGCGAAATTTTTCGAGTTTTCTTTTATCAAGACGGCGTTCAAGTTGCAAACAACTTACAGTGGTCGCCAGATGATCAAAGAAGTCTCACACAAGAGTGGCAAAAATTAAATATCAAACTTCCTGTTTGCGTAAGTGCTGCCCTAGCACGTGGAATCACTGATGCTGAAAATGCTCAACGCCATCACATTGAGTCCCATAATCTGGCTGAAGGTTTTCAGCTGGTAGGACTCGGTGAATTGGCAGATGCTGTCTCATCTTCAGCACGTCTAGTTCAATTCTAAATTATTCATTTTTCATTGATTGTTGCAATTGAAAGGTAAATTGTGTGAAATCTGTACTGGTTATATTAACCCAATCAAATCTCAACTCGCTACAAGTTCATGAGAGCCTTTCTGCAACCATGGTTTTAGCAACTTTTGGCGCTGAAGTAAAAGTTTTATTGCAAGGCGCAGCCTTAAGTTTACTCCGCTCCGAATTAAGCTTCGAACCCATTAAGCATGCGTTTAAACTGGCTTCTAACCTCGTCGATAGCTTTGAGTTTTACGATCTAAGCCCTATTTTGATTGAATCCAATCAACAAGATAATCCCTTTGTTCAACATACTACGCATGAAATTAAATTTATTGAATTCAATAAAGAGTTAATTCAAAGCTTTGACCATGTGCTGTATTGGTAACTCATATGACCGATAAAACGCTTTATTTAATACAATCTCAATTTGCAAATACTGAACATTGTATTCAACAGGTTCAAAAAACACTGGATACTAATGATGCTTTAGTGCTTATGGGGGATGCGGTGTTGGCATTGTTTACACCATCTGTACTTACGATTCAAAACAAGGTCTACGTTTTAGATCGAGATGCTGAGTTATTACCTTCGCATCTATTGAACGGCGAGTATTTTCAAATTGAAGTGATTGATTACACTACTTTTGCAGATATCATTCTGGGCTTTACACGCTGTATTAGCCTTAAATAAAACAAATTTATTGACTTAGGTTTTACCATGACCACTGAATTATCCCTTGAACTCGATCAAGATGGTCATTTAGTTGACTATACCATTTGGAATGAAAATGTAGCGCAAGTACTCGCGAATACGCTCGAGCTTGAGCTAACAGCTTGGCATTTCGAAGTATTGCATGCGGTGCGTCAGTTCTACGCTCAATTTGGTCATTCTCCTGCAACTCGTCCCTTAATCAAATTTTTAATGAAACACGTCAGCGCTGACATTGATAATGCAGTATTGCAAGAAAAGTTTAAAACAGGTCTAGTTGCTCGCCATCTAAGTCGATTAGCCGGAATACCAAAGCCTGCCAATTGTCTGTAAACCAAAACTACTTTTTGATTTACATAGCATATCGAGTC
Source organism: Acinetobacter sp. 24-47-67 (assembly GCF_056779735.1). NCBI lineage: Bacteria > Pseudomonadati > Pseudomonadota > Gammaproteobacteria > Moraxellales > Moraxellaceae > Acinetobacter > Acinetobacter sp. 24-47-67. Next base: position 60,950 of record NZ_JBWYIK010000001.1, read on the forward strand.
AGTTCGTAGCTTTAAAAAATGAATTAATCAGTGAAATAGACATTAAAAAACCCGCTATGCAGCGGGTTTAGACATCACCTAGACTAATGATGGTTAAGATGTCGCGTGTCAATCAGGGAAATTGGAATACGTCAACTCAACGCAAAAAATTATAATAAAGTTCGAGTTATCAATTCAGTCCAAATTCATATCAATATCTGACAAATTTGCTAGTTTGCGCTACACCAATCATCAATTGTCATGCCCGATTGTTGAAAACTCGTAGATTGCTGATTTAAATAAAATTGCGCAATACGTTTCATTACATGTGCTTGTTCAACTTGAATGAACTGGTCTGCTAAACCAACAATGTTTTGATAGGCCTTTAACCTTCCGCATAAAGCAAGTTGTTGCTCCATCGCTGTGGCTGTACTGTGTTCATCATCTAAAATCTGCTTGGTTTGTTCGATCAGCTGCATTTCATGATCTAGTTTTTGCTGATACACCATCTGTTGTGCATCAATCAAATCATTCGCTACAACCTGTTGTGATACAAAAAAACTTAAACCTACAAAAATCAACCTCACCCATAACATGCGCATTAGATTCCTAAATCAGGCTCAGCTTTCCAAACATCCTCATAATCATCTCGATCAATCATAAAACGGAAACCTGTTTCCAATGCAAGAAATGGAATGGCATCGGGTAAAATTTCTTCAAGCTCTTTCACCGTCATCGTCTCAAAAAAATCTTCGCCCTCGCCTAATTCACCGCCATAAATAAACCATGCCACTTTCTCACCAGGTTCAGGCTTATTACGCAAACCGACGATTGGCTCTTGATCTAAAGTATGCTTAGCCACAGCAACAACATCATCTTCATTCACTTTGATGTAAGCAGAATCAAACTCCTCACAGACTAATTTTTGCTCTTCAATAAAATCTTGCAACATGGATGATTCCATTTTCATCATAAATTCAGACCTAATTTTAAGCATAGTGTCGTATAAGCACAATCAATCCGACGAAACAATCTGTTTTTACAATGTTTTTTTTGCTATCTTGATTTTGTTACATATTCAAGATTAAATGGGGGGAATTTCATATGAGCAGCAATTCAAATATTTCAGCAACAAATACCGCTTCTCTACATGGTGGTAAACGTGCCAATGCAGGTCGAAAATCACAGTTTTCAGAAAAAACAGTAGTAATGCGTGTTCCTGAATCAAAAGTGATTCAAATTAAAGAATGGTTAAAAATACGACCTGAAGATGATTTCAATCAACAAATTGAAATTTCACCAATCCAATTTAGAACACGTTTAAAAATCGCCTATCCTATTGAATCTGTGGCAGCAGGCTTCCCTTCCCCAGCACAAGATTATGTAGAAGGACATATTGATCTAAATGAATACTTGGTTCACAACGTAGCATCTACTTTTATACTACGCGTAAATTCGTTATCAATGAAAAATGCAGGGATTGAAGTTGGTGATCAAATCTTGATTGACCGGAGTTTGAATGCAGAACATGGTGATATCGTCTTGGCGCTGATTAATAATGAATTCACAGTAAAAAGATTAATGTTAGAAAAACAAAATGATGGAACGATCCTTTTATGGTTAAAAGCAGAGAATCCAGACTACCCTGACATCTATCCTCGTAGCGAAGAACAAATCATGGTCTGGGGTGTAGTGACTTGTATTTTAAAAAAACTGAAATAAATTGATCTAAGCAGTTCACCCTACTCCTATGCAAAATATTTATCATCAAGAGATTTTTGCGCTCATTGATATTAATAACTGCTATGTCAGTTGTGAGCGTGTATTTAATCCAAGTTTAAATGGTCAACCGGTCGTTGTTTTAAGTAATAACGATGGTTGTGTCGTATCTCGTAGTGAGGAAGCGAAAGCTCTCAATATTGGCATGGCCGTGCCATGGTATGAAATTGAAAAAGATATGCTTAAGGCTGGTGTTAAAGTATTTTCAAGCAACTATGCCCTCTACGGCGATATGTCTAGTCGCTTTTTCACTATTTTAGAGCAACACTTTCATGCAGATTCAGATCTAGAGCCCTATTCAATTGATGAATGTTTTATTCGCCTAACACATTATCAAAGTCTTTTTGATTTAGAAAAATTTTGTCGAGAATTAGTCGACCGTATTCAACAATGGATCGGTTTACCTTGTTGTATCGGGATTGGTTACAGTAAAACACAAGCTAAACTCGCCAATCACTTTGCCAAAAAACGTTCTGGTTTTAACCGAGTGTGTTCTTTATTGGATTTGGATCCATGCAGTTTTGATCAATTACTTATAGAAACCTCAGTATCGGAAATTTGGGGCGTAGGTCGAAAAATTAGTAAACAACTTGAAAGTTACGGTATTTATAATTGCTATGACTTAACTTTTGCCAATGAACACTATTTGATGAAGCAGTTTTCAGTGCTCATGGGGCGTACCATTCGTGAGCTAAAAGGTCAGTCCTGTATTTCACTAGAAGATCCTGATTTACCGTCTAAACGAATCTTAGCATCACGAAGTTTTGCATCAGCATTAAAGGATAAAGCATTAATCAAGCAAGCCATGATTTTTCATTTAAGTCGGGCTCATGAGCGTTTAACCAAGCAAGAACAATTATGCGCCTGTGTCCATGTGTCTCTTTATGAAAAAATTCCAGTAAAACCATTCAAGAAATCACATTCTCATGTAATTGGTTTGGAATATCCGACGGATGATTTATTAATCCTGACCCATGCAGCACAACAGCAAATTGATGTTTTATTTAAAGAAAATATACGTTATGTAAAAGTTTCCGTCATGTTTTCTGCTTTGAGTGCTAAAAAAACACATACACATGACCTTTGGCAGCCTCATGATTTAATCCAGCAGCGAGATTCACTCATGACAACAATTGGCGCTATGAAAAACCGCTTTGGAAAGCATTGTATTCAAGTGGGCTATCATACCAATCAACAACAATGGAAAATGAAGCAATTACACCACTCTCCACGCTATACCACCTCATGGTCAGAAATGCTGACTATTGATGACTCACATATGGCGGTTACACAAAACAAATGAATACTTTTGGTCAATTCGGTTTAAAATAGCAGACTCGAAGAATTAAAAGAAAAATGTAATTTTTTAACATTGCCAATTGACTGCAAAGTTCTCAAAATACAGCTCATTGACGACATTGTTTTTTTGCTATTTTTGAAACAAAATATAAATGAAAAAGCTTAAAAACATGCCATAATATGCAAACTTTGCAGACATCTTGCAAGGTTATATTGCAACTTTCATATTGGAGCTGTCTTCATGAGTTCGACCATTTTGGTCATACATGGACCAAATTTAAATTTGCTAGGAAAGCGAGAACCTGAAGTTTACGGACATTTAACTTTAGACGATATCAATCATCAACTCATACAGCAAGCTCAAGAAAGTTCAATTCAACTTGAAACCTTCCAAAGCAATTGGGAAGGTGCCATTGTCGACCGAATTCATCAAGCCCAAATTGATGGTATAAAATTTATCATCATCAATCCTGCTGCACTGACCCACACCTCAGTAGCAGTACGTGATGCCCTATTAGGTGTTGCGATCCCATTTATTGAAGTTCACCTTTCAAATGTTCACGCACGTGAAGCATTTAGACACCACTCTTATCTCTCAGATAAAGCTGTCGGTGTCATTTGTGGACTAGGCGCACAGGGTTATTCATTTGCATTAACTCATGCCGTGCAAAAAATTCAAACTTCTACACATCTTTAACCTTAGGAATACGAATTCATGGATATTCGCAAAATTAAAAAGCTCATCGACTTAATGATTGAATCGGATCTTCAATCTATTGAAGTAAAAGAAGGTGATCAATCCATTGCTTTAGCGCGTCGTAATCCTATCGTAGCCGCTGGTGTTGCACCAATACAATCTGCTGCGCCAGAAGCTCCAGTTGTGAAACCAGCTTCTCGTGGTGCTGTTGAAACCTCACCAATGGTTGGCGTGTTCTATGCTGCACCAAGTCCAGGCGAAGCACCATTTGTAAATGTAGGACAAACTGTTTCAGCAGGCGAAACGCTTGGAATTATTGAAGCAATGAAAATCATGAACCCAATTGAGGCAACTCAAAGTGGTGTGATTGAAGAAATTTTAGTTAAAAATGGTGATGTAATCCAATTCGGTCAACCTTTATTCCGCTACCGCGCGTAATCGTTGGGGGTTGGTATGTTGCAAAAAGTTCTCATTGCCAACCGAGGTGAAATTGCACTGCGTATTACACGTGCTTGCAAAACACTCGGTATTAAAACAGTCGGTATCTACTCGGATGCCGATAAAGATCTCATGCATTTACGCTTTGTTGATGAAGCCGTTTGTATTGGTCCTGGTGCAAGTAGCGAAAGTTATCTAAATATTCCTGCAATTATTACAGCAGCGGAAGTGACTGGTGCAGATGCAATTCATCCAGGTTATGGCTTTTTATCAGAAAATGCTGAATTTGCTGAGATTGTAGAAAGTTCTGGTTTTATCTTTATTGGTCCACGTCCTGAACATATTCGCCTTATGGGGAATAAAGTGTCAGCGATTATGGCGATGCGTAAAGCTGGTGTACCAACCGTTCCAGGTTCAGCTCATGCTGTAACACCAAACAATGCCTTGGCCGAAGCAAAAGAGATTGGCTTCCCACTTATCGTTAAAGCTGCTGCTGGTGGTGGCGGTCGCGGTATGCGAATTGTTGAACGTGTTGATACACTGTTGGAGTCTGTACAAGCAGCTCAACGTGATGCTGAAATGTGGTTCGGTGATGATACGGTTTACATGGAACGTTTCCTTCAAAAGCCACGCCATGTTGAAGTACAGGTGATTGGCGATGGTAATGGTCACGCCGTACATTTATATGATCGTGACTGTTCATTACAACGTCGTCATCAAAAAGTTCTTGAGGAAGCTCCTGCTCCGAACCTTCCAGAAGAAGCTCGTGCTGAAATTTTAGCAGCTTGCGTAAAAGCATGCGAATTAATGCAGTATCGTGGCGCAGGCACGTTCGAATTCTTATTTGAAGATGGTGAGTTCTTCTTTATTGAGATGAATACACGTGTTCAAGTAGAACATCCTGTGACTGAAATGGTAACGGGTGTCGATATTATTGAACAACAGCTTCGTGTAGCCGCTGGTCTTGGTTTAAATCTAGAACAAGATCAAATCAAAGTACACGGTCATGCAATTGAATGCCGTATTAATGCAGAAGATCCAACCACCTTCCTTCCATCACCAGGTAAAATCGAGCAATTCTACACACCAGGTGGTGCAGGCATCCGTTTAGATTCTCATATCTATCCAGGTTATAGCATTCCACCTTACTATGATTCGATGATTGCTAAATTAATCGCACATGGTAAAGATCGCGAAACCGCTTTGGCTCGTATGAAACAAGCCTTAGATGAAATGATCTTAACTGGAATCAAAACCAATATTCCGCTACACAAAGATCTCATCCTTGAAGATAAGAACTTTGCAGAACAGGCTATGGATATTCACTACTTAGAGAAACATTTGTTGAAACAGGTACAAGGACATAGCGAAGCTGAGTAATTACAGCTTTACAAGATGAATAAAAAAGCCTCTTTTTCAAGAGGCTTTTTTATTATTGAAGAATAGACTGCAAAGATTTTAGCTTAAGGCAATATACGATTAAGTTTTGCAAAACATTGTCCACCCTTTTCAGATGCACAGAAATTGATTTGATTCGGATTGTCCCATTTTACAAAATATTGAGACAAATCTCCTGCCTGATCTACTTGATTACCAGAGCAGTCTTTTTCGTTGTTCTCATAATTGACTTGCATGACCAAGGTAGGCAACAAGCCCGAAGAGCTGTCTTGAGATGGTTGATACTCAAATAAACCGACCGACCACTCTTTAGCACTATTCACGACCACCTCATTGTTACCACGGAAATTATAATACTCAACACATTTTTTATTATTTGGAATTTCCATTCCCCATAAACCTAAAATTTCTGGGCGCATGTTGATTCGAATATTATTTTCAGGCTGTTGTAAATCAGCACCTTTAGCTTGCGCTTGGACATTTTGATCGGCAGAAGAAAAAGACGTCATTAATAAAAGTAAAGGTGCAAAAAAAACTGTTTTTTTCATACAACATCTATAGGTCAACGTTTAGAACTAAATTAGCACATTTCAGCAAGAAAACTCATAGAATTAACGTGATAAGAACAATTTTATATAAGAAAATGAATTCCCTATTGATGAACTTTAAATCATCAGCAGTTTAATGCGATCTATTGATTTATTAGTGCAAAAATATATTCTTATCAGAATAATATTCATTCTATACCTCACAGAAAGCTTAAAAATATAAGATTTTATGCAAGGGAATATACGTTAAGTATGACCATATGGATACGAACAGAGCTGATTAAAAACAATGCACAATCTTTTTGGATTGTCATGCTGATCATTACACTTTGTGCTTTGGCTGGAATACTTGGTCGACCTCTCTCATTTCTTGCAATTTTCTGGCCTGCAAATGCCGTACTACTTGGTCTTTTTTTAAGATTTAGTTATCTCAATAATCTTGGTGGCTGGCTTGGGGCCTTTTCTGGGTATATGCTTGCAGACCTAGGTACTGGCAACACTTTACAACTTACTTGGTTGTTAACTCTTGCTAACTTGCTAAACCCATTAGTGACCTTATACCTACTGAACCGATTAAAAATCAATTATCAAGAATTCAATAAAGGTCTTACATTTGTTTACTTATTTTTAATTAGTGCTTTTGGCGGGTGCCTAGCGAGCCCAACCTTTGCGATTTTAACCATCCCTTATGTTCCTAACAGCTTTATGGAACTCAGCCGTATTTGGGTTGATTTTGGCATGTGGTGGAGTGGTGAAATTCTTAACTTTGTCGCTTTTTTACCTATTGTTCTCGCATTACCAAACAAAACTACAGTTCAACAATATTTTGTAAATCAAAAAAATCAACGTTTAAGTTTGCCCTTTGTCTTACCCTTCATATTTGTCGTTGTATCTGTAATTCTAACTCACTTTTTTATTGGCCCTGGCGCCATCATGTTCCCGATCGGAGCACTCATCTGGGCAGCATTAACCTACAATTTATTGTTGGTTGCAATCATCAACTGCTTTGTATGTATGTTCTTATACAACAGCTTAAGTGCATATTATCTAACAGAATCTCCAGAAGCATTTATTTCGACAACACTGTCTGTTCGCATCGGTCTTTTCATGCTGGCTTTAGGCCCACTAACATTATCAATTATTAGTTTGAATCGCCAAAAGCTATATCACCAAATATTATATTTAGCGAACCATGACAGTTTAACAACGACTATGAATCGCCGATATTTTTATGAAGAAAGCGAAAAGACGATAGACTCAACTCATAGGGAGGCGAAATCCAATATTCACAGCGTGTCTATTCTACTACTCGATATTGACCACTTTAAAAAAATTAATGATCAATATGGACATGAAATAGGTGATATTGTTCTCAAAGACTTTAGCAATATCGTCAGATCTCAAATTAGATCAAATGATTTATTCGGTAGAGTTGGCGGTGAAGAATTTGCCATCTTAATTAAAGATAGTAACCTACCAGCCTGCATTAAAATCGCACAGCGTATATGCGACCGCGTGGCAGAAACACCGATTATGATCAGGCAAAATCAACATCTCAATATTAGTGTAAGCATAGGTTTAAGTTATCAACAACTTCCGTCTGGCACCCCATTCCAACAATTGATTAATCGTGCAGATGTTGCCCTTTATCAAGCGAAATCTAAAGGACGAAATAGATTATGCGTGGATCCGCAATTACTATTTACTCAAACATCATAAGTCACTATCTTGCTTCAGTGGGCTTGAGATTTGGTAAAGCGGATAAAAATATGAAACCAATCAACGTTGAAGCTCCTGCAATGATAAAAATATAGCTGCCAGAAATCAGCTCCCAATATTGTCCTGCCAATACGCTTCCAGATGCCACACCCAAGCCCCACATCGTACTATACAAAGCTTGAGCTCTACCCTGCTGCCCAGCAGAAAAGTGCTCAAAAATAATGCGCATCGCCAATAAGTGAAATAAACCGAAACTGAATGCATGCATTGTCTGGGAGAGAAATTGGAGAACAAAACTTTCAGGAAATAAACCAACAATCAAAAACCTAAGCCCAGTCATCCATAAACAGATCGCAACCAACTGACGCCATGTAAAACGATTTAAAAAAAATGATGCATAGGCAAACATCATGATTTCAGCAATAACACCTGTTGACCAAAGAAATCCTGTTGCTGTGGTACTAAATCCAGATGACTGTAAGTAATTGCTATAAAAACTATAGAATGGTGCTTGAGCAAACAACATAATGAACTCAATTAAGAAAATTGCTTTCACAACTGGTTGTTTTAAAACTGGAATAATGGATTCAAGTGTTTTTTGGGCTTTTGGTGCGCCCTTCGGTTCTTTTACTGTAAATGACCATAAGAACGCTAGAAATGAAATACTCAGTAATAAAATCGGGAGATACTGAATATCGATGATTTCAAGAATTAGACCAATAAAGAAAACACCAACAATAAACCCAATCGATCCCCATTTTCTCACTTTGCCATAAAGTTCATTTCGTTTTTCGCCTAACCAAAATAATGTAACGCCTTCAAATTGAGCAAGTATCGCATTTTGAAAAAAGCTGAAGATCAACATTAACAAGGCAATTGATTGAAAATTATTGGGTATAATAAAAATGAGGAACCATATACTCGCTTCCATCCATGTTGCGATTCGCACCAATAGCATTCTTTTACCCGTTTTATCCGCCACCCAACCCCAAATAAACGGCGCAAAAAAACGTGTCATGATTGCAATTGCACTAAGCCACCCAATCTCTAAAAAGCTAAATCCCTGATCTTGCAGATATAGACTCCAATACGGCATGAAGGTACCGACAATCGCATAGTAGAAAAAGTAGAATCCACCTAGTTTTGTTTTAATTGGCAACGCTTGTATCATATTGCAATTACCTGTATTTTCAATGATTTAATACTATTTAATAGTTGCATACATTTGTTACCACTTAGGTGTAATTGCACTTCATCAGTCTACAAATCAGTCTACAAATTTATTTTTTTGTAGACTCTTCATTTTTTGTAGACTGAAGATATTTACGTCTTAGAAAATAATTCTGTGATCATTTTCATCAGAATTAATTGTTAGTAAGTTACTAAAGAAATTTTATACTTTACCTATAAGGTTTCCTACCCAATTTTGCTATTTCTCTTTTTTGAGTATTCAGCGGATAGCATAACTTGCAAAGTATTGAAAAAATTTCAATCTATAGATTGTGTCGCACTAGACTGGGATAATAGAGTTTGATGAGGAGATTATTGCTAAATTGCTAATGTAAAAATTTATAACAATGCATGAGTAAGAGTTTTTATAAATTACAAATATATTAATTTAAATATTATATTAATAATCGATTAATATCAGGCACTCATAATAAATATTTCTAAAACTATAAATCTTGATACATATTCAGGGTATCTATTAAAAAATATAAGGCACATGCTGAGTTTGTCGATAATACTATTGACAATTCAAGGACAATCATTATGTCAAATTTCACAAAGTCAAGTGACTCTAAAACCCAGCAACAGAACCAGCAACAATCAAACCCTGTAGGCGATAATACGCAAAAAGCTCAGCAAGAAAAAAATAAGGAACAGCAATTAAATGCTGAGAACAGACAAACTAAAGATGCTCCGAAAGAGCATACTGAGGTTGAAGTTAAAAAATAACTTATAACTCAGAATTCTTAAATCATTTAAAAGGTTTAACTCCTTTTAGGTGATTAGGATAAATAATGAATATTGTTAAAGTTAAAGTCCATAAAATGTATGAAAACTTTCACAGAAATCCAGCTATTCAATATGTTGGGTTTTTTGATGATAATAATGTATTAATCAGCTTATACGATAACAATAATATTAAACTCATTAATAAAATCGGGACGTTGCAATGGGTAAGTATTGCTACCAATCAAGCTTACTTTGTTGAAATACCAGATCATATTAGTGCCGAGAATTAAACTCATGATGATTAAATACCCTCAAGTAATCCTCGTTTTTCACAAAGAGTCAAACCACAGTGATCGTAGATGTGCTTGGGCAAACTATAATTATCAAGGGAAACTAAATAACATTACGGATTTTTATGGCCAGAATTTATCTCTTTACGATGGCAATAAAGTTGTCATCGATGGTGATATTTGGGTTCTGGAAAGTCATCTACACAAGGTATATAGAGATAGAGGTCGCAAATGAAAAAAATTCTAAGTGCATTCGATTTAAAACGTAATTTATATTTCAGAAAATTAATGCTCGATGGTGATTACAAACAAAATGTATATGATTTAAAGCATAGGAATAATTATGATTTATATGTATATAAATTAATAGATAGTGAATCAGGCAGAAAACTGTACTTTAAAAATTTTGTTATATTTAAATAAATTAGCCCTCATTTAGAGGGCTGATGGATTTTAATAAATGCTTTAACTTTAGCTCTACAATCTGCGTATTGCTCAGAAGTATCAACAATCCAAATTAATGCCTCACCCATTTCGCCAGTCTCCAATTGCTTTAAATCTTGGCAATCAATTAATAGGCTTGCTGGAATTTGCGGTAGCGATGGCGGTTTGGGCGATACGCAAGCCGTCATCAGTAAACTTGCAATCAGTGTAAATGCGGTCAGTAATGATTTTTTGAGTCTCATGTCGAATATCTCTAAATTCAATTTTGATGTTGTTGCGTTCGGCTTCGAGTTCATTTTCAACAATGAATACTTTTGCTTTCCAAGCCTCTAAAGCGCTTTGGTAGGCTTCATTAACTTTGTTTATTCGCTCGACACATTCGGCATCAGCGCCATTAAATTTATTTTGCCAGTGACTTACACGCCATGACTGAATTCCAAGCCCAATAAGTGTGAGTAATAAAAAAGCCGTCAGGGCAATAATGACGGCTTCATAAAACTTTGTTATAAATCCTGTTATTAAATCTTTCATTGTGCCCCCATACATTTACTGTGACGTTCAAGCTGTCGAGTCCAAACGCCATAGCAGTTATTTGAACGAATAGAACAGTCACGCTTTGCTACGTATTTCCATTTGAGTAATGAGTCACAGGCAGCTTTATATTTTTTGGCTTTGAGGTTGCGCAACATCGATGAACTGGACCAGTTTGCGGTACCGTATTGATATGTGAAATCTAAATATAAATCGTATTCATCCTGTGAAATTGGTACATTCAATATGGTTTTATTGAATCGCTGTGCATCTTTATCCATGTGAAGCTTCAGATATTGAAGCGCAGTTTTACGATCAATTGCAGGATCTGTCATCTTGACTCGTACACCGTTTGGATAGACGGTGGTACCGTGGCCAATCGTTGGCACATCCCCCTTCACTGGAATAACAGGTTTTGCTGTATACCCTTCTTTTTTTGCTGTTGCTTCAACTTGTTGTTCACTTGGTCCAGTAATAAAAATGCCGCTTAATAAAGCGGCAGCAACAGTTGAACCAGCGACAAATAATTTAGTCTTGTTTTGCATCCCATTGCCCTCGCAATTTTGCAATTTTCAGTTCATGTTCTTCTTGCTCACGTTGATCTTTACGTTTTTGAAATTGCTTGTTTGATAAGTAGTTTGCAAAACTGATTGCAAGACCAGCCAGACCAATCAAAACACCAATTAAAAACCCCCAGTCCCAAGTAGCAAGCCAGGAAATAATCGTGATGCCTGTGCCTGCTGTAGTCGCTACTGGCCCAGAAGCATCCACCATTTGTGTCGCGTTCGACATTGTGCCCCCTTAAAATCGGCATTAAAAAAGCACCCGAAGGTGCTCTATGGTTGAAAACTTTAACTATCAGCAGTTGCCTGTGTGATTCGTGTTGAATAGTTCCACGAGGTCGGCTTCCATACATCCCGCGCAGCAACACGCACATAATATGTAGTCGTTGATTGCAAGCCGGTAATCGTGCAAGCATTTTCAGTACCTGTCCAACGTGCTGCCGTTGTATCAGGATCAAAGTTCGCATTGGTACTGATCCACACTTGGTAATCTTTCAGATCAGGCACTTCACTTGGAATCCAAGTCACTGTGATCGAATCTGCAGTTGCCGATGTGTACATGTTCAACAATTGTGGTGGCACTGGATTACTGATATTCAGCTCTGCAAAAGTGCTGACAATCGAACCGTTTTTACTTGCAACACGTACTGTATAAGCACGTTGAATACCATCGATTTTTGCTTCATCCATGCTGTATGAATAATCGGTATTCGTTGTATCAACGGTTCGAAGCAATACACCATTCGACCAAATCTGCACAATATAACCTGTCGCACCAGCTGCACTTTGCCATTGAACTTTAAAGCTTGTGCCTTCAAATGCAGACTGCAGCGATAAACCTTTAACACCTGCAGGACGACCACCATTGATTGTGTAACTGTATGCCGTCACTTCATCTAAGGTTTCTTCTTTTTGCTCAAGACCATTGAAGCTTGTGAACTTCAGATAAATCTGCTTACCAACCATATTTGAGTTGAAGTCATATTCAAAAATGGCTCGGTCAATTCGAACAAATGATTCACCTGCATTATGTGAGCTTGCATCATCGAAACGGCCACGAAGCATGCTACTTAATGTATAACGCCCTGATCCATCCAAGGTTGCATCGATATAGTTGATATATTCATCACCAACTTTACACAGTGTTGCATCAACTTCAGCGTCTTCAAGCGTACCACCAAAGATTTGACTAGAAGTATTCAATTGAACTTGCATCAATGTGTCATCTGCATCAATTGCTGAAACTAATGTACCGTAACGCGCTGAACCATAGATAGTGCCGATCATTTCATAAGTCGTATTGTCTATACTTGCCCAGACGTTACAGCCACCCCAATTAATACCACCTGACGCAGCTACCCAAATCTGATTTTTACCATCCGTCAATTCTAAAGGAGGCTCAAAAATTGCCGGTGCATTGACATTACCCGGTTCTTCATTGCCACCTTGGTACCCGTTTGATGATTGAAGATCGTACTCAACTGCTGAACGAGATCCGACAGCAAGTTCTTCAGCGGTAATCGAAAGCCCCCCCTCTTCATCTTCTTCGACACGAGTGATCCGTACTGGGAACTGATTCAAACCTAAAGATTCATCCGTAATCGTTACAATATCCATTGGCTCTAAACGGCAATACTTCCAACCTAACTCAAACTCATATTCATTTCGTACATACAGTTTTCGCTGTAACAACAATTGCACTGCATGACGGGCGATTTTTGGCTCACAGAAAAAGTCAAACTTAACGGGATCTTGTGTACGTAGCCCAAACATTTCAATATTGGCTTGATCCTTTGCTTCAACCGTTTCAGTGTTGTACTGGTTGAAGCGATTCACGTACTCAATTTGGCAGTGGTTGTATGCATCTGTATCACGGCTTCGACGTACACGTACCGGCTGATCTTCACCTAAGAAATCATCATCTGTTAAGTGATATACCGGTTCAAGATTTGGCGTATATGTCACGCCATTTCCTGTCACTGCACTGTCACCGTATGAACGGATTTTCAAACCGTCTGGACTCGGTACCACTGCACAATTCACTGCTTCCACAATCTCATTGATAATTTCAAATGCTTCACGTTGTTCTGTCAAAGCAGGACTGATCAACAAATTAGTGGCTGCACAATACGTTCGAAATTCAGATAAATCTGCCATATTCAAACTAGGTGCTGCACCATAGCGCGGATTGGTGATGAAATCTTCAATCACATCAGCAGGATTGGCATCATGAATTGTTTCTGAAAAGGTAATATCGCTAATCACTTCAAAATTATGATTCGATAATGCTGCACTACCACCAAGATCATAATTGGCACATGCCACATATCCAAGGAATGGATAATGCACTGCTTCATCTGGATGCTTTGATGCTAAATAGCCCCAAACTGGATTGTGATAACCATCGAATAATTCAAAACCGATTTGATCAATTGGCTTGAGTTGCACACCGCCTTCAGTTTTGGTGACGATCTGTTCTTTATCGCGCCATACAATCCCAATATCTTTGATTTTGTTTTCACATAGCCCAAGCATTAAAGATGCTGAATAGGTATATGTTGTGTTTTTAGTCTTTGTTTTACCACCTTTACCACCAGATTTTGTAGTAGTCGTATGAGCAGTCGCTTTGAAGTCTCCATACCAAAACATGTTCGCTGCAACACGATTTTTGCCATAGACCAACGGCTGTGTTAGACCATACGCAGATTGCTGAATGCGCATCGAATTGATGCGCTTATCAGACGTACTGATCGTCGTGCTTCCAAATACTCCACCCATATTATTCTTTTAGCCTCTTCATACGAAAAAAGCCCGCAATTCTGCGAGCTAGACTTCCCTTGGTACCATCCTGCAGGATAACCCCCTGATGGATGTATGAATGAATGATTGTTGGCCATTCGACGACAATTGCACCATGACTGATGCACTTGCCAAAATGATAAAGAACAATATCACCAGGCTGTGGCTCATCGACTTCATAGCACACAGATAAAACGTGCTCTAAATATCTTTGACCGAGCTGGTGCATGTGCCAGTCTGGTGGGTATGGTCGCGGATCTAAATGATCCATCAAGCCCACTTTTTCATAGACTTCACAGATTAACGTTCCGCAGTCCACACCGACACCTTTGACACGACCTTGGTGATGATAGGGTGTGCCGAGCCAGGTTCTGGCTTCAGCAACGGCTTCTAGGTTTTTCAATTGTTTATATCCAGCAAATAGCGTAACGTAGAATACAAGCAATCTGCTTGTTGAGCTGCTGAAATCCAAGACGAATGAACTATGTCTGTTGTCATAGGGTATTCATCCATCCAGCGCTCCAAGACACGCTCTTTAACTTCAAGACCGTATTCATCGACAACCTTGCTTGTGGCCTGTTCAAGCGTCATCCCCTCTTGTACATACTTATTAATAAGCAGGTTCTTGGCATCAACAATACGCTTATACGGTTCACGATATGGGCGAACTTGACGACTTCCGTAAATATTGTCAGTCCAAATACCAGTCGCAGCAATGACTACCTTGCCGCTATATTCAGGCTTTGTGAACTCTTGAATCAGGGCTTCATAGTATTCAATGTTCCACTTTCTACGTGCATCCATTGACCAAAACTTACTACCCTGCGTTGGCATAGAAACAATGAACACACAGTTAGGAAAGTCTCTCCACAATAAATCTTGCATAACCTTGATTCGAGCAATGATATTTGGAGTTGAGACCCCGTTCGCATAATCATTGACCCCCATAGGGAAAATGAAATAATCAAACTCATCATTTGCATTAAAGTCAGGGTTCGATGCAGCAAGATTCGCCATGTAGTTCTTAAAATCAATTCCCGCACCACCAACCTTGTTAGGGTTCCAGAAGGGGGAAGTGCTTGTTGTGAAATAAGTAACCTGCTGCCCACCATAACCTTCGGCTAAACAATTGACTGTGCGGTTCTCTTCAGGAGTATCACCGTAAATTGTCAAAGGAAAATTCTTTGTTCCAGCAAATAGCATATTCATGTCAGCTTGCTGCTCAAACAAATCTTTCAGATAAGGCGCAAACGAAGTCTTGCGTATAGATGAATCAGGTTCAATCTGAGAATCGCCGCAAATCATGGTGATTTTCCTACGCCCAGCACCATTGTTATTTGGTACAGATATAAGATCAAAGGTTCGCTTATTTAAAGCAACATAAGAGTTTAGTTCTCTAATCTCTGCTGTAATTGTTTCTGTTAAACCTGCTGCCGTTGGAGTCCACTGCAAGGCTCGTTCAGTCTGAAATGTACTGTAGATAAAAGGATTTGTTAAATTTGATGCAGGTTTAGCACCTTCGTACATAAACAATTCCGCAGTCGAGTTAACTGGATTTGCTCTAAAATTATCGTAGTACAGGTTCATCTGCACACCCACGGCGACAGGAATTAGCGGCGGCAAACTTAAATTAGTATTCACTTGTTTGTTAGTTTTTGGCTCACCACCAGCCGTCATTATAAATGTTGCATATTTACCAGCGGTCAAATTCTTAGAAATGTATTTGGCACCTATTGGTATTTCTGAGGGTGAAATCGTGACATTACCAACCTTAGACAAAGTTCCAACTATTGAGTAATTGTCATCAAAGAAAGCAATACCGCCCGATTCAGTATCGTCTGTTTGAATTTCAATTGGAAAATCTGAATTGAACGACACTGGCGATGTTATCCTGTACCCGATAAAGTATTCATAGACTGGGGCACCCTCACCGCCTGTTCTAATTCTTCCAGGATGAAGCATGAAATTTAGATCAGACATTTCGTACACAACATCTGTTGGTTGTTTTGGCTTTTCCACATGCAACTTGTCAATTACCGTGTATAGAGAAAACTTAACTTGCGAAACATCCGTGACACTTTGTGGAGCAACGTTTACCACAATGTATGCTTTATTCAGCGTGTTTGATGCAGTAGGAACGGGGTTTGTGCCTGAATTAACCAAACTTAAATTGCCAGACTCCATGTATAAAGTCTTGTTCTCAACTTCCGGTCGAGTTATTTTTACAGCCTTTTCACCAAACTCAATCGGGATTCGCACATGAAATCCACCAGCCACTACACCAGATTGATAATAACTACCTGCAATCAACTCAACATTTTTTTCAGAGTAAAACTTCTTTCTCCGAAAAGTAACTGGTTTGGACAAAGTCTCACTTAGCTCATCTATTGTCTGAGTGACTACAAAATTAACCTCATCAGTTGTTGTAATATTTGTATTTAATCCGAGATACGCTGCATTTGCGGGGATGTAAACTGCTTGCTCAGCTAGACCTGTCGCATTTCTGCGGGTTGTGGTCACAATTGCTTGCCCATTTTTGTCAAACCAGTACATCCCTCCATACTCTGAGTATTGGCTAATGCCTGTCACATACACATCAAAGTTAGGGTTGATTGGAATGAGTTCAGTACACATACCTGTAGCTGTTGGATCGTAAAACCCTTCAACAGTAGAAAAATAGCGTCCCACTTTTCGTGCAATATTGTTTTTATTGTGCACTTTTGTTTGAGATGTTTTTATTAATGCATTTTCACCAATAAAACGTCTTACGACATCTTTATCCTCTACACTTCCTGCTAATTCAGCCAACATATCTCGTACTTCTGAGTGTTTTTTATTACGATTACGAAAGTCGGCAGGTGATGGAATCGGCATAATCTTTACCCCATAAAAAACCCGCATATAGCGGGTATGGATCAATACAAATTTGGTTAAACAGCTGTTTCAGGTACCGGAATAAATGGCGCACCACGGAAACGACTGAAATTATTAAAACGGTTTTGGCATGTCTCAAGACGTTTATCACATCCAGGATAAACTTTGATTCTTTGCCCTGCCTGCGGTGCTTCCAACAATGGCAAAGTCAATAACAAAGCCCCAGATTCATGCATGCGAATGGTTCGCTTTAGACCTGCATTGCCACCGTCCAAGAATTCAATTACGCCTTGCGTGAACCAACCCTGTGGCTGATTCACCTGGCATAGGATTCGTGCTGTAGTACTGCCTGCCTCAATGGTTGTTTGCACAATGAAATTTTGACGCAATAGACCGCATGCCGTGTCAAATAGCGTATTGGTACAGCTTGGCTGATATAGGTTTCTTGGCATTTGCACGTTCAATTCGTCCAGATCTGACGCAACACTGGCTTGAATCGAATTACGATCTAAGTCAGGCTCAATGATTCGACCTTCAAACAACTTAATGGTGCCGGCACTGGTGTCCGTTGGTGTGTTCATGTCCATAAAAATACGTTCCAACTTAAATCGAGCACCATCTAATTGGCCATTATGAAACGCTTGAACAACGTTGATGCCGTTCCATTCATTATCATCAATACAATTAATTCTGATCGATAAATTATCAACCCCAATACCCAGTGACAGGCTAATTCTTTCACGACTGATGATGGGACCACTCGAACTATATGTTTGACCTGCAACTTTCAAATCAAAGTCATAATTCGTATATCGGAATTCATCACCTTGGATTGTCGTGATCGTATACAGATCTGCCATCACAAACTGATCAGCATCAAGCAATTCGATTAATTTTGCAGAAGCTGCTCTCATACTTTATTTCCTAGTGATCCGATCATGTCGACCTTATTGGCTTTCCATAACTTGCTCATAAAGTTGGTGTATTGCTGCTCATCATCAGCAAATCGACAGCGATAGTAATACGTCCCTTTCACCTCAAACTTATGACCTTGTTTCAAAGGCTTTGAAAGCGTAACCATGCCTGACTTGGTGACTTGAGCAGTTGTGTCATCCCAAAACAGATCATCGTCGTTATCACTCCAAAACTGCTGATTATCGTTATCGTTCCAAAACGTTGGATCGACCTGAAAAACAGTTTCTGTTTTGGTATGTGCCAAAGGGATCTGTGATGTATGCATCTGCCTATAGAGCTGATAACTCGTAGTAGTGCCATCACCTGCAAAAGTACATGAGTAATCACTATCATCAGGCATCTTAAAAAGAAAGGAATCGAATGCACCCTGGCGTTCTAAAAAGAAGCTTTCCAGTTGCTGTAGTTCATTCTTTCCTTTTGATTCACGCAGAAAAGCAAATGACATTGAGATTTCATATTTGGGAATGGCTTGATAACTTGCGCGAAGTTCCCGACCATTCACAGACGTCATTATTTTGGTATTAAAAATGGGAGTTTTTGACAACTCCCATTCAAGACCTGGTAATTCAGGAAATAATACATCAGACACAAAAAACCTCCTTAGGTACCGAAATTACGGCGATGGCCCTTTAATCCACTCGCCAATTCACGACCATGCTTTTCAAAGAAACGCTTTACGTCACGTGAGTCAAAGGCTTGAATTGAGAAATGGTTACTCACTTGCTGACTTGGAGTTTGAGGTGTGCCAAAGCCTCCATCTGCACTTAGAGACTTACCTAAGGCACGAATCGTATTTGCGTGCTGCTTAGGTAAAACCATTTCTTCTTCGTGAAGTTGTGTCATAGGGTTTACACCTGCAGGAATATCGTACCCGCCTCGAGCAGATGCTACTTTTCCAACAATTGCAGATACACCCGCGAATGCAGCAATACCAGCAGCCACACCCAATGCAGGACCTACGATTGGTATTGACGAAAGCGCAGCCCAAGCACCAGCCATAGCCTCCCAAGCCGACATCATGATTGACTTTAAGACTTCCATGAGCTTTAAACCTAAACGAGCTATTACACCTGTTGAAGTTGCAGCGGTTTTCATGCCTTCACCAGCCACCACGGCGCCAGTCTGTGCAGCTTGCCCAGCTACTTCAGCCGCCGTCTCTGATTTGATAAACCCTAATTTAATCGCCATACGAGTTGCTAAACTTGCAGCGTATTTTTTCAGTGGTTCACTAATCATGCTTTGAATAAATGCTCCTGCCAGTTCTGTAAAAATGGCATTCATGGCATTTTTCCAAGTCAGCGTGCCATTCATCATGGCTTGAATGCCTTTATCCCATAGACCAGACATTCGTGACGTTAGATTCCCAAACTTATCTTCAAAGTCTTTCATTTGAGCATCAGAAATCATGCCTGGTGCTTGGATATCAGACACCGATCTTTGATGATCTAATGCACTGATTTCATTGGTTACGCCACTTACCCCAGAACTATTCCCAGTGAGTTGACTTAGCTCTTGTTCAAGATCTAGGCGCTCCTGCAATCCAATATGCTTAATGGCATACAACTGTTCTTCAAGTTGCTTTGCAAGACGTACCTTTTCAACATTATTGATTCTTCCAGTATCAAGATCAGCATCCAAACGTGCCATTTCTAGCTCGAATATTTGCTGAGACAAAATCATCTTGCCTTGAAGCTCTTCCTCATGAAGTGCCTTGAGTTTTTCAAGCTGCTCAATTCGAATAGCTTTGATTTTGTCAGCGGCTTCCTGTTCAGCTTTGATTGAAAAAGCTTTCTTATCTTCAGCTGACAATATAGAAGAATCAATATCACTAAGTTCTTTCTTAAGATCTAAAGCAACCTGCTTGCTTTCATCAGCATATTTGTACTGTAAAGCAAGCTTGTTCTTTTCAGCTTCTTCAGCCTTACGGATTTGCTCCTGAAGTGATTTATCAAAATCTGAAGATTCAGTCCCTGCTTCTACACCGTTAACGCCAGCCATGTAACCCTTGACGTTTTTCACGTACTGGCGATTAATTGGACCAATACCGGTACCACGATCAACATTCCCTTCACCTGCATGATAAGCAGAAATAGCCTTGTTGATATCACCATACTTATCTAGCAAGAAACGCATGTATTTGGCTGCGCCTTCAGCAGCTTGTTTTGTGTCGAATGGATCAGATACGCCAAAGCGCTTGGCGGTCATATCCAGCATTTGAAAGTTGCCTTTCGCCGTACCGTATTTAGTCTGAACGCCTTCAACATTTCGACCCTTAGACTCTTGCATGTTAAGAGCTGATAGCATGCCACTCGGCAAGCCATACTTGGCTTCAAAGCCTGAATAGTTAAACTTTTCAGCATTCGCTTTTACACGTGCATTGACCTGCAAGATCTGTTGCTGTTTTTCAAGCTCCTTGGTTTGACGTTTTTGAGTCTCCTCAGCTTTCTTTTCAGCCTCCTCACGCGCTTCAGCTGCTTGTTTACGCTTCCAGTCCGCTTCTTCAGCCTGTTTAACAGCTTCAGGCATTGCACCGTCTTTAGCGGTGTATCCCATACCAGCCTTATCACGAGCATCTGCCATGTGCTCAGCACGCTCACGCGACACACCACCAACGTTCATGTTGTGTTGAATATAGCGTTCTCGTTCAGACTGTTTGTTAGATTCACGAACATAGTCCATCTGCTTTGCAGTCAAATTGGCTAATGCATTTGCTTTATCGTTGATGGAATTGGTGTGTTCCTTATTATCCTTAGTACCTTGTGTCACAACTTGGTTATAAGTCTTTAGAACACCCTGAGCATCAATGACTGCTTTACGCTCTTTAATGGCAGCCGCAGCGGTGTCATCAATGCTTTTTTTATGCTTAGCCTCAACCGTACTTAGGTTGTTAATACCAGTAGCAAGCTGATCAACAGAGATTCTTTTCTGCAGATAAAGATCATATAATTCTTTAGCTGCTTTTTTATCAGCATCTGATGCATCGGAATGATTAACAACCGCACGCACCAAGCCAAGTAATGCAATTTCCTGTTTACGGAAACCTTGCTCAGCTTTGGATAAATCTGCTGTAGCTTGTCGAGTCAATACACGCTGTTGAGCCTTATCAAGCTTTTCATATTCCTCACGAAGTTGAGCAACGGTTTTACCTTGTGTGCTTAAAGATGGAATTGATTCGTCACTGCTACGTTTCATATATAGAAATGCAGCACCCGCAGCCACACCTTGAAGTGCCAACATACCTAAGCCAGCAGGTCCACCGAGCAATGCTGAAGCACTACGTAAGACACCCATCGCCGTAGCTGTACGCATTGCCTGTCCTTGAAGCGCAGACAATTGCATCTGATATGCCATGCCTTGGGCTACGCCGATCACAAACTCTTTAGCCAATACGGCGCATTGAACAACCAGTTTAGCTGAAATAGCAGCACCTAAAGCGATGACTACAGCTTTGATATTGTCAAAGTTCTGCGCAATAGCAGTCACTGCAGGCGTTACTGAATTGATCAGCATTGCCTGGAAGCCTTGGAACTGAAGCTCTAGTGTGTAAAGGTTTTCTTTAGCCTTACCGAGGTTGTCCACCATATCCTTAGACATGATAGCGCCAGCATTCTTGGCTTCTTCACCCCATTTTTTAAAGCCTGCACCGCCGTCTTTGAGTAGTGGAATAAGCAAACTGCCATCATTGACGATCTGCTCCATGTAAGTGATAGTTTCAGCGTGCGATAAATTGGCTTTTTCCAATCCATCGTAATATGCCTGGATAACTTCTGGACCACTTAAATCTTTGAACATATCGATGGTCACACCAATTTTAGGCGCAACATTTTCAAAGAAGTCCATCATTTCGCCTTCACCACGGCGTGCTTCACCGAGCCGATCTAGCGCGTCCTTACCCATCATGCCGAACTGTTCTAATGACAATCCAGCTGTTTGAGCACCCTTGGCAAAGTATTGGAGGTCTTCTACCGATTCACCCAGCATGTCAGACATTTTCTGAACTTCTGAAGCGGTGCTAATTGCATTGCGAGTGAAACTGACCAATCCATCTACAGCTAAGGCAGAACCAATACCAGCAGCAATTTTTTTACCTAGGCCCAGCATCTGCGTTGAGATATTGCTTGAAAGATTATCGAAGGTCTTTTGCACACCAGACACGTCAATCTGAAAGTCCACTTTCTTACCTGTGACTTCAATCTCCTGCGCCGTATCTTTGACAATACTTTCAGCTTCATTCATGCCTTTTTTAAGTTCGGAAGTCTTCGCACCAACGTGCACTTCCACTCGATTGTTGCTCATAATTCCTTTCTCACAGGCATAAAAAAACCGCCGTGAGGCGGTATAGAAAATTTTCAGGTATTAAAAAGCACCCTAAGGTGCTTCTTTAAGTAAGTTTCAAAACTATGGGAGTTACTGTTTTGTTCCTAAGTACAGCACTGCGTTCTGTCTATTGCTATTTTCTGCTACTGCATAAAGTGATTTAATTGATGAATCATAATAAACCACACCCTTTACAGACTGTCCCGCTAAGACACAAGGTGAATAACCAAAAGCTAAATCAACATTGTAGTAAGGTGCATTTTCTTCAACTGCTATTTTCCCTGAGAACGTGCAGCCACTTTGTCCCTTACCTGAAATCACTCCCGTATTTGAAATTGTTAAGGTTGCTTCTTCAATACCTTCAACTATCGCTGATTGACCTATATAAGATCCTGCAATTGTCGTGAGATTGGATACCGAGTTATTTAATTCAGCATCATATAAAGTGTCAAATGTAACCTGATTTGAAGGCGTATAAGTGATCGTTCCATTTAGGCTCTTTTTAGTTTCAAAAGTACCATTAATAGATGTGTCGTAAACTGCACTACCACCAAAATAAAAGTCTTTGCCTTTATTCGCTTTTACTGTGTTACCAGAAACAATTAAGTCACCAGTCATGAAGCCAGTAATTCCGTTAGAATAAGGTGGTGTATATAAAAACCAGAATTTATTATTTTTATCCACCAATCCAACTACATTCTGTTCTTGATTGGTCTTTCCAGTATAAATACCTGAGACTTCAGCCTTAGAAACTGGTGGGTTGTTACCATCATTATTGGAAGATGAAGAATCACCCCCGCCACCTCCACCACAAGCAGCCAAAGTGAAAGCTAAAAAACTCACCCCTAATACTTTTTTCATGGTTATATCCAAGTTATTATAAAGTTCCCGCAAACTTTAACCAACAAAAAAACTTAAATCAATCAGGGCAACCTTAGCCACCCTGAGGAAAGTTCTGCAGATCCGCAAACAGATCATCTTCATCATCGCTTTGCGTATTATCTGAACCGGTACTGTCTTCAATCCCCATAAATGCCTCAAGGATCCGACACAGTCGTTGAATGCCAACATGGCTGGGAGGAAACTGCTTGTGATACGCATTCAATGATTTGACTCTTGGAAAATCCAATTCATTACGCACATAGTCGTAATCCTTGCCCAAAGTCAGTACCAAATGCGTGTACAGCTCCTCCCAGTCTATTCCCCCGAATCAGTGGCCTGCTCGTCTTCACCTGTATAAACCAGACCAGAAGCCCCCATGACCGTTTCAAATACAGCATTAACGTGACCAACATCAAGCAGTTCATCAGCAATAAATTCGCGGGTAATGTCAGGATAGTTACGCTTTAAAGAGCTATGTGCTACATCTGCCACTAAAGCAAAGTCACTTGGATCAAAGGTTTTAAGCTTTGGCATCAGCTTTTCAGCAGCACCCAAGGATAACGGCGCAAAAATCCAAATCTGGCCATTAATTTTAAGCGGATTACCACGTGGGTTTTCGACCTGGTTAAATTGCATATGGTATTACTCCGAAGTAGTCCATTTGAACACACGGCCTAAATCATCGGCCATTGGCTGGAATTCAAACTCAGGTAGATCGTAATCATCCTGTTTTGAGCTAAACGCAAGCTTATTGCTGACACAGCGGAAGAATTCAATTCCAAAGAATTTACCTTTGTAGTCACGCATCAGATCAACACTGAATTCAGGCGTATAACCCATATCCAAGTTACTTACCACACCTGATTTGGCACCTGCCACCATCGCTGTGTATTTAAAGCTGATAAATACCGTTTTACCCACATCAGCTGCTGCAAAGGTATAAACACCTGTCGCTTCATCCACACTATATTGACCTGCAACCGGTGCACTCGCCACACGCTTTAATGGAACTGCTTTGGCATCAGTTACGCCTAAATCTTTCAAGAATGTACCGCTGTTCGGAACGACTGGTGTTACAGATGCTGCAACGACTTCACCATTGATGGTTTGTGTGACTGCAGTAATACCACCTTCAGTGACCACGCCACCAAAGAAAATGGAATTCAGTAATGCGCCGTTGATGCGACCCATGGTTGCTTTACACTTAATCGAACCTTTACCGCGTGCGGCATCCACCGCGAACTGACCACGACCATAGAGTTCTTTTAAGTCATAGCTGATATCAACTGACGTTGACTGCAGTACGCCCACTTCAACGGGTGTGCCGTTGGTGATTGGATTACCATGAACATCCTGTAATGGTGTGGCAAAGATTTTACCGGCACCAAATAAATATTGAGCCATATCGACCTCTTAAAAATGAGAAAACCGCCGTATTGGCGGTCATGGAATTTATGAATTGCTTTAGGTAGTGGTGAGGATCCGTATCGGAATAATGGCAATCCCTTGGTCATCGAGCATGTTTTCAACTGCTTCAAAAACTTCGATCGTACCCTCGATCCAGCAATGCTCGACCAACCCCCCTAAGGTTTGGTATTCGCAGATATCAGGATGATCAGGCGCAAGCTTGGCACGCACCTCATCAATCATCTGATTTAACTGAACGCTCGGCGGTATCGTTGGATTTGATTCATGAATGTAAACGTACACTTCCGCTTCAAGTTCAACCTTGGCATCCAAGCCTTTCACTGGTGCTTCGGTTTGATTGCCTTGGGTCACGAATAACGCTGGTCGGTCATCAGGTGCAACATGATTGAAATGCTTTAAGCGTCGACTGGTGGTTTTAATCCCATCAATACATGAAAGTCGGTCAAACAATGCCTGGTAAATGGCTTCACTATTCACTGCTCAATCCCCTTTCAATTGCAGCATCAATATTCTTCGGCACGATCTTCGCCACGTCATCCAATGAATCACGCATAAAACGGCGTTCTCGAAAGTCTGCTTTACGCGAATGGGCTTTGATCATGATTTGACGTGGTGTGATCGGCTGACCAAAGACTTTCTTGATCATCCGAAGATGTGCCTTAATGGCCATTGCACCTTTAAGCCCAAATTCATGAGCAAAGGCATACGGTACCAAGGCACCACCAGCTCCGACTGTACCCTCGATCCAGTCCTTATCCTCTTCCACCTTGGATGAAACGGATCCTCTTAAACGTCCAGACTGCACATTCAGTCGCTGACCTGTCAGCATATCTTCCTGAATAGTTCGCTGAAGTTTAAGTGTGAGTGCATTTACCGTGCGCCGTATTTCAGCACGTACACGTTCATTGATCTCGTTAAAATCAACATCAGCATCAACACGGTAATCACTCATAAATCACCTACTTTGCAACAGTTTCCTTTTTAGGTTCTGCTTTGGTTTCAACCGCACGTTTAAAACCATGCGGTGCCAGAATGTGTGCAATATCGGTATCCGATTCAATCACACCTTTTTCAACCTTGTATGTGCTGCCTGCAATTTCAAGCGAAGTTGCTTTAAAGTTTTCAGGCGCTTGATATTTAAATGACATGCCTTGCTCCTAAACAACGAAAGCACCAACACCAATACGATTGGGATTGGTTCCATCATTGCCAACTGGAATTGAATTTTTTAATGCCAGGTAACGCTGACCATAAATACTTTGGTTATAAAATGCATCGGTACCCGAACGTGAAAAACTCACGCTCTGACCTGCAATAGTCATACTTGATGCATCTGAAAAGCTGTTACCTGACTTTGATTTATGTGCAACTCTGAGAATATGTGCTGCATATAGACCCACAGCACGTTCTTTCAGATCACCAAATTCAAGCGCCGTTACAACAAGACCAGCTTCTTCTAATGCATCGGCAATTTCAGCATCAGAAGTATTTAATAATGTTGTGTCGTACTTAAACTTTAATTTAAAAGCTTGTGGGTCCATAGTTCACCTTATTCAGTAGCTTGAGCAAGTTTTTCTTGCAGCTGTTCAAGGGTTTCATCGTCAGCAAAGGTGATTTCAAGATCAGTCAACGCTTTACGCACATCATCAATCGTGAGCTCAGCAGTTTTGGATTCATCCTTGCCTTTACCTTCATCAGTTTTACCTGATTGTGCACCTTTACCACGACCTGAAGCAGGTTTTTCAACCGCTTCTGCAATTTCTTCAACAGCCAGCTCACCAGCATCAATCAAATGCTTAGCAAACTTATTTTTTTGAAGTGCTTTGTGGTGATTGGCTTCAACTACTACGGCGATACCTTTAGGTAAAGTCACCAGGCCTGCAAAAACAAAAGCGGCATTAGAGCCGCTGTATGTGTATGAATATTTAGCCATGAGATTTTAATCCTTATGCATGGTCAAGGTAACGAAGTGAATCAACACGCTTCAGCCAAACACCTTGGTATTTGTAGTGGCCTGGCACAAGTACATCCAGGCCTTTCGGTTGCGCCGTCAGGAACTCAACGCTGTTACCTTTGAATTGAATACATGATGGATCACGGCGATAGATGATTGAACGGTCAGCGCCTGCAGTACCTTTGCCATTACCACGACCAGAACCACGAATCGTTAATGGCTTACCCTGAGTGGTGAAGATGTTGTTTTCTTCAATGTACTTCAGGAATGTTTTACCGCCTGAGTTTGGTACCACACGTGTTGAAAGGTGTGAGTACTGCGCTGATGCCATCAAGTAGGTATCAGGCTCTATAGACGCATCACCGTCAAACAGGTCTGCTGAGTCAGCCAGCGAATTATTGAAGTCGGATAAAACCTCTTCAATGGTCGCCGTAGACCAATCATGCTGCCCTGTCACAATAGTGACGCCTGTTTGGTTTAAGAAGCCATTCACCTGTTCAAGTTGACCACTCGCATTGGCTTTGGTGTAACCATACCAAGCCACATTCGACATGTGCTTTTCAGCTGCCAAATTTGCAGCCTGAACTTTATCCGCTTCAAGCGTGAGGTTCATTTGCTGTGCGGTCGCCAATTCAACCACTGAATATTGGTAGCCAATCACACCCACCTTCACAGGTAGGCTTACAGTATCGTATTCAACTTCTGCAAGCGGAATATCATCACCTGTACCAGCATAGTCTTCGCCGATACCCACGCCTTTTTTACGAGACAGAATTTCACCACCACCATAAACCGCATTTACATTGGTCACTGGGATGAACTTGGCATAGTCAAGGACCTGTGCCAGCTGTGGTGTAATTTCGTTTTGTTCTTCGATCTTTACGAAGAGCTGTGCCAATGCATCCATGTTGAACGCATCGCCAACTTGTGCCTGAATGGCATGTGAAATCGGCGTTAAACGCGCTTTCATTTTTGCTAATTTGCTCATGTGTTATTAAGCTCCACGAAGATTAAGAAGGGCTAAACCATCGGCACCTGTCATGGTTTCCCATGCTGCACCTGGTAATATTGTTCCGTCAGTTGCTGAGCTCGACAAAGAACCCAACGGCGCTGCTGTGGTACCGTTTGCAGTTTTTACATAAACCGCAGCAGTAATATCCGTGATTGGCGCTGTAGGCTTGACCCAAATTGCACCTTCAAACATCACAGGCAACATATCAGCCGCTTTATAGGCTTGTTTGCCAGCCGCCGTTTTGCCTGATTTACCAACGCCGTGGCGTACCACCACGCCAAAACGTGTCGGTGTAGCTCCTGTTACAGCCGTTACAGATTTACCATCGGTCGTGCGAACAACCACATCACCATCATTGACTAAAGTCAGACCTGAAAGCGGTAAAGACAGAACAACCTCTTTGGCAGTTAAACGGCCACGCTGACCGACCACCGCATTTAATTGCTGAACCATGATTCAAGTTCCCCTTAAATTGTTTTGTATGCAGCAGACTTGTCATAACCCTTATTTTCTTTAGGGTCCTGATTATTGTTTTGCTGTTGTTGCTGTTGTTGTAATGCATCACCGACTGCATTGCCTGGTGTGGTCGATTTCACGGCTGACAGTGCACGGAATACCGTGTCGATCTGCTCAGGTTTAGCATCACCGACGGCGACACCACCCAGTACAGCGGTCACCAATGTGTCACCTGCTTTGGCTGCAATCACATCACGTTTGATTTGCTCACATGAACAGC
Organism: Acinetobacter sp. 24-47-67; assembly: GCF_056779735.1. Taxonomy (NCBI): domain Bacteria; kingdom Pseudomonadati; phylum Pseudomonadota; class Gammaproteobacteria; order Moraxellales; family Moraxellaceae; genus Acinetobacter; species Acinetobacter sp. 24-47-67. Next base: position 89,571 of record NZ_JBWYIK010000001.1, read on the forward strand.
CTTCAGTTTTGATACCTGGTACCAATGCAACAGCATCCGCAACCACTGACGCACGTTCAGCCACGACCTGATCAAGTTTTTCAGGTGTCATTTGGTTTTTCTCAAGATCACCGACTTTTTGCTTCAGTTCTGCATTTTCAGTCTGCAAGGTATCAACCACCGCTTGTACAGCTGGCAATTCATCACCGATGGCAAATTGTTTATCACCGACTTTGAGTTTTGCTGCTTTCAAGTTTTCAAGCTGGTCTTCTTGTTGCTTTACAGCATCAGCTAGCGCTTGGTTGTCACCAATCTCAAAGCGAATACCGTTTACTTTAATTTCCATCTTCTTCCCCTTTGGGTTTGGTTTATGGTCACCGACGCGACAATCACCGCCACAGCGACCGTATTTCACCAGCGCCACGTGATTGCCTTTAAAATTGATAAATTTGGCTTGATACGGAGTACCATCTGGCGCCGTGCCTTGTTCAAGGACAAGATCAGCCGCATAGCCTAATGAGATCTCAACGCGCTCATTGTTTTGGATTAAACCGATACTGTTCTGGTCTTTAATGATCAGATCACCGACCAAGAAATCACCCTCTTGGCGCACGTTGAAGCATTCGCCAATGTGGTACTCCTTCCAGTTGGAAGCATTGATTTCATTCTTAGGTGGGTGATAGTCCGTAGCATCTACGCCGTCGAATGACTTTATGACTTGAGGATTAAATAAATCATCTGCTGCCACGTAGACATTGATGACTTGATCCGCTAAATAGCCTTCCAAATTTGGAAATTCATAAGCGTAGTACTGACGAACTTGAGGTGCTTTGGCCAAACGTACGTTGACGCATTTCAGATACCCTTCTTGAGTAAATGAGCGTGTACTTTCGCTTGGTGCAAAGTCACCAATTTTAAGTTGGTAGATGAGTTTCATAAATTGAGCCCATAAAAAAACCACCCGAAGGTGGCTCTTGTTTTATTTAGAATTGCGCTCTTTTAGAAAGTGCCTTCCTACGCGCAATGTATCTGTGCCATACAGCAAATCCAACACACTATCAAAACGCTTTGTGAATTCAGCAATATCCATTGTTGGATAAAATCCATGTGGTAGTGGTGTTGCGGTTAAAACACCATCTCGAGCATTTACATACCACGAGTTGTATTTACTATTTTGAAATTCCCGATTGATCTGCTGAGCCACTTGAATAACTTCTTGTGGGTAAGGTAAAGCTGCTTGTTTGATTTGCTCAATACGAGATTTCAATTCCATTGTTTCCAAGTAATGAACTGCTTCTGCAAAGTGAATATCTAAAAGCTCAGCATAACGTGGAATTTTGAAATGCCGATTATGTCGACTCCACATTTCAGCATATATTTTTCGATTTCCCTGTGAGCGACGATCTACAATTTCATGCAGTAGTGCTTGCTGTTCAGGTGAGATGGATTGGCGACTCTCAAGCTGCTTGGTAACAACTTCACGATCCAAAACATCCAGCACCCACTTACGAAATTGTTTGGCGATTGCTGTCTTAGAGAACATTGCGATTAGATGGCAGCCACGAAGAGAGAAAACACGAATTTCCCTTGTCTGTCCCTTCTCGGTCAATTTGACCGAACAGCTCATCGCTTGAGTAAACTCATCTTCATTGCGTGAATAAATGCGAGTTACACCACTCTGATCTGAGTAACCCAAAGCTTCGGCTAGTTCACTTGTTTTTAGCCAAACCTGACCACCCTGCTGAACAGGTGTAAAATTTACTTCGTTAAAACTTAATGCTAAACTAGACATAGTTAATACTCCTTCGTTAACAACACTAAAGCTCCGCTTCCGCCAAGAATCAGGGGCTTTTTTGTTGTCTGTTGATTTCATGCTTTCGCACTCTCTTTGTTTAATAGAAGCTCAACCGCCTTATTAATTAAATAATTCATTGAGCGTTCTTCTTTTACAGCCTTTTCTTTTAGTTGCTTGTGCAACTCAGGTGGAATTCGTACTGCTACCTGTGTATCTGAACGTGCCATTTAAATCTCCAATAAAGCACCGTGATCACATTAAAGCACACTGCTTTATTGATGTAAAGCACAGTGATGCAATATTATTCTTTATATCACTAGCAGAGTCTTTCGTACATGGCACGTAACGATCCACAAATGAACCTCCGTGTACCCATGGAGTTAAAAGAACGTATTGAAAAAGCAGCTCTTGAAAATGGTAGAACCATTACAGCGGAGGCGGTCTATCGCCTTGAAGAAAGCTTTTCTCAAAACCTATCTGCTGTTGAAAAAATACCTACCGAAGTTCTAATGATGGAGCTATCCAATCGCTTTAAAGGTTATTCCATTGTGGTTATGGATAATAAAGACATTAAAAAAGCACCCTAGGGTGCTTTTTTTAGTCGATCAAAATATCCTCATAATTCGGCAACGCCGTGCATCGGCATTTGATCTTCTGCCCAGGATGACCTCCCTTTGGCGGTGTATCCCATCGAAAGGTTTTACCATGATGGCTTCGGCATAACGGACGTACACGATCATCGTTGGAATCTTGCCAATCGTATGTTTCCACACCCATGGATTCCTGACGCTTCTTATTGATAGCGCCGTTGATCTTACCCATCTGATCGGCTGCAATCAGTCGTGCACGATTGTCTGTGCTATGACCGAGTTTTTTTATTTCCTGAGCCAGTTCCTGATTAGTTTGCCCTGTCTGCAAGGCATTCATCACCAATGCTTCAAGCTTATCAGTGTACTGACTTGGAATCGATTTAATCAAAGATACGTTTGCAGCAATCTGATTATCGATTTCATCCTGAATATCAGCGCCACGGAAAAACGGCGTAAGGTCCACACCAAGAATGGTCTTGGTATGACTAGCAATCTGCTTATCAACATCCTTGCTCGTATCCATAACCACTTTAGTGGCCAAAGATACCGACACTTCCATGGTGTACTTGACCATCTTTTCACGTAACGCCGTGAATATATCCGTCACCCAGCTATCACCAATGTTCTTCCCTACCGTAGGTAATACAAAATCCTTGGTTTGTTCCTGACAATATTTAGAGATTTCCAAAAGCTGACGTGTATAGAACAGCTCGACACGGCGATTGACTTTGACTGCCTTGGGCTTAGCCTTGCGTCCTTTCTTGCTTTTTTTGATCTGCTGAATTTGAGGCTTAAGGATCTGTATGATCGTCGTCATTTGGCTTCACCATGGTTTCCAGCAATTTGATGTGTTTTTCATCAATGACTGAATAAACGCCGTCGATATTAAGCTGACGGGCGATCTGCGGTTCAGTAATGATGCCCATATTGAGATACTTTTCATCACGCTCAGCATTGGCTTTTTCCACCTCCGCTCGGACTTTCGCATCCAATTGCCAAAGCGGATTAAATACGACATCCAGCTCAGGTATTTGACGCCCAAACGTGGACTGACAGATCACAGCGAGAAACTTCATCAAGATCGGCTTAAGGTCCCATTCCTGCTTAGTAGCAATCGAGTCGTAATAATTACGAGTGTCATGCTCACCAGTGGCATTCATGCCTGCAGGTGATTGGCCAAACAGAATCGTATAAGGGATATCTGCGGCACCCGCCGTCTGAACTGAGAATTCACGCATCATGTCAGGCAAGCCTGCGAAGTTATACGTCTTAGAACTGTACTCTTCCTCAGCATCAAGGACTAACATACCGTTCAGACTTTTCATCAAGCCTACAGACATGAAACGTTCCATGACGCCTTTCATATCCTCTCTAATCTTATCGACCAAGTTCGGCGTTTGAATGACATCAATCTTTGATTCATGAATAAGGCTAGCAGATCCACGCTTCACGCTGGCATGATCCAGCAGATCCTCATAGACTTCTTGCAGAATGCTTTGAGGCTCTTCATTCACCACATCAGCATGAGCAATGCGAATTAGACGAGTATGATGAATGCGCTTTTTCGCTTCATTCCCCATTTTCATTTCGTAAAATTCAGGCTGTTTTAGCAATCCACAGCAAGCCGACGGCGGTAAATAACTGTTTTTATCCGCCGTGATATATTTCTTTTTAACGACCGTGAAGAATTCCAAACGGCCTTGACCAAGTTTAGAAATATCTAAAGGTTGATCTAAGGCAGCACCGTCAGCTGTTCCAAGCAGGATGTACACAACGCCGTAGAGGCGAGAAAGGATCAAGCCTGATAAAAGCACATGCTCTAAGTGAAATGCCTTACACGCTTCTTCAAGGCGTTTTAAATCATCACCTTGAATGCCTTCATAGAACCAACCTGCACGAAGCATGTCCGATGCAGGACGATTGACAATACGGCGTGCAAGCCAGTTTTGATACACCGCTTCAAGTTGATCATCGTCAATGTCTTTACGGACAAACTTGCCACCTGTGGCTTTGTCACGCTCGGTACCAATATTGGATACCAAGTTTGTATATGCACCAGCATCGCCAATGGCGTTGATTGCCTGTTTTACTGCGTCAGCTACAAGCGTTTTAATTTTACCGCCTGTATCAGACTTTTTATCTTTAGCCATAAATACCTCTAATCAAATACAGTCGGCTTTTTCGCAAGTGAGTCATTAATCGCATCGATGGTCGGGTCCCATTGGTCATCGTGCTCATGTGTGAAGTCAGCTTTTAGGCCCTCGATTTCTTCAACATAATTCAATAACCACGGCGCACTCACAGGTAGAACGACACGGCGATCTTCAACATAGAACACCACATCCATAGTACGAGTCAGCTTGTCTGTATCACGCTGAATCGCTTTGATCGGTAATGTGGTTTCACGCGAAATGTTTTGAATCAGCATCGTTCCAGATGCTTTATCCTCAATGGCCATGTATCGAAGCTTGCCGATCTTGGTATTGCTTTCCTTGTGCTTATTGATGAAAGCCTTAGCTTCCTTAATCAGCTCAGGTGCTTCCCATTTGCCACGGCGCACGTCGATGATGTACAGGCGATTGTCATAACCAAGCCCTGCACATAAGAACACTGAATAGTCGTTATGCTCTTTGGTTTTTTGCGCCGTATCTGCCCATATCGCACGCCACTTGAGTACTGGTAACTCATGGTATCGATCAAACCATTCAGCCTTAACAAGGTCACCACCGAGCTTTTTAGGCTCTTGCTGGTACTGACTGCTGAACGTATAACGCGACACAGTAGCGCCGTCTTTATCCTGACCGCCTTTCTCTAACTGCAGTAATGACTGTAACGACTCTTTCAGTGGCCAATAACTCTGACGTCCTTTCTCATCACGTTCGACATCACGTGGCACTTTCTTACGAATATGCTCAGGCAATGAGTTGATATAGTCATCATCAATCAGTGCTGGTATCGAGATCTGATGCCATTTCCCTGGCACGTTGCCAGTCATCACAAAGTTGGTCGGATCCTCAACGTGTAAACGCTGCATGATCAGAATAATTGGTGTGGATGATTTGGCTTTACGTGAGTTGACTGTGTTCAGAATCTTACGATTTGCCTTGTTACGTGCCGTCTTACTAAATGCATCTTCAGGCTTGAGCGGATCGTCCAGGATAATCGCACCGGTAAATCCAGCATCTGCCAAAGTACCTGCACGGCGGCCCGTAACCTGACCACCCATCGAGGCGCTATACACATGCCCCGCTTCATAGCCGTCTACAGTCGTTTTCCAGCTTGCCTTAGCATCGGTACTGGTCGAGATCTTCACAGGCCATAAGCCCTGAAAATCGACCGATTTCACGATGTTTCGCGCCGTGGATGACACATCCTCTACAAGTGACTGCGAGAATGACAAATATAAAAATCGTGAACGCTGATTACGTGCGATACCACGTGCAATCAGATTGGTCAGTAATTCAGTCTTACCCGAACCTGGTGGAACGTTAATGACTAAGTTTTCAATGCGACCAGCAATGACTTCATCAATTGCCCATGCAATATATTCATGGTGCCAATTAACTGAGAACTTAAACCCCATACGAGGCATGAAAAAACGGCGTGTGAAAAACAAATGTTCACGTTCGCATTTCTCACGTTCTATCTTTATCTCAAGCGGTCTAGTATTTACTTTCGAGTTCATCTAACACCTGCTTCACTAATTCAGGGCTAGCATCCACGTAGGTAACATTTTCGCTTTGTAATGGTCCACCACCTGCGCCAGTCAATTCTGTTTTATTGGTGTACTTGCCACCGACGTCTTCAGCCACCTGTTTAAGAATGGTCAGCTGTAAAATCGGATTGCGTTTGTTCTGTGGGTTATTCAGTAAATTCTCATAATGACGTAAGCGCACGGCGAGATTCGCCAAGGGCATTTCATCTGTGTTTTTACGGAACTGCTCCCGGGTTTTATAAAATTCGTCAGCTAATGCTTTACTGAGGTTTTGCCCTGTCCGTTTAGTCGGGTCGTATGCCTCACACTGCTGACGTGAAATAGTGATGCCAAACTCTTGTTGGACAAGCTCAACGGTTTCAGTAGGTGTATTCCACTGCGCTAAGCTACGTACGATAAAGAGTTTGTGCTTTTGATTTAGCGTTGCCATTGCTCTTTATCCGTCCAACTTCGTCCAACTTAATGGACAAAAAATTTAAACGACCTTCAGGAAGCAAGTACCACACGCATGGTAAATATCGGCTCTTGAAATTTCAGGTCGCTGTTTCGCTGCATCAATCATGGTTTGAACTTCTTCGCTTGCACCATAACGGCGTACCACACCAGTGAATTCCTCCACGTCATGCCCTTTGATCTCAAGCTTTGGTAAACCTGTTTCACGGTTAAATTGTGGGATACCCCATTCATCACGCTTGTGTGCGATGTGGTAAAGCTCATGCTCAACCAGTGCACAAAATGCAATATCATTCGCCACCTGGGCAAATTTGGCATCAACCGTAACAAGGTATTCAGGAACTTGACCAAACCATTGTTCAAATTGTTCCTCTTGGCGTGCTTTCTTCCATCCACCCATATTGATCATGACTTTCTCAGCTTGACCAACGACAAAGCGCCCCTGTTTGATAAATCCGCCGTTTGCCCACATCACGGCGATCTGTGGCCAGTAAAATGAGTCCAGGTGAATATGATCAGGGTTAAATACTTCAGAATGTTCATTTAGGAATACCGCTTTAATCCATGCCCACAGTTCGGGTGCTGGGATAAAGTTAGGCGTATCTAAATCGAATATTTCTTTTGGTGGGTATGGTCGAACTGGTATGGCTTGTCCGACTTCATTCATAAATTTCACCCATTAAAAAACCTCCCGAAGGAGGTTTATAGAATTATTTAACCTTAGGTTTGAGAACCCTAAATATTGCTATTGGTGTAATGCCATAGGCTGTTTCAGGTCTTCCCGCAAACATCCTCACAACATTTAACATAGTCACAATACCATCACGAAATTCATTAGGTTCAGTATCATATGTAAATTGATCAAATGGGAGTGCGTCTAGAACACCTAATACGTGCCAATCTCCTGCTAGGAACTCGCCGTGTTTAAAATTTAAATCTAACGGACTACCAACAATTTCAGCCCGATTCAATGTCATCCAAACCTCATTACATAAATCAACGCCATTATCATTTTGTGTGCCTGTCTTATATAATAATTTTGCTTCCAATCCAAAAGGTATACCCTTAAATAAAGTAGTTACATCCTTCTGATTACTTTTAATTTCTTTGGCTAGTTTTCTACTTTCATGAGTATTTTTTTCATTTAATTCTTTTAGGTAGAAATTTAAGGCAGGCTCAACTAACCCCTTTGTCACCTCAATGTCAATTACACCTAGTCTACCCTTAAGTAAAACTAAATTTCCAAGCATCTCCTCACTTAATTCCTGATGAATAAAACCTAGTTCATCAAGCCTATCAATCATTTCACGAGGCATCGTTGGAATACCATCGTACAAATGTTCAGATGAACTAGCGGCTGAGTGATCAGTATTAACTTTACCACCTGCGACTGGAGGTAAACCTACTGAACCCTCTAATTTACGAACATCCGTAATTTGAGTTGAGCTTTTAAGACTGTTCAAAGCCCCCATTCCATTGAGCTGAGCGTAAAAAGATTTTATTTTAGGATTATCTAAATAGAAAAAATCAAAGATCGATTCTATGTCTTGTGATTCTTGCGCCACGGTTTATTTGCTCCTCAGCTTTTTTTCTATGTTCATTATACTGAGCAACACTTTCTTTCATAGCTTTTTTATAACATTCAGCAGCTTCCAACAAAATTTTTGCGGAATTGTTAACACGATCCTTTTGTTTTGCGCTATCAAACCCGAATAAGAAACTCATAAGGAAACTCCTTAGACAAAAATACCCTAACTATCAATTGACATCAGGGTTATCCACGACTATATGCATTTGAAATTATAATGTCAATCAAACCCCATCAAGGTTAATTAAACTTAATCAAATTATACTTAGAGTTACATTTATCGGTTTTGCAGTACGTTCCGTAAGTTTCGGATACGCTCCTTAAGCTCAATCATGATTTCATCAATCGCAATCATTTGATGACGCTTAAGTCCTGAACGGCTGAGGTTATGATATTTAGCCAGCTCCGCACAATAGAACTGTAAATCTTGTTTAGCTTGCACACGATCTGTCATATAAGTCCCTACCGCTTTAATACAATATTTCAAACAAAAGAAACCCCACTAACAATTACGTTAGTGAGGTTTAGTGCCGTAATAAGTTCGGCCAGTACTTCAAAAAGGGCTTGCTCTTACCTGCGAGCCCTTTAGGTTGGCATGGTGCAAATACATGCATGCGTTAGAAATTCAAGTTAGATGTTAAACATCCAGGTTTATTGGAAGGAAAACGCAATTCCGTATTTCAACTTGAACACTTCCGTATTGCTTACGGTTACAACCCAAGATCACATTAACACCCCTTTAAACTTGAAAAATAAAGTTAATGTAAGGGAATTTATTTATCGCTTTAACTTGTTAATTCAATGAACGATTAATTATGTTAATAATTTAAATGGCAAAAAAAAACCTCCTGAGTGAGGAGGTAAAATTGAAGAACAGGTTAGGTCCTGTGCATAAATGATATTCAATTTCTAAAAGCGTAGCATTAGCAATAAGTTACAATATTATATTAGAAGAATTCATTAACCTGAAGATTTTAATTCAAGCTGTCTATCATCTTGAGTAACCTTAATTTTAATATTTTGATAAGTACGCTTACTAGGATTCATAGCGGATCCCACCACCTCTTCAAAAAACCTTCTATCTTTCATTAACTCTGCATATAGCTTGTAGCCTATCAATATTCTTTCAGGTTTTTTATTATTCGCTAATGTTTCTTTAAAAATATTGTTTAACTGGTTTACATCTACCATAAATAAAAATTAGCTCTAAATTTAAGAAGCCCATTATGCCTTATTTAAAAGTACAAACAATGACAACTGCCTGTTATTAAAGCTTTCAGAACAAACAAACGTTTAAAACACTATACTTCGTAACTTTATCACCAAAAAAAAGAAATATTGATAACAAAAAAGCCCACCATTTGGCGAGCTTTTAAATCAACTTAATGCATAAACGTACACTTCGGTCACTATAGCTGAAATATGCCACAACCCTTGTACAAGGTCAAACATTCATCATTGTCTTTGAACAATATGTTCGTTAGTATTTTTAGTAACCTCATCTCGCTGCTCAATGATGTCTGATTACAAGCTAAACTTAAGTGAATATTTATCCACTGTTCAAGAAGTTATACGGGTCACCTTTGATGAACCTGTTTGGGTCAAAGCAGAGATAAGAAATTTAAATATTAAAAGCGGACATTATTATCTTGAGCTGGCTGAAAAAGAGGAAGGTTCAGACAAAGTGATCGCTAGTTGTAAAGCGACTATTTGGAAGTCTTCTGCTCAAAAGATGGTTCTAAAGTTCGAACGTGAAAGTGGTATTGAGTTATCTCGAGATCTTAATGTTCTGATAAAAGTTAAAGCCAAGTTTGACCCTCAATATGGTTTCTCAGTTAATGTAGAAGATATTGATTCAAGCTTTACGTTAGGTGATATAGCACGGCGCTATCAGCAGACATTAGAAAAATTACAAACCGAAGGTCTTGCAAATAAAAATAAACAGCTACCTACGCCGTTTGATATTCAAAATGTCCTGGTCATTGCACCTGAAAATGCTGCAGGTCTAGGCGATTTCAAAAAGGATGCTGACGCATTAGACAAAGCCGGTGTCTGCCATTTCGTTTATCACAGTGCAACTTTCCAAGGCTGTACAGCTCCAACAAGTATCCGAGATTCTTTAATAACTGCCCTTAAGCAATGGGTCAAAGATTATGAAGTTGCCCCTGATCTCATCGTTCTTATACGCGGTGGTGGATCTGTAAATGATTTAGCATATTTAAATGATTTTGATTTGGCAGCTCTGCTTTGTAAGCGTTCCGTCCCTATCTGGGTTGGTATTGGCCATGAAAAAGACCGAACGATTTTAGATGAAATTGCACATCGATCTTTTGATACACCCAGTAAAGTCATTGGAGGTATACGTAATTTGATTGTAGAGCGTGTCCAGGATGTATCTGATTCTCTGCAAACTATTAAGTTGTTATCTCAGCATCAGATCACGGCGTATCAAAGCCAGAATGATCAATACTTAAAGTCAATCAAGACACTGGCGAATAATCAAATTAGTTTAACTCATCGAAATTTAGACTTAATTAAAGACACCACTCAATATTTAGCACAGCAACAGGTTAAGCTGGCTTCTCAGCAAGTTGAATCTTTCATGCGCGAAACATTACTTCAGAATCCCAAAAATGTTATGGCCAAAGGTTTTGGTATCGTCCGTAGCCAAGGCAAAGCCATACGTTCTATTCAACAAATATCAGGTGATAGCATTCAAGTAGAATTACAGGATGGTATTATCAATGCCAATGTGACTCAGGTATCTAGCAATGACTAAGAAAGAATTAACGTTTAAAGAAGGCTATGAAATTCTCAAAAAGAACGCCGAGCTCCTTGAGTCTCAAGATGAACCAGATATTGATAATTTGATGAAAATTGTTGAAGAATCGATGTCAGCATATAGAGCCTGTAAATCACGTGTAGATGCTGTGCAAAATGCTTTGAATGAAACTTTCAAAGATTAATTTTAAATAAAAATTAAGAATTACATTGAGAACTTAACTTGAAAACAAATTTTAATTTAGACCTTGCCTTATTTTTTACATCCTTATCAATAATTCTATATTCATGTGGTTATTTTTATATACAAGCATATGTAAAATATTTCGATTACTCTCATGAAGCATTAGGCTTTGATTTTCAAAATTATTTAGTTTATGGTGGCTTACAAGGTTTTCAAGTAATTATTTTAGGTATATTAGTTCCTATAACTTTATCTTTAATAAATAAATTTATCGGTGAAAACATCACCAAATCCATCACCAAATCATTTAATTATTTGTTAATTTTCGCACTAACCTCCATTTTCAAAATTACACTTAAATCCCTTAATTTTATTTACACTCCAGTAAGAGCACTATCAAATTTTATATATAAATTCCCTCGACTTTCCAACATTATTGATTTTTATATTTTTATATTTTTACTAATAATTTCTTCTCCTTTAATTATACTTATATTTTTTTTAAAGTTTATTATTCGAAGAATTAAGCCATCAATTTACCGTACACACAGATTTGCAAAACGTGAAGTCAACTGGGATAACACTATTGATACACCTAATATTGACAAAGGTTTTAGAGAGCTTTTAGCCCATTACTTAACTTCAATCTTGATATACGCAATTTTTATTTTATCAATATATTATCTTATGGATGTTGAAAAAGATGGCTACGATGACGCTAAAAAAATGATAAATAATGGGCCTATTATTATGGCACAAATTAAAGATGATAAAATAACTGAATGGTATAAAGTTAATAAAATAAATGAACCAAATATTAAAAATATAAAAATCTTAAAATGTGGAAAATCAAAATGCTTAATTGCAGTAAAAATTCCTAGTCAATATTATTTTACCGAGCAAAACCTTTTAGCTTCAAAATTGTATCTAATTACCACAATTAACAACGATAGCTATTCTGTCACATATTAAAAATAAATTAACTGTTAAAGCTAAGTGCCTTACAAGGCACTTTCATCTTTAAATGAAATAGGTTGTCTTAAAAATTTTTATTAATATTTAATAAATCCATACCGACTATGCAATGCAGCTAAACCGCACTTAACATCCATTCTTGAATCTGCTTGAGTACGATTTTCACGTACCATTTCAGACCAAGAATTCCCATAAAAATATCGATCAATAACTGCATCCATCCAATCATCTAAAATTTCAGATTGTCCCTGCATATCTAATATTAAACGCTGTACGGCGCGTGCTTCATTATCATCAATCTGACACACAATTTTTGTCTGCTTTAATTTTGGTAATTGATAATCACCAGTCAGGAAGTCAACAATGATTTTTGATTCCTGTAGATTGGTCAGTTTTTTCTGTTTTCTTTTCTTAGTGGCATGATCCATGGCCACTGCAATCGGATTAATACTTTGGCTACATGTACCACTAACTGAATTCATCCATGCGCCAAATTGGTGTAACCATCCTTCTAAATCAAAACGTGACCAATCTATTGTTTGTAAAATATGTTGTTTCGTTGCCTCTGCTACGACCATTACTATTCCCCTACCATCTTCTCAATTTGTTGTATTGCTAAACCTGATTTCACTTGTTCTGTACTAAACCGTATTACCTGGTAACCCATCATTGTTGCTGCGTTGTATTTTTCCATATCGTCGATATAACCTTTGCCTCTAGTGTGTCTACCTCCACTCCATATCCCACCTTCAACCTCGATCAATATTTTTTTGCAGTTTAGATGGAAATCAGCTCTCCATTTACGTTTGGGATGGAACCTAAACTCTCTCTCAAATTCGATTCTGTGCGCCTTAAGTTGTAAAGCTAATATCGACTCTCCCATACTTTCAGTTTGCTTATCACGGCGCGGAGATTTTGACTTAATTAAATTTTTACTTTTTGAGCCGTACAAGCTTTTATATTCAGCAAGGGAAATACTTGTCATACTGATTTTCCAAAAGCGATATCAGCAAATAATTCCCTTGCTGATTTGCTCAATCTGAATCCCTGCGGAGTTTGGCCATCCTTTTCCACGAGCCCCCAATTCGCTAGTCCATTCAAATAACGTTGCAGGCTACGGATTGAAATTCCCATGTTCGGTTGAATCTCATCGAAAATTTGTTTCACAGAGATTCTTCCATTCGTTGAAGACATGATTCTCAAGATCATCAGGTTTGTAATCGTGCGATCAGCTTCAGTCACGCTGCACCTCCCATTAGCACGCCGTTGAAACCTACTTGTTTCAAATAGGATTCCCACTTTTTCGCCTGTTCAGGTTTTTCAAGTTTCATTGAGATACGAGCTGCAAGTTTTTCATAGGACTCACCTGGCTCAGCGTATTTACCAGCAAACTCTGGATGCTTAGCTAATTTCTGAGCAAACACCTGAATCTGTTTGTCAGTGAGGTATTTTGGTTCTGCAGTAGAATTTAATTTCTGATGGCCATTGGAATTTATATACTTGGTGCGGTATGCGTTGATCAACCAATCTGCAAAATGGAAATTCATCAATTCATCACAGAGATTCTTTCCAGCGTTGTATATTTCAAATGCACGTTTTTCACGATCACCCCAAGTTGCGTTCATGAGCATTTCAAAATCCAAATCAGGATCAGCCAAAAAAATTTCTTCACGAAGTTTTTTGAAGCAAAGCCACCCTTTTTTATTTTTAGATTCTAATGGGAGATTCATTGGGAGATTCTGTGTCCCGTTAACGGCACTATTCAAAGTCCCGTTAACGGCACTATTCAAAGTCCCGTTAACGGAATCATTCCGTTTTTGGTACTGTTCCGTTTCTGGCACTATTTCAGGCAAATTTTTTTCCTGTAATTGTGCCGTTTTAGGCATAGTTTCACGGCCATTTACGCCATTTAGTCGATAGACTTTTACACGCTTCGTTGAACCTTTTCGTTCTCCAGTATCTGAGATCAAATGATCTTCCAGAAGTTCAGCAATAATCTTAAGGACGGTTTTACGCTCAAGACCGGTATCTTTCTCAAGGCGTTGCATACTTGGATAGCAGCAATGGTCTTCACCGGCACGATCGGCCAATGAGAGTAAAATGAGGCGTTTCAGTGGTATACGACAACCACCTTTCTTTTCGCTCAATTCCACTCTCCAAGCCCAGTTTGTTGCATCTAAGCTCATATTATTTCCCGTCCCAGTTTGCATTACTTTCTATCAGTAGCTTTAAATATCTTTTGATATGGCGCATGAACACCACCACGTCGCCTGCAAAGATTTCCTGATCTAAATTGTTTCGAGTGGGTTGATGTGCTAAATTTGATTTCATATTCATATTTGATTTACCTCGAATTGAATAACCTGAAGAAGCCTGACCTCGACCGTCAGGCTTTTTCGTCTACGCATGCATGAATTTGCGAATCCAGCTTTGCTAAAAATAAATGCAGTTGATGTATGACTTTAGACATGTCCAAGGCTTCTCCTTGCGTAATACGTCCATCTGCCATCATTTCTCTAAAGACTTCACATACATCCCCACCGCCCTTACCAATGCTTAAAACTAGATCTGTTAGCGCCGTATCTCTACATTCAGGAATCTGAGGCAAATCTATCGAGACCTTTCCATGTTCGGCATTGAATGCTTGCAAAATTCTGCAATCCCCTGTGATCGCGATTAACTTTGAAGCTTCGACAAGCGTTAGATGATGTGTTTCCGTATTTGGATTGACTTTACTGTTCAACACAGCAGGACTTTTAATGCCAAGGCGTGGCGCAAGTGCATTTGCTCCGCCTGGATAATCGTGAACTGTGTTATATGCAGCATCAGTGATGTTCATTCGTATTCCCTTTGAACGTGTTTTTAGGCAGATGCTTTATTACTATTTTGGTTGTTTACTTCATTTCTAGGAATCAACCCAAAATGTTGCAAAATCTCGGTTTCCGATACTTGACCATTACTTGCTTGAGCCAAAGATTTTCTAAGATTTTTTCTTGGCTCTTTATAGCCATAAAGTAAATGTGTTTTTAAATAACCCACTGTAGTACCAGCATTTTTTGCATAGATCTCTAAATCACTAGGATTTAATTCATTAATAAAATCTCTAAAATTCATAGATTGACCCTCTCATATGAATTCAAATATTACCTTTTAGGTAATGTAAATACAACCTTTTTTCTTGTTTACCTTTTTGGTGATAAATCTACAATTGATAAGTGTGTCTCGTCACACTGAAATAGGAATACTATGGACAGCAAATCAATCAGATACAAAAACACTCGCATCCTTGTTGATCAAGTCGGCGGAGTATCCAGTTTTGCTGAGAAAATTGGTAAAGGACAATCCCAAACCAGTCAGTTCGCAGGTACAAATCCTATAAAAGGAATTGGTAATAAGGTTGCTCGTGAAATCGAAGATGCATTCGATAAACCACATGGTTGGTTAGACATTCCGCATGTCGATGAAAAAGCAATATTAGAACCAAATATTTCTACCCCAATCCCTATCGCTGGTCGCCTAGTTCCAGTTATTTCGTGGGTACAAGCAGGAACTTGGACTTCAGTTGACTCAGTACCTAATGGCACACAATTTGAAGAATGGTTACCCCCTAACCCTAAATGCGGAAAGAATGGGTATGGATTGGAAGTCGTCGGAGAATCTATGATGCCTGACTTTAGACCAGGCGATAAGATTTATGTAAATCCTGATTTTCAAACGGCGGATTTGAGAACTGGTGATCTTGTAATCGTTGCTTGTGAAGGTGATGCTGAAGCAACATTTAAAAAACTAATATTAGAAAGCGGCAATGTTTACCTTCAACCTTTAAATCCTCACTGGCCAGAACAAACTATCGCACTAGTCGATGGCTGTAAGTTGGTTGGTAAGGTAGTTGGGTTGTATCGGGATGTTTAAATCAATTTTTTGAACTATTAAGAAATTATATTATTTAAAACTTTATATGGTAGAGAAAATGTCAAATCTTCAGCAAGAAATCGATAAAGCTAGACTACAAGTAAATACTGACTCATATCCTATGTCCATAGGCGAATTAGTGAACTTATACGACGATGGTGAACTAGATATACATCCAGAATTTCAACGTGTTTATAGATGGTCTGACGAGCAAAAAAGTCGTCTTATTGAATCTATTCTTTTAGGTATTCCTCTCCCATCAATTTTTGTTGCTCAAAGAAAAGATGGTATTTGGGATGTTGTTGACGGTTTACAAAGAATATCAACAATTCTTTCATTTTTGGGAAAACTAAAAGATGAAGACGGTAGAGTCAAGAAACCCTTAATTTTACAGGCTACTAAATATCTACCATCATTGAAGGATAAAGTTTGGGAAAATATTCATAATCCTGATCAAGAACTTGATATTGAAATCAAGAGAATATTTAAACGAGAAAAAATTGATATTAAAATTATTAAAAGAGAAAGTGACAATGATACTAAATTTGAGTTATTTCAAAGACTTAATACAGGAGGTTCAAAACTTTCTGATCAAGAAGTACGTAATTGCATGCTATTAATGCACAATAAAAAAGCATTCTTTTGGTTAAAAGATCTTACGACTAATGAATCATTCAAAACAACGCTACCTATATCTGAAAAGCAATCTGAAGAATCTTACGACACTGAACTTGCATTAAGATTCTTTATATATAGAAATAGCAGTGAAGCCATTAGAAGAGAACATACGGATGTTGGGCCTTATTTAAATGCTGAAATGATCAGATTATTCGATGATAAACAAAATTTTAATTTTGATCATGAATTACAAATTTTTCGAAAAACATTTGCTATCGCAGAACAGGCTTTAGATGATGAAGCTTTTAAAAAATTTAATCATACTAAAGGAAAATATGAGGGAGCTATCTCATTACCTGTTTATGAAGCTGCTTCATTTGGTCTATCCAAATTGATTGAAAACACAGATTTTGATGATAATAAACTTGTTGAAATATTTATAAATAAAACTAAAGAGTTAACAAAAGACCAAGAATATATACAAGTACTTCAAAGTCGAACTCGACCTATAGATAGAATGGTTGAGATGTCTAAAATTGCAACACGGATATTTAAATGAAAATCCGAACATCTTTAGAATTACAAGATAGTTTGCATAAGGATATTAAATGGCGTAAACGAGAGTTTACGACTCTTAACTTAATGATACAGTCTAGCCGTGGTCATGAAAAGGCAATTTTAATCAGAGCTGCAATTGTTTTGTTATATTCACATTGGGAAGGTCATATCAAACATTGTGCCCTAGCTTATATAAATTACCTTAATAATAAAGGCTTGCCATTTAATAGACTTAAAGAAAATTTTCTTTTTTTAAGTATCCCTGACAAATTTAGAAAAGGATTTTCAATTAATAAAATTTCCTCATTATTAGATTTAAATGACTTTGTTAACAATCCTCCAGCACAAAACTTCAAAGTTGATGAAAATATTGTTGTTTCTACAGATTCAAATTTAAAATACCCTGTTTTACTTAATATTTTGCAACAGTTGGGTTTGGATTCAGCACCTTTTGAACTTAAAGAGCATTTCATAGACTCCAAGTTATTACGTTGTCGTAATGCTATAGCTCATGGTGATAATTTAGGGGCGCAAGATATTGAAGAAACTTTTGAGGAAATAAAAAAAGAATTGCTTACTATGATTGAGTTGTTCCAAAACTTAATATTTAAAGCAGTAGAAAATCAAGAGTACTTAAAATAAAAATCCACTCCATTGGATTAGTCATCAAAATGATTCATCCAATGGAATATCTTTAATTACCTGAACAGTTAAATGTCGTAACCGAATTCTTTTATTTAAAAAATCATTTATAGCATCCGACTTGAGTAACTTTAAAAGTTTTTTGCAATCTCTCAAAGAATTATTTCTGGGCTTAATTACTATTAGGTGGTTTTCTATTGCTACCATAGACTTAAGATTAATAATTGTTGCTGTGGCCCTATATTTATCCCCTGGACTAGAAGTTCTTTTAATAATTACAAATGGTGGTGAAATCACTTTTCCTTGAAATCTCCTTGTTTCACTAATGGAATCTAAAACCTCCCATCCTGGTGTGTTTTTGGAATGAAAATAAGGGTACTCATTACCTTGTTCAATATCTCTATAGCCAACTAGAGGGCCAATACAAACATCGAACCTCGTTGATAAGGCTTTATAATTGCCTAAATCCTCCTGCCATGAAATTAACTTATGATTTTCTTCTTCCGTAATTATCCCGGATAAAATAAAAACATCAACATCAGTTTTAGTATTAAATCGCCCCCATTGAATACATTTTGCAGACATGTTAAGAGAACAGAAATTGCGAAATAAATTATATCGACTCCCTGAGCGCAATACTTCTGGCAAAATTGCAACTACAACACAATTTTTCGGTAAAATTCTTAGATATAGATCAAAAACTATACCTGCAGCATTTATTTTACCTTGTTTCCAATAGTTTTTATTTGGTGATTGCCAAATTGAAAATGGAGGATTCATTGCTACATGAGTTATTTCTTTTAAATCTGCCTTAGTAACTATTAATGCATCCATTACTTTTATATTTTTAAAGTATGATATTGCTTGCTCAATTGAACAATTTTTTTGAACTCCGCGATTTAATGCTTCAATAATTAATCTTAGTTTAGTCGCCTCAATAAAAGATTCATGTATATCAAAGCCCCATAGAATTTCACCCCATTCCTCAAGTGTCTCACTTAAAGTATCTCGCACTCCGAGTTTTCTGGAACACTCAATTAATAAGTTCCCTGCTCCACATGTTGGATCCAAAACTCTTGATTTTGAGGTTAATGCTTTATCAAATGAATTAATTGTCTTCGTTGCTAGTATTTGTCCCGTAAAAAAACTTCCAGCTTCTCTCATCTGCTCTAGAGGAAGACATTGTCTTAAAACTGTATCTATAGAATCTAAGTCAACAATTGACTTGATAGATTCTAATGAGGAATTATCAATCAGATACCTAAGATTTTGATTGTGAATGTAAAGTTGGTTCATCATCGAATACTGCAGGAGCTTATAGCATTTATACCATTTTTATGAAAAAAAAACTACAATTAAAGCATTGAATATAAAAGACTTTTAAATAACATAAACTGCAGTTAAAACAATATATTAGCTAAATAAATTTAATGATTTAGCTTTATATAAATTAATCTAGGCATTTAAAAAATATGAATAGTAATCCTTTTTGGTTTTCTTTTGCCTATTACAAAATAAAAACACCTTAAAGATAATAAAAAGATAATTTAATAGTTGCAATTAATTACCTTTTAGGTAATATTTATCTCACAGACAACAAAAAAGCACCCCTGCCTTCGAAATCATGGGTGCTTTGCATCACTGCGAGATCAATTATGAATTTAAATTTCACACCATTCAATACCGTCGCCGTAAGTTTATTGGTATCTACTGTAACAATTGGTGCAGTAGTATTCACAAATCAACCAGACCCTTTGGACTTAAAGCTTAGCTATTCAAGCTATGTACCTAATCAAACATCTGTCGCAGCCCTAAAATTGACCTCTGAAACGACTGGCTACGCTGTAATACGTTTTGATGAATACACACTCGACATGTCATTCGACTATGAAAAATTCACGAATGATTACGGCGTACCTGGTAGTGAATTTGATGATGCAATGATTACATCGCTGACGATCGATAAAATTCACGATGTATTAGGTAATTCAGTATCAGATTTCACAGATCACAATGACCATTACAACATTAATCAAATGCTGATTACTCACATGCATAAGAATCGCATGTTAGGGGGTGTGTAATGGCCCTTCCTATCATTGAAGCGAACCAAACACTATTGGTTCAAGCCATCATTGTTTATCTCTATGCGGATCCAGGACTTGGGAAAACTTCAATTGGATTTACAGGTGATAAAGCAATTTCCTTTGACTTTGATAAAGGTGCACATCGTACTGGTGAGCTTCGTCGTGGTGCAGTAGTTCAAGTTCAACAATGGTCAGATGTAGCAAATCTTACACCTCAAGATTTAGCACCATATAACACAGTGGTTATTGATACTGTTGGCGCCATGCTTGAGAGCATCAAGACACACTTGGCTTTGAACAATACCAACAAACAAAAAGATGGTTCACTCAAACTTAAAGCTCAAGGTCTGGCCAACAATATTTTTAAGCAATACGTGAACACCTTAATCGCGTCAGGAAAAGATGTGGTTTTTATTGCACATGCTTCTGAAGATCAAAACGGCGATCAAATTGTATATCGTCCTGATCTAGGCGGTAAGAACCGTAACGAGCTTTATCGAATAGCTGACATTATGGGTTATTTAACGACTGTGACCACTGGTGAAGGTAAAAATGCACGTGTCATTAGCTTTAAGCCTTGCCCAACTCATCATGCAAAAAATGCTGGTGGCTTAGGTGGTGAAACTGGTGAGGTGTGGGTACCTGACTTAAAACAGAATCCTACATTCTTGGCTGACATCATTAAACAAGCTAAAGACCATATCAACAGAATGACACCTGAGCAGTTGGAAACTATCAAAGCGGATGAAGACTTTGAAAATTGGAAACAAAGTTGCACTGAAGCTCAACATGCTGGGGATTTAAACCAACTCACTGAATCATTACCTCAGGGCCATCGGTATGTAATGGATATGTGGTACGCCGTTCAACTTCGGGCAAAAGAATTAGGCTGTCCTTACAACAAAGATGAAAAGAAATGGCTCAATCCACCTGAATTCAATGGCATTTCAAATGAGCAACTTGCTCATCTTCAAGACTTCATTGCAGAACGTGGCTTAGACACGAAAACCGTTTGTGAATACTTAGGCTTAGATGCCTTGGCACAGATTGAGGTAAAGCAATTTGCAGCGGTTAAAGTCGAAATAGATAACTATGCGAAAAGTATGGTGAAAACATGAAATTTAATTATTCCTCTATTACCCGAACACTGACAGTGTTCGGGACGCGAATGACCCATATTTTCGAAAATGTTGGTATTGGTGAAATTGATACGTTGGTCATCAATGCAAAGTTTAAAGAAGCGACTTGGAGAAAGTAATGAAAAAAAATTATGTATCAGATTTGCAAAATGAAAAACAAATACAACTAACTGAGGTGTTTTCATGGCTTTGAAAAGTTTAAAAAATATCAATGAGGATGAACGATCTAAATTATTAAAACCTTTTTTAGATGCTCCAGATGATCAAAAGTTTGGACAAGATTTGGTAGCTCTATATTTAGATTGTTCGCCTTGGACTTTAGCTAGAATGCGCTGTGATGGGTCTGAACTTCCCTACACCAAAATTGGTCGTAGAGTTGCTTATAGAAAAGCTGATGTACTCGCTTTTGAAAAAAGAAGAACTGTCACCTGCACAGCACAATACGCATAATTTAAAAGGCAGGTTTATCCTGCCTTTAATTGTTTGAGTCTTTCATCCCAGACACTTTCGTAGTTAAAACAATCAATTTTTCCTTGGTATACAGCCTCAATCATATTCATGGAAGCTCTTAATTCCTCCATCGGTATTTGTACATATCCACCTGTGACATCTAAACGCGGTCTAGCAGTATGGTTAAGCAGTCGTTTAGTCACATAGATGTTAAATCTTAGTAAATTACATATCGTCGCGAATGTGCGTCTAAAATCATGCATCGATACATAAAAATTAACTTGGGTACCTATTTTCTTGAGTGCAGTATCTACTACAGTAGCGTGAATATTATGAGAAGTTGGAAGTTTAGTCGCTGGGAATACCCAATCATTTTCTTTTAGTAAGTATCTTTCCTTTAGTATAGACAGTAAATGATCCCCTACTGGAAATTCATGATTAGAACCATTTTTCGTGTCTCTAAAAATAACTATACCTTCTTTAAAATTTACATCTTCCCATTTAAGACCGCAGACTTCTTGGCGACGGCAACCGGTATACATGGTAAATAAAATGATATCTCTATGCGTGTTGGATCGTGCTGTATTTTCTAGATTAAGCTCATCCTCATAATTTAAAACGGCGTTGTAGTACTTATGAATGATACTTTTATCTAAATGCCTATCACGACTTTCAATCTTATTCCAACCTTTAGTTACGGCAATAATATCTACTGGATTGCTTTTTAAAATTGGATTTTCATCGGTAGAATAAAGCACATGAATATATTTCCAGACTGTGCCTAGCAATGAAATTGCACCATTGGCTGATGACTTGCTGAGCTCAGATACTTCGATAAATTTATCCAGGACTTCTTTTTTTGTTATTTCGAAGAGCTTACGATCTGACCACTTTAAGTATAAATCAAAGTATTTTTTATACTGTCTAATTGTTTTAGGTTTGAAATCATTTCTATCAATGTAAATTTTTAATGCTTCATCCACAGTGATATTTAAAAAATTATTTACGCTTACTTTTTCATTTGGACTAATGTATTCCCCATTGGAGATTTGAGCCAAAATCATTTGGGCTTTTGCTCGAGCAGAATTTACGGATATTTCATTCGCTTTCCCAATCACGACTCGATAAAGTTTCCCCTCGTGTCTACGTTCAACAATATAGGATTTTGATTTCGTGGTGACTCGAATCGCGAAACCGATCAAATCTTTATCTCTGATAATTTTTTGACCAGAATCCGTCAATGGGATAGCATAAACATTAGACTTGTTGAGTTTCATGATTAATCCAATAAACCTTCAGTAAGTTTATTAAATCATGCTTCTCAACAGTCTACAAATAGTCTACACGTGATTTTTTAAGACTTTTATAGCATCGTTAAAATTAATATAAACTACTAATAAATATATAATTTTAAGTTAAGAATAATCCACAATGGTGTTATAGAAAAAGTAGAATCCACCTAACCTACTTTGGATTGGGAATGTTTGGTGCATATTGAACCGTGCTTAATTTCGAATAGAACTATATTATAAAATAGATAATGAATAGTGATGAGAATAAGAAAGGCAGCTCAAGGCTGCCTTTAAATTAATTCAGTGCGATGACTTTAACTAAGATTGTTTGTGATTCTTCAAAGTCATCAAATATTTGCTTTCGATTAAGTTCTTTTGACTTCACTTTAAACTCATGATTCTGGTACTGAATGACTGATGGAATTGAATCGAAATACGCATAGTCTGCCTCGATGGTTTCTTCAAACAATGGAGTGCCCAATTGATAGTCTTTGCTCTTCAGCACCACATATTTCACAGTCGTTTTCATTTCATACTCTTTTATTAACGCTTTATTTTTAGTTATATCACCTTTTGAAAAGTGTTCAATCAAAAATAGAAACGTTTGACCATAAAGGACTCAATCAATTATTTTTTACCACCTTTAAACTTAATTCAAGCAACCTGACAAGCATCACAAAAAGAATAATAGCAAAACACGACAATAAATATATATTTTTTTGATAACTGGTTAACATTTATATGGATTGTATGCTAAATTTAGTATATACAAAAACAACATCTATTTAACTGGTTGATAATAATGAAAGTTCAATTTATATCTATTCTTACTGCTCTTTCACTGAGTGGGTGTATCGTTGTATCCAATAAACCAAATGCAAGTTCTGCAAAAGCTTATGCATCTAATGTTATTGATTTTAAACCTTCAGAAAATGCCAAGCGAATTGAAACACGTGGTCAGGTGATTTGTGAACCATCAAAACCATGTACTGAGTTAACATTTGATTGGAAACAGCAGAGCAATAATTTATTTAGAGTACATACCAATCTATTTGATCGAAAATCTTTTGATATCAAGCAAGTGATTTTCACGCTAGATGGTCAAACTTATCCTTACACAACTTTAACTCAAACCAATACACGATCAGTCAACAATTCCGATCTCATTAACTCTTCAAATTACATTGATGTACCAATGAATTTTGTCGTTATGTTTGATCAGTCTAAATCTATCGATATTGCTGTAGTGACAGATCAAGGTGCTATTACGCATAGCATTTTAAAAGATGGGCATGCATCATTTGCCTATCAAACATTTAAAAGTGGCTACCAACAATTTAAGCAAAAGTAAAAAAGACCCACTATGGGTCTTTTTTAATCATCGATACAAAACTGCAACGTGTTATTAGACTGCTAGGCATTTCATTTTTTAGAATTTTTCGTTAGATTTAACAAATTGTGTACACAGTTATAATAAACAAGACAATAGGTAAAATCATGAAAATCAAACTAGCGCTTATTTCAGCATTGGTTGTATTAACAGGTTGTGCAGGAAGTTATCCAGAACGTGTTGTAACCAAAGGACCTCTCATCTGTGCTACTGATGAAATTTGCCCTGAGCTTGCACTCCGTTGGAATGATGAAAAGCGTAATGGTTTTAAAATAACTGCAGATGTAAATGACACTATACAGCACGATATAAAACAATTGAACTTTATTGTTGATGGTCAGCCTTATGTCTATTCAACAATTCAACCAACCCAATATGCAACTGCAGCTGGTGTAACGAATTCATCTAATTTTATTGTCGTTCCTGTAAGTTTTTTAAACTCATTTAGAGACGCAAAACAAATTGATCTAAAAATCGTGACAGCTAACGGCGAAGTGACTCGTCCCATCCTGCAAGCTGACGGTCAGAAGTCTTCTGCTTACTTAACATTTATCAAAGGTTATACAGGTCAAACTATCGAATAAATGAATTATTCACTAAAAAGCCAGTTTGTTGAACTGGCTTTTTTTTAAGGCTTACAACTTTTTTGATAACTTGTTCCTAAATCTTGGAATGATAACTCAAAAGAATTTCTCATTTTTTTTGCAAATAATGCTTCTTCTTTTGCTTTAGCCATATAAATATTCTTTTGTGCTATTCGCTCTAAAGCATTTAATGCATCTGCATATTCACAAGCTCTTTGAATGATCAACGAAATATTCTGCTTACTATCGACCGATTGATGTAATCGAATTTGACTCGCTTCAATTTCGTTATAAATTGACTTCACTTCAATATCAAACTGAGATTGTGTTAAGCCATTCGCATAACTATACGATAATCCGCATAAGACCATCGCCCCAACCAATATCCTTATTTTCAATTGAATTCCCCATAAAACGTTCAATTGCAATTTTAAAATTATATTAAAAAGCCAGATCAATCATCTGGCTTTTTACATCATACGCTTTTTTACTTTGGTTAAATTGGCTCAAATGGCGCAACAACGTCGGCATTTTGGGCACGATGACGCATAAAGTGATCCATTAACACGATTGCAAGCATCGCTTCAGCGATTGGTGTCGCACGAACACCCACACAAGGATCGTGACGACCTTTAGTAAGAACATCCGTATCTTCACGATTAATGGTAATCGTTTTGCCTGGTGTGGTAATAGAAGCAGTAGGTTTTAGTGCAATTGATACACGAATATCTTGACCACTTGAGATACCACCTAATATACCACCAGCGTGATTCGCTAAGAAGCCATCAGTTGTCAGTTCATCACGTGTTTCATGACCAAATTGTTCAGCCACGCCAAAACCATCACCAATCTCTACACCTTTAACCGCATTAATTGACATCATCGCATGAGCGATATCAGCATCTAAACGGTCGAAAACAGGTTCTCCCCAGCCTACGGGTACTTTAGAAGCAATAATTTCAAGTCGTGCTCCACAGCTTGTTCCTTTTTCACGCAATGATGTCACAAGTGCTTCAAAGCGTGGTACGGCATCAACATCACCACAAAAGAATGGATTATTCGGCACTTCATTCCAATCTAATTTTGCTGTTTTTTCAGTTCCGATTTGAGTTACATGCCCACGGATTTCAATACCAAATTTTTCAAATAAGAATTTTTTAGCAATTGCACCCGCTGCAACACGCATCGCTGTTTCACGTGCGCTTGAGCGACCACCACCACGGTAATCACGGAAACCATACTTTTGTGTATAAGTATAGTCTGCATGACCTGGACGGAAAGTTTGTGCGATATTACCGTAATCTTTAGATTTTTGGTCTGTATTACGAATTAAAAGACCAATGGATGTCCCAGTGGTTTTACCTTCGAACACACCTGAAATAATTTCAACTTCATCTGGTTCTTTGCGTTGTGTTGCAAATTTAGAGGTACCTGGTTTACGACGATCTAAGTCTATTTGTAAGTCCTCAGCTGATAACTTCAGACCTGGTGGAACTCCATCTACAATCGCCATCAAACCAACACCGTGAGATTCACCACAAGTTGTTACACGGAACAATTGTCCAATACTATTGCCAGCCATGTTCAACAACTCCTTTAAACTTGAACAGATTGAATGAATAAATCACGATATTGACGGCATTGTGCTGCAGTCAGTGCAAAAATACCTGATCCACCACGTTGGAATTGCAACCAGTAGAAATCAACAGTATTAAAGTTTTGCTTCATCGCCCATTCTGAGTTGCCCACTTCAATGACGATTAAACCATCTTCAGTTAAATAGTCTGCGGCTTGAGCCAGCATTTTACGCACAAGATCCAAACCATCTTGACCCGCTGCCAATGCCAATTCTGGCTCGTGATGAAACTCATCTGGTAAATCTGCCATATCTTCAGCATCGACATACGGCGGATTAGAAATAATTAAATCGTATTGATTTTCAGCAGGTATTTTAGCGAAAAGATCAGATTCCAATAAAGCGACTTGATACTGTTTATTGTGATGCTCACAGTTGATTTGAGCAACCTCAAGGGCTTCTTTTGAAATATCAGTAGCATCGACTTCAGAATCAGGGAATGCATATGCCAAAGCAATTGCGATACAACCAGAGCCAGTACACATATCCAAAATACGCTGTGGAGTTTTAGGATTTGGATTCACTGGCAAATTATTGACCGCTTCACCCATTTCACCATTTTCAGTCAAACAATAAGGTGCAAAACGATTTTCAATTAGCTCAACGATTGGTGAGCGTGGAATCAGTACACGCTCATCTACATAAAATGGTTTACCAAAGAAATAAGCAAGATTTAATAAATATGAAGTAGGAACACGGTCATTGATACGACGTTCGAGTAAACTCAAGAATTCCGCAACTTCGCTTGGCAGCAATTTTGAGTCTAAAATCTCAGCATCGGCATTCCAGTCTAGTGACAAAGTTTGTAAAACTAAAGCAGAACTTTCAGCAAAATAATCTTCAGTACCTTGACCTAAGTGTGCATCGTATTGACGTAATGCTGTAACACCAAAACGAATAAAATCTCGAATAGTTGTTAAGTTTTCAGCGGCTTCCTGTAGATGTTCAGGGCTAATAGTCGGTCGATCCACTTAAGGCGTCTCCAAGGTCAATTTTTTAAAAACGGTCTATGATACCTTGTTTTATCCTATTAATAAAAAGTTCTATCCGTGTTATTCGGCAAATTTGTATTGAAAATTTGAATAGTTAGAATTATCCATTGAATAAGGTCTACTCATTCAGGTTTTAAAATAGCGAGAAAGTTGATTAAAACTAACGATATTGAAAATAATCGTGTATACTCGAAGCCAACTAGAAAATTTATGTTGTTTCATTAAATCTTTTATTTCGCAGTGTTAGTCATAATCCTACGTTTGGTTTCAGATTTTAAGTTTCATTTTTTTTCCAAGTTACATCATTGAGTTCAAACTCATAACATTAAAGTTTTATTAGGATTCCTATTATGTCTAATACTGTTAAAGGTACAGTTAAATGGTTCAACGAAACTAAAGGTTTCGGTTTCATCCAACAAGAAAACGGTCCTGACGTTTTTGCTCACTTCAGCGAAATCAAAGGTTCAGGCTTCAAAACTTTGGCTGAAGGCCAACAAGTTGAATTCAGCGTAACTCAAGGTCCTAAAGGTCCTAACGCTGTTGACATCGTAGCAGTTTAATTAACTGTTAAAAAAAGCGGGCTTTGCCCGCTTTTTTTCGTCTCTCGAAAAGTTCACCAGACTTGAAAAAGAAAATTTAGACTCAAACTAATAAAAGTTAAAGTGAATTTCAAAAGTTAAAGTATGAGTTATAAACACAATAATTTAATGGCAATGCGTCAAAATTACTGGAGTGATGATTCTTCCCCTCGTGTAACAACAGAAAAACAATTTCTTAAGCAATTTTTGATGGATCATCAAATTTTTGAAAATCCAAGTTCGGATGATGTTAAATATTTTGTCTTCAGCTTACCTAGCGTCATTATTATCAAAGCATATGCCCTTGGATTTATTCATGAAACTGTTGTCAACTTAATGAAATTATTCATTTCAGAGTATCGCGTGTCTCTGTCGGCTCGAGTTCAACTCCCAGTTAAATATCGACTTTAAAAATGCTTAGGCTATTTAAGTTTGAATAAATTGACCATTTATACACCTGATATTGAAATACTTGAACTATTTTAATACGTTCATAACATGTAATATTCAATACAATGATTTCTCTGCGCGATTCGCTTAAAGGACCTAAACTTCATGTCAGATCAGAATGAAAAGCTTAAACAATTAAAAACTTCTTCAATGGATCGCCGTCTTTCGATTGCGAAAGCTTCTCTACTGGCTGGCACACGCTGGGCTGCTTCAAGTGCGAGTTCTATTTTTTCAAGCGAAGAAGAAAAAGAAAAAAAACGTAAACAAGCGATGAAAGAACAAGCTGACTTTCTTGTTGCTGAAATCGGTAAATTAAAAGGCTCTATCGTCAAAATTGGTCAAATGATGGCGTTATATGGTGAGCATTTTCTACCTGAAGAGATCACGCAAGCTTTAAACACTTTAAATAATCAGACCGTTGCCCTCGCGTGGCCTGCGATCCATGAGCAACTGCGCAACCAACTTGGCTCTAAACTCGATGATCTCACCATTGATCATGAGCCTTTAGGCACCGCATCATTAGCACAGGTTCACCGTGCAACACGTAAGTCTGATGGTCTTGAATTGGTGCTCAAAGTTCAATATCCAGGTGTAGCAAGCGCAATTGACTCAGATATGAGCTTGTTTAAGAACATGCTCAAACTTACACGCATGGTTCCTCAAACTCGTGAATTTGATCAATGGTTTGATGAGGTTCGCGAAATGATGCACCGTGAAGTAAATTACAAAATTGAAGCTGAAACAACACGTCGTTTTAGAGCGCGTTTAAAAGATGATCCGCGTTATGTTGTTCCACAAATTATTGATCAATATTGTACAGATCAAGTGCTTTGTATGACTTTTGAGCGTGGTGTTCCGATTAATAGCCCAGTCATGCTTTCACTCCCTCAGGAGCGTCGCAACAAATTAGGTGAAGCATCGCTTGAAATTGCCGTTCGTGAAGTGTTTGAATGGGGCGAGATGCAGACTGATCCTAACTTTGGTAACTACCTAGTACGCTTAGGTGACGGCGCGCAAATTGAAGATAAAATCATTCTTTTAGACTTCGGTGCGATCCGTCAATTTGATGATCAACTCCTCAAGGTAGCTCGTAATTTAATTACCGCGGGCTATCATCATGATGCTCAAGCCATGGTCAATGCTATGACAGGTTATGAGTTTTTCGATGCAATGCCATTAAGCATTAAACCTGACATGGCAAAAGTGTTCCTTCTAGCTACTGAAGCTTTTAGTACTTATAGCAATAATCCAGACCTACCAACAGGCATTATGGATGAACAGCAGCGCTATGATTGGAAACAAAGCCAACTGCATAGCCGTGTGATGCAACGAGCATCCAAGTCGATGGCATCGCGCTATTTTTCAGTTCCACCGAAAGAATTTATGTTCATCAGTCGTAAGTTCATAGGTGCATATACATTCATGACTGTGATCGAAGCAAAAACAAATGTGCGCAAAATGATCCAATCATATGTTTAAGGAACAAAGACCATAGTGATCTATCGTGTCACTATGGTCAATTTATTAAATAAAAAATTGAATTACTAAAAAGAATATATCTTAAATTTCATTAGAATACCTATTCAATTACCATTTATCTGTTTGGTCAAAAAAGTCTTTTAAGCTAGTCATTTTCGACATAGTCATTTCACTAAACACATGTCACGATCTTGTTGTATAAAAAAACCATCAGGGAATTTACAACAATGAATGATATCGCAAACAAAGCGCAAGGTTTAGGCTTAGCCTTGATCACTAAGCTCGCAGGCAGTGATTTAATCGATCAATTAAAACTAAGAAAAATTATCGAACGCTCGCTTTATCAAGGTTCTAAGGCTGGATTTAAAACCTTGGGCTCTACACAGAAAATTTTTAAACAAAAATCCAATACTCCGACTCAACGTCTATCCAATCAGCAAAAAGGGTTATTTGATCTCAGCCTTTCTGAAGAACAACAGATGACTGTTGATGCGATGCAACAATTTGCTCATGAAGTTCTCTACCCCCTAGCACATACAGCCGACCACCAAGCTACTTTTCCAGAAAACTTATGGGCTCAATTTAAAGATTTAGGTGTCAATTATTATGCATTGCCTGAACAATACGGCGGCGTTGCTTCAGAAAAGAATGTGGTTACAAATGTGCTGATCGCAGAGCAACTTGCACAAGGTGACTTCTCATTAACAGCTACATTACTCTCCACGTTCTCAGTCATTAATGCAATTACACAGTGGGGTTCAGCAGAGATTCAAAATAAGTATTTGTCGGCATTTAGCGAACAAGATGATCTATTTGCAACTTTTGCTGTTCAGGAAAATACACCTGCTTTCAACCCTTTCCAATTAAAAACAAAAGCGACACGCCAAGGCGATCATTTTGTCATTAATGGTGAAAAAACTATCGTTATTCTAGGTGAGCAGGCAGATCTTTTATTGGTTTCCGCAGATTTAGATGGAACAGCTCAGGTTTTCATTGTTGAGCGAAATGAAACGATTTCATATAAAGCAAATCCAGCAATGGGGCTGAAAGCAACCCAATCTGTGAGCCTAAAATTTAACAACACACCAGCATTTAAACTAAATGAGCAAGATTTTGATTATTCAGCGTTCATTGATCTGGGCAATTTAATGTGGTGTGCAATGGCAGTGGGTACATGCCAAGCGGTTAAACAATATTGCATTCAGTATGCCAATGAACGCACCGCATTTGGTGAACCAATATCCCACCGTCAAAGTGTTGCATTTATGATCGCGGATATGGCTATTGAAATTGATGCTATGAAAATGTTGGTTTTGAATGCTGCAAGCCGCGCAGAATCAGGTTTAAGTTTCCATCGTGAAGCATACTTAGCACGAATTTTGTGTGCAGAAAAATCAATGAAAATTGGCACTGATGGCGTACAACTCTTAGGTGGACATGGCTTTACCAAAGAACATCCAGTTGAACGTTGGTATCGGGATTTGCGTGCTACTGCCATTATGCATTCTGGTTTACATGCTTAATCAAATAATAAAAATTTAAGGACAATGATGATGAATTTAGAAAATCCGAAAAAATTTAAAATGCTTGTTGATCAAGCTCATCAGACAGCGTTAAACGTGCTTCGCCCTATTTCACGCAAATATGATAAAGCTGAACATGCTTATCCCAAAGAACTCGACATGTTAGCATCCCTATTGGATGGTATGAATGAAGGTGGCGATGGCATGAATGCTGGCGCTGCCGTCAATAAACGTGGAGATACGACTCAAGGCAACAAAAATGGCGTGAACATGTCTACTGCTTTGGGTGTAATTGAGATGTGTTATGGCGATACTGGTTTATTACTTACCATGCCTCGCCAAGGATTAGGTAACTCTGCAATTGCTGCTGTAGCCAATGAAGAGCAACTTGAACGCTTCAAAGGAACTTGGGCTGCGATGGCAATTACCGAGCCAGGCTGTGGATCTGATTCTGCAGCAATACGCACCACAGCGACTAAAGATGGTGATGATTATATTTTAAATGGCGAGAAAATTTTCGTCACTTCTGGTGAACGAGCTGATTCAGTCGTGGTTTGGGCAACACTCGATAAAAAACTTGGGCGTGCAGCAATCAAATCATTTGTTGTTCCTAAAGGCACGCCTGGCATGACCGTTGAACGTCTTGAACATAAACTCGGAATTAAAGCTTCAGATACTGCTGTCATTCGCTTTATCGATTGTCGTGTCCCTGCTGCAAATTTATTAGGCAATGCTGAAATCGATGTTGCAAAAGGTTTCGCTGGCGTCATGGAAACTTTTGATAATACACGCCCTCTTGTGGCCGCAATGGCAGTTGGGTGCTCTAAAGCGTCTTTAGAGCGTATCAAGGAAATTTTTAAAGACCAACTAGATGCTGAATATGCCACCCCCTACCTTCAATCCTCAAATATTGCAGCTCAGATTTATCGTATGGAAGCAGAATGGGAAGCTGCTCGTTTATTAACCCTAAAAGCTGCATGGATGGCTGACAATAAAAAGCCTAACTCGCGTGAAGCTTCAATTGCAAAAGCGAAAGCTGGACGAATTTGTAATGAAATTACATTGAAGTGTGTCGAACTTGCTGCAAGTGTAGGCTATACCGAAGATGAGTTGTTGGAAAAATGGGCGCGTGACTCCAAAATACTAGATATCTTCGAGGGTACACAACAAATTCAACAGCTTATTGTTGCGCGCCGTGAACTTGGAAAATCATCAAGCGAATTGAAATAAATCACGTTGAATTAAACTCAACTCCGATGAAACTTAGATATACTCTGTGAAGATTTACTAAGTTTCATCAATTATGTACTTTATTCGAACTATTCAACCCCAAGATAATCCCCATATTGCAAAAATCATTCGTGAAGTCTCAGTGGAGTTTGCTCTCGCTGCTGAATCAGGCTTCGCAGTAGCAGATCCAATTCTAGATCAACTCTATGACGTTTATACAAAACCTCACTCCATATATTGGGTTATTAGCAATGACCAACACGAGGTCTTTGGTGGTGGGGGCATTGCACCTTTGCTGGGCCACGAAAACACCCTAGAGATACAAAAAATGTATTTTATGCCCTCAATACGAGGTTTGGGTTTTGCAAAACAAATTCTAGAAAAATGTATCCAATTTGCACGAGATCAGGGTTACACGCAAATTTATCTCGAAACCACAGCATCTCTCTTGCAGGCTGTAAAATTATATGAAAAATTAGGTTTTCAACATCTACAACACCCATTAGGAAATACTGGACATAGTGATGCATGCGAAATACGCATGTTAAAAGTATTATAAAAAAACCGACCCATGGTCGGTTTTTTTATTTTTGAGTGTTAGCCCAATAATTTATCAATAACACCAAATTTTTTAAAAATTTTTGCTCGTCGTTTTGGATGAATATTGGCTTTATTTAAATCGCCACCATAATGGTCAAATACGCGCTTATCCATAATTTTAAACCATAACTTAGGTATTAAAACTGGGATCAACATCGTCGCATATCCACTTGGCAACACTGGCGCTTCTTCAAAGTTTCTCAATGCTTGGAATGGTCGTGTCGGATAAGCATGATGATCCGAATGGCGCTGCAACTGGTATAAGAATAGATTGGTTGTGATGTTATTATTATTCCAACTATGTTCAGGCATAGTACGCGAATAACTTCCATCTTCTTTCTTTTCTCGCAATAAGCCGTAGTGCTCAAGATAGTTGACCATTTCAAATAAAGTCACACCGTAAAGTGACTGTATGGCTAAGAATGGTAAAATTTTCTTACCATACAGTTTCAGCATCGTTGCGTGAAAAGTTGCACTAATGGCTGCGCCGTGAAATAACTCATTTTTCAGTGAAAAGAACGACTCACCCTTACGATTTAATCGATGTTTTTCAATCTGTATTGCTGACTTCAAGCCACCGCTAATGGTTCTTGGAAGAAACTCGTAAAAGGTCTCACCCATCTTAGAAGTCGCTGGATCTTCTGGAGTAGCTGCGCGCTTATGATGCCCATATGGGTGCTCAATACGGAAATGATTGTATCCAAGTGGTGCTAGTGTCACGTGTGACCAATAATGATCTGCACGCTTCGGTCGATGGCATAGTTCATGGGCAGTATTCACACCAATACCGTTGATCAACCCCATAGTACAACCAATCAACAACTGATCCAACAATGGGGTTTCTTTACGAGAGACCACGTATCCAGCAAAA
Organism: Acinetobacter sp. 24-47-67; assembly: GCF_056779735.1. Taxonomy (NCBI): domain Bacteria; kingdom Pseudomonadati; phylum Pseudomonadota; class Gammaproteobacteria; order Moraxellales; family Moraxellaceae; genus Acinetobacter; species Acinetobacter sp. 24-47-67. The sequence continues at coordinate 123,662 of NZ_JBWYIK010000001.1, forward strand.
AAATTGGCTGCATATTGTAAAGGAACAAACATTTTTACTATACGATCATAGTAAGGATCACTGACTAATTTTTTGATCTGCTCATCACTCGGATTATTCTCATCAGTACCGACCAAAGCATCAATGGTGGGAATAATTACGTGTAATAATAAAGGTCCACCTAATGCAAACAATTTTTTAGTTGCTTTAGGTCCGTATTGATATCCAGCCAAAAAGCCCATCCCTAATACAGGTAGTGCTGGACTAAGCAACCATAAGTAACGCTTCTTATCCAGTTGTAAGCCTCGCGCTATCGGGTTCTGACTCAATAACTCTTCAACTTTTACCTTTGCATTCACTTGCAATTTTCCTTTTCTATTTCTTATTTTTATCTTTGTTCATTTCAAATTTCAAATACAGTCGTAATCGTCCAAAAAAGCTATTGAGTCGTATTTCCACAACGATTTTGAAGCTAAAATACATTATAGAAATCTTTACACATGTTAAGATTCAGCAATTGTAAGCGTATAGGGAATATACGAAAAACATGGATGCCCTCAGTCAAGTTTTTGAAGATATTCACCTCAAAAATACGGAATATCTCTACCTTCAAGCACAAGGTAAATGGGCTTTTGAGTTAAGTCATCAAACAGCCATGATTACCTATATTTTATTATACGGTGAAGCCTTTTTTAAATTTCAAAATGGCGAACAGCTACACTTAAAAGCTGGAGATATGGCAATTATTCCTTCTGGAATGTCACATCAAGCCTATAGCCATCAAGAACAAACATTAGTCAACATTACTCAAATAGATCATTTATTTAAAGGTTTAAGAGATGATGAAATTATCCTCGGTGACGAAGATGATAAATCTGAGAAATCTCTCATCTTCAGTATACGATCTAACATGGACAGTATTATGGGTGGACCATTGATTCAAGCCTTACCCACTTATATCCATTTAAACAATGCACTGAATGCTAGAGAGCCGGAGTGGTTAAGGATCGGGCTTTATTTCGTGGCTGATGAAACCAAGATGAACCGACCTGGTCGCCATAAGATTATGGATCACGTGGTGAGTATTATGTTAATCGAATGCGTGAGAGATTACATTTCCACGCTTACAGATCAGAATAACTGGTTAAATGCACTTACTCACCCAGAATTGAGCCCTGCATTTTCAGCGATTCACAGCCAACCAGAACGAAACTGGACTGTAGAATCATTGGCAGAAACTTGCTTTATGTCGCGTTCAAAATTCGCTCATTTATTTCAAAATATGGTGAATGAAACACCATTAGCATACTTACAGAAACACCGTTTAAGATTAGCCAGTCAACTTTTACGCTTGAGCCAGCTTTCAATCCAACAAATCGCGCACAAAGTTGGTTATTCATCAGAGACTGCATTTAGTCAAGCCTTCAAAAAACATTATCTATGCAGTCCAAGCCAGTATCGGAATACTTATTTGAATTAATCGAATTAAATAAATCATAGCAAAATAAAAAAAGCACCGAAGTGCTTTTTTTATGAAGATAGAATTACTGGTGAGTTACTTAATTTTTGCAACTGACTTTAAATACTCAGTGTAATCTTTAAGTAATTGTGTACCACGATAGTTTTGATAAAGCTGTGCAAGCTGCTGTTTTTCTTCAGCCGAAATCGAATCCATAGATGGTTTTTTTACCTCAGCCACACCGATAATTACCATTTCATTTGGTAATTGAGCTGTAGTCACAGACCACATTCCTGCTTTAGGTGCAGGCACACTAAATGCAGCACGTTCAATTTCTCGTTTAAGACCTTGAGAACGAGTAAACACACCTGCATTTACGAAAGATTGCTGATGCTTAGTTAAAACCTGCTGTGAAGGTAGTGTTTTAAAATCCTTTAACATTGCAGCAACTTTTGCTTGAGCAGCTTCATATGCCTTTTGATTCAACAGCTTTTCTTTAACCTTCGCTTTGGCTACTGATAAAGGTTGAACACCAGCTTCACGGTATTCACGAACTTTCAACCAAACTGTATCACCATTAGCCAATTGTATATTGCTGGTCGCGTTACGATCACCATTTTTTACATCTTGACTAAAGATCTTAGCTTTTACAGCAGGATCCGCTAGGACTGTATTTTGAGTTGCAAGAGTTACATTATTCGCAGTAACCAATTTAGCCGATTTTAATTCCTGAGGGACTACATCTAAAGCATCGCTACTTACAACGAGCTCATTCAAACCATTTACTAGATCAGAATAAGCATTGGCATTTTTAGATTTTAATAAATCAGCTTCAAGACGTGCTTTTTCAGACTCAAAACTAGCAACATTCACTTGAGCAGCTTTAGCTTGAATAATATGTACACCAAAATCGGTTTTTACTGGCTTAGAAATCGTACCTTTTGAAGCTTGAACTGCATTATCAAAAGCATCACCGAATACACCGACTTCATAACCAACAACTCGACCCGCATTATCTTTGGAACTAGAATCTTCAGAATACTGTTGAGCAGCCTCTGCAAAAGATAATCCTGATTGAATTTTTGCATAGACATCATTGGCTATTTTTTCAGCCTCAAGCGCAGTACGATTATCTGTTGTAATCAAAATATGTTGGACTTCAACTTTGGCATTTTTATTTTGTTGAGTTACATATTGATCATAAGCTTGTTTTAATTCTGCATCTGTAACAGTTGTTGTGGCATTTGCTACCATAGCAGGCGTTACCAATACATAATCAAGATCAACTGAGGCAGGTTGCTTAAACAGCACTTTATGTTTTTCATAATAAGCAGCGACTTCAGCATCAGTTATTTTTACAGACGTTTTGTAATCATCCAATTTTACAGATGACATAAATAACGTACGTTGCTCACCTTGTAGATTTGCGATTTGCTGAATATCACTTTGGCTTACCAAAGAATTATCACGAATGCTTGAAACTAACATTTGAAGCGCATGATCTTGTCTTAAATTTTGGATTAGACCCTGGCTCGTCATATTAATTGATCGAAGATAGTTTTCATAAGCTTGTTGTGAAAATTTACCATCAACCTGCAGACTTGGCTGTTGAGCAATCATTTGTTCAATCTGAGCATCACTTAAACTGATGCCTAACTTTTCAGCCTGCTGAACCAATAAAGCACGATCAATTAAACTATCTAGAGCCATTTGTTCAATATACGATTGATTCAGAAGTGATTCATCACCTTGAACCATTTGTAAGAATTGATCTTTATAATTCTTCGTTTGAACTTCTAGCTCTTTATTAGAAATTTCTAAATCATTAACGGTTTTAGCAATCCCATCTTTGTTTCCACCACCGAAATAGCCTTCAATACCGACCAATGCCAATGGTGTCAAAAATAATACTAGAAGGACTTTGCCGAGCCACCCTTTAATGAGTTTACGAAACGATTCCATAGGTATTCCAATATTTTATTTCAAAGCGATTCTAACTGATAATCCAAACCGAATATATCAGATGAAGCCATAAATTTTCTTTTTAATAAAAAACGCGCCAAGTCGGCGCGTTTTGGACTTAATAAGAATTAAGCTACAGAATCTTTTAAACCTTTACCAGCTTTAAAGCTAGGAACTTTGCTTGCTTTAATTTGTAATTCTTCGCCAGTTTTCGGGTTACGACCAGTGCGTGCAGCACGATCTTTAACGCTGAAAGTACCAAATCCTACTAAAGTAACAGAGTCACCTTTTTTCAGCGCTTCGCCAATAGAAGCAATAGTCGCGTCCAATGCCTTACCAGCATCAGTCTTAGACAATCCCCCTTTCTCTGCAATCGCATCAATCAATTCTGATTTATTCATGAAGATTACGTCCTCTTATATCGTTTGTTTAAAATCCAAGGCTTGTATTTTAAAAGGCCATGACGACTTTATAGCAATGCTTTGGGGGGAAACGCAATACTGCTCGACCTGTTTTGATCAAAATAAGCGACAAAAAATACCAAAATTACAGTTTTATCTCTAAATCCATCATTTTTTTTCGAGTTTGGCTCGTAAAGCTTGATTTTCAGCAATGAGCACATCTAATTTCTGGTGAATATCTAAAATCATATTCTCAAGATGTTGTACATCTTTAGTTGAGACGAGCCCAATACGATTAAGCGAAGTACTCACCCCATGATCTAAAAGTTTTTCCACCTTATCTTTTTTATCCGTAACAGACTCTTTAGTTTTTTCCGCAACTTTGTTTACTGTTTGATCTGTAAATTCAACCGTTTTTGATTCAAGCTCTTCACCAACTTTGACTAAAGAGTCAAACATTTTATTACCTTCTTCCTCTGCGCGAGAAAAAGCACCTAAACCAGCAAGCCAAATTTGTTTAGTATATTTACGAAAATCAAGTGTGGACTTGCGTTGATGCTTTGTTTTACGTGAGTTTGCAGGTTGTGAGTTGTCCATTAATTCCTGTTCTTTATTGTTATTTACATCTTGATCCACCGTTACACTCCTGTATATTTTAGCCTCTAAACTGACTATTCGTGCATAAAATACATTGATAATATCAAATATCGCTATTGAACCTTGTTCAAAACTGTTCTACAAAGCAATGATAAATGATGTAATCTTAGACTTAATTTAAGTTTGTGTTAATAGAACTTTTTAGATTTATTAAATTTGAATAGGATTTTTTTATGAGTGAATCGCAACAACAACAAGGTCATACCCGTTTGTTGCTTAACATTGTTATGTTAGTTTTAGAGACATTCTATTCTTTCGTCTTAAAACATGACTATGTTGTTCGCCTTCAAGCAAAAAAATTTGTAGAACAACAAATTACAATTAAAATGAATAGCTATATCCCCTATTTTGACTTCTATATCCAATTTACGGATAAAGGCATCTTATTTGACCTTCAAGCGCCAGAAAAAGAACCTGACCTCAAGGTAAGTAGTACTTTAGTCGATATCATTCAAATTTTCGGGTTTGCAAACCGCAGAAGTTTGAAAAAAATGCGTATTGAAGGTGATCAAACCCTTAAAGACGAATTCAGAGATTTAGCATTACATCTCTCAACACCGAAATTACTTTCAGATTGGAAAAACTGGTTAACAACAGCTTCTGAAGACCAAGATACAAAGGCTTCGAGAAAACGCATTGCACCATTACTTGAAAAAATTGACTTACAAAGATCTAAAATCAATACACTTCAAGTAGAGGTAAAACAATATAAAAATCGTATTCGTCGCATGCAAACCAACCAAAAACGTATCAATATTGCGTTCGGGATAGTTTCGGTTCTCTTCGTGGCTTTAATCGTGTATAATTTATTGATTATTTATTAAAATAATAAAGTTTTATCTGTTTAAATCCTCGCCATATTTAATTCCGATTAATTTAGTTGGTTTTTAGAAAAAATACTTGACTAAATTAGTCGGAATTCATAAAATTTCATCATCTAGCCTTTTACACGTGTATCGAATCATGCGCTTAACCACTCGCGGTCGCTACGCAGTGACTGCATTACTTGATCTAGCTTTGCAGCCGACTGAACAAACCATTACTTTGGCAGAAATTGCTACTCGCCAAACTATTTCTGTGGCTTATTTAGAACAACTATTTGCTAAATTAAAGCGTCATGGCTTGGTTTCGAGTGTACGTGGTGCTAATGGTGGATACCATTTAGCGCGTAATGCTTCTGATATTACGGTCTTAGAAATTATTGAAGCTGTAAACGAAACTGTTGATGCAACACGTTGTGACCACAAAGGTAACTGCCAAAATGGCGCAATGTGTCTAACTCACGATTTATGGCAAGAACTCTCCCTCCACATTGCCGATTACTTAGCTAAAATCTCTCTTGCTGATTTAGTTGCTCGCGATAACGTTCAAACTGTTGCGATCCGCCAGAATACAGCTCCATTAGATTCAGCCCTTTTATCGGTTACAGGTATTTGACATGAAACGTCCAATTTATCTTGATTATGCTGCAACGACTCCAGTCGACCCACAAGTTGCTGAGCGCATGATGGAATGCCTTACATTCGATGGGACTTTTGGTAACCCTGCATCACGTTCGCACGCATATGGTTGGCAAGCTGAAGAAAAAGTTGAATACGCTCGTGAGCAAGTTGCAAATCTTGTAAAAGCAGATCCACGCGAAATCGTTTGGACATCTGGCGCTACAGAATCTGACAACCTTGCATTGAAAGGTGTTGCACAGTTCTACGCTTCAAAAGGCAAACACATCATTACGAGTAAAATTGAACATAAAGCAATTTTAGATACTTGCCGTGAATTAGAACAAGAAGGCTTTGAAATTACCTATCTTGAACCAGAAGCTCAAACAGGTCTAATTACTCCTGAAATGGTTCAAGCCGCTTTACGTCCAGATACAATTCTTGTTTCATTAATGATGGTCAATAATGAAATTGGTACTGTGACTGATGTTGCCGCTATTGGTGAATTAACTCGTGCGAATAAGACATATTTCCACGTAGATGCCGCTCAAGCTGCTGGTAAAGTTGAAATCGATTTATCAACCATGAAAATTGATTTAATGAGTTTCTCTGCTCACAAAATTTATGGCCCTAAAGGTATCGGTGCACTTTACGTACGTCGTAGTCCACGTGTGCGTCTTAAAGCTCAAATGCATGGTGGTGGTCATGAGCGCGGTATGCGTTCTGGTACGCTTGCAACTCACCAAATTGTTGGTATGGGTGAAGCATTTGAACTTGCAGGTAAAAACCTAGTTGCTGAACAAACTCGCTTACGCACTCTACGTGACAAACTTTGGAATGGTCTACAAGATCTTGAACAAGTTTTCTTAAATGGTCATCCGACTCAAAACGTAGCAAACTACTTAAACGTAAGTTTTAACTTCGTTGAGGGTGAATCTTTAATGATGTCACTTAAAGATGCTGCTGTTTCATCTGGTTCAGCTTGTACTTCTGCAACATTAGAACCTTCTTATGTTCTTCGTGCATTAGGCTTATCTGATGAGTTAGCACACAGTTCAATTCGCTTCAGTTTTGGTAAATATACGACTGAAGAAGACATTGATCACGTACTAGAAGTGACAAAAGCTGCTGTAGAAAAATTACGTGACCTTTCTCCACTTTGGGATATGTACAAAGAAGGGATTGATCTGTCGAAAGTTGAATGGACAGAACACTAATTTAAACCAAACACATGCATCTTATTAAGCTTAAATATTGAAATTTAATAAGATGCACCCATATTAAATATTATCAGCCGACCCTGAGGTTTGGAGACGCATCATGGCTTATAGCGAAAAAGTGATTGATCATTACGAAAATCCTCGTAATGTTGGTGTTTTAGATAAAAACGCAGAAAACGTAGGTACAGGTATGGTCGGTGCACCAGCTTGTGGTGACGTTATGCGTCTTCAAATCCAAGTGGATGAGAATGGTGTAATTGAAGAAGCTCGCTTCAAAACTTACGGATGTGGTTCTGCAATTGCTTCAAGTTCACTTGTAACTGAATGGCTAAAAGGTAAAACTTTAGACCAAGCACAGCAAATCAAGAATATTGATATTGCAAATGAACTTGCGCTTCCTCCTGTAAAAGTACACTGCTCTGTACTTGCAGAAGATGCAATTAAAGCTGCTGTAGAAGACTACCGTAGCAAAAAAGCGAAAGCTTAATTTAGCGCTTGATGATTGAATGGAGTTTTCATGATCAATTTAACTGAAAATGCTGCAACTCATATCAGCAATTATTTATTGAATCGCGGTAAGGGTGAAGGTATTCGCGTTGGTGTGAAAACTTCAGGTTGTTCTGGATTGGCTTATGTTCTCGAATTCGTTGATGAAGTTGACGAACATGATCAAGTCTTTGAACAGTTTGGGGTTAAAGTTTTCGTTGATCCGAAGAGCCTTGTTTATCTAGAAGGTATGGAAATGGACTATGTTAAAAATGGTCTAAACGAAGGTTTTGAATTCAACAACCCAAACAAAAAAGGTGAATGTGGTTGTGGTGAATCTTTCACTGTTTAAGATAATCATTCTCTTTTTACCTGATTAAAACAGTGCCCAGCACTGTTTTAATTCTATTCAGCGCCCACTTTTATTTTTCACTATTTTGGAATTTCCAATCCATGAATCATTTTGAGTTGTTTAATCTCCCTGTAGCACTCGATATTGATTTAGCAACTTTGAAAGCTAACTTTCTAAAATTGCAGCAACAATATCATCCAGATAAAGCTGAAAATAAAGACCAAGCCTTGATCAAATCTAGCGAAATCAATCAAGCTTATAAAGTTTTATCTCAAGTTGACAGCCGTGCTGGATATTTACTTACACTCAAAAAACAAGACTATCATTTAGATCAATCCATCAATGATTTCGAATTTTTACAATCTGCATTAGAAATTCGTGAACAGTTAGATGAAGCTCAAAGTTCTGAACAACTTTCATCTTTAAAAACTGAAGTGCAACAATGGATTGATGGTTTAGTTCGCGAATTCAAAATAGACTATGAAGCTGAAGATTGGGCTGAGTCTCGCGATACTGTTCGAAAATTACGTTTCTTCCAAAAAGTGATGAATGATATACATCAAGCTGAAGATCGTATTCTCGATGATGAAGATTTTGACTTAGATGACGAATTCTAATTTTATTTTTTTGTTTTATTTTCAAGGGATTTAACACATGGCACTCTTGCAAATTGCTGAACCTGGACAATCAAGTGCGCCACATGAACATCGCATTGCTATTGGTATTGATTTAGGTACGACCCACTCTCTTGTAGCAACTGTGCTTTCTGGCAAACCTAAAGTTCTAAACGATGAACAAGGTCAAGTGTTACTTCCTTCTATCGTACATTATGCTGAAAACTCTACTGTGCTCGGCAATGACGCAAAACCGTTTATAACTCGTGACCCACAGAATACTATTGTCTCTGTAAAACGTTTTATGGGACGCTCAAAAGCTGATATTAAATTTCAACACCCATATCAATTGGTGGGTGAAGACAATCAGATGCCTGCTTTTGAAACAGCGCAAGGTCGTAAAACACCTGTCGAAATTTCTGCTGAAATTCTAAAAAATCTAAAAGATCGTGCTGAAGCAAGTTTAAAAAATCCCATAAATGGTGCTGTCATTACAGTACCTGCCTATTTTGATGAGGCACAACGTCAAGCAACACGAGACGCTGCACAGCTCGCTGGTTTAAACGTACTGAGATTATTAAACGAACCTACAGCAGCAGCTGTAGCGTATGGTTTAGATCAAGCAACAAATTTAAGTACAGATCAAAATTATGTGATTTACGACTTAGGTGGTGGTACTTTCGACGTCTCCATCCTACGTTTCTCACAGGGTGTATTTGAGGTACTCGCTACAGGTGGACACACTGCACTTGGAGGCGATGATTTAGATCGTCTTATCGTCAAGTGGGCTAAAAAATCACTCAATATCGAGACCTTAGATTATAACGAGTATGCACACTTCCTTGTTGCAGCACGTAAAGCGAAAGAAGCTTTATCGGACCAAGATCAAGTTAATCTTCAGCTTTTAGAAAACGAATTAACTTTGGATCGTTCAACGTTTGAAAGCATCATTAAAGTTGCTCTAGATAAAACGATTTCAGTGTGCAAACGAGTATTACGTGACGCTAAATTGAAATTAGACGATATAAAAAATGTCGTTTTAGTAGGTGGCTCTACTCGCTCTTATGCGGTACAAAAAGCTGTAGCAGAAGTATTTAGTCAAGAACCCCTGTGTACCATTAATCCAGATGAAGTCGTTGCAATCGGTGCTGCAATTACTGCCAACCAATTAATTGGTAATAGTACAGATGGTTCTCTACTACTTGATGTAACACCATTATCACTTGGTATTGAAACCATGGGTGGACTAGTAGAGCGATTAATTTCACGCAATACTGCAATTCCTGTCGCTCGTCGTCAAGAGTTCACCACGTATCAGGATGGTCAAACTGCGATGTTAATCCATGTTGTCCAAGGTGAGCGCGATTTAGTAGAACATTGCCGTAGTCTCGGACGTTTTGTTTTACGCGGCATTCCACCGATGACTGCTGGTCAAGCACGCATTGAAGTGACTTATCAAGTCGATGCTGACGGTCTCTTATCGGTATCTGCTCGTGAAACAACATCTAACGTCTCAGCTCAGATTGATATTAAACCATCATACGGTTTATCTGATACTGATATGGAGCGCCTACTGGTTGATGGTTTTAAATTTGCAGCAGAAGATAAAGCCCTTCGTCATTTACATGAAACTAAAGTTGAAGCTCAACGAGAACTTGAAGCTCTTTCTCAAGCGCTTAAAGCTGATATTAAACTCTTGACTGAACAGGAAGCTCAGGATTTAATTTCTGCACAAACTCATTTGGCTCAACAACTTGAAACTTCTGATATTGAAGCAATTGAAGCTGCTGTTGCTGCGTTAAAAGTTCATAGTGATGCATTTGCTGCAAAACGAATGAATCAACATATTGATCATGCTCTCAAAGGCACTAAGCTTGACGATTGGTCAAACTCAAACTAAACATAGGTAAAAATTTATGCCACGTATTAAAGTTCTTCCACATGCGCAAATTTGCCCTGAAGGTGCTGAGTTTGAAGTTGAGCAAAATGCCAATCTTTGCGAAAGCCTTCTAAAAAATGGTATCAAAATTGAACATGCTTGTGATATGTCTGCAGCTTGTACGACCTGCCATGTCATTGTTCGTAAAGGTTTTGACGGTCTTGAAGAAATGAATGATGTAGAAGCAGATTTACTCGATCGTGCTTGGGGTTTAGAGCCTGATTCACGTCTTTCTTGTCAAGTAAAAATTGAAAATGATGATTTAGAAGTTGAAATTCCGAAGTACACGATTAACCATGCTTCTGAAAATCATTAATCATTTGTAAAACCATATAAAAAAGGTCACTTAAGTGACCTTTTTATTTATGTAGATATAAAATCCTAATTTAGATATTTTACTTCATCAGATAGTTTTAACTTCACAATACCAGAAGAGTTGGTTAAATCCTGCTGAAGTTTAATACGTTCAATCATTTTTTCTAAAACTGCGATTAATTCAGCATATTCGTAATTTTGTACTTCTTCCATATTCAGCACCAGTTGAAACCCTTTGTACTCGTAATCAAACCAATGTTGATGGGTTTGCTTGGTGCTATATTTTTCCATGACCTGCCAACTTTTAATTGAACCATGAATCCCTTTCAGCTCTATAGGTTCCTGAGGTGCACAAAGATAATAGTTTTTAACTAACTTATAAGTCTCATCCGAGATTAAAATTTCATCAATTTCTGCAGCATTTTGAAGTCTTGCAGCTAAATTTGCATCCCGCCCAACAATGGTATATGCCATTCGATGAACTGCGCCATAGTTACCAACGTGACAATAACCTGTACTAATGCCCATACGTATATGCAGTGCTGAGTATCCCATTTTCACCCAGCGTTCACGCAAAAATTTCATTTGTTGACGCATTGCCATCGCCATATCGATGCAATTTTTGGCATCTTGTTCAACCCCTTGCGAATCTGGATCTCCAAAGAAAATGAGAATCGCGTCTCCCATAAACTTGTCAATTGTTCCACCATATTGCTTGGCAATTTCAGTCATATGGCTCAGATAGTCATTCAAAACAAAAGCTAAGTCATCTGGAATAAGAGTCTCTGAAAGCTCAGTAAATCCCTGAATGTCAGAGAAAAAAATCGTAATTTTTTTTCGTTTATATTCAAGTTTCGCTTCAGTTTCACCACGCATGATTGATTGCCACAATTGAATTGGTGCATAGCGGCTTAACTGATTCGATAACTCAATATATCGATTCATTTCTTTAAAATAAGTTTGACGTTGAACATCTAATTTTTTTACACGTCGATTCTGATAATAATTAGCAAAATTCACAAAAAGAATCGCACATATACACGAGACTACGGACAATTCGATTGAAGTTTGCTGGAAATAATCTTCAAAACCAAAAATAAAAATTGTACAAATATAAAAAACAATGATCGCAACTAAAATTGCAATCGAACTCACCATCATCGAAATTTTATTATTAACGGCGGTATACACTAATCCAAACAGGAAAACAAATGTTGGCAACAAACTTAAATGCACTGCTGCTAAGGCGGTAGCTACAACAACAACATCAATAATAAAGAACGCAAAACGTCTGGTTTTACTACCATAACGATATTGGATACTGTGTGAAATTCGGGGCGCTAATAGAATCAGCAAGAAAATAAATAGAGGGTATAAAATCTGATAATTTTGGTTTTGTGAAGTGAAATAATAGATCACAACAAGAATCGCGATCATCACATACCCCATCATCCTGAGGAGTACTTCAAATTGCTGTGGCTCTTTATCCAGCATTCGTTCAAATGGCAATTGCTATTACCTCAATTCACATTATTTTTATTCTTCCCTGAAATTGACGTATTTACTCCATACGCCAATCGAAAGGCATGTCACCTTGACCACGTAGCGCGAGCATGAGCGTTTGACGCATATGCGCTAAAACATCATTACTGTAAGGAACTGCAGGTGAAGCACCCCAAACAGGCTTAGGCCATGCAGAATCATTCTGATAACGAACTACATGATGAAAATGAAGTTGAGGAACCATATTTCCTAGTGCTGCAACGTTCATTTTATCCGCACGGAAAACTCGAGATAATTGACTAGATAACCAGCTAGATTCTCTTAAAAATTGTTCTTGGTCTGCTTGGCTTAATTCATATAATTCAGTTACACCAGGAACACGCGGTACCAAAATCAACCATGGAAATTGCATGTCATTCATTAAACGACAAGTTGAAAGTGGAAAGTCGCCAACAAAAAAAGTATCTTGAGCAAGTTGTGGATGCAAACTAAACATATATTTATAAATGACGCAAAAATTAAATGGATAGCTAATACTAACACAACAGTTTTAGACTGAGTATTATTAGTCATGTGTTTCGATACAAAAAAATATGTATTTCATTGATTTGAATCTCACTCATTCATTGCAATGCATCGCTAAAAAATCAACCTATAAGGTTGACTGTCAGCCAGTGCATTTTGAGCAATGAACAAGTATTGATTCAAGCCCAACTTAGATCAGTTGAGCCCCCTCATCAACTCATCTAAAAGATCATTAATAAACTGAATTCTTTTATCATTTTCCTCAAGCATAACCATCACTTTCAGACGTTGACCACCGTCCATTCTAAAAAATGTCGGATGTTTTTGCATCATTTGGATAATACTCATCGCTTGAACAGGAGTATCAGGTGAAAATTCAATTTGGCCACCCTGCTTACTCAAATCAATCTTGGTAATACCTAATTTTTCTGCTTTTATACGCACCTGATGAACAGTAAAAAGATATTTCACTTGTTGAGGTAGCACACCAAAACGATCGATAAGCTCCATACGGATATGATCGAGTTTTTCTTGTGTATCCGTATTACTAATTCGCTTATAGAACAATAAACGCTGATGCACATCACCTAAATATTCATCTGGAATTAATGCAGGCATATGTAAACTAATTTCTGCGGTGAGTGACAAAGGTGCATCAAAGTTAGGAGTCTTACCATTTTGGATGGCTTTAGTCGCTTTCTCAAGCATTTCCATATATAGACTATATCCAATTGCATGCATTGAACCACTTTGCTGCTCACCTAGAAGCTCGCCTGCTCCACGTATTTCTAAATCCTCTGTCGCCAATACAAAACCAGCGCCTAAAGTAGAAGCACGCTGAATGGCATCAAGTCGTTTTTCAGCATCACCTTTTAAGCCTTTAATAGACGGAACCATCAGATACGCATAGGCTTGATGATGAGAGCGCCCCACACGACCACGCAGTTGATGAAGTTGTGCCAAACCTAGCTTGTCTGCTCGCTCAATGATAATTGTATTGGCATTTGGTACATCAATTCCCGTTTCAATAATGGTCGAACACACCAATACATTATATTCTTTATGATAAAACTGCTGCATGACCTGTTCTAACTCACGCTCACGCATTTGACCATGCGCAACTGCAACCCGAGCTTCAGGAACTAACAACCGAATATTTTCAGCCGCTCGTTCAATGGTATCCACTTCATTATGCAAAATATAAACCTGACCACCACGTAATAGTTCACGCAAGATCGCCTCTTTCATCGTGGCATCGGTCTGCTCATTGACAAAGGTCTTAACAGCGAGACGGCGTGCAGGTGGTGTAGCAATAATTGAGAGGTCACGCATACCTGAAAACGCCATATTTAAGGTACGCGGGATTGGCGTAGCGGTTAGCGTCAGCATATCTACATCGGCACGCATCGCTTTAATACGTTCTTTATCTCGCACACCAAAGCGATGTTCTTCATCAACAATCATCAATCCAAGTTGTTTAAACTGGACATTTTCCTGCAAAATTTTATGCGTTCCAATGACGATATCAACTTTACCCTCTGCCAAATCTTCGATCGTTTTTAAGTGTGTTTTATTTGAGCCAAATCGAGATAACACTTCAATACGGATAGGCCAATCAGCAAATCGATCTTTGAAAGATTCATAATGCTGTTGCGCAAGTAAAGTTGTTGGAACTAAAACAGCAACTTGCTTATTGTTCTGTACAGCAACAAAAGCAGCTCTCATCGCCACTTCTGTCTTACCAAATCCAACATCACCACAGACTAAACGATCCATTGGTTTAGCTTGTTGCATGTCGTATAAAGTCGCTTCGATAGCATTCGCTTGATCAAGCGTTTCTTCATAAGCAAAACCACTAACAAACTGCATATAAGTAGTGTGATCTAATTCAAATTGGATACCTGGTTTTGAGTGGCGTCTTGCTTGAATATGAAGAAGTTCGGCTGCAACATCATGTATCTGTTCTAGTGCTTTGCGCTTAGCTTTATTCCAAGCATCAGTACCAAGTTTATGCAGTGGTGCTAAATCAGGATCACCTCCACTGTATCGACTAATCAGGTGCAAATTGGTGACAGGAACATAGACTTTGGCATCATCAGCATAATTAAGTTGCAAAAATTCGTGGTCTTGATCATCAATACATAAAGTCACTAATCCCGCATAGCGACCTACACCGTGATCAATATGAACTACAGGAGCACCTATACTTAATTCAGTTAAACTTTTAACTAAGAACTCTTCAGAAACTTCATGCTGGCGTTTTCTACGGCGTTGTACAACACGATGCTCATAGAGTTGATTTTCTGAAATGACAGATATTTGTCCCTTAATCTCCAAGCCACGTTCAAGTGGTGCATGCGTTACTGCTACTGAATATTGTTGATTAATAAACTCCTGATAATGCTCTACAACAGGAATTTCACCCATACTTGCTCGCAAGGAGTCCTTTAACGATTCACGACGTCCCGCACTTTCAGCGACGAGTAAGACAGGGTGTTGCGCAGCATCAATAAATGATTTTACAGCATGAAATGGCTGTTGATGTTTAGGCTCGACCGCTAAACGAGGTGGCTGTTCAGCAGAGGTATTAATTACACCCGCTTTAGGTTCAAAAACTTCGTCAGATGCGATAATACGAGGAAACTGATTGAGTTGTTCAAAAATTTGATTTTGTTGAAAGAAGATTTGTTCTGGAGCTAATAAAGGTTGATCAACATTATGACGTCGGTCTTCATAACGCTGATAAATATCTTTCCAAAATTGAGTTAATTCACTTTCAATATTGCGATCTGTAATGACAATGGAATGATTTGGTAAGTATGATGTAATACTACTTTGTTCTAGCATTTCTTTTTTTGAAAAGAACAGCGGAAAGTAATAGTCCAATCCCGGTGAAGATATACCCTCCATTACATCCTGATAAATTGGATTTTTTTTCGGGTTCGCCGTTGGAAACTCTTCAGCATAACGGTCTCGAAATTGAGCTCTACCTTCTTTTAAAGGAAACTCTTTAGCTGGTAAAACCTTAAAATGTTCAAGTTTCGTCGTGGTCCTTTGAGTTTCTGGATCAAAAAATTTTAAAGAATCAATTTCATCATCAAACAAATCTATTCGAATTGGAGCATCTTGCCCTGAAGCAAAAATATCAACTAAACTTCCCCGAACAGCAAATTCTCCATGATCATATACAGTATCGACCAAATGATAACCAGCCTGAATCAGGCGTTGTTTCTGCTTTTCTAAATCAAATTTTTGCCCAACGCTAATATCAAAATGCTCACCTAACACCCAAGACGTCGGCGCAACACGTTGTGCCAAAGTTGTGCTTGAAATGAGTATTATCCCTTTTGTTGGCATATTAGAGAGCACTGATAATCTTTCTGAGACAATATCTTGATGCGGAGACAACCGATCGTAAGGTAAGATCTCCCAATCTGGAAAGATGGTGGGCTTCACACCATAAAATTCAAGTTCACTCTCAAGTTGAGCTAAATGTTGATTATTTCTAGCTACCAGAACAAAGAGTCGATCAGAGTTTTGACTTATTTCTTTTAAAAGCAAAGCGATGGCAGAGCCTTTAAGCGCCCCTAACCATCTTTTTTCGCCAGATTTTATTTGTGATAGATTAAGTTGAGAAATTTCTTTTTGGAACATGAAGATCGCTTTAAAAGTCTGGTAGGACATTGCACTATTTTATCATGTTCAAAATCGAGAATGAGTTATTTTTAGATATCACAAACATTCAGTCGCAAACATTAGCGCTCACGTTTGAATTCACGATAATAATCATTGAGCAATATCACGAATTTTTTTAACTGTTCTAGATTCTGTTGATTATTACCTAATCTCGTTGTAAAACGACCTGTATTCAACTCGAGATCTATTTTCTCTTTGATCAACATTCCCCGATAAAATAAATTCTCCAAATCATCAAAACGAGTAACCTTTCGGTTCGAAAAATATGACAATCTTTCATTTAGTTCATTCAAAACAACGTCATCGATAATATATCCTAATTCAGGATCATGACGAATTTGATGAGTCTGTAAATAAACTTGCTCAGCCGATGGTTTTTTTTGAAACAAATCAGAAATTTTTTTAAACATAGTTTGGGAAGAAAAGCTGAAAACTCAAAATGATGGTCTATCTTAGCATCTGGTCACGAATACACCTATATTCATGACCAAAAAGCACTCAAACTAAAATTAACCGTAATTTTTTCTTAAATATTCTACAATTTTCTTCGATTCGAACAATTTTACGCCTGTATTAGGATCAACTAAGTACGGGACTTGTATATCCTTCCCCTTGCGATTCATTACCTTTACAACCTGCTCGCGTTTACCGCCAGCCAAAGGAATATATTTCCCAGGCTTCAATCTTAAAATCGCTGGTCCTTGATCCTGCCAACGCTCTTTAGCAACATTATGAAACTTAAATGGTAATTCAAGTTCTGTGAGTTCAGCGCGCACGATTCTGGTGTATGGACTCGCTTCAAACCCCCACAGCTCAATTAAATGCTCGGGTTGTGGCCTCTGCTTAATCGCTTTATTTATAAAAATCCCACGAGCACCATTAATCAGTGTTCCAGCTAGAGCAACTACAGGCAATTTGGGGTAGTGTGAGAATTGCTTCGGTGTTTGACCTGTCTCACCATAATGCTTAAAAAGATAGTGAATAATATCCTGAGACTCGTAAAGTTTAGCCCCAGTATTTTCATCAATTAAAAAAGGAAATTGAATCTTACCACCAAGTGTTTTTACTTGATCTCGATAGACCCTTCCACCTTTCGGACAAGGATACACTTCGTAGTCAAGATTAAGTAAAGTCAACACCTCTCTTACACGACGACAGAATGGTGATCCTTCAAATTCGTAAAGCTTTAATGCTTTTTCTGGCTGTTTAGGAAACGGTGTACCTGAAGTCCCACGTCCACCTTCTGCAACAGCTGAAGCTAGCGCCTGAGCCACTTTTAATTGATGAATCACCATACTGATTACCTCGTTTTTGTTTTATTTAAATTAATCGACTAATTTTGTCTTGGACACAATAATTCCATTATTGTCTGCATAGATATAATCACCTGGTTGGATTGTGATATTTCCAATTTGAATCGTGATATTGGTTTCGCCCACCCCTTTGCGATTACTTTTTTGAGGTATAGCCGCAAGTGCGTGCACGCCTAGATTTAAACTCGCAATAGCATCAACATCTCTAACACAACCATTAATAATGACACCACCCCATCCATATTTAACGGCAGACTCAGCAATCATATCTCCCATCAATGCACAACGCATGGAAGAACCACCATCTACAACTAAAACTTTGCCTTGCCCATCTGTAGCGAGTAACTCTTTTACTCGTGAATTATCCTCAAAACATTTAACAGTGACAGCTTCACCCCCAAAGCTTTTTACACCGCCGTAACTTTTGAAGAATTTTCCATCAATAGATGGATACAATACTTGAATATCTAAATCAGGATGGTCATCCAGTAAATCACACGTCACAAATGTTGGCGTTGTCACTTTTTATACCCTCAGTTATGTTTTTGAATCTCTAAATTATCATAAATCTTAATTTTTTCATTTTGAGTTCTTGCGCTCACGACCATAGTATTAGCGACTTGCTCTGCTGTCACTGGCTTATATTTGAATGTATTTGGCAGAAATTGCGATACTCGCTTGAAAATACTCTGAGAAATATCTTCGAGTGTCCTTGTTTCAGCTCTTTCACCAATTAAGAGTGAAGGTCGAATGATCGCCAATTGATAGAGTGATAATGATTTTAGATAATTTTCTAACTTTCCCTTCACTTGATTATAGAAGAATGGAGATCTTTCATTCGCACCTTCCGCACTTACAATTGCAAAAAAAGTATCGGTATTCACGAGCAAATCAGCAAAATGAGCATTTATCTCAAAATCGATATTGTAAAAATTTTCTTTAGAGCCTGCTTTTTTAATTGTACTTCCTAGGCAACTAAACGCATGTGAGAATCCAGAAGCGTCCTCATCATTTAACATTAAAAAGTCATCAATGACCAACTGATCAACTTTGGTGAACTGTTCAAATTGTTCATCATGCTTACGAACAACTACGACAATTCTTTCGCAATCTACCAATTGATTCAAATGATTTACCAAAGATCGACCAACTAAACCAGTTGCCCCTATAACTATTGCACTTTTAATATTTTTAATCATTTTTTCGCCATTCCTTCCAATATTTATATAATCTAACGTGCTAACCGCATTTTATCTGCATCAAAAATGTTGTCAAAGCATGTCAAGACTTGACTTTGCCGCATCATTTAATCACAATATGGCACTTGTTTACGGGCTGGTGTAAATTCTTCTAATGTTTGTATTTAGTTGAAATTTCAGCCCGCCCAGACCAATCAATTTCAAGGAGTGCACGAGTGGCAAACTCTGCTCAAGCAAAAAAACGTGCTCGTCAAAACGTTAAAGCACGTAAACACAACGCAAGCTTACGTTCTATGGTTCGTACTTACCTTAAACGCACAGTAGCAGCGATCGCTGCAGGTGACTATGCAGCAGCTTCTGAAGCTTACAAAACTGCAGTACCTGTAATCGACCGTATGGCTGACAAAGGTATCATCCATAAGAACAAAGCTGCTCGTCATAAGAGCCGTTTAAATGCACAAGTTAAAGCTCTAGCTTCTAACTAAGTTGCGTTAAAAAAAGCCCTTTAAGGGCTTTTTTTATATTTTAAATTTACCAACAATACTTAAATAATATTAAAATTACTATCTTTCTTGCTCTACAAATTCACGAATAGACAGCTCATTACATTCACCACGCCATATCCATTTCAATTTTGCATCTATGAATGCTTCACCTTCAAACCAAACAAACAAACCTTCCATCATTTCTGGCCAATCATGCTGACTAATTTGTGTTTTACCTGAAATCACAGCCAGAATACCAGCGAGAATAGTGTCATGGCTAACCGCCAAACTTAATCCATGATTCTGTTGAGGGTGAGTTTGATAAAGCAAATGTAAAACATCAATCACACCTATAATTGGCTGCTTCATCCCAGGTAAAGTATTGTTTACAAAGCTATTGATAAAGCCCAAAGCACCTTGTTGCTTAAAATATGGCGCAGCTTGCTCGATATCTAAAACGAAGCTACCAGGCTCGACCAAAAGCCCCTGCTCAACAATTTTAATATGATGGGTATTTGACTTAGGATTGATTTGATCAGCACCTTGAATCATCAGTGCTGCAGTATCAATACAACGTTGAATTGGACTAGAAATACAGTGTTCAATCACACGATCTGTTTGATCAATAAGATAAGCCCCCCAAGCCTGCGCCAGATCCTTACCTTGATCTGTTAATTGCAAATCATATCCAGCGAGTCCTTGACCCACCACCATTTCACGTATTGAGTGGCGAGTAAATAGTGTAACAGGCACAGCAACATCGGGCAGTAAATCAACCGCTCTGAGCATACTTGGAGGAAGCAACTTCAGCGACATAATAATTCTAATAAATGAAATTAATTTGACTATAACACGATGAAATTATAGTTCCACTCCCCTAAAGTACATTTGACAACGCATCTAAAGCCAATTGCCTCATTTCAGGATCACGATAGGCGATAAAACCATTATTCAAAACAGTATCACGCTGATTATAGGTAAATGGCACAGAATCCAAGGTCAACAAACCACCCCCTATACTCTCTAGCAAGCCTTGTCCAGCACTGGTGTCCCACTCAGAGGTTGGATGAAATCTTGGGTAAATATCTATCTCACCTTCAAGCATCATGCAAAATTTATAAGCACTTCCAGCTTCACGACGTATAACCGGTATTTCTCTTTCAATATAATCAATATAGTGTTGATACTTAGGATTTTTACTACTATGACTCAGTCCAATTTGGATGGCATCGACTGGTGAGGCTTTAAATTTGCAATATTTTTCCCAAATATTGTTCATAAATGAATATTTATAAGGAAGATCCGTCAAATAGCCCATATACATAACTTGCTCTGTCGGCACGACTATAACTGAAAATACAGTTTGATGGTTCTGAATAAGACTCAGATTAATCGTAAATTCATCACGCTCATGAATAAACTCCTTCGTACCATCCAAAGGGTCTAGCATCCAACATTGAGGCCATTCATGTCGCTCCGAATAATCACTTTCTTCAGAAATGATTGGAATATCAGGTGTAAGTTTTGCAAGCTCTCTGAGCAGATATTGATTGACCTTTAAATCTGCTTGAGTTACAGGAGAATGATCATCTTTTTCGTTGATTTTAAAATCACGTCCAGCACAATAATTTTGATATTCTTCTAATAATATTTGGCTTGCAACAGCCAAAATCGGAACCAAATTTAACATTTGCTGATCTTGGGGAGCATGCGTTGTGATAAACATGGATAAAACCTATTTTTTCTGGCGCTACACACTCTAAGCACGACGATCATATTAAGAACCTCAGCCTAAAATGCAGCGTGATTTAATTTGCATTGTTGGATTTATATTTATAGTAGCAAACCTATAAAATATAACCACTTTGAAACACATAACCCATTTCAATCATAAGAACTCTAACACTTTTAAAACAAAATCCGAAGCGTGATTGCCAACAACCCTCAATACATCTTAAATAACACCTGCAATAGTTCCAAAAATCAGAGCGCGCCTTAGAGTCAGTATCAACATAAAAAAACAAGCCTTCTTAAAGAAGGCTTGTTTTTTATTTTTGCTCTTTGACTGGACTTTCAGGCTGTTCATTCGGTTTTTTTACAGGCTCTTTATTTTTAAAAGAGTCCTGATTACCTTTATCCTCATTAGATTCTTTGTGTGGTTTCGAACTATTATCATGTTTTGTCATACTTCAAACTCCTATGCACCATTTTCAAAAAAATATGATGCTTTCATAGCGACTTCTATACTATTTTTGTATTCATTCTCAAGATCTAAATTTGTGACCTCACACATCTAATTCGATATAATACGAATGGAATGAAATATAGAAGTAACCACGCACACCCATTCTTGAAGTTCAATTTTAAAATGCTGATGCGAGTCCAACCTTTTGCATCAAATGATGGTGTAAATCGATATTTAAATAACACCCATTTTGTTGTTTTTATTTGTGCTAAATTGCAACAATACCTGAGGAAAGATGAATGAATAAACCCATCATCATGTTCGACATGGATGGAACCCTACTCGATCTTGCTTTTGACGATTTAATTTGGAATCACAAACTCCCTGAGCGACATGCCAAAACTCATCAAATCAGTTTAGAACAGAGCAATCAAATTCTATTTAAATTTTATCAAGATCATAAGCACACGCTCGATTGGTATTCTACGCGCTTTTGGACAGCCAAAGTCGGCGTTGATACCTTTCAGCTTCAACACGATCACAAAGAATTCATCAAGCCGAGACAGGGATGCATTGCGTTATTATCAAGCCTTAAACAAGCTGGATACCGAATGTGGTTAGTCACCAATGCTGATGAAAGAGGTTTGGCATTGAAAATGAATCAAGTTGACCTTACCTCTTATTTTGAAGTGATGATCAGTAGCGAAACGATCGGTTTTGCTAAAGAGCGTTTTGAATTTTGGGATCAATTACAGAAAATGCACCCATTTGAACCTCGTCACTGCGTTCTCGTTGATGATACAGCGGTAGTACTCGAAGGTGCTAAATCTTTTGGTATCGAACACCTAATCACAATTACCCAACCATCTAGCGCTCAACCTGAGCGCGAAAGGTCTAAACTTCAGTATCCTGCAATCAATGATCTAAGATCATTAATCCCCTATTTAGACCAAATTAACCATGAGAAAGAAATGAATGTCAAAACAGCATGAAACTAAAATCACAGATTCAATGCGAATTGATAAGTGGCTTTGGGCAGCACGCTTTTTTAAAACCCGCTCAATTGCCAAGGCAGCAATCGAAGGTGGTAAAGTTCATCACAACAATGATCGCGTTAAAGTTTCCAGAGAAGTACGTGTAGGAATGGAGTTAACGATTCAGCAGGGATTTGAAAAGAAAACCGTCATTGTGAAAGCATTATCGTCTGTTCGAGGTGGTGCGCCTGCTGCACAATTACTCTATGAAGAAACTGAAGTCAGTATCGCGCGTCGTGAGTTGCTTTCTGCACAAAGAAAATTGCATAATCTTGCACGACCAGATCATCGGCCAAGCAAAAAAGATCGACGTGATATTACAAGATTCCGTCAACAAAATGGTCAGCAATATGACGAAGTTTGGTCATACGATGATGAATAAGTTAAAGCGACAAATACTGTCGTTTTGAAGTTTAAAATTATAGAACAGTCCGATTTTTTCTGTCACTATAAATGCCGTGGACATTAGACTTAATTAAAGACATCCACTTAAGTTATCAGTGATTTACATCGTTTTGAGGTTATGAGATGGATGATAATAAAAGCAAAGCACTGAGTGCTGCTTTAAGCCAAATTGAAAAACAATTTGGTAAAAATACGGTAATGCGCCTTGGTGACAATACTGTTCAAGCTGTAGAAGCTGTATCTACAGGCTCTCTTACATTGGATATCGCACTAGGTATTGGTGGTTTACCTAAAGGCCGTATTATTGAAATTTATGGTCCAGAATCATCAGGTAAAACCACCATGACACTTCAAGCGATTGCGCAATGTCAAAAAGCTGGTGGTACTTGTGCATTTATCGATGCTGAGCATGCTTTAGATCCTCAATATGCTCGCAAACTTGGTGTAGATATCGATAACTTATTGGTGTCACAACCTGATCACGGTGAACAAGCACTAGAAATTGCAGATATGCTGGTACGATCTGGCGCTATCGACTTAATTGTTGTCGATTCTGTAGCAGCCTTAACCCCTAAAGCCGAAATTGAAGGTGAAATGGGTGACTCTCATATGGGTCTACAAGCACGCTTGATGAGCCAAGCATTGCGTAAAATTACAGGTAATGCAAAGCGCTCCAACTGCATGGTGATCTTCATTAACCAAATTCGTATGAAAATTGGTGTCATGTTTGGCAGTCCAGAAACCACTACTGGTGGTAATGCGCTCAAATTCTATGCTTCTGTACGCTTAGATATTCGCCGCATTGGTCAAGTGAAAGAAGGCGATGAGATTGTTGGTTCTGAAACACGCGTTAAAGTGGTGAAGAACAAAATGGCACCTCCTTTCCGTGAAGCATTATTCCAAATCATGTACGGTAAAGGTACAAATCAGCTTGCTGAATTGGTCGATCTCGCTGTACAACAAGAACTTGTTCAAAAAGCTGGTGCTTGGTATTCATACCAAGGTAACAAGATTGGACAAGGTAAGAACAACGTGATTCGTCATCTTGAGGAAAATCCTCAACTTGCACAAGATCTTGATCGCATGATTCGTGAACAGTTGTTAACCACAGCAACACCAGCTCCAACCGAAGAAAATGACGAAGAAGCTGATTTATTTGAAGTATAATTTTTCAAAAAATTTGAAATCGAAGCGCCCAAATTATGGGCGCTTTTGTTTAAGAGCATGGATTTAAAATGTCAGAGAAGTTTCCCAAGTTCATTCATTATGAGGACTTAAAATCAATAATGAATGAAGATGAACCTCAACATCTCATCAATGATCAACATGTGGCTAGCCAACACCCGAAAAATCAAGCATCAGATGAATGTGATTTAGATGACAACCATTCATCAGCTCTAGCACAAAATAAAGGCTTAACAGGAACTCGTTTGAGATCGTATGCATTTGCAGTCTTAACTCGCAAAGAATACTCAAAAAAAGACTTAATCGATAAACTTGTTTTGTATGCACAAAATAAGGAAGAGGTTTTGAGCTTAGTTGATGAGCTAGCGCGAGAAAATTATCAAAGTGATGCTCGCGTTGCAGAAATGACGGTACGCAGCCAATTACGCAAAGGAAAAGGTCCAAATCGAATAAAGCTAGCTCTTAAAAGCAAACACGTTGATAAAGCCTTGGCTGAACCAGAAATGAAAGAAATAGATTGGTATGAACAAGCATACTTATTGAAAGTCAAAAAATATGGCTATGAAGTTGCTCAGGACGCAAAATTAAAAGCAAAACAAATTCGCTTTTTACAATATAGAGGCTTTGAAATGGATGCGATTATGAAAGCTATAAAACGAAAAGAGAATGAAGAATAAGAAATAAAGTTATTATAATGGTGGCAACCCTACTAGCAAAACTCCGGCACATTATAGTTCTGATACCGTTGCTACCTTCCGGTCCTGGCGGGGTTCTCAGAGTACAATTGCGAAGCCACCAGCAGGGCTACCATTGCAAGAACAGAGTATAGAGATTTTTAACGATCTTGCAAGACCATAATGGGCTTTAAAGGCACTAAAAAAGTTCAAGTGAATATTTACTAATCTATTAACAACAAACTTGATATTTTTCATCTAAATAACTTCAACTTAAATTTCTTCATTTATACAGTTTCATTGTAAATTTATATTGATTTTAAATGCTATGACGTTTTTAATGATCTGATTATTAAGAATTGAAAATACTCAAAGTTCAAATTTGAGTATGGACACAAATGGAATAATGAACATGCTCAATAAGCGTACTTTTCTTGCACTAGCATTGATGAGCTCAACATCAGTTTTTGCCAATATTCCTATCGAATCAAAAGGATTAAGCCAAAATTCGAGTTTGAACCAAACAGCAGTCGCAGCGAATAACACCGCTACAGCCCCTACCAACACCAGTTGGCAGCTTATCCAACAAAATCAACGCTTAGAAAATCAAATTCGTGCACTTCAAGGCAAATTAGAAGAACAAGAACATCAAATTAATCAACTGACCAACGAATTAAAAAATCGCTATACAGATCTAGATCAAAGATTAGAACTCCTTCAACAAAAAATTGATCCTGTGGAGGAGTCCAATGCCGATGATCCTAATGCTGCGCCACCCATTCCTAACGAGCCAACTGCACCAAGCACTAGCACTAACTCCAATACCACAGCATCACAAAATGCAACGAACTTGAATCAAACCAACCAACAAGAACTTGATAAAGCGGCTTATACAGTTGCCTTAGATGCATACAAACAAGGTGGCGCAAAAAAAGCCATTGCACCTATGCAAAACTTTGTACGTAACAATCCAAATAGTGTGTATACAGGTAATGCCTATTTTTGGTTAGCTGAATTCAATTTAGCAATTGAACCACCCAATTATGAAGAAGCAAGAAAACACTATGAAACTGTCGCTTCGAAGTTTCCAAATTCAGGAAAAGCAGCGCGATCCTTATATCAGCTGTATAGCATCGCGAAAGATGTAAATAAAAACGCTCAAACTGCTGAAATTTATAAAAATAAACTACTAAGCACCTATCCTGACTCAGAGGAAGCTGGATATTTCAAAAAAAGTTAAATAAAAAAGACATCATAAGATGTCTTTTTATTGCTAGCAAAAGCTCTTAACGAACAATACCGCGCTTAGATTCATTTAGAGAATCTATGAGGAGCTGAGCTTCAGAAACATTTGGTAAAATTTCAGCAGTAATCTGCTCAATGGCTTGTTGTGTCGTCAGACCACTTTTATAAATCAACTTAAATGATTCTCGTAAACCATTGATTACATCTTTGGACCAACCCTTACGACGCATACCTTCTACATTCATTCCAAATGCATGCGCCGGATTACCAGACACCATCACATAAGCAGGAACATCCTTCAAAATCAATGATGCTCCACCAATCATGCTGTATGAGTCGATTTTACAGAATTGATGAATACCGGAGTTGCCACCGACAACAACGAAGTCACCAACATGCACATGACCTGCGACACCAACATTGTTTGCAAAAATGTTGTTATTACCCACCACACAGTCATGCGCAATATGCGTATTGACCATCAACAGATTATTACTACCAATTTTAGTAATACTTTGATCCTGCACTGTACCGCGATGCAGACTGCAATGCTCACGAATTTTGTTGTTGTCGCCAATCTCAAGCCAAGTTTCTTCACCAGCATACTTAAGATCCTGACACACCTCACCCACACTGGCAAACTGGAAAATTTCGTTTGATTTACCGATGCGAGTATATCCACCAACCACCACATGAGAATGTAACACTGTCCCACTATCAATCGTCACATGAGGACCAATAATCGAATAAGGACCAATTTTTACATCAGAAGCAATCGTTGCCGTAGGATCAATAATTGCTGTAGGGTGGATTAAATCACTGTTACTCATGCTTGCTCTAATTTCTGATGAGAAATAATAATTTCAGCTGTCGCTGCAATTACACCATCAACGCTCGCACTACAAAGATACTTGTAAATACCACGTTTCTGCATTACAAGCTCTGATTTTAACACGAGTTGATCACCAGGAACGACTTGTTTTTTAAAACGAACTTTTTCAGCGCCAGCGAAAAGAAAAAGTGAACCAGGTTTGGGTTTTTCATTGTTCATGATAAAGCCAAGAACGCCAGAAATTTGTGCCATCGCCTCAACGATTAAGACACCCGGCATGATTGGATAACCTGGAAAATGACCTTGCATAAACTCTTCATTTATGGAGACATTTTTAAATCCGACAATTCCATTCTCAGTCACTTCTGTAACACGGTCTACCAATAGAAATGGATAACGATGCGGCAAATATTCACGAATTGTTTGAATATTCATCGGCAATTCAGGAATTGAAAAAGATAAAGTAGACTCTGTCATATTATTTACGCAATTTTAAAGTTGATTCGATTGACTCTAACTGAGCCTGCATATCATCTATTTGTTTGACTAATTTGGTCAATGGCACATCTGCTAATTGTCTTAGACGAACAACTGTTCGTTTCCAACGAGAATTTTCGAGCAATCCCATTCCTGAAGAATATGTACCAGCTTCTAAAATGCTACCTGTGACCATTGACATTCCAGTTAGCGTCACATTATCTACAATTTTTAGATGTCCTGAGATACCACAAGCACCTGCAAGGATACAGTTTTTGCCAATCACAGTACTGCCTGCAATACCGCATTTTGCAGCAATTGCAGTATTTTCACCGATTTGAACGTTATGTGCGACTTGCACAAGATTATCAATAATCACACCATCATGAAGTATAGTGTCATCCAAAGCGCCACGATCAATACTACAGTTGGAACCAATTCTGACATCATTTCCAATTTGAACAGACCCGAGTTGAGCAATTCGGTTCCACTTACCTTGATAAGGAGCAAAGCCAAAACCCTCTCCTCCAATTACGGTATTCGCATGGATACGAACACGTTTAGCAATTTTAGATCGACCCGTAATCGTGACATGCGAATCAATGAAACAATCCTCACCGATTTCAACATACTCATCAATTTTAGTTTGCGAATGAATGACTGTATTTGAACCAATCACGGCATGCGGGCCAACCACCACATAATGTCCAATATATACATTATCCCCTATCATAGCACTCGGATCGATTACTGCGGTGGCCTCGATACCACGTTGCACAGTTTTAGATTCGAACACATGAGTTAAAATCGCGAAAGCAAGATACGGATTTTGTACGACAATAAAATTATTATGCTGATTAAGCTGAGCCTGCATCTCAGAAGTGACAATTAAGGCACCTGCTTGAGATGAAATCGCTTCGTCTAAATACTTATCAGAATTTACAAAAGAAATTTGGTTTGAGTTCGCTTGAGTTAAACTTGCAAGACCCTCTAGCAACAGATCTGCATCACCAATAACTTGGCCTTGTACAAGTTTGGCCAAGTGATCGAGACGAAATTGATTTGATTTCATTGACTATTTGATTGCATTAACCTTTTGAATCATTTTAGCAGTTAAATCGTATTTTGGGTCATATGCCAAGGCAGCATTTTTATTTAAAACTAAATCAAGATTATTTTCTTTGCGCAATTGTTCAGCAACTTGTTTAATTCTTGAGTCAAAAACTTTGTTTGTATTTTGAATGGTGCTTTGAACACGTGATTGAACAGTCTGTTGCAAAGATTGAAATTCGTTCATCTTCGTTTGATATTGAGAGGATAGTTGCTGGGCATTCGATTGATTGGCTTGAGCTGATTTTGCCAAAGCTTCAATTTCTTTACCTAACTGTTCCAACTTTACCGTTTGCGGTTTAATTGTCTGCTCAAGCTGAGCATTCTGCTGCTTTAAATACGTGCTATTTTCTACCACTTTTTCTAAATCGATTACCCCATATCCTGCTGCATGTGCAAAGCCAACTACAGATGTGAGTAAAGCCGTTGATATCATTGTTTTAAATATATTCATTATTATTCCTTTTAAGGCAAAAGGCCGTACTAGAAAGTACGACCAATTTCAAATTGAACAGACTTAGTTTCATCACCAGGCTTATCATTCAGTGGGTACGCATAGCTTAATGATAGTGGACCAATCATCGTAATCCATGTGAAGCCTACACCAACACTATAACGCATATTTCCGGCATCGAAGCCAAAGTTATCTTTACAGTACTGTCTAGCATCGAATGCCGTCGGGTTGGTTGCGCCAAAATAAATATTTCCAGTAGGTACGTCACATTGAGTGTCGAACACTTGAGCACCTTCAGCAAAAATAACAGGACGGACCTGTCGCGCCCAGTCGCCTTTAAAAGGAACTGGTAAGATTAATTCAGTGCCAAATTGAACTAATGCATTACCCCCCACCTCTTCAGGGTTTCTATCTTCTCGAGTTAGAGCAGCATCTGTAATACTCGGATATTTTGGACCTAATGTACTATTATCATAACCACGAACAGACCCATAACCACCAGCGTAATAGTTTTTATAGAATGGTAAATCATTACCGAAACCTACCTTACCATAACCACGCCATACAAAATCCTTTCCTAAAGGAATAAAGGCTTGAGTATCGTATGTTACCTTCTGATATTCAACATCACTGCCCGGCAATGCAATCTCTGCATTAACACGATGAGACATACCAGACGTTGGGAAGCGTGGATTATTTAATGTGTTATAAGACCAACCTAAATTTAAACTATAAGTAAAGAAATCACCTTTAAACTCATTACCGTACTCAACTTCAGGTTCAGAGCAAGGTTCATAACCAATTACATTACCGTTATCATCTTTAATTGGCTCTAAGTCGACTGGACAATACTTACCAGTACTTGTTTCCCTACCCCCATTGGCAAGTAAATAATCACGTACATAAGTAGAAACAAATGGACCAGTCGTTACTTCAGTTTGATCAATATTAATACCAGCACTTAAGCTCTGATTCTCATCAATTGGGTAACCAAAGCTCAGACCACCACCGAAGCTATCTGTAACATAATTGTTAACGTTATAGTCTTCGTCTAATTTCGTCTTACGATAATAGAGATTGTAACCACGGCTGACACCATCAATTGTAAAGTATGGATCAGTAACACTTAGGTTATAATAATCTTGTGTCTCAGAACGAGAAAGATCAATCGCTACACGGTTACCTGTACCTAAGAAGTTAGTTTGACTTAAACCTGCTTGGAACGTGATACCGCCATTTTGCGAATAACCCACAGCTAAAGTACTTGATCCTGAGTGTTGTTCTTCAACAGCGATATTCAAATCAATCTGATCAGGCGCCCCCGGAACACGTACTGGCTTAACATCTACTTTACTGAAAAATCCAGTACGCATTAAACGGACTTTTGAAAGATCAATTTTTTCGTTACTCGCTAATGCACCTTCCATCTGGCGCATTTCACGACGTAAAACTTCATCAGCAGTCTTGGTATTACCTGTAAAATTAATACGTCTAACCGTAACTTGCTGACCCGGATTGATGTAATAATTCAAATTAACTTTTTTTGTTTCATTGTCAATTTGAGGCACAACATTAATTTCAGCATAGTAATAACCAGCATTACCATACTTACGCTGTAACAACTGTTTTACTGCATTCACCAACTCTTGTGAGTAAGTTGCATCATCTTTATAAATCTTTAGTGCACGAAGATCTTCGTCTTTATATAAAGCATCACCTAAAAATTTGGTTTCACCAAATTTAAATTGCTCACCCTCATTCATTGAAACTTCAATGAAAATATTTTTTTTATCTTCACTGATATTCAAATTAGAGTTGGTAATTTCAAAATTGATATAACCTTTATTAAGGTATAAAGCTCTTAATGCTTCAAGGCTTGCTGCCATTTTTTCACGCGCGTAGCGATCATTTCTGGAAATGACAGATAACCATCCGCTTTCCTTGACAGCAAAGACTTGCTTAATTTCATCGTCTTTAAATACAGTATTACCAATTAAATTAATTTCAAAAACTTTAGCTGGTTTACCTTCAATGAAATTAATATTGACATCAACACGGTTATTGGCTTTTGCAACAGTTTCGACCTGAATATCCGCATTATAGCGACCTTGTTGTGAATACTGCTGTTCAAGCTCAGTTTCTAGCGTCTGAAGTGCAGATTTAGTGAGCACCTCACCTTCAGCTAGACCCATTTTCTTCAAGCCCTCTTCCAAGGCTTCTTTTGGAATGAGCTTATTACCCTTGAAATTGATTTTAGAAATAATAGGACGTTCAACGACTTTGAAAACCAAAACATCGTTTTCTTTGAAAGCTTGAATATCATCAAACGAATTAGAGGCATACAACGCACGAATCGCATTCGCAATCACTGGATCATTAATGCGATCCCCAGCATTCACCGGTAACATTGCGAGTACATTAGCTTGCGTTAGTCGAACTAATCCATCAACACGCACATCCCGCGCGATAAACTCGTCTGCTGCATATACTTGTTGTACTGCTGCCATTGCGCTAACGAGTGCCAATGGCATAAATAAATGTTTGTGCTGCATGCCTATTGTTTTCCAGTAAGTTAATTATCCATCTATAACGCTTATAAACGCATAAAATCATTAAATATTGCGAGAAACATCATACTTCCCAGCAACACCATACCAATTTTTAATCCAACCAATTGTATTTGTTCAGAAACAGGTTTACCACGAATTAATTCAATTATGTAATAAACTAAATGCCCACCATCCAACATCGGAATCGGAAGCAAATTTAATATCCCCAAACTTACACTCATTAATGCCATAAATGAAATGAAAGTTTGCCACCCCATTTCAGCACTTTGACCTGCAACTTTAGCAATCGTAATTGGACCCGAGAGATTATCCAACCCAATCAATCCTCGAATCATTTTGACAATTGAACCAAGGATCATAGAAGATAATTGACCCGTTTTTTCAACCGCAACCACAAAAGCTTCCGCTGGATCATATTGAATTGTATGCTTATATTCAGCAGGAATATTGATCTGACCAGATTGAGCTTGCACTCCCAACATTCCTGTCGTATTGCCCATATTGTCACGCTTTCCTTGCGGCATGACCTTTAATTGAACAATCTCGCCTTGACGCATCACTTCGATATTCAATAGTTTTTCTGGTGATTTTTGTACTATATCAACAACTTCTAACCAATCGTTAATTTTTTTATTATCAATCGCGACAATTACATCACCTTCTTTCATCCCTTGGCGTATAGCAGCACCATCTTCAGATAATTTATGTACAACTGGTTGAATATGAGGTCGATATGGTAAAAACCCCAAGACATCCAATGGTGATTGAGACTGATCTTTTAAAAATTGCTGAATCGGTAAATTAAAAGTTTGTACCTGACCATCACGATCAGCTTGAATTTGAATCGTACCAGTTTCACCTACGCGATCAATCAGCGCATAATTCAATTTTTCCCAAGTTGGTGTCGCAGTTCCATCCACTGCTATGATTTTATCACCAGAACGCATCTCTACTTGTGCGGCTGGCGTATTTTCAATCACTTTACCAACTCGAGTGTTTAATTGTTCCTGAGCTGGTAAGAACAGAATCCAAAAAAGTAAAACAGCAAAAATTAAATTAACAAGTGGTCCCGCAGCAACGATTGCAATTCGTTTTAAAGGGGATTGCCGATTAAACGCATAAGGTAAATCTTCTGCACTTACATTACCTTCACGCTCATCTAGCATTTTTACATAACCACCTAAAGGCAATGCAGAGAGCTGATATTGAATGCCTGACTTTTTAGAGGTCCACTTTAGAACTGTTGGACCAAATCCAATTGAATAAACAAGAACCTTAACGCCAAGTTTTCGTGCTACCCAGTAATGTCCAAATTCATGAATTGCAATCAATGGACCTAGAAGCAAAATAGCCGCGACGATAATGAAAAGTATATTCATCTTAGGTACTCAGTGAATTCGTGAGTTGAATAGCATAGCGACGTGCAAGCGCATCAGTCTCTAAGATTAGCTCTAAAGAATCAGCATTTGAATTTTGAACATGATTCAAAGTGGATTCAACAACTTTAGGAATATCTAAAAATTTGATTTTATCTTTTAAAAATGCTTCAACCGCGATTTCATTTGCAGCATTTAAGATCGCAGGCGCCAATCCTCCAGACTTCATTGCTTCACGAGCCAATTGCAACGCTGGAAAGCGTACAGTATCAGGCTGCATAAAATTAAGCGTATCGTTTAGAAATAAATCTAGCGGAGGAACATGTGTTTCAATCCGATCTGGCCATGCAAATGCATGTGCAATCGGCGTACACATATCAGGATTACCCATTTGAGCCAAAGTACTACCATCAACATACTGAACCATTGAGTGAATAATACTTTGTGGGTGCACAACCACTGTAACAAAATGTTCTTGAATTGAAAATAAATGACAGGCCTCGATCAACTCGAGACCTTTGTTCATTAGCGTTGCCGAATCAACTGATATCTTCTGGCCCATTGACCAATTAGGGTGCTTACAAGCCTGTGCAGGTGTCACATTACTGAGCTCATCTAGCGTATGATGCAAAAATGGACCGCCAGAAGCAGTCAACAAAATTTGTGAAACACCTAACTGGGGTTTACCACCTGTATCTAATTGTAAATAATTTTGAGGCAGGCACTGAAATATTGCGTTATGTTCAGAATCTACAGGTAATAATAAGGCTTTATTCTCTTTAGCGGCCTTCATCATGATGTCACCAGACATCACCAACGATTCTTTATTTGCTAGAAGAACACGCTTACCAGCTTGAACAGCAGCGAGTGTTGGCAATAATCCTGCCGCACCCACTATCGCCGCCATCACGATATCAACCTGAGGATGCTCAGCAACAGCGATTAAACCCGACTCATCAGAGAGAATTTCGGTTGAAGTGATATTTTTTAATTTGAAAAATTGATGTAGTTCATCCACCTTGCCTGAAGGTACAACAGCATAATGTGGATGATATTGTTGACATATTTCGCTTAACTGCTCTACACGACTAAATGCAGATACCGCAAAAACATTGTACTTCTCTGGATGTCGATCAATGACTTTTAAGGTACTTTGTCCAATTGAACCCGTTACACCTAATATACATACTGATTGAGACATCTATAAATCTACACCAACAAGTTTTAAAACAAATATTCCCGCAGCAAAAATAGGTGCGGCAGCAAGCAATGAGTCAATGCGATCTAATACACCACCATGACCAGGCAAAATACGACCTGAATCCTTAATACCTGCACGACGCTTAATCATTGATTCAAATAAATCACCTTGAACTGAGCTAAATACTGTCAGCACAGATAGGAGTAAAAATAGAATATGCTCTACTGCGGTTAAATCTAAATAGTTAAATTGTACAAATAAGATAACAATGATGACTGTAATTACACCACCGATTAACCCTTCAATAGATTTATTCGGGCTCACCTCAGGTGCAAGCTTACGCTTACCAAGCTTCCTACCTACAAAATACGCCCCACTATCAGCACCCCACACTAAGAGGAATAGATACATGAGCCACCAAGGTGAACTTATCCAGACTTCGTATATTGCCGATACTGCAGCGCTAATAATCACTACACCAATCCAATTCAGTGAAGTGTTATACCACGCATCATAAAGAGGATATTGCTTAACCCAATAAATGGTAATAACCCAAGTAATAATCGAAGCACTCCACAACAGCAGTACTAGATCATCAAAATAAAGCGCAATTGCAGAAAATACCGCAGTGATTACACCAAAGCATCCTGCTTTAAATTTATTCACTTGATCAGTTTGACGAGGCATGAGTTTAAACCACTCATAGCCAGCCCCCCCGGCAGCGATAATCATTAACGCTAACATTGGATAAATGGATGTAGTTGCAAACATACAGCTCAAGACTACAGCCACTAAAATCAATGCGGTAATTATCCGCTCTAACATTATTAGTTCTCTATTTTCTCTTGTTGGACCTGCTCAGAGGTTTTTCCAAAGCGCCTTTCACGCCCTAAAAACACACCAAAGGCATGATCCAATTCTTCTGTTGTGAATTCTGGCCACAACGTCTCAGTAAAATACAACTCAGCATATGCAGATTGCCATAATAAAAAATTAGACAATCGATAATCACCACCTGTACGAATCAATAAGTCGACTGGAGGTAAGTCACCTAAACTGACATGCTGAGCAAACAAATCAACATCAACTTGATCAACATCAATTTTTTGTTCTTTGACGAGTTGTGCGATTGTTTTAGCAGTTTGTGCGATATCCCACATTCCACCATAGCTCACAGCAATTGTGAGCGTCATTTCTGTGAAAGTAGCAGTCCTTTGTTCTGCTTGCAACATTAATTGTTGCAATTCTGGCGATAAACGAGAGCGATCCCCGATGAATCTGAGCCCAATCTGAAACTTTATCATTCGAGGAATTTGTTCATTAATCGTCTCTTCCAACAGTTTCATGAGCAAATCAACTTCGTATTGAGGTCGATTCCAGTTTTCACTTGAGAAGGCATAGACAGTAAGTGCTTTCACACCCACTTTACGACAATGCTCTACAATCGGATCAAGGACATTTTTTCCTTCACGATGTCCATCACCCTTTTCTAGATGTTTCTTTTTTGCAAAACGATTGTTGCCATCCATAATGATGGCAACATGTTGTGGCAGAAGCTCTGCTGAGATGGTCATTATATAGCTTAGACCTTCATCAACTCTGCTTCTTTTGCTGCTAAACGCTTTTCAACTTCAGCAACAAATTTATCTGTTATTTTTTGGATTTCATCGCCAGCACGACGCTCATCGTCTTCAGAAATTTCTTTTTCTTTCAACAACGCTTTAATATCACCTAATACATCACGGCGAATATTACGAATCGCAACTTTTGCATTTTCAGCCTCGTTACGTGCCACTTTTTGCATATCACGGCGTGTTTCTTCAGTTAATGCCGCCATTGGTACACGAATTGAATCAGCAGTAATTGGGTTCAAACCTAAATCTGACTCACGAATTGCTTTATCAATTGCAGCAACCATATTGCGCTCGAAAGGTTGAACAAGCAATGTACGCGAATCTTCAACACCAATGTTAGCAACTTGGTTTAATGGCACATCAGAGCCATAGTAAGGAACCATTACGCCATTAAGAATTGATGGATGTGCACGACCTGTACGAACTTTAGCAAAACCATGCTCTAATGAGTCCAATGATTTATTCATGCGCTCTTCAGCATCTTTTTTAAGATCGTTAATCATGTGATCTTCCTTACCTAATTCTCAAAATTTAAATCAAAATAGTGTTTAGTATAAATAGCTTTGAAAGCCACGTACATCAATTAGTAACGTGAGTACCTTCTTTTTCACCCATAACCACTGACAATAACGCACCTGATTTATTCATATCGAATACTTGAAGTGGAACATTGTGGTCACGACATAAGCAAATCGCAGTTAAATCCATTACACCAAGTTTCTCATCTAAGACTTGGTCGAATGTTAATGCATCATATTTAACAGCATCTTCATATTTGCTTGGATCTTTATTGTAGACACCATCTACCTTCGTCGCTTTAAGAATTAAGTTAGCCTCAATCTCAATACCACGTAAGCATGCAGCCGTATCTGTCGTAAAGAATGGATTACCAGTACCCGCAACAAACACACAAACTTCACCATTATTTAAATGACGAATCGCATCACGGCTAGAATATGATTCTACAACCGTACCGATTGGTAAAGCTGACATTAAACGGGTTTTGATATTACGACGTACCAATGCATCTCTTAGCGCCAAACCATTCATCACAGTTGCTAGCATACCCATTTGATCACCTGTTACGCGACCAACCAACCCATCTTGCTGTAATTGGCTACCACGATAAAGGTTACCACCACCCACAACGATACCAACTTGCACACCTAGACCAACCAAGTGAGCAATAGATAAAGACATTTGATCAAGCACCTGCGCGTCGATACCCATATCTTTATTGCCTGCTAGCGCTTCGCCCGAAAGTTTTAGCAGAATACGACCAAAGCGTGGTTTTTTAGAATCTAACATCACAAACTCCAATATCCGAATTCATTTATATGTAATACTTCAAACAATTATGCGGTTTTAATTTCAATCAATTCTGCATAAAGGTCGTATTCATCCGCATCAGTGATTTTAACAACCAGTAAATCACCTGCTTTAATCTTGCTTTTATCAATATCTTCCACAAAGACATTCCCATCAATTTCTGGGGCATCTGCATAAGAACGGGCCACTGCAACTGGAAACTCTTCTTCAAGATCATCAACCAGCACGGTCATGGTTTGACCTATACGCTTTTGTAGCTTTGCAGCAGAAATTTCTTGCTGAACCTGCATAAAGCGTTCATAGCGTTCCTGTTTAATTTCTTCAGGCACATGATCTGGCAGATCATTTGCAGTTGCGCCCTCAACTGGAGAGTAAGTGAAACAACCAACGCGATCGAGCTGAGCTTCTTTCAACCAATCAAGAAGTTGCACAAAATCTTCTTCAGTTTCACCTGGGAAGCCCACAACAAATGTTGAACGAATGACTAAATCAGGACACTTTTCACGCCAAACTTTTAAACGCTCTAGTGTGTTTTCACTATGCGCTGGACGCTTCATTAGTTTTAGAATTTTAGGGCTTGCATGTTGGAATGGAATATCTAAATAAGGCAAGATCTTACCCTGTGCCATCAAATCGATAACCGCATCAACATGTGGATATGGGTAGACATAATGCAGACGCACCCAAATACCCAATTGACCTAATGCTTCACACATATCATAGAACTTAGTTTTTACAGGCTGACCATTCCAAAAATCAAGCTTGTATTTTGTATCTACACCATATGCCGAAGTATCTTGAGAAATAACCAAGACTTCCTTTACACCAGATCGTTTTAAAGCCGCCGCTTCTTCTAATACAGAACCAACTGGGCGAGATACCAGATCGCCACGCATACTTGGAATAATACAGAAGGTACAACGGTGGTTACAGCCTTCAGATATTTTCAAATATGCATAATGTTTTGGTGTTAATCGAATACCTTGTTCTGGCACAAGATCAATAAACGGATTATGTTTAGGAGGTTCAGGAACATATTGATGCACAGCTTCCATTACTTCTTGATAAGCTGCTGCACCAGTAACTTTAAGTACGTTTGGATGCATTTGACGAATTTTTTCTTCATCTTTACCCAAACAACCTGTCACGATGACGCGACCGTTCGCACTCATCGCCTCACCAATCGCGTCTAATGACTCTTGTACTGCAGATTCAATAAAACCACAGGTATTAACAACAACTAAATCAGCACCGTCATAATCCGACGCTACATCATAACCTTCAGTTTTTAACTGAGTAAGAATTCGCTCGGAATCTACCAATGCCTTAGGACAACCTAAAGAAACAAAACCGACTTTGGGGGATTTCATGAATCTGCGCTCCACTAGAATCCGCGTATTGTATGTCTTTTCAATTCATAAAAACAGTTGAAAACCCCACTCTTTGCATAACGCACCAAAATATTCCCATAAATTTTAAAAAATATTGCAATCGCACCAATATGATGCATTATTAAATAAACCCAACTTTGCATGAATATTTTGCAATCGCTTCGCGCTTTTTTTCTTAATAAATGAGTTCATTTTAGTTGTTTTTAACGATTTCAAACAAAGTTGGCTCATATTTTGCTTTATTTGAGGACGTTAAAATTAAATAACTCCCTCTTTGTGAGCAGTGATGGAAAAATACATAGATGCTATTGCTCTATTTTAAGACAGGATTTTAAGGTTAATGAATCAACAACCAACGATTGATTACCGTTTACTCGTAGACAACTTGAGCACTGCGATACTTTTAATCGATAGTGAATTAAATATTTTTTATTTAAATTCCTCATGTGAAGCACTCTTTGATATCAGTTTATTAAGAGCATCAGGTCAATCTGTGCTCAGTATTTTACAATCTCCAGGTGATTCATTTAACACTGAAGAAGCACTCACAAATACATTACTCACGGGGCAAGCTTATACCCGCCGTGAAGCGACTATTATTGTGAACTTTAAAGATGTACATGTTGACTATTCTGTTGCCCAACTTAACACTGGCAAAAGTTATCACCCCCTCCTTCTGATTGAACTCAATCCAATTGATCGAATGTTGAAAATTTCTAAAGAAGAAAATTTTATTCAACAACATCAGGTCGCACGCCAATTAATCAGAGGTGTCGCGCATGAGATTAAGAATCCATTAGGGGGCATACGTGGCGCAACTCAATTATTGGCACGTAGTTTAAATGACCCTGAATATAAAGAATTTACGGACATTATTATTAGTGAAGTAGATCGCCTGAGAAATCTTGCTGACACAATGCTCGGCTCTCGGCAGTTACCAAGCTATGAACCTGTAAATGTTCACGAGCCTTTGGAGCGTGTTCGTTCGTTAATTGTGAATCAAACAAAAAAGAAAATTAAAATTACTCGTGATTATGATCTTTCCTTACCTGATGTTGAAGCAGATCGGGATCAACTTATTCAAGTGATGTTGAATATCAGTGTAAATGCTGTTCAAGCCATGACTGAAAACAATGAGTTTTTTCAAGACACTCAACCTGAATTAACCCTGCGTACACGTATTCATCGCCTTGTCACGATTAACGGAACTTTACACCGCTCAACTGTTCGAATTGACATTGAAGATAACGGCCCTGGTGTTCCAGAAGAAATTTTGGAGTCCGTATTTTATCCATTAGTCACAGGACGCGCTAAAGGAACAGGCTTAGGTCTGAGCATCGCGCAAAATATTATGCATCAACACAATGGAATGATTGAATGCCAATCCGTTCCGGGCAAAACCGTATTTAGTCTTTATATACCTTGGGAGTTAAACCATGTCGCGAAATAAAATTTGGGTAATAGATGACGATCGCGCCATGCGTTGGGTTCTAGAAAAAACATTTAAAGAAGAAGGTTTAGATGTTACCAGTTTCGAAGAAGCTCAATCTGCACTGGATCAGTTACTTGATGATACACCTGATGTAATTTTGACTGATATACGTATGCCAGGAATTGATGGTCTTACCTTTCTCGCTAAAGTCAAAGGTCATTATCCTGATCTACCTGTGATCATCATGACGGCACATTCGGATCTAGAGTCAGCAGTATCAAGCTATCAAACAGGTGCTTTTGAATATTTACCAAAACCATTTGATATTGATGAGGCTCTAGCACTTGTCAATCGTGCCATCATGCACATTAATAAGCTTCAACAACAAGAATCTGCGAAATCAATCGTACAGCCAATTCAATCAACTGAGATCATTGGAGAATCTCCTGCAATGCAGGAAGTCTTCCGAGCAATTGGACGTTTGTCGCAATCACACATTACGGTATTAATTAATGGTGAGTCAGGTACAGGTAAAGAGTTAGTCGCTCATGCATTGCATCGTCATTCACCACGTAGCAGCAAGCCATTTATTGCGCTTAATATGGCTGCCATTCCGAAAGATTTGATTGAAACTGAATTATTTGGTCATGAAAAAGGTGCATTCACTGGCGCTAATACTCAGCGACAAGGTCGTTTTGAGCAAGCCAATGGCGGTACATTATTCCTTGATGAAATTGGGGACATGCCATTCGAAACCCAAACGCGTTTATTGCGTGTTTTAGCTGATGGCGAGTTTTATCGCGTCGGTGGACACATTCCAGTGCGTGTTGATGTCCGCATTGTCGCTGCGACTCACCAAGATCTAGAAAAATTAGTACATGATGGACGCTTCCGTGAGGATCTTTATCATCGTCTGAATGTAATTCGTATTCATATTCCTAAACTTGCTCACCGCTCGGAAGACATTCCGATGCTCGCACAACACTTTCTCGCACGAGCAGGTAAAGAACTTGGTGTAAGTCCAAAGATTTTACGTACAGAAACTATTGAATACATGAAACAGTTGCCTTGGCAAGGTAATGTACGTCAACTTGAAAACACATGTCGCTGGCTGACAGTGATGATTACTGGAAGAGAGGTTTACCCAGAAGATCTTCCTTCTGAGTTAAAACAACTACCAATCCAAAAATCTGATGATCCAAATCATCCACACAATCAAGCAGATCGTATCGCTATTCAGCATTGGGATGAGTTGCTTAGTCAGTGGGCTGTACAAAAACTCAAAAATGGCGAAATGAAATTATTGGATATCGCCACGCCTATGTTTGAACGCACCTTAATTAATGCTGCACTACAACAAACTCGAGGAAGAAAACGCCATGCTGCTGAGCTTTTAGGTTGGGGTCGCAATACCTTGACTCGTAAGCTAAAAGAATTAGGAATGGATACTGCTGAAGATGATGAAGATGAAGTTGTAAGCACTACTGCCGAGTAAACTTCTAGATTTAGGTTAATCAACACATTTGATTAACCTATTCTTCATCATAATTCTAAAATTTTAAATCATGCTCAATATAAAATACAAAAAGATGAGTCCAAATGAACAATAATCACTTAAAGCATAAAACTTATCTAGGTATCATCTTCTGCCTTATTTCTTCACCCTCCTTTGCCACAGTCGGCGGTCCGGAGACAATAGAAGTACTAGGTTCAGATATTAAAGATCAGAAAATATATTATTTACGCCATTACCATGATGAATCTGGTCGACTACCAACACTTTATTATTATTTGCTCAACAGCAGAAACCCACATAAAGCGATTGAGGTTCAATCCATTTATACCCCATTAAATAGCCGAAATCACATTACTGAAACTCAGCATACGCTTCGCAAAATTCAAAGTATTCAAGCTCGCCTTGTCAAACCAGCGCCATTAAGCCCTAAGACTGCTAACCTAAAATTAAATAAACAAAGAGAACAGACTGGAAATTTTTGGTTAAACGTGCCTGAAATTAAAGTAAGTAAATTCCAATCTCAGGTACAACTCAGCCAAAGTTCTAAACCTTCAATGTATAAAAGCCAACAATTCGAGAATATTCGATATCATCGTAATTTACCTCAGATCAAAAAACTTTACGCATTTCCTCACACTTTCCCCAATTATCGCGTTGCAGTTATTAGTTATATGGGTATTCCTACTGAAACAGGCTACGAAAAACAAGATGCCATTTTACTCTGCTCAACAAAATAAAAAGCTCCCGAAGGAGCTTTTTATTATGCTTTTCAAGCACGCTGTTCAATTGGTACAACTTTGCGTAATTCAGGTCCTGTGTAATCTGCACTTGGTCGAATAATACGGTTGTCCGCACGCTGCTCCATCACATGTGCCGCCCATCCTGTTACACGAGACATCACAAAAATTGGCGTGAATAGCTTCGTTGGTATACCCATAAAGTGATAAGCAGAAGCATGGAAGAAATCAGCATTACAGAATAATTTTTTCTCTCGCCACATGACTTCTTCACAACGTACTGATACTGGATATAAAACAGTATCTCCTACGTCCTTAGCCAAGCGCTCAGACCATACCTTAATAATCCCATTACGTGGATCATTGTCTTTGTAAATTGCATGACCAAAGCCCATGATTTTTTCTTTGCGTTCGAGCATACCCAGCATTTCGCGCTCAGCTTCTTCAGGAGATTTCCATTGCTCAATCATATCCATTGCCGCTTCATTTGCACCGCCATGCAGTGGACCACGCAAAGAACCAATCGCACCTGTAATACACGAATGTAAATCTGATAACGTCGAAGCACACACACGTGCCGTAAATGTTGAAGCGTTAAATTCATGTTCTGCATAGAGAATTAAAGAAACATTCATGACTTGTTCATGCAATTCATTAGGTTTTTCGCCACGCAATAAATGCAAGAATTGAGCACCAATTGAGTCGTCATCAGTATTTTCTTCGATACGAACACCATCATGGCTATATCGATACCAATAACAAATAATGGCTGGCAATGTTGCCAAAATACGATCAGCTATATCTTGCTGTTCACCAAAGGACTGTTCTGTTTCTAAGTTACCCAACATAGAAACACCTGTACGCATAACATCCATAGGATGTGAATCTGCTGGAATACGCTCAAGCACTTCTTTTAGTGCTTGTGGTAATGCTCTCAGTGATTTTAGTTTTGCTTTATAGTCCGCAAGTTGTTGCGCCGTAGGTAGTTCACCAAAGAAAATTAAATATGCAACTTCTTCAAATTGGCAATTTTCCGCCAAATCCTGAACATCATAACCACGATATGTTAAGCCTGCACCACTTTTCCCAACGGTTGAAAGTGCTGTTTTACCTGCGACTTGTCCACGCAATCCTGCGCCAGTCAATACTTTTCCTTCAGCCATTTTTTTATTTCTCCTGAGTGAATAGCT
Source organism: Acinetobacter sp. 24-47-67 (assembly GCF_056779735.1). Classification (NCBI taxonomy): domain Bacteria; kingdom Pseudomonadati; phylum Pseudomonadota; class Gammaproteobacteria; order Moraxellales; family Moraxellaceae; genus Acinetobacter; species Acinetobacter sp. 24-47-67. The sequence goes on from NZ_JBWYIK010000001.1 coordinate 167,183, forward strand.
TATCTAGTGTGTTTTCGAAAGTATGATAATCAAGGAACTCGTATAATTCTTTTCGTTGTTGCATTTTATCAATAACATTCACTTGCGTGCCGTCTTTACGAATTGAATGCATCACTTCTAATGCTGCTTTCTGCATCGCACGTGTCGCAGACAATGGGTATAACACCATTGAAATCCCCTGTTCTGCTAGCTCTTCGGTTGTATAATAAGGGGTATCACCAAATTCAGTGATATTCGCTAGCACAGGCACACCTACAGCATCACAGACTGTTTTATACATCGTTATATCAGTCATCGCTTCCGCAAAAATAGCATCAGCTCCAGCTTCAACACATGCACATGCACGATCAATGACGGCTTGAAGCCCTTCTTTTTGCAGCGCATCCGTACGTGCCATGACCACGAAATTAGAATCAGTTTTTGCATCAACAGCAGCCTTAATACGGTCTACCATTTCTTGTTGTGACACAATTTCTTTATTCGGACGATGTCCGCAGCGTTTTTGCGCAACTTGATCTTCAATATGAACAGCAGCAGCTCCAGCAGCGATCATTTGCTTGATACTTCGTGCGATATTAAATGCACCGCCCCAACCTGTATCAATATCCACAAGCAAAGGCGTATCTACACGTTCAGTGATACGACGAACATCTTCAAGCACATTATCTAAACTCGTCATTCCCAAATCAGGAAGACCATAGGAATAGTTTGCAACACCTGCGCCTGATAGATAAATTGCTTTATAGCCAACTTGTTTTGCCATCATTGCTGCATATGCATTTACAGTTCCGATGATTTGTAATGGCTTTTCCACTTCTAATGCTTGTCTAAATCTTAAGCCTGCAGACGATTGTTCTGTCATATTCCTTTCCACAGTGTTTACTATAATTATCGAGTTTTTAGTATATCTATAAATTTAGTTTGATATATGACCGTTTAGTATTTTTGCTCTAAAACTTTAGTCATATAAAAATGAATTATCATTCATTTTTTGATTTTGTTATTATTTTGAGTGTCAGGCGTTAAGTGCTTTAATTTGTTATACTCCATCTTCAATTTCATTTTTCGCTATTGTTACTGCATGCAACATCCCTTTCCGCATATTGAAACTTCTGGTTGTGATATGCCCCATACTCGCCGTGGTCAAGAACGACGTTTAGCATTATTGCTAAGCGCCAATACGCTATTCTTGGAACGTGGCTACGATGCTGTGTCTTTGGATGATATTGTTCAACATGCTGGAGGCTCCAAAGCATCTATTTATAAATATTTTGGCGGCAAAGAAGGCCTTTTTACTGCTATATGTGATTATCGACGTGAACTCTTTTTTAAAGATATCTGTGTTGCATATGATCCAGATCATGGCGATTTTAGATCTTATCTGATACATACACTACTTAACTTTCATCGCCACATTAAAAAAGAAGATCATACTGCCTTTATGCGCCTCGTGATTGAGCAATCCCAAAAAAATCCAGAACTTGCTCTTTATTTGCACGAAAAAGGCCCTAAACATATCCAGTTAGCGATCGCAAATGCATTAGAAAATGCGCATAAACTTGGTGTGTTAAAATGTGAAAATCCTTTATTTTCTGCTCAATTATATTTTGGAATCTTAAGAAATTTAGAATGGAAAATTTTAATGGGGATACCAGTACTTGAAACCGATCAAGAAACCATCGAATACATCAGCTATTCTGTCGATCGCTTCCTAGATGGGCACCAAAAAGTCTAGTTTTTTTGCAATTCTCTTTACATATAGTATATTAGTCGATTCTCGTTTTTTTTCATCAACCAACAATTATTGGTCGTCTCATTCACTATTTTGACGAAACAATGATTGTGGAGTAACCATGGCTCTACGACATTTTCTTACTTTACGTGACCTTTCAACTGCAGAATTAAATCGCATTATTGATCGTGCTATAGAATTAAAACGCATGCAGCATAATCATGAAGTCTACCAACCCTTTGTTGGTAAAGTAATGGGAATGATTTTTGAAAAATCGAGCACACGTACCCGTGTTTCTTTTGAAGCTGGTATGACCCAATTTGGTGGTAGCGCAATTTTCCTCTCGTCCCGGGATACGCAATTAGGTCGCGGCGAACCGATTGAAGATTCAGCTCGCGTTATTTCAAGCATGCTTGATATTGTGATGATTCGTACTTTTGGCCACGATATTGTCACACGTTTTGCAGAATATTCTAAAGTCCCAGTTATTAATGCACTGACCGATGATCACCACCCTTGCCAATTGCTTGCTGATGTTCAAACATTCGTAGAACACCGTGGCGCTATCCAAGGCAAAACCGTTGCGTGGATTGGTGATGGTAATAATATGTGTAACTCATATATCGAAGCTGCACATATGTGGGGCTTTAAACTTAAGATTGCATCACCAAAAGGTTATGAACCAAAACCTGAATTTCTCTCTGAATTCGCGCACTGCGCCGAAGTTGTAGACTCTGCTGAAGATGCTGCAGTGAATGCCGACCTTATCGTTACTGATGTTTGGGCCAGCATGGGACAAGAAGAAGAGCAAAAAATTCGTGAAAAAGCTTTTGCTGATTTTCAAGTCAATGAACGTCTAATGGATCTTGCTCATCCAGACTGTTTATTTATGCACTGTTTACCTGCCCATCGCGGTGAAGAAATTTCAGAAAATATGCTCGATCACAAAAATGCTGTGGTATGGGATGAAGCTGAAAACCGCCTTCACGCTCAAAAAGCACTTGTTGAGTTCCTCATCAATGAAAGCTTAAAAAAAGATTAATTTCATCCACTAAAAAAGCACCCTCGGGTGCTTTTTTATTTTCTAAATCTTAATGATCATCTTTTAAATATTTAGGTTCTTTGGGAAGTTGCCAACTACAAAAGAAACATACGATTAAAATAATGATCACGTAAATAAAAAATGAATTTTCAATTCCTGCGGCCTTAAACTGCAAGGCAACAGAAGGTGCAGAACCACCAAATACGGCATTACCTATCGCATAAGAGAAACCTACACCCAACGCACGTACATGCGGAGGAAACATTTCAGCTTTTACAATACCGCCAATAGAGGTATACAAACTAAGCAATAGCATCAGGAAAATCAGTAGCATCGCGACAATGAATGGAGTTTCGCTAAAATATCTCATCCCGATTGCCATGACTGGATAGATAAATATAGCCATCAGACCACTAAATAACAGCATAGAATTTCTGCGACCAATACGATCTGACAATGCACCAAAGAATGGTTGCGCCACCATGAGTACAAAAATGCAGGCTGTCATCATCAACCCTACCGTTTTAGGATCTATTCCAATATTGGTAAGGTAAGTTTTTGAGTAAACTGTAATCACATAGAAACTAAGAGAGCCTGCTGAAGTATAACCAACTACCAAAAGGAAAGTTTTCCAGTGATTTTTAAAAAGCTCACGAAGTGTACCAGAATCTTCTTTATCACTTTCATCACTGGATAAAGTCTCTTCTAATCTACTTCTCGCTAATAAAGATAAAATTGCTGCAACACCACCAATAATAAATGGAATTCGCCACCCACCATCATAGAGTTGCTGTTCAGACATAAATGCCAAGAATATTACACCCAATAAACTTGCAAGGAGTTGACCACCCGTGAGCGTTACGTATTGAAATGATGAAAAAAAGCCACGTTGCCCTTTTAAACCCAATTCACTCATATAAGTCGCCACAGCACCATATTCACCACCAACGGATAAGCCTTGAAGCAATCGAACCATTAATAATAAAAACGGTGCAGCCATACCCACTTGCTCATACGTTGGTAACGCTGCAAACATGAAAGAACTTATAGCCATCAATATAATTGAGATGACCATTGATTTTTTTCGACCGTGTTTATCTGCAATTCGACCAAAAAGCCAACTACCGATGGGTCGCATAAAAAAGCTTGCTGCAAATACACCCCACACATAGATGGCTTGGGTAGAACTATCCATATCTGGCGCAGTTAAAGCTTGGGTAAAATATACAGCGAATACTGCATAAATATAAAAATCGAACCATTCAACTAAATTACCTGAAGCTGCACCAATAATTCCTTTGATACGGCTGGTTTTTTCTTGCTTGGAATATGTTGTAGACAAATGAAAAATCCTTATTCTAATTACATCGTTTGTTGTCGAATAATGATGAAACTCTGAAGTATTTCAAAATTATAGGCGGAAAATATATGCCTATTTCATGCCAATTTAAAAAGCCTTTATGTAAATTTTATTAAATAGGCTTCTAAATTTTTCTCAAAAATATTCAAAGTCGATTTATTATTAATTTAATTAAACAGACTTTCTCCTATAACAACTCACCGAATTAAGCCTTGTGGCTGTAAAATGATAATCAGCGCCCCGAAAATAACCACTCCGCCACCAATGATATCCCATTTAGTAAGATCCATTTGATCCACAAACTTTAACCACAACAATGCCGAACAAATATAAATACCTCCATATGCAGCATATATTCGACCTGATGCTGCTGGATGCAAAGTCAATAACCACACAAAAGCAGCGAGTGCGACAAAAGTGGGTAGCCACAACCAATGCGAACGCCCTTGATTTAGGATCAAATATGGAAAGTAACACCCTAATATTTCCATCAGTGCAGTCAGAAAAAATAAAGCTGTCGTAGATATTACTTTTGTAACTTGTATGTCCATACTTTCACCCAAAAATTAAAGCCCGTTTAAATAAACGGGCTTTAATACAATTAATAACACACTATGCTGGTTCAGCTGCAGAATCTTCAAATACTTCCAACTTTAATCCAACAGCTTTGCCATCTTCTTTTTTAACTGTTACTGCTACATTACCGCCGTTTTCAGCCAGCTCACCAAATAAAATCATTTCAGCAAGCGGCTTTTTCAAATGCTCTTGAATCAAACGCTGCATTGGACGAGCACCCATCAGACGATCATAACCATTTTCACTTAACCAATCTCGTGCAGACTGATCCACCTCTAAAACAACTTTTTTGTCATCAAGTTGAGCTTGAAGTTCTGTAAGGAATTTATCTACCACAGAATCGATTACTGTCGTAGGTAGAGCTTTGAATTGAATAACCCCATCTAAGCGGTTTCTAAACTCTGGTGTAAATGCCTTCTTCATTGCTTCCTGATTATCACGACTATTATCTTGCTCTGTAAAACCAATACTTGTACGGGAAATACTTTCAGCGCCAATATTCGTTGTTAACACAATAATGACATTTCTGAAGTCTGACTTACGACCATTATTATCAGTTAATGAACCATGATCCATGACTTGCAGCAATAAATTAAACACATCAGGATGTGCCTTTTCAATCTCATCCAATAACAATACACAATGTGGATTTTTATGTATTGCGTCAGTCAGTAAGCCACCTTGATCAAAACCAACATAACCTGGAGGTGCACCAATTAAACGTGAAACCGCATGGCGTTCCATATATTCAGACATATCAAATCTGACTAGTTCAACACCGAGTAGTTTTGCAAGTTGTTTTGTTACCTCAGTTTTACCTACACCAGTAGGTCCTGCAAATACAAAACTACCAACTGGCTTATCTGGTGCTTTAAGCCCAGCTCGTGACAATTTAATTGCAGAGGATAATGCGGTAATCGCCTCATCTTGACCAAATACAACTCGTTTAAGATCACGCTCTAAGTGCTCAAGTACAGATTTATCATCTTTAGACACAGTTTTAGGTGGAATTCGTGCAATTTTCGAAACAATATCTTCAATATTTTCAACTGTAATCAAAGTGTTATCTTGATCAGCTCTCAAACGTCGTTGTGCCCCTGCTTCATCTATTACGTCAATCGCTTTATCTGGGAGGAAGCGATCATTGATAAATTTAGCCGATAACTCAACTGCAGAAACAAGAGCTGCATCATCATATTGAACTTTATGAAATTCTTCAAATTTAGACTTGAGTCCACGAAGAATATCAATTGTTTCATTAATTGATGGCTCATTAACATCAATTTTTTGGAAACGGCGTGATAATGCATGATCTTTTTCAAAAACTTGACGATATTCTTGAAACGTTGTTGAGCCAATGCAACGTAAAGTACCATTTGCCAATGCAGGTTTGATTAAATTCGATGCATCCATAGTGCTACCCATACTTGAGCCTGCACCAATGATCATATGAATTTCATCAATAAACAAAATTGCTTCGGGCTTCTTCTTTAGGGCATTTAACAATTGCTTTAATCGTTTCTCAAAGTCACCACGGTATTTTGTACCTGCAACAAGTGCACCGATATCTAAACTATAGATTTCCGCATTCAGCAGTGGCTTTGGTGCTTTATTGTTAACAATCAGCCAAGCCAAACCTTCTGCTATGGATGTTTTACCCACACCTGGATCACCCACCAAAAGCGGATTGTTTTTACGACGTCGACATAGAATTTGAGCTGCACGCTCAATTTCTTTTTCACGACCAATCAAAGGATCGGTTTTACCCTTTAAAGCTTCTGCATTGAGATTTAGGGTATAAAGTTCTAATGGACCTGCATTTGCTGAGGCTGAGTTTTCACCATCTAAGTCATCCGTTTCTTCTTCAGCTGGAACATCTTCCTTACGCGCACCGTGTGAAAGATATTGAGTTAAAGTAAGACGATTGATTTGGTGGCGTTTTAGCAAATAAACCGCAAATGAATCTCGTTCTGAGTACATTGCCACCAGTACATCTGCACCTTCAACCGTCCGATCTCCACCACTAGACTGAACATGGAAAATTGCACGTTGCAATATACGATCAAAGCTTTCTGTAGGATGAGGCGCTTGCTCAGCATTATCGCCTAATTTAGGCGTATGTTGCTCTACATACTCTTCAAGTTCTTTACGCAAACTGACAATTTCTGCACCGCAGGCTTTTAGTGCATTCACGGCAGAATCATTATCTAAAAGTGCGAGTAACAAATGTTCAACTGTAAGAAACTCATGTCTCTTTTGACGAGCCATGCTAACAGCCAAACGCAGTGATACTTCTAATTGACGACTGAGCATGTGATCCCCTTATTCTTGTGGCTCGATCTGGCAAAGCAATGGATGACTTTGAGAGCGCGCATAATTGTTGACTTGATTCGCCTTGGTTTCAGCAATGTCTCTAGGATAGACACCTGCGATACCTTTCCCTTGATAATGTACTGTTAGCATTACTTCGGTAGCTTGGTCAAGATTCAATGCAAAGTATTGTTGTAAAATTTCAATTACAAAATCCATTGGCGTGTAATCATCATTCAACAATACCACATTGTATAAGGGAGGTCGCTTAAATTGCGGTGGTGCTGTTGCTACAGCTAAATCGCCATCGGCTTCATCATTTTGTGCATCACTCAATCGTGGATTGAAGTGCCAATCCACCAATCCAGATTGTTGAAATGATAATTTAATGTCATTGAGACATTTGTGACGTTTATTACTTCGCATAGCACTCTATAATCTATTATTGAGAATTTGCCGCAGCTTGCGGTACTTCAGCTGCAAATGCAGCAGTTGATTCGATTGCTTCACCACGTTGCCAACTAAAGCGCTTGGTTTGAGCACTTGAGCCTTTTACACGGATTTCAATAAATTGGGGCGTAAAGCCTTTTGGCATCGTCCAACGACCAGTTAATCGCTGATAATGGTCGAAATTGAATGATTTTTCTGAAATTGGAACAACCAAGACTTCCGTACCTTGAATTAATCTGATTTCAATTTCACCAGATGCTTTACGTTTATTCGGACTGACTTGAACTAAATCAACCTGATATTCATATACATTTTCTGGAAGCGACTTAACAGCTAAATTTTGCACAGTTAAACTCAATCCACCACGTTGTCTCAGCACTTCTCGGAAAATCGCACTCTGACCTTCAATTTGAAGTTTTTCAGCGTTGGCTTGATTTAATGCAGCATACATATCGTTTGAGTTAGTTACAGCAACATCACGTTCTTGAACTGAGGTATTTAATTTCTTATTCAGCTCAGATAATTCTTTTTTTTGTTTTTCGACAACTTCAACCAATTGTTCCGCGTCAGCATCATAACCAACTACAGTTAGACCTTGACGATGACCAACCGTATAGCCCAGAAGTAAACTGCCTGCACATAAGATGATCCCACCCGCCATAAGGGGTTTATTCGATTGAAAAAAACCGATATTTTTTTCATCTTTATGCTGTGACGTATTATTTGATTCTGAGTTTTGCATCGTCATCTCTAATTTATAAAATCAAAACACACATTTAACTGCAAAGTTAAATGTGTGTGAAGTCAAAAAAGGTTTTTTATGGTAATAAACCAATCACGTTAAGGCCTGCATTTTCCGCAAATCCAAACATTAAATTCATGTTTTGAACAGCTTGTCCTGCTGCACCTTTCACCAAGTTATCTTGGGCAACTAAAATGACTAACTTTGTTGGTTGTGGTTTATACAACGCAATACGTAAATCATTTGATCCACGAACAGAACGAGTTTCTGGTGAACTTCCTGCCGGCATAACATCAACAAACTGCTCGTTTTGGTAGAACTGTTCGTAAATTGTTTGCAAATCGGCTTGCTGACCTGCTTCTGTTAAGTCGATATATATTGTAGATAACATGCCACGAATCATCGGCACCAAATGTGGAACAAAAAGGATATTGTCAAATATACCTTTCTGTCCTGATATATTTTCAAGCGCTTCAACAATTTCAGGATGATGGCGATGCCCTGCTACACTGTAGGCTTTGAAGTTATCAGCATTTTCAGTATAGATCATGCCTAAACTTGCTTTGCGTCCAGCTCCAGATACACCAGATTTTGCATCAATAATAATACTTTCAGGTTTTACCAATACTTCTGAAGATCTAAGTACAGGCGCCAAACCAATTTGAACTGTCGTTGGATAACAACCAGGATTACCAATCACTTGAGCTTTTTTAATTTTTTCACGATTGAGCTCAGAAAGCCCATACACTGAATTTTTAAGTAAATCTGGACAAGCATGCTCCATACCGTACCATTTTTCAAATTGCGCTAAATCCTGCAAACGAAAGTCAGCGGCTAAATCGATTACTTTTGTATTCGCTGCTACTAATTCTTCAGCGTGTTTCATTGCCACACCATGTGGTGTCGCAAAAAACACAACATCGCAAGACTTTAATAAATCTAAGCTTAAATCTGAAAACTCTAGATCGGTATGACCACGTAAACTTGGAAACATATCATCGACACGACGACCAGCCTCAGTACGAGAAGTCAGTGCTTTCACTTGAACATTTGGGTGTCGCAGCAAAAGACGCAAAAGTTCAACGCCTGTATATCCTGTACCACCAACAATACCAACTGAAATCACGATATCTACCTCTAAATGACTGTATTCGTTACAGGCAGTAGTATGACAGGAACTTGTGACTTTCTGAACCCTTTCATATGGGAATGCTGTTATTTTGTAAGTTTAATAATTTAGATGGCTCTGTTAAGCATCTAATAAAGTCTATCATGTGACTTCATTGATTTTCTTGCCAACTGAAATAGCATAAATATAGTGCAAATATAAACCCTGGGAGAGCAAGAAATACGATCGGATCCTGTTTCACAACAAAAGGAGTTACTCCCCATATCGAACATAACCCTCCACTCACGGAAAGCAATTTAGAAATCCTTTTTTGATTTATCCATACAGTTGCCATGATCAATAATTTCAACCACGCTATAGCCCCGCCAAAAAGCGATAAATAGTTCATCCAATGATAGTGAATAGGATTACTGGGGTTCAGTAGAATATACATGAGGATGCTATAAAGCATTAAAGCAGGTACAGACAAAATTAGAATCAAAAAACACACACCAATTCGTCTTATGAGCTTATTAGAGACAAACTAACCAAACAGAGCAATCATGATAGCCAAAATTTAGAATACCAGTCGCCAGATCAGACTAATTGACTAGCGCTAAACAATTGATTCTTTAATATCGACAAAGCAATCCCAGCATAATAATTAATTATGCATCCACCAATATGGCAACGGCGTTATTTTTAATTTTTTTCGGTTAAGTTTAAAATCTGGATCATACTTCGCCACTTCCGCCCAAAACTGAGCACTATGATCAAAATGCTTTGTATGTGCTAATTCATGCACACAAACATAGCGTGTTATTTCCAGAGGAAAAAGCACCAAAGCACTATTCAACATAATGTCATGACGTGCTGTACAACTTCCCCACCGCGTTTTTGGCTGACGAATCTTACAGCCATGATAAGCTAAACCACACTGATCAGATACTTGAGCCAGATATACAGGCAGATGCTGTTTAGCATAATCAATAACAAAGGCTTTTAAATATTGTTGAGGCTGACGATCACTCACACTCAGCTCATTCATCACTGAATCAAACTTATAGTTTAATTTCTGCTGAATATATTGAATTTTAATAGAATTTTCTAAATTAAATAACTGTAAAGATAAAGGTAAAACGCGATCAATCTGTTGAATTTTACTTTGTTGTGCCTGCCAAGTTTGAACGATCCAAGCTTCTGAATCTTGAACAAACTGTTGTATTTGTTTATGGGTACAAAACCATGGCGCAGTCACACGAATTGACGTTCCATCTATACGTAGACGTAGTCTTTTCGATCGAATACTTTTGGTGATTTCAATATCAGGAAGGTCGGATAAAGTCATTGTTATTCTTTAATTATTAAATCCCCATCTCCCCCTTTAAGAAAGGGGGAAGAAAAGCCCCTCTATTTAAAAAGAGGGAGTTTAGGGAGACTAGCTCGTCAAGGAGTTAAAATTAAATCGCTGTACGCTCTTCAATACCGTTGTTGGTCGCAACAATCGCAATGTCTGCTTTATTCAAAGCAAAGATACCGTTGCATACCACACCAGGGATATCATTCAATGTTTTTTCAAGCTCAAGTGCATTTAAGATATTTAAGTTATGCACGTCTAAAATCACGTTACCATTGTCGGTCACTACACCTTCACGGTACGCTGGGTCGCCACCTAAAGAGACAATTTTACGAGCAACAGCAGAACGTGCCATTGGAATCACTTCAACAGGAAGTGGAAAATCACGCCCCAACTGATCTACCCATTTAGAATCATCTACGATACAGACGAATTTTTTTGCAATCGATGCCACGATTTTTTCACGTGTCAATGCCGCACCACCACCTTTGATCATGTGCATATGACGATCAATCTCATCTGCACCATCTACATATGCATCAAGACCACCCACTGAGTTCATATCTACCACTTCAATACCTAGCGTCTTCAAACGCTGCGCAGTCGCTTCCGAACTTGCAACTGCAGCTTCTAATTGAAGTTCAGGAAGTAAATCAATCAAAAAGTTAACAGTACTGCCTGTGCCTACGCCTAAAATGCCCCCTTTCGGTAAGTGTTTTAAAGCTGCTTGTGCTGCTGCTTGTTTTTTCTCATCTTGGGTTGCATATAGACTCATGACTTCACTCAACTAATTTGGACTTTTGCAGTTATTTTAAACCGCTAAGCCTTATGGTTTGTTACAATAAGCGCCTATTTTAAACTGTTAGATGGAAAATTAACATGCTGTCTCGTTTGGTTCGACAAATTTTACAAGCAACGGTATACGACGTTGCTATCGAAACCCCACTCGAAGCGGCACCACGAATTAGTGAACGTCTTAACAATAATATTCGTTTTAAACGTGAAGACCTACAACCCGTATTCTCCTTCAAACTCCGCGGTGCCTATAACAGAATCAGCCAACTTCCTAAAGCTCACCTAGAACGAGGTGTCATTACCGCTTCTGCTGGTAACCATGCTCAAGGCGTAGCACTCTCAGGAAAAAAATTAGGAATTCGCGCGATTATTGTGATGCCCAAGACAACACCAGACATTAAAGTCCAAGCTGTAAAGCGTTTAGGTGGTGAAGTCGTACTTCATGGTGATTCTTTTGACATCGCAAATAAATACGCAATTCAACGTGCGCAAGAAGAAGGAATGACTTTTATTCCGCCTTATGACGATGAACTCGTTATGGCTGGTCAAGGTACAATTGCCAATGAAATTTTACGTCAATGGCGAGATGTGGATTATGTATTTGTTGCCGTTGGTGGTGGAGGTTTGATTGCAGGTGTTGCTGCTTACCTTGGTGATGTAGCACCGCATGTCAAAGTTATTCCTGTGGAATATGACGAGTCAGCTTGTTTAAAAGCTGCTTTAGAAGTAAATGAACGTGTGATTCTGCCTTCAGTTGGTTTATTCGCCGATGGTACAGCTGTGGCGCAAATCGGTGAAAAACCTTTCGAAGTGATTCGTCTGCAAAAATCTGACAATTCAGGTCCAATCGTAGAACCAGAAGTTGTTCTTGTGAATACTGATGAAATATGCGCAGCAATTAAAGACACCTATGATGAATGCCGTAGTATTGTTGAGCCGTCAGGTGCGATGGCACTTGCTGGTATTAAAAAATATGTGGCTGAGCACGGCTTAGAAGGTAAAAACATCGTTTCAATTGTATGCGGTGCAAATATGAACTTTGACCGTTTACGTTATATTGCAGAACGAACTGAATTAGGTGAACGTAAAGAAGCTATTTTTGCTGTCACGATTCCTGAACAAAAAGGTGCATTCCTCAATTTCTGTCGTGCCCTTCAAGGTCGAAATATTACTGAATTCAACTACCGTGCAAGTAGTGCGACTGCAGCGCAAGTATTTGTTGGAATTAGTTTAAAAAGCGGCGAAAAAGAACGTCAAGAAATATTCGAAACATTAAAGTTTCAGTATGATGTGGATGACTTATCTGACGATGAAGTTGCCAAATTACATATTCGCTACCTGATCGGTGGTCATGCTGATATTGAAAATGAACGTTTATTCCGCGTTGAATTTCCTGAACGTCCAGGTGCATTATTAACATTCTTGGAACGTCTTGGTCCAACGCATAACATTACCCTGTTCCATTATCGTAATCATGGTGCGGCTGAAGGTCGTGTATTGGTTGGACTCGAAGCTGAAGATGCACAACAAAACCCTGATGGTTTAGTTGAAACGTTAGAAAGTATCAATTATCCATACGAAGAAATTACCAATAATCTTGGTTATCAACGTTTCCTCAAATAAAATCAATACAGCCTGTCATTTTGACAGGCTTTTTTAATTCAATAATTGATATACAATTAAAATCGAAAGATAGAAAAAACGATCACTTTAAAATTTTAGATATTAAGATAAATCATGCAAATATGGTTCAGTTTTGTAGTAATTCCTTTTCTCATGTGGATCATCTTTTCCGCACTTCTGTTTATTTCGAAATATCTATATCCTGAAGTTACCACCTTAAGCAAATCCCTCGAAGTTTTTATTTTTTTAGGTTATGCAGCACTCCCCTATATCATGTTGGGATTAGCACCTATTTATCGTTATCGTATGACGTTGATATATATGATGGCAATTGTGCTCATGACAAGTTTCGTTCATGCTAACTTTATGATCGATCATATTCATTTAACTTATATTTACTTAGCGCTTTCATGGACATTGATTTCAATTACGATTTACTATTTTTATAGTGATCACAAATAATCCTCAATAAATGAATTGAATCAACTCAGATCAACAAGATAAACTCACTCTAAGCGAAATTAAAATCAAATCATTACTTTCTGATCTTTAAAATTTTAGGATATTCAATGGCGCTATTTGCAGTAATTGGCTTAGGCAGCTTTGGTGGTACAGTTGCATTAGAACTCACTCAATTAAAACATGATGTGATTGGAATCGATACTGAAAAAAAATACGTTGAAAATATCTCTGATAACATCAGTCATGCTGTCATCGCCGATGCCACAGATGAACATGTACTTCGAGAACTGAATGTACAGAATTGCGATGCCGTCGTTGTCGCAATTGGAGAAGATATTGAGGCCAGTATTCTATGTGTCCTCAACCTTAAAAATTTAGGCGTAGAAAAAATCCTAGTAAAAGCAAAATCGAAAGCCCATCATATGATTTTGACGCATCTCGGTATTGGTCAAATTATTCATCCAGAAGAAGACATGGGTATTCGCGTTGCACAATCATTAAGCTACCCAATGGTTAGACGCTATATGGCGTTGAATGATGACCGTTATATTGTCAAAGTGGAGGTGGGTGAAAAACTACAAGGTGTAGAATTTAAAGATATCATGGAGCACAGCGACGGCGTACAAACATTATTATTACAACGTGGCACACATGTAATTTATGACATCGCACCTGGTACATTGCTGCAAAAAAATGACATTTTAATTGTTGAAGGTCCTGTCAATCTTTTACGTAAACTCTCATCGAGATTTATTTCGAAATGATGAAATTTTATGATCAATTGATCAATAAAAAAACGCAAAGTATTAATTTGAGTCCACCAAGTTTGCTTGCTTTGGGCTTTCTCAGTTTTATTATCATTGGAACATTACTGCTAAAACTTCCCTTTGCACACGAAGGAAATGTCTCTTGGCTAGAAGCCTTATTTACCGCCACGTCTGCTGTGACAATTACGGGACTTTCTGTGGTCAATATTGGCGAGGCATATACGACTTTTGGTCAGTTCATCATTATGCTACTCATCCAATGTGGTGGCTTAGGATTCATGACCTTCGCAATTTTGGCTGCATTGAGCCTTTCCACTAAACTTGGTTTAAAGCAACAAGTGATGGCTCAAGAAACAATTGGTCAAACCAGTTTAGCAAGGGCCTCGTTCACTGTTAAAGCCGTCTTATTGTATTCTCTATTTTTCGAAGGGATTGGAACATTCATCCTGACATTTACATGGCTTCAATACTACGATTTTAGTGATGCTCTGTTTTATGCAGCCTTTTACAGTATCTCAGCATTTAATAATGGTGGTTTCTCTCTTTTTCCAAACAGCTTAATGAGCTTTTCAGGTCAATATGCTGTAACACTGACCATAAGTATGTTGTATATCATTGGTGGAATAGGTTTTGTGGTACTTATGGATATCAAACGCGCTCATAAGTGGAAAAAACTCTCAACAAACAGCAAACTCATTCTTTCTACTATCGCAGGACTCAATCTATTTGCCTTTATTATGATTTGGTGTTTAGAAGCAAATAATCCATTGACCCTCGCCCCAATGTCAATTGGAGACCAAGCATTAAATGCTTGGTTTCATGCCACAGTACCGCGATCCTCTGGATTTAATAGTATTGATATGGCCAGTATGAGTGATCCAGCAACCTTGGTGACTATGCTATTAATGTTTATTGGAGGCGGATCTTTAAGTACTGCTGGTGGTATTAAAGTAGGTACATTTATTATTGTAGTATTAAGTGTGATCACGTTTTTGAGACGAGCTGACGAAGTCACTGTTTTTAAACACTCGATTCCTGCAACTGTCACCTATAAAGCTCTTGCGGTCATTAGCATAACTGCTATGCTCATTTTCATTGGTTTCTTTACGCTGTTAATTTTAGAGCCTAATAAACGTTTTCTAGATTTACTATTTGAAGCTGTTTCCGCGGCTTGTACAGTCGGATTATCTAGAGGTATTACTTCAGAATTACAACCTGCAAGTTTATATATGCTCATGATACTGATGTTTGCGGGTCGTCTCGGTCCTTTGACATTGGCTTATTTAATTGCAACCCCTAAAAAAAGCAGGTTGAGTCATCCTAATGCTGAAATCCAAGTGGGTTAGATAGAATTCACTTGGATCTAAGGTGAAGTTGATCGATAAAACACGAACCAATCCAAAAATAGATCAGATGTTTATAGCCATAAGTGCGTTTTATGATAGCCATGATTTCTTTATGCAAAGCATTGAACTTATCATGAAAAAACACAACCTTAGAACTTTGCAATTAATATCAAAATACAATGAAATTAAAAGACTCAAAGTAACCCCAAGTCTTTTGACTATATGCTTATGATTAAAAAAATTATGATTGAAAACCAATATAACGATTGAGGTTTTCGACACCCAGTGCAACTTTATAAATTTTAAACTGAGCTAAATTAGAACGCGTAATCTCAGTAAATACATTCGAGTTTTCGTCATCTGCATGAATTTCATCTACTGTGCGAGGCATAGTTGCTTCAAATTCATCTGAAATAAATTCAAATCCCAAGTCCATAGCAATAAACAATGTATGCTCACAAGGTTGAATATATTGCTCTTCATTCCAGTCGATAACAGCATGTTGACAATGCGGGCACTGTACATTTTCTTGAGGATCTTGAAGTTCAATTGTTGTATAAGCCATGTCAACCTTAAGTATTACGCGCTATAAAACATAAGTTTAACCATTGCTTTTAGATTTTTAAATAGTCCTCTTTATTCATTACTAATTATAACAATCTTAGATTTTAGAGAAAACACAGCAACTCAATTGACTATTCAGAACAATAATGTATTTTTTAACAAAACGTTGCATATATGGAATGAGTCCATGCTTTCAGATTTAGATGATTTTTATTGCTTTGCCCTTGTTGTCGAACATGGCGGTTTTAGCGCTGCTGAACGAGCAACCGACATTCCGAAATCAAAATTGAGTCGACGTGTTTATAATTTAGAAGAAAATCTCGGTGTAAGGCTTATTCAACGTAGTTCACGTCATTTTGCTGTCACTGATATTGGGATGAACATTTATCGCCATGCGCAAGTAATGATGAATGCTGCCCAATCTGCTCATGATCTGGTAGATCATTTAAGTGAACAACCAAGAGGCTTAATTCGTATTAGTTTACCCGTATCAATTGCCCAGCATGAAATGACCAAAATACTGCCAAATTTCCTTAAGCAGTATCCTGAAATCAAAGTTCAATTGATGGTTACTAATCGACGTGTCGATATCATCAATGAAGGAATTGATTTAGCGCTTCGTGTTCGCTCAAGTTTGGATGATGACCCAAGTTTGGTCATTCGAAAATTTGAAAATATTGAACAACATCTTTTCGCCAGCCAGGCTTATCTCAATGAATTTGGATCTATCAAAAAACCTGAAGAACTCTCAAATCATCGAATATTAAGTATGGTTGATGAACATACTGATCAACAACTCGTACTACATGATTCAAACAACAAATCGATTAAAGTCAAAGTGAGTCCAGTCGTGATGGGCTCTGACTTACTTATGCTTGCACAACTTGCAAGTGACAATTGTGGGGTAGCATTACTCCCAGACAGTATTGTTGAAGATTATATTAAAGATGGGCGTCTTGTTAAGGTTCTGCCTAACTGGAATGCGCCACACGGTATTTTTCATGTGGTTTACCCTTCTCGCCGTGGTTTATTACCAGCTGTACGTGTGTTCATCGACTACTTAGTTGAGCACCTCACCAAAAGATAGTCACAACAGCACAAAGATTTAGAAGAATGTTGGCTTATTATTTGCTACCATTCACTCTGCTTTGTGCTAGTTTTTTTAGATTTTTATGACTTCTATTTATCAACAACAACTTGATGCAAAAATTGAACGTATCCGCAATCAATTTGCTGAATATCAACCACCTGAACTAGAAGTTTTTTCATCTCCTGAAAAACATTTCCGTATGCGAGCTGAGTTCCGTATTTGGCATACAGAAGATGATATGTTTTATGCCATGTTTGAACGCGCGGAAGATGGTATTCAAAAGAAAGTAGTACGTGTTGATGAGTTTCCAATCGCGGATAAATCTATTAATGATTTAATGCCAGTTCTCCTGTCTGAACTAAAATCAAATGCAGTGCTCTCTAAGCGTCTGTTTGAAGTACATTTTCTTTCAACGTTGAACGGTGAAATGCTGGTTTCATTGATTTATCGTTGTCCGCTTGATCAAGACTGGGAACAACTAGCAAAAAATTTATCTTCAAAACTCAATATTAAGATTATTGGTCGCAGCCGTGGTCAAAAAATTGTATTGACGGATGAATATGTAGTTGAAGAATTACAAGTATTTGACCGTAAATTCAAATATAAGCAAATTGAAAGTAGCTTCACGCAACCAAATGCGCAAGTTTGTCAAAAAATGCTGGAGTGGGCATGTAATGCAGCTCAAACCAGTGATAAAGATCTTTTAGAGCTTTATTGCGGTAATGGTAATTTTACCCTTCCATTATCGCTAAAGTTTAATCGCGTTCTAGCAACAGAACTGGCTAAATCATCAGTTTATGCAGCGCAATGGAATATTGAGCAAAATCAAATTAATAATATTCAAGTTGCTCGCCTTTCAGCTGAAGATTTTACCTTAGCATTCAATGCAGAACGTGAGTTTAGACGTTTACAAGAAGCCAATATTGATATTCAAAGTTATGACTTCGATACTGTATTTGTAGATCCACCTCGTGCAGGCATTGATGATGATACCTTGAAGCTGCTTCAACGCTTTAACCGTATTATTTATATTTCATGCAATCCAGATACTTTGCACGACAATTTAAAGATGTTATCGGAAACTCATAAAATCACTAAATTTGCGCTGTTCGATCAATTTCCTTATACCCACCATGTCGAGTCAGGCGTTCTTTTAGAGAAAATTTAAACAATTTATTTCTTACTAAATGGACAGTTCTTACACTGTCCATTTTTTATGCTTTTTGAATTTCACTTAAAAATCATATGAATAAAGAAAAATTTAATTTTTCAATGTCATAATTTCGTTAAACTTTAGGTTTATCATCGAAATATTTATTTTAAAATGTGCTTTAAATCACGATTACAAACTTGCATTAAATTTTAAATCGACTATATTTCGACCTATCTTTGGTTGCAAATGAAGGCTCTATGAGTTTTTGGCAAAAGCTGTTTTCATCAGATTCGCAGCAGAACGAGCATAAAAATCAAATTGCTTGTGTTGAAAATGATTGTTCATGTAAGACTAACGATCAGTTGATCGAGGCTTTACAAAAGGCATCAGATGAAGATGTAATCCGCGGAATCAAAAAAGTTCTTATTTCGCGTGGCTATTCAAAAAAAGATCTTACTGATTTATTGAGTAACAAAATCACCCTTCAGTAAAGAAAAAAAGCACTGCATAGACAGTGCTTTTTTTATGATAAATTTTCTGTTCAATTTAAAAATGTTCAATTAAGATAAGCTCATAGGATAATTAAAAATACATTTGGGGATTCAATGAAAAATATTCTATTCATTATTTTAGGGGCGACTTTCATATCGCTTAGTGGTTGTAATAAGCTACCTTCAGCATGTGAGGAAGTTTGGGGCAACATTGAAAAATTAGCGAAAGAGAGCGGTATTCCTCAAACTGCCATAGATCGTCAAAAAAACGAGTTTGAACAGCAAATTAAACAGCTTCCTAAAGAAGATGCAATTAAAAATTGTGAAGCACAAAATGCTTTCTTCTCATAACTTCATTTGAGTTGAATAAAAAATTTAGGCACCTTTTTTAGAGTGCTTATATTGTATTTATACCTCATTATTTATTTCCAATTCGGTTATACTGTGGACTCTCTTTCAATAAATGTACATCTGTAAAGTTATTGGAATATTTTATAAATGCGGCATAAACACGTCAAAACATTCCCTCTTGGTGCTCACTTAATTGTTAAGCATTTTGGTTATTCACATCATGGTATTTATGTGGGTAAGGGTCGTGTTATTCATTATTCAGGTTTTGCTCATCTCTTTAAAAAACATCCGATCGAAATTACATCTCTGCAAAAATTTGCACATGGCAAAAAAATTACGATTCGGCATTATAGCACCCCCAAATATTCAGGTCGTGCTGTCGTAAGACGAATGCGCTCTCGAATGCATGAAAATAACTATCATCTCATTATTAATAATTGTGAACACTTATGTTCTTGGGCGATCACGGGCATCGAAAGTAGCCCACAAGTCATCAAAATGATGAATAGACTCACCACTATTGGTTATATCAGCTCACTCATGAGCTACTTAAATAGTCTTCTTTTAACTTTAGCAACCACCTGTTTTGCTTTGGTATTTTATATTAAGAAAAAGTTAAATGATCAGCGCAAACTGAAAGGCCCTGTGTATATCGCTTTACAGCAGCATCAGAAACTAAAGCAAAAAAAAGCCCCGCTTAAGCAGGGTTTCGAGGAAAACAAAGTTTCAAATTAACCTTTCGGTTGAATTAAATATGCGCTTGAAAATTCAAATAGTCAAATATATATTTGAAATATAATGTTATTTTAGTTTTTATTTATAACTTATTAAATTATTCTTAAATACTCACCTTTATCTAATCATATGAATTTAATCACAAAAATTAATTATTAACCTAAATTTGAATAAAAAAAGCCTGAATCAATCAGGCTTTTTTTGATATTACCAAACTTTATTTTGCAGGCTTAAAACTGTCTTTTAAATCCAAAATACGGTTAAAGACAGGTTTTTCAACAGTATGATCAAATTGATCAGCGACAAAATAACCTTCACGTTCGAATTGGAATCGATCTTCAGGTTTCGCTTGAGCTAAAGCAGGCTCAATTACCGCTTGAACAATTTTTAGAGAATCTGGATTTAAATTCGCTAAGAAATCATCGTCCGCATCAGGTGCGGCTTCAGTAAATAGACGATCATAAATACGAACTTCAGCAGGAATCCCTTTATTTGCAGATACCCAATGAATAACACCTTTGACTTTACGACCTTCTGGATTCTTACCTAAAGTATGCGGATCGATAGAGCATTTAAGTTCAACAACTTCGCCATTTTCATCCTTAATCACTTCATCACATTTAATCACATAAGCATGACGTAAACGGACTTCACCACCAGGAATTAAGCGTTTAAACCCTTTAGGCGGCTCTTCCTCAAAATCTTTACGATCAATATACAATTCAGAAGTCAGTGGAATTACACGATCACCCATATCAACATTTGGATGGCGTGCATGGGTTAAATCCATATCCTCTGGAAGGTTGGTCAATGTCACTTTAAGAGGATTCAATACCGCCATACCACGTGCAGCAGTATTTTCTAATGATTGACGAATGCAGAATTCAAGCATTGCAACATCGACAATACCATCAGTTTTAGATACGCCCACACGCTTGCAGAAATCACGTAAGCCTTCTGGAGTAAAGCCACGACGACGCATTCCCACGACTGTAGGCATACGTGGATCATTCCAACCATTAACGTAACCACCTTCGACCAGCTTACGTAATTTACGTTTTGAGGTGATGGTGTAATCAATATTCAAACGGCTTGATTCGTACTGGCGTGGAACTGCTGGAGAATTTACCTTAGCGACAACCCAATCATAGAACGGGCGATGGTCTTGGAATTCAAGCGTACATAACGAGTGCGTAATGCCTTCAATCGCATCAGACAAAGGATGAGCATAGTCATACATTGGATAGATTTTCCACGTATCGCCTGTTTGATGATGCTCAGAATGTAAAACACGATAAAGAATTGGATCACGCATATGTACGTTCGGTGATGCCATATCAATCTTGGCACGAAGTACTGCTTGGCCTTCTCCAAGCTCACCATTACGCATTTGTTCAAAACGCGCTAAGTTTTCTTCAACCGTTGCATCACGTTGCGGAGAATTTTTACCTGGTTCTACAAAATTTCCACGATTCAGCTTAATTTCTTCAGGAGATTGCAAATCGACATATGCATCACCTTGTTTAATTAATTGAATCGCCCATTGATACAATTGATCAAAGTAACTTGATGCGTAGCGTGGTTCACCATTCCAGTCGAAACCGAGCCATTTAACATCGTTCGCAATACCATCTACATATTCTTGTTCTTCTGCATCTGGATTTGTATCGTCAAAACGAAGATTACATAAACCAGAAAATTCTTCTGCAATACCAAAATTCAGGCAAATCGCTTTAACATGTCCAATGTGTAAATAACCATTAGGCTCTGGTGGAAAGCGCGTCACGACTTTATCTGTACGCCCTGCTGCAAGATCTTCTGTAATTACTTGACGTACAAAGTCTAAGCCCGGTTGTTGTTCTTGCTGCGCAGCATCGACTGATGGATTGTTAGTCGTCGGGGTATTTGGCAGGGATGAAACAACATCATTCGGCTTCATAGTTGATAAATCACTTCTATAAGATAAAATAGGATAATTAAAACGCTATCTTCATATTATTAACAAAGAAAATAACGTTTTTGCTTGCCTTGTAGTTTACAGTTTGCTTATGCTTCTCTCAACCACAAACCCATGGCTTTTTGTCCATGATCAGGAGATTATAGAATGAGTTTTCCTCAAGTCGAATTAAACACCAATAAAGGACGTATTGTTCTAGAGCTTAACTCTGAAAAAGCACCTAAAACTGTTGCTAACTTTTTAGAGTACGTTCGTGATGGTTTTTATGATGGCGTAATTTTCCACCGTGTAATTGACGGTTTCATGATCCAAGGCGGTGGCATGGATGAAAACTTCAAAGAAAAAGCAACTCGCGATTCTATTGAAAATGAAGCTGACAACGGTTTAAGCAATGACGAAGGTACGATTGCTATGGCACGTACTCAAGCTCCTCACTCAGCATCTGCACAATTCTTCATTAACGTGAAAAACAATGCTTTCCTTAACCATACTGGTAAAACAGCTCAAGGCTGGGGTTATGCAGTATTTGGTAAAGTTGTAGAAGGTATGGACGTTGTTAATGAAATCAAAGGCGTTCGCACTGGCAACCGTGGCTACCACGCTGACGTTCCACTAGAAAACGTTGTGATCGAATCTGCTAAAATTATCTCTGAATAAAAAACCTACCCCTTAACTTATTAAGTTTTCAAGCACTGCTTTAAAACAAATATCATGTTCAAGGGATTGTTTCACCATCTAAAGTTGATGGGGATGTAGGCAAATAAGGAATATTAAGTGACCTATCTGTTTATTTCAGATTTACACCTGTCACCTGAACACCCTCGACTCGTTCGAGGGTTTTTAGATTTATTAGATCATTATCAAGACCAGCAAACCCAACTCTATATTTTAGGTGATTGGTTTAATGCATGGATTGGTGATGACTATACAGCTCCTTGGCTCGATGAAATCGTTGAACGCTTAAAAAGATTTACTGCTCAGGGAAATCAAGTTTTATTTTCTGTCGGCAATCGTGATTTTGCGCTGAATCAAATTTTTTTAAATAAATTTGGTGGTCAGTTGCTACCAGAAATTTCTTATTTACAAATCAACGATGTCAATATTCGTCTCGAACATGGCGATGCCTTGTGTACAGATGATATTTCATACCAACGTTTTAAAAAAATAATCCGAAATCCTCTCCTCATTTGGATACTGCGGAAAACCCCACTTTCTTTTCGTACTCAACTTGCAAATGGATTTAGAAAAAAAAGCCACGAATCAAAAGAATTTAAATCTTATGATGTCATGGATGTAAATCAAGATGCTGTCCACGATGCATTGAAAGAAGTTGAGTTATTAATTCATGGTCATACGCATCGCCCTCAAATCCATATCTCTCAAGATAAAAGAAGAATTGTCTTAGGCGACTGGCGTTTGGATCAAGCTCAAATTTTGGAAATTAATCAATCGAAATTCTCTAAGCAGTCAATCAATGATCTGACACTGAAAACATGGTCTTATTAGTTCCTCTATTTTTATAATGATCTCATCAACCTTTAAATTGAAATTTCACTCAATGTTTGAATATTAATCAGTATGTTTTGCTTTAAGTTTTTTTGCATATGATAATAACGACTCAATTCAATTCGTGAGTTTGTCATGTCTAATTTCAGCAATATTACTGTTCAACACCATGAAGATGATAAAGTGTCATTATTAATCGATGGTAAAGCAATCTCTGAACGTTATGATGTACGCCTAGATGCCACAATTATTGATGAACTCAAAAATCTTGCTGATGGCGCCGCATTGACAATCTTTGAACAATTTATATTTTCCCATCAAGATCTCAACTTTGAGCATTCATATCAATATGTGACTAACATCGTAAACCATAATAACGATTACGAATTGATCACCCACCTTGTCTACAAAATTAAGGCCGCAGACCAAGCACCGATCGAACATAATATCAGCAAGAATGGTCAACCTATGACTGAAGAAGATGTGCGCGCATTTATCAACCAACAAATTGCAATGTCATTAGAAAAATATACTGATTTAAAATATGCTTATTGATTTAAAGACAAGTCAGATTTTTCATATCATTTAGCATCAACTATAGAAAATATTTAAGTTCAGAGTCATTTAAAATTTTTAGATGAATATATTGTGAATAATCGGAGGATAATATGGATTTGTTAAACATCTCCCAATCTCGCTACACCACCAAAGCATACGATTCTTCAAAAAAGATCCCTCAAGAAAAGTTTGAAAGATTATTGGAATCTTTAAGGCTCGCACCTTCGTCTATCAATATTCAACCGTGGCATTTCTTTGTCATCGAAACTGATGAAGCCAAACAGCGCATTGCTAAAGCACTGGTTGGTAAGTATGTTTATAATGCACCCAAAGTCCTTGAATCTTCACACACAATTCTGTTTTGTACGCATAAAGACATTACAGACTCTCATCTAGATCGATTATTAAATCAAGATGAAATCAGTGGTCGTTTTAAAGATGACCAAGCAAAACAAGCTCAAAAAGATACGCGCTTAGGCTATGTTGATTATTATCGCAACGAAAAAGGCGATATCCAGCGCTGGTCTGAAAATCAAACTTTTATTGCACTTGGGCAAACCTTATTTGCTGCAGGTTTAGAAGGTATCGATGCCACTCCAATTGGAGGATTCGATGAAAAAATTATCGCTGAAGAGTTAAATCTTGACGCAAAAGGCCTGATTCCGTCAGTGCTATTGGCACTTGGTTATCGAAGTGAAAAAGATTTTAATGCCAAATTACCTAAATCTCGTTTGAATGCAGATCAAGTTTTCACTCGACTATAAATGTATTTGCCACAATAGTTTTCACGCTATTGTGGCTTTTCATTAAGCCGCTATTTTCTGTGAAATTTCTAAACAGATCATTGCAGCA
This sequence comes from Acinetobacter sp. 24-47-67, assembly GCF_056779735.1. Classification (NCBI taxonomy): domain Bacteria; kingdom Pseudomonadati; phylum Pseudomonadota; class Gammaproteobacteria; order Moraxellales; family Moraxellaceae; genus Acinetobacter; species Acinetobacter sp. 24-47-67. Next base: position 192,110 of record NZ_JBWYIK010000001.1, read on the forward strand.
GTTGCAGCTGACAGCGTCCAACCCAGATGCCCATGACCGGTATTATAAAAGACTCTCGGATGCTTCCCTTGTCTTACCACTGGCATCATATTCGGCATCATCGGTCTTAATCCAGCCCAAGGGACACAATGCTCAGTTGAAATATCAAAATTACGATTCACCCAATGAACCAAAGGTTGTATGCGATCCATACGGATGTCTCGGTTATAGCCATTAAATTCTGCAGTACCAGCAATTCTTAAACGATCTCGACCTAATCTCGACGTCACAATTTTTGCACTTTCATCCAATAAACTTACCCATGGTGCATGTTGTTGGCTATGTTCATCATTCAACTGAACTGTAATCGAGTACCCTTTCACTGGATAAACATTGACACGATCTCCAGCCTGTTGTGCTAAATGATAGCTTCCAACTCCACCACAAATGACCATTGCATCAGCTTGAATAAATCCATCGGGTATATCTCTACTTTTAGGATCACAAGCGCGATATTTAGCTGAAACTTGTTCTGTTGAATGATCCAGATTTAAATCTTCAACTTCTACACCGTATAAAAATTTCCCACCTTTATTCACCACCACTTGGGCTAAATGCGTGGTGTATTTGTGTATATCTCCTGTGGCATCGTCAGGACAATAAAAACCACCGTAATATTCTCCCTTCAAACTTGGTTCAATACTGTGAATTTCTCCATTTGTAACAGCGTGACGCTCTAATCCACCTTTGCATAACAAATCATTCACTCTTATTGCGACACCATAATCCTGCTGATTATGATAAAAGTGCAAAATTCCACGCTTTTCCAAATCAAATTGAATATTTTCTTTCTGTGCAATTTCAAACAGCCGTTTTCTTGCCAATAATGCCAGTCTTACCGTTTCTTGTGTGTTGGCTTCGTAATGTTTGATATTACCCATAAATTCAATCAGCCAAGCGTATTTATGCAAATCAAAAGATGGGTTGAGTAATAATGGTGCATCTTTTTGGGTCATCCATTTGATACCCTTCAGTACCGTTGCTTTCTGATTCCACACCTCTGCATTACATGCAGAAAGTTGACCTCCGTTCGCAAATGAAGTCTCCATTGCTGGATATAAGTTTTTATCCAAAATTGTGACTTGATAACCAAGTTCTAATAATTCATAGGCAGTGGTTATTCCTGTAATGCCTGCACCAATCACCATAATATGTGACATAAAAGCTCCTTGAAAATTTTATATTTTCAATGCCCCATCTGTCACGGTACCTGAGAGCTTCGGAAATCTTCATCACATATGATTTTTTCCATCCCCTTCGGTGAGTCTAAACATCATTAGACTTCTCTCCAGATGATTGAGAATAATTACAGTCCTTTTGCCTGAGAGATTCCGGGGTCGTTGCTCCTTCGGCGGATCTACAGAAGACCTCTCTCCTGCAATATTCGTTTAATTCTTATTCAGCAATTAATATGCCATAGTTAATTTTTTTATACATCTACGAGAATCAATTTTAAAAAATATTTTTATAAGCAAGGATCACCAAGTATAAGACAACAGCTAAGACAGGAGTTTTTAGCTAGGGAAACGTAACAAAGATCATTGTTTAGCTCAAATTTTTCTACCATCGAGAACAATTTAGTCATTAAAAACAAATGAGGAAACAATTTATTTTTTAAAGTTACTCTCTGAGAGCTTGGATCATCTTCCATATACACTTTCATCTTCTTCAGCATAAAAGTGTAATGACTGATTAGAGCAATTATTGAAGCTCAAAGTTTCAATAGATGTGAGAGTAAGCAGAATGTGAGTTGAAAATTTGCTGTCAACCCCAGATGTTTTAGCGATGAGTATGTATAGACATTACAATGCCCATACCTGCTAGCGTTGCAATGACTGCCGTACCACCATAACTCATGAGTGGCAATGGATCACCCGTTACTGGAAGTATTCCACTCACCATTCCACTGTTCAAAAACACAAAGAAAAAGAAAGTTAAACCTGCCGCACCCGCATAAAGACGTCCAAAATTATGGAAGCTGTTCATGGAAATAATCAAACAACGAATAATGATCGCAGCAAAAATAACAAATAATACGAACACACCAAAAAAGCCAAATTCCTCTGCATAAGCAGACATAATAAAGTCTGTATGATGTTCGGGGAGATAACCTAAATGAGACTGTGTTCCTTCATTAAAACCTTTACCAAATAGTCCACCAGAACCAATCGCAATTTTAGACTGAATGATATTCCACCCTGCACCTAGCGGATCTGATTCAGGATCAAATAAAGTTAAAATTCGCTTTTTTTGGTATTCCTGTAGAAAGAAATTCCATAATAATGGTGCAACCACTGCAAACCCAGCGACCACAGCCCCAATCAAACGCCAAGAAATACCACTTAAAAAAATGACAAAAATTCCGGGAATAATTAATCCAATGTTTAAGTCAGGCTGTAATGCGACTAAAACAAAAGGAATCATCATCAGAAATAATGCAAAGAGAATATGCATAAATTTGGGTGGTAAAGTCCGCAGACTGAAAAACCAAGCCATCATGAGTGGCATCGTAAATTTCATAAATTCACTGGGCTGCACACTCCCTAATCCAGGAATAGAAATCCAGCGTTTTGCGCCTAAGCGGACATCACCAATTAGCAATACCAAAAGCAGAAGCACAATCGAAAATGCATACAGATAAGGACTGACAATTTGATAAACTTTTGGAGGAATTTGTGCACAAATAAACAGCAAAATAAAACCGATACCAAAACTGGTTGCCTGACGAATCACCATGCTTGAATCATGATTGGTTGCACTATAAACAACCATGAGTCCAAAAGCTGCGTTTAATATCAAAAAACCAAGTAACCATGGATCTAAATGTAATTTAGTCCAACGTGACGAATCATGTTTGATTGTTCGTCCATCTCTCAAGGCATGACGCAAAAAACGGTACTGTTGTGAAGGTATCATTGGCTGAATTGCATATTCTAAGTGGCGTTATTATAAGACAATGTTTTGGCTATTTAAGCAAAGTCCCAAACATAAAACTAAATTATTTCGAGTCAGACTGTGACTGAAGAATCAGACGAGCAAGTTCTAAATCTTCAGGATAAGTAATTTTAATATTATCAGATCGTCCAATCACCACATCTACTGGATGATGAGCATATTCAAGCGCACTCGCTTCATCCGTGATTGTGATCTTGTGAGTTAATGCATGTTCAATCGAGGTTTTTAGCAATTTAATGGTCGACAATTGTGGAGTTTGTGCTTGCCACAATGCACTTCGATCTACAGTTTTTTCAATGGCACTCGACTGATCTACTCTTTTTAAAGTATCACGTACAGGCGTTGCTAAAATTGCGCTATGCTTAGATTCGATAACATGGCGAATCAAAGATTCTAAATTACTCAAGCTCACACAAGGTCGAGCAGCATCATGCACAAACACCAGATCATTTTCATCTGCAATATTGGTTAAATAATTTAAACCATTAAGTACAGAATCAACCCTCTCCTGACCACCTAAGCAGAAATGAAGGATTTCTGATTTAGCAAATTGAAGTGTTTGAGCAAATTGGTCATGCTCTGAGATTGCCAACACATAGCCAGCAATAGGCAATTGAGCAATACGTTCTACAGTATGCTCAAGTACAGTTTTATTCTGGATAATTTGATATTGCTTTAACGCTGATTTGGAAAATCGACTACCAGAACCTGCTGCCGGAATAATAGCCCATAATTTACGGTTGTTCAGATTCAGGTTGTCTAGACTCATTGGTTCTTAAATCTACGTTAGCATTTGGGTCGATGTAAATCGGCTTATAATTCGTACTGATGGTACTCATTTGAATAAACGTTTCATGAGGCTTAATTAAGCCAAGATCTAAACGTGCATGTTCTTCAATCGCCTCTACACCATTTTTTAGATCATATACTTCAGCAGCCAGAATACGATTACGCTCTTTTAACTCTTCATTTGTTTCAGCTTGTTGATTCATTTGCTGAAGTAGCGCCTGATGAGGGAAATATCCTCCTTCACCGAGCCAAAAGCGATATTGAAAGATGGCAATTAAAATTATTGCCACCAGCAAAATCACTTTACTTGAAGTAGTTTTAAAGACGTCTAACATTATATTTGAGGCTTAGTTAACATCATGAAATTAGAGCACTAATATACCCTAAAACAAAGAAAGGTAGTATGTGTAACTGTGTTAAATATGCAAATGTTAAACAAATTCACATTGATTGATTTCTTTTAAAAATATGTACTGTTAAATATCAAAAGTTATTGAATATTCTAGAGTCATTATATTTACACTTTTTATTTCATAGCTTAATAACAAAAAAAACCACTCTTTACAGAGTGGTTTTTTTGAAATTCAAAATAATCTAAACGATTAATTTAAACCTTTAAACTCAGCTTTACCGCGGTAAATAGCATTCGTTAATTCTTCAATACGAAGTAATTGGTTGTATTTCGCTACACGGTCAGAACGGCAAAGTGAGCCAGTTTTGATTTGACCAGCACCAGTACCTACTGCAAGATCCGCAATTGTAGAATCTTCAGTTTCGCCAGAACGGTGAGAAATCACTGTAGAGTAACCATTTGCTTTAGCAAGATAGATCGCATCTAAAGTCTCAGTCAACGTACCGATTTGGTTATACTTAATCAGGATAGAGTTACCAACTTTTTCGTTGATACCACGTTGAAGGATTTTAGGATTTGTAACAAACAAATCATCACCAACCAATTGAATCTTGTCGCCAAGAATCGAAGTTAGGTAAGACCAACCTTCCCAATCAGATTCATCTAAACCATCTTCAATAGAGATAATTGGATATTGGTTTACAAGACCTGCAAGGTAGTCAGAGAATTGGTTGTTTGTGAATGCTTTATTGCCTTCACCAGCAAGGATGTACTGACCATCTTTGTAGAATTCTGAAGATGCACAGTCAAGCGCAAGCATAATGTCAGAACCTGCTTTGTAGCCAGTTTTTTCAATTGCTTCAAGAATAACTGTAATTGCTTCTTCGTTTGAACGTAAGTTCGGCGCGAAACCACCTTCATCACCAACAGCAGTATTTAAACCTTGTTTCTTTAAAACTGATTTTAAAGAATGGAAGATTTCTGCGCCTGCACGAAGTGCTTCAGAGAATGAAGTGAAGCCAACTGGCTCAATCATGAACTCTTGGATATCAACGTTGTTGTCCGCATGTGAACCACCGTTTAAGATGTTCATCATTGGAACAGGCATTGTTAAAATGCTGTTGTTACGAAGGTCTGCGATGTATTGGAAAAGAGGAATTTTCTTTTCGTCAGCAGCAGCACGCGCAGCAGCCAAAGACACTGCCAAAGTTGCGTTCGCACCTAATTTTTCTTTGTTTTCAGTTCCGTCTAAAGCGATCATCGTATTATCGATGTCTTTTTGTTCGAATACTGATTTACCCACTAACGCGTCACGGATTAACGTGTTTACGTTGTTCACAGCAGTTTTAACACCTTTACCTAAGTAACGTGCTTTATCGCCATCACGAAGTTCTAAAGCTTCACGAGAACCAGTTGAAGCACCAGATGGTGCACATGCACGGCCAACTACGCCAGATGCTAAGATAACGTCTGCTTCGATGGTTGGGTTACCACGAGAGTCCAAAATTTCACGTGCACGAATGTCAACGATTTGGCTCATGAACAATTCCTCAGTTGATTAATAAAACGATGCGTCTAACGCTGCATCAGTGTGTATCTAATTTTTTGAAACCTTTAACCAAGGTATCCAATTCTTTAAGCTGAGCTAAGAATGGCTCAAGTTGAGACATTCGAAGAGCGCAAGGTCCATCACATTTTGCTTTTTCTGGATCAGGATGTCCTTCCAGAAAAAGACCTGCTAGACCTGTCGCCATACCCGCACGCGCTAATGTCGTAATTTGTGCGCGACGACCACCTGCTGAATCTGCACGACCACCCGGGGTTTGAAGTGCATGTGTCACATCAAAGAAGACCGGCACATTCATTTCTTTCATGATGTCGAAACCAAGCATATCGACAACTAAGTTGTTGTAACCAAATGCTGAGCCACGCTCACATAAAATCAGCTTGTCATTCCCTGCTTCCAAACACTTATGCAAGATATGACGCATTTCATGCGGTGCTAAGAATTGCGCTTTTTTGATATTGATAATGGCTTGAGTTTTTGCCATTGCCTCAACAAGATCTGTTTGACGGCTGAGGAAAGCAGGTAATTGAATGATGTCAGCCACTTCAGCCACAGGTGCTGCTTGATATGGTTCATGAACATCTGTAATGATGGGTACATTAAAATGTTTTTTAATGTCAGCTAACCACTCAATTCCTTTTTCAAGACCAGGTCCGCGGAAAGAATTTAAGCTCGAACGATTTGCTTTATCAAAGCTTGCTTTGAAAACATATGGAATATCCAAACGTTTGCAAATATCAACATAAGTTTCTGCAATTTCAAAAGCTAAATCTTTTGATTCAAGTACATTCATTCCGCCGAATAATACAAATGGCAAATGATTTGCCATTTGTATATCGCCTAAACGTACAATTTCTTGTGCTTTTAATTGTGACATTTAAACTTCCTAGTTATGTCCTAAGACATTCATTATTTCGATTTTTGATACTGTTTTTTAGCAGCATCAATAAAACCAGCAAATAATGGATGACCATCACGTGGAGAACTTGTAAATTCCGGGTGGAATTGTACAGCAATAAACCAAGGATGTTGAGGAATTTCAACAGTTTCAACTAAACGTTGGATTGGTGAATAACCAGAAATTTTCATACCTTTTTCTTCTAAAGTAGGAATATAACGATTATTCATTTCGTAACGATGGCGATGACGTTCAATAATTTCTACTGAACCATACACTTCTGCAGTTTTAGTGCCTTCAACCAATTCTGATTTTTGAGCGCCAAGACGCATTGTTCCACCAAGATCAGAATCTACAGAACGTTGCTGTACTTCACCACGTTCGTCTAACCATTCCGTAATTAAACCAATTAAAGGCGATTTAGTTGAACGGTTAAATTCTGTTGAGGTTGCATCTGCAATACCAGCAACATTACGTGCGTATTCAATGACCGCAAGTTGCATACCTAAGCAAATACCAAGGAATGGAATTCCATTCTCACGTGCGAATTTAATCGCTTGCATCTTACCTTCAGTACCGCGCTCGCCAAAACCACCAGGAACTAAGATTGCGTCAGCATCTTTCAACACTTCTGCTACATCTTGGCTTTCTAGTTCTTCGGCATTGACATAATCAATTTGAACTTTAACGCGGTTTTGGATACCTGCATGTAAAAGTGCTTCGTTTACAGATTTATAAGCATCTGGAAGTTCAACATATTTACCCACCATCGCAACACGAACAGTGTACTCAGGATTTAACAGTGCTTCTACGACATTATCCCAATCTGAAAGATCGGCTTCTGGTAAATCGTTATAACCAAAACGCTCGCAAATTAAATCATCAACGTCTTGTTCATAGAACGTACGTGGAATTTCGTAAATTGTGCGTGCATCTTTACACACCACAACTGCACGAGCTTCTACGTTCGTGAACAACGCAATTTTACGCTTTGTATCAGCATCAACATCGTGTTCAGTACGACAGATCAAAATATCTGGTTGAATACCGATTGAGAGTAATTCTTTCACTGAGTGCTGAGTTGGTTTTGTTTTCAACTCTGCAGCTGACTTGATATATGGCAACAACGTTAAATGCATCAGCATTGTGCGTTTGTGACCAAGTTCAACCATTAACTGACGAACAGATTCCATGAATGGGAGAGATTCTATGTCACCTACTGTACCGCCAATCTCAACAATAGCAACGTCATAGCCTTCGCCAGCGCGAAGAACACGTTCTTTAATATTGTCTGTAATGTGTGGAATAACTTGAACTGTTCCACCAAGGTAATCACCGCGACGCTCTTTATTTAAAACGTCTTGGTACACGCGACCAGATGTAAAGTTATTAAGCTTGGTCATTTTCGCACGACGCAAGAAACGTTCGTAATAACCCAAGTCTAAGTCAGTTTCCGCACCATCCTCTGTGACAAAAACTTCACCATGTTGGAACGGGCTCATCGTCCCTGGATCGACATTAATATATGGATCCATTTTCACCATGGTTACTTTTAATCCACGGGCTTCTAAAAGTGCAGCAACTGAAGCAGCTGAAATACCTTTACCTAGTGATGAAACAACACCACCAGTAACGAAAATAAAATGGGTCATTGGGTTTCTCGTACAATCGAGCCTAAATCGGCCTGCAATGTTGCGCAATTTTACTTTACTCTGTACCTATAAAGCAAAGTCAATCCGCATCAATTCAAAGAACAATAAACAATTGGTTATTCTATCATCATTTCCAATAAAGATTCACGCACACTTTCAGTGATTTTCATCTGTTAATTTGCTGTTATACTACGTCAGTCGATCTAGCTAGTTTGTTTTGAGCAACTATGAATAAAAAACTTTTAATCGGTGGTGCAATCTTATCTGCACTCCTCGTTACTGCATGTGTAAAAAAAGAAGCGCCTAAGGAAGAAGAACAGGAACAAACTGTTGAAACAACTGAACAGGCAGAACAAATTGAGAACATAGAGATTTCTGAACCTGAAATCGAACCTGAGCCACCAACTCAAGTTGAAATTGAGCATCAGGAGACAAACAATACGTCAGCGACTATTCGTCGTGAATACCGTGATGCTCCTGCACAAACGAATCCTGCCCCAGCACCAGCTGTTGAAAATGTAGAACGCCCTACACCTTCTCCAAGTGCATCAACAGGTGGTTCTCAATCTGAAGATGATGCTGTTGCCGCTGCTATTGCTGCTGCTACCCCTGCTTTAGAAAACTAATTTTCGAATTTAAAAAAACCGAGTGACAAGACTCGGTTTTTTTATGTCAACATAAATGAAAGTCAAATTGTTATTCATTTATAAACAACAAAAATTTTCAGGCTTTCTCTAATTCTAACAAAAATTCTGCAATTAATTTGTGTGCCCAAGATTCTGGATTTTTATTACCTTCATAGAAACAGCAATGGCTTCCTTTTTTTGTGGTCACTACTGCCATGTTCGGCATATGTTGAATCACTTCTTTATAAGGCTCTAAATTGCGGATATGGCATACTGGATCGTCTTCCGAATTTAAAATCATCAACGGCACTCTAATCTTCTCAAAGACATAGATGGGATTTGTCGCTTTACAATATGCGTCATAATTTTCAAATCCAGCGAACTGATAATATGTTTTTTCAAAATCAAATAAATCTATAGCAACACTCAGTTGCTTAAAACTTTCTAAATTTCGCCAATGTTGCTCATATGGTTTTAAAAAATGTGCATTTAACTTTTTTGCCATCAAACGGCTATAAAAAGGATGAACATTTGAAAAACCAGTTTCCGTATTGTATCCAGGACAAAGTGCGAAAGCCGCTTGAATTGGTGTGGAACTTTCTTCCTCCCCTAAATATCTGACCAATAATCCAGTTCCTGCTGAAGACCCAACTGCATACAATTTAGAATATGGCAAGCGCTGTTGAATACGTTCAATCTGCTCTCTTAGATCTTGCGTGTCTCCAAAAAGATTAATTTTAGGAACTGAAAGTGGTAGACCTGCATGCCCTCGTCTTAAACACAATGCGATACGCCAACCAGTTACTTGATGTAAGTCTCTGACCAATTCTCTCATACTGGCTGGGCTTCCAGTAATGGTATGTAGCACTAAAATAGTAGGTGTTTCCGCAGGCAGATGCATACCATACCAAGCAATACCCGTCGTTCCCCCGTCAGACATTGTTAACTGTTCAATGAAGTCATATTCTAATTTTACGGTTTTCTTTCGAATTTTATCAAAATACACCAAGTGAGCATGCGTATTCGAGAGCCACGGCGTTGGTCTATATTTATAATGCAGACGTTTCAAGTTTGAAATCACATGCGCTAACTCACCTTGCGGATTAAAATAGATTGAAGGTATAGCTGCACCAGTAAAATGATCAAGTTGGGTTTGAGTGAATTCTTGCATCCACTTGAAACGCTGATTAAGATTCATACAGACTCCGAATTTACTTACTCCAATTCATAAGCCAAAAACATGCCTAATTTATTTTGGTAGAAATTGAGCCATACGTTGGCCCATTTGCAACGCCAAAGCCTCTAAACCACTTTTAGGCCGAATCATCACCTCAAAGTCAATAATTTGACCTTGCTCATTAAACTGGATCATATCAATCCCTTTTAATGTTTTTTCACCGACATTTGCGGAAAATTCGAGCACAACACTGAGCCCATCTGCTGTATAGAACTCACGGTGATAACGAAAATTTTCAAAGATCTCAATCACATTGGTCAAAATAAAAGTAACAACTTGTTTGCCTGGATAAGGCTTAAATGCGACGGGTGATTTAAATACGACTTCTTCAGACAAAAGCTCATTCAATAGACTTAAATCACGCGTTTCAAGCATGTGGTGCCAACGTTGAATAGATTTTTGTGTGGTTTCGAGTGTCATTTTTATGTCCTTTTTGTTGTATCAGTCCAATGGTTTAGAAGAAAAGGGAGAATACTGCGTCAAGGAGAGGTCTCATTCAATTAAGCACCCTCTCCAAATCCTCTTCTCGCACTTTCATCTAGAATACAGGAGAGAAATTTTCTGGCTTAAATCTTGGCAGCCAATTCAGCACCTTGACGAATCGCACGTTTTGCATCTAGCTCACCCGCTTCTTTCGCCCCACCAATTAAATGAACTTTTTTACCTGCCTGCTCAAGTTGATCAAACATAGCCGTATATGACTCTTGACCTGCACAAATCACCACATGATCCACGTTTAAGACGGTAGTTTGATCATTGATTGTGATATGTAAACCTTGGTCATCAATCTTGTTATACGTTGCACCTGGAATCATTTTTACATCGCGATTTTTTAATCCAGTACGATGAATCCAACCCGTCGTTTTACCCAAGCCTGCACCAACTGAAGTGGCTTTACGTTGTAATAAGTAGATTTCACGTGATGGCTGTTCTACTTGAGCAGGTTTTAAACCTCCTACATTAGAATATGATGTATCAATTCCCCATTCATCATAAAATTTTTGAGGATTCAAGCTTCCACTTTCCCCCTCATGGGTTAGATACTCAGCAGTATCAAAACCAATACCACCAGCACCAATAATCGCAACACGCTGTCCGACTGGTTTTTTCTCTCTTAAAACTTCGATATAAGACAACACTTTTGGATGATCAATTCCTTCAATATCTAAATGTCGAGGTGTCACACCTGTAGCGACTACAATTTCATCAAACTGATCTGTATTGAGCTCTTCAAAAGTTGCAGTATGGTTAAGTTTCAATTGAATTAAAGGCTGCAACTCAATTTTTCGCTTAAAGTAACGCAATGTCTCATAAAACTCCTCCTTTCCTGGAATCGTTTTTGCAATATTAAATTGCCCCCCAATTTGATCGGCTGCCTCAAAAATGGTGACCTGATGACCACGGTCAGCAGCATAAGTAGCAAAACTCAATCCTGCAGGACCTGCACCAATGACAGCAATTTTTTTAGGCGTATGGGTTTCTTTAAAAATGAGTTCAGTTTCATGACATGCACGTGGATTAACCAAGCATGACGCAATTCTGAGTGAAAAAATATGATCCAAACACGCTTGGTTACAGCCAATACACGTGTTGATTTCGTCACTTCTACCCTGTTCAGCTTTTAGTACAAATTCTGCATCTGCAAGCATTGGGCGAGCCATAGAAATCATATCTGCATGACCTGAAGCTAACACGTGTTCAGCCATTTCAGGGGTATTGATACGATTTGAGGTAATCAATGGAATATTAACTTCACCTTTTAGCTTTTCTGTCACCCATGTAAATGCTGCTCGAGGTACTTTCGTTGCAATCGTGGGTATACGCGCTTCATGCCAACCAATCCCTGTATTAATGATAGTCGCTCCGGCTTTCTCAATTTCTTTTGCAAGATGGATGACCTCTTCAAGCGTTGAACCGCCCTCAACCAAATCGAGCATCGAAAGTCTATAAATGATAATAAAGTTTTCACCCACCTCTGCACGGGTACGTTTTACAATTTCAATCGGCAAACGAATGCGGTTTTCATAACTCCCACCCCATTCGTCATCACGGTGATTGGTACGTGCTGCGATAAACTCATTGATGAGGTAACCTTCAGACCCCATAATCTCAACACCATCATAACCTGCATATTGAGCCAGCTTTGCACAGTTGGCAAAATCATCAATGGTTTGATGAACTTCAGCCGAGCTTAAAGCATGAGGTTTAACTGGATTAATTGGTGCCTGAATTGCTGATGGTGCAACATTTTCAGGCTGATATGAATATCGACCAGTATGCAAAATCTGCATTGCAATCTTACCGCCAGCATCATGTACTGCTTGTGTAATGATTTTATGTTTCTCAGCTTCAGCAATCGAGTCTAATTTTGACCCTCCAGCAAAAGTCACACCAGCATCGTTGGGTGAAATCCCCCCCGTCACGATAAGACCGACCTGTCCTTGAGCACGCTCAGCATAAAATGCGGCCATACGTTCATAGCCACCTTCAACCTCTTCTAAACCTACGTGCATTGAACCCATCAATACACGATTTTTTAAAGTGGTAAAACCTAAATCTAGTGGTGCAAGTAAGTTTGGATAATTTGACATTCTGACCTCATGGCTCGCGTTTGCTTGCTATTATTGTGTGCTTCATGCAACTTGTTGCATAAATATATATTCTAATTTTGCTTTTTATGCAACATGTTGCATAATAAAGTTGATTCAAGATTTTACGATATATGATTTATGTCTTTAGCACATGTTTTGTTGACCAGTCTCATTGAAAAACCAAGTACAGGTATTGAACTTGCGCGTCGCTTTGACCGTTCTATGGGATTCTTTTGGAATGCAACTCACCAACAAATCTATCGTGAACTCAATGCTATGCAAAAAAAAGGTTGGATTTCGACTATTGATGAAGGTGATCCCAACTCGAGAAAGAAAAAATATAAAGTTGATGCTCTAGGTCGAACTGAACTTGCCAATTGGATGGTACAGCATAGTGAGCCTGCCCAACTCAGAGAAGAATTGATGGTGCGTTTAAGAGCTGAAGCACAACTAGGTGGTAATAATGTGTTGACAGAATTGGAATCTCATTTAGAGATTCATAAAAATAAGTTAAAAATATATCAAGCGATTTACGATAAAGATTTTGCTAATAAAGATAATGATGATCGTACACTCTATATTCATAAAATGATTCTTCAATTAGGCATTGAATTAGAGCAAGGTTGGATCAGTTGGTTAGAACGTGTAATTCCACAATTGAAAATAATGAATACAAAATAAAGGATATATCTATGCCATTTTATACCATGCAAGATGCCGAAAAATTATATGTTCGTGAAATAGGTCAAGGTGAACCTGTTTTGGTGCTATCTGGTTTAGGAATGCAAAGTTGGCAATGGATTCCTTTTTTTGCATTTAATTTAAAGAAATATAAATTTATTATTCCTGACTGGCGTGGTTTTGGTGGGTCTAAGCATTGTAAAATTCCAGATACTGATGCTATTTCAAGTCACTGGAACGATATTCAGGCATTGATCAGTCAACGCCCTAGACAACAATATAAAGTGATTGCTTATTCTATGGGGGCAACTACTGCCATGCATGGTATGCAATATGGTCAATTTGCTGATCAAATCCAAGCATACTTGCATATTGATCAAACCCCTAAAATACCTTCTGATGAAACTTGGAGTTTCGGGCTATTGGGCGATCGCTATCCAGAGTTCAAAAAGCTACTCATCGAACTTTCTTCTTTTTTACATCAACATGAAAATTATCAAAACCTGAGTGAATTACCTACTCACTTAAGCCGCGAATTAGTCGAGCTTTGGGTTAAATTTTTATCTTTACAAGATAATCATCAATTGAGCGCTAAAATTTTTAAAACAACACTCAATCAACCGAAAATTCAAAAGTTAATCCTCCCTATGCAACGTCTCGACTATATGCGTTGGTACATTGACAACTATCTAAACCATAAAGAAGATTACAGAGCCGCGATCTCAAAGTTAGAATGTCCAGCAACTTTTTTTATCGGCGCTAAATCCGCACTCTATCCAGCGCAAGGGCAAAAGCTCATTGCTGAATCGGTTAAAAATCATCGTATCGTACTGTTTGAGCGCTCAGGGCATACGCCTTTGATCAATGAACCCATTAAATTCGCACAAGAAATTTCTAAATTTCTGAATCAAACTATATAAGCTCTAATGAATATTTGAATATTAAGTTGATCCAGACGTCATACGTGGGCATAAAATCAATAGGATGGAGATTGGATGAATCAGTCTAAAAAAAAGCTTGTGATTTTTTCGGGTGCTGGTATGAGTGCTGAAAGTGGTATCAATACATTTCGAGATAGCGATGGACTTTGGGAAAACCATCGCATAGAGGATGTCGCAACGCCCGAAGCTTGGCGTAACAATCCTGTTTTAGTACAGCGCTTTTACAATGAACGGCGAAAAAAAATTTTAGCATCTGAACCTAATGCAGCACATCTTGCGATTGCAGCACTTGAACAACATTATGATGTACATGTGATCACGCAGAATATTGATGACTTACATGAACGAGCTGGAAGCAAAAAAGTACTACATCTCCATGGAAATATAAGACTGGCAAAAACCTCAGGGCCAGATGCTCAATTCACAGACAAATTTTACACAATTGAAGGTACTGAACTGGATATTTCTCGTGACTTCTGTGACGCTGGATATCCGCTTCGTCCACATGTCGTATGGTTTGGTGAATCCGTTCCCGCTTTTGAAGAAGCAGAAGTCATTTGCCAGCAAGCTGAAATCTTTGTTGTGATTGGAACAAGCTTAGCTGTTTATCCTGTTGCAATCTTAGTACACAGTATTTCACCAAGCTGTGATGCGTATTATATCGACCCTAAAGCCGATCTCGGCCGTGTGCCACAACACTATACATGTATCTCAAAATCAGCAACCGAAGGAATGCAAGATTTGGCTAAACTTCTTTCTTCAGTTCAGCCAAATTGAGGCATGGGCTTATTTGAGTTTATCAAAATAAGGTTTTAACCATCGATATAACAAGAAGCCAATTAAGACAATCAAATAAAAAGGCCAAATCATTAATAAAAACACCAAAAGATCGAGCACAAATTGCCAGCCATATTTGATGCTATTCCAAGCACGCTGAATAAAGTGATCACCATTTAATCGCGCCACTGCATCAATATCAATATCAACCCTTTCTCGGACCAGTGTTGGTTGATTCAGTTGTAAACTGATCGTACTGAATTTAACACGGTCTTGAACTTCGAGTTGAGTGAGCCGTGTGATTTCATTCAAATGAGCTGGTCGTGCTTGACTTGAAATAGTCTGTGCTTGATTCATTTTTTCTTGAAGAAGCTTCAATTCAAAACGTTGTGCACTATAGCGTTGCTGATTCAGAAAAAACATTAAAGGTAAAAGTTGATTAACAACATGTGGGGCACGCTCACTCGGTACACGTAGCACCATAAAAGATATAGGTTCAACTTTTTCAAATACTTTTACTTTACCTTCTGAAATATTCTGACGTTTAAGATCAACCACATTGAAATCAATATCTTTTCTTTCAATAAATCCGCCTGCTTGAAGGGTTATTTTTTCAATCTCTAAACTGCTTTTCACCACATCTTTAACGGTAAAGTTCACTTGCGCCTCTCGAACCATACGACGAGTAAGATCAACCGAATTAACCTCTTGATTTAATATGACCTCAGGTTTTTGCTCCTGGACGGGCAAAGTATTTGGTTCAGCCGCTTCTTGCATATCAACTTGCGTATCAGCAGTGTTTTCTTGAACTGCTTCAGCAGAGTGTTCCTCTATTTTTTTGAACAGGATGCCAGCATCATCGAACACAGCAGCGTGCTTATTACTATTCTTTTCATTCATTTTCTCTAAATTATAATGTTTGTATTGATGGCTCAAAATTTTAATTATTATAAACATTCAATTAAGAAATTATACTTAAAAGTTTCAATGAAAATGGCATACCTCATTGAATGAAATATGCCATCAATTCATATTCAATTGACTTTCAGATTCTACCTACTCTATTAGCTTACTTTGTCCATGTTCATATCATCGACAACATGACCCGCGATCTCAGACACTAAATTTTCAAAAGAGAAAATTTGATTTAACTGCTCTTGCGTCAAAAGACTCTGCTCAATGACAACTTGCTGAATGGTTTTATTTTCTGCAAGACAAACCTTCCCAATTTCATCACATTTGGCATGACCTAAGATCGGATCTAATAATGTGACGATACCAACACTTCGCATCACTGCATCGTAACAAGACTGTTCATTTGCAGTAATACCTTGAATACACTTGTTTTCCAGTGTTTGCATTGCTTGAATTAATAAATTGGTCGATTCATTCATGGTCAGTGCAATTACAGGTTCCATGACATTTAATTGTAACTGCCCCGCTTCAGCTGCCATGGTCACTGTCAAATCATTACCAATGACTTTAAAAGCAATTTGATTCACTACTTCAGGAATAACTGGATTGATTTTCGCAGGCATAATGGATGAGCCAGCTTGTAATTCAGGTAATCTAATTTCAGCTAATCCCGTACGAGGCCCTGAACTTAATAAGCGCAGGTCATTACAAATTTTTGAGAGCTTGACGGCTAAACGCTTTAAAGTACTTGATAGAATAATAAATACGCCACAATCACTGGTGGCTTCAACATAGTCTTCAGCACCTTGTAATTTCAATCCAGTAATTTGAGAAAGCGTTTGAACCACTTCTAGTGCATATCCATGAGGTGTGTTCACACCCGTTCCAATCGCAGTCGCACCCAAATTTATTTCTAGCAGTAAATGACGCATCTTTTGGATGAGGCGATAGTCTTCTTTTAATAGCGTCGCAAATGCACGAAACTCTTGTCCGAGTGTCATGGGTACAGCATCTTGGAGTTGAGTTCGCCCCATTTTAATTACGTGTTGAAATTCAGATGCTTTGATCTCAATAGCAGCGATTAATGAGCGAACTTGAGACAATAAATCTTCTAAACTGTAATATGTTGCTAGTCTCAATGCAGTTGGATAAACATCATTGGTCGATTGCGATTTATTCACATGGTCGTTTGGATGAATTACATCATATTGACCTTTAGGCAAGCCGAGATGCTCGAGTGCAAGGTTAGCCACCACTTCATTACTATTCATATTAATAGAAGTTCCAGCCCCACCCTGATAAATATCAATTGGAAATGATGATTTCCAACTTTCAGGCTGCTCAATCAATTGATCACAAGCCCATTGAATCGCTTGGCTGACATCTTGACTCAATTTGGAAAATTTTAAATTTGTCTGTGCTGATGCTTTTTTTACCTGTGCCAATGCACGAATAAAATGTATGTTTTCACCTATTTGTTGATGCGAAATCTGAAAATTCTCCATCGCACGCAGGGTATGAATCCCATAGTAACGATCGAAAGGAACCGCTTTTTCACCGAGCAGATCATGCTCTATTCTTGTTTTATCAAATTGAACCGTAGACACTTTTATTACTCAACAATAATGCACCATTATCGTGCAATATCGATGATAGGCTTCATGCTTATTTTCACTATTGATTTAATACTTCTTTATGCAATAAAAAATTACAACTTCGCTGTTTAAGTGACAAATGTAACTTTATGTTAAAAATAATCATTTATAGAATTGTTTTAAACTTCAAAGTAAACTTTTTTGAAAAAATAGTCTTTGTAACCAAAATTACATTCAGTTTCACTAAACAACTATAAATCTCACTCAAATGTAACAGAGCGTAATTTTCAAAACGTGCTTGAATCAGCTCCTCGAATAATTCGATTAAAAATTCATCTCGGAAAGATGGTCATTTAGGACAGACAAAGGATGGCATAGCAATGAGCCAATTAAATCCTACGCTAATCACATTTATTTTTTATATTGTGGCGATGCTTGGCATTGGGCTTTATGCCTACAAAGCCACGAATAATTTTGATGATTATATTTTAGGTGGTCGGAGTTTAGGCAGTGTCGTCACTGCATTATCCGCAGGTGCATCAGATATGAGTGGCTGGTTACTCATGGGCCTACCTGGTGCAATTTATCTCTCAGGTTTATCCGAAGCTTGGATTGCCATTGGTTTAATTATCGGTGCTTGGTTGAACTGGCTGTTGGTCGCGGGTCGTCTACGTGTTCATACCGAAATACAACATAACGCATTGACTCTCCCCGACTATTTCACCAGCCGCTTTGGTGATCGGAAAAAAGTTCTTCGTATCATCTCAGCTTTTGTAATTTTGATTTTCTTTGCAATTTATTGTGCCTCTGGCATGGTCGCAGGTGCACGTTTATTTGAAAGCCTATTTGGTTGGGATTACAACACAGCCCTATGGATTGGAGCAGTGGCAACGATTAGTTATGTCTGTATTGGCGGTTTCTTAGCCATCAGTTGGACAGATACATTCCAAGCAGGCTTGATGATCTTTGCGCTTTTACTTGCTCCAGTAATGACCTATTTAGCCATTGGTGAAAATGCTCAGCAAGTTAGTGTCATTGTGGAATCCGCACGCCCATTAGCAAATAATTTACTTTCAGATCTCAGCACTGTAGCAATTTTATCTTCAATGGCATGGGGACTTGGCTACTTTGGTCAACCACATATTCTTGTGCGCTTTATGGCAGCAGATTCCGTGAAGTCTATTCCAGCAGCACGTCGAATTGGAATGACATGGATGATTCTATGTCTTGGTGGTGCAGTCGCTGTCGGTTATTTCGGAATCGCTTACTTTGATACGTTTCCTCAACTCGGTGCTGCAGTCAATGCAAATCCTGAAACAGTCTTCATGGAATTAACTAAAATCTTATTTAATCCATGGGTTGCAGGAGTGATTCTTGCCGCGATTCTTGCTGCAGTGATGAGTACCCTAAGCTGCCAACTATTGGTATGCTCTACCACGCTTACAGAAGACTTATACAAAGCATTTATTCGTAAATCTGCCTCACAAACCGAGCTGGTTTGGGTAGGTCGTTTGATGGTATTAATCGTTGCGATTATGGCAATCTTCCTTGCAATGAATCCGAACAGCAAGGTACTCGGTTTAGTTGCTTATGCGTGGGCTGGCTTTGGTGCAGCATTTGGACCACTGATTATCCTTTCTCTCTTCTGGAAGCGAATGACCATCAATGGTGCATTGGCAGGTATGATTGTTGGTGCTGTTACCGTCATTGTATGGAAAAACACCATGGCTGATACTGGCGTCTATGAAATCATTCCTGGCTTTATTTTATCTTGGGTGAGTATTATGGTGGTGAGTTTATTAGGCCGCCCGCCAGCGCAAGATGTGACTGACCGTTTTGATGAAGCTCAACAGAAATATGAAATTGAAATGCAAGAAATCAAAAATGGAAGGTAATGAGAAATAAAAAATTAAGGGGCTTATAGCCCCTTTCTTATACATTTACTTTTTAAATGTTTGCTTAAGTTGCACTTGCGAAGATTCCTTAATAACTTCCATCACTGGATAGCTACGGGTTTCTTTGATGCCAGGCAGTTGCCATAAAACCTGTCCAGAGATCTTACGAAACTCTTCCATGTTGGCGCAACGAATTTTAACTACAAAATCAAACCCACCGCTGATCATGTGACATTCAACAATTTCAGGGTAACTTCTCACTGCATCAGAAAATTCTTCTAATACATTTGGAGTTGTTTTATCTAATAAAATTTCGACAAATACCACAAAACTTCGATTCAGCAGATCTGGATTTAACTTGGCTTCATAACCTGTAATATATCCATCTTTGGTTAGTTTTTGTACTCGAGCAAGCGCTGCTGTGGGAGAAAGATTGACCATTTCAGCAAGTTTTATATTTGATAGACGCCCATCTTTTTGCAAGATATCTAAAATTTTTAAATCTGTACGATCCAACGTCATCATTTGAGTCTGCATGCGAATTATTCTCTAAATTTAACTCTAATTATAGTGAGTTATGCACCATATTTTCTGTAATTATAAATTAAATAAACCTTATAGATAAATCTATTTCATTGTCACAGGACGCTGGCGTATATCTCATGGAACAACTTAGCTCACCCCTTTCTCGCCCAATAGACATTCAAGACATTACTGAATTTAAAGATAAATCAGATCTAGAATTAGAAATAAATCGTGCATGGCGCCGTGATGAATCTGAATGTGTCGAAACACTTCTCGAACAGACCGAGATTGATCAAGAAATTTCAGACAAAATTTATCAATTAGCCTTCAATTTAGCGCATTCATTACGTGAACGTAAAGGGTCAGCGGGCAAAGCAGGCATTGTACAGGGTTTATTACAAGAATTTTCATTATCTTCACAAGAAGGTATTGCGCTCATGTGTTTAGCTGAAGCGCTGTTACGTATCCCTGATAAAGCAACACGTGACTTATTGATCAAAGACAAAATCAACCAAGGCAATTGGAAAGATCATTTAGGTCAAAGCAGCCTAATGTTTGTAAACGCGGCAGCATGGGGCTTAATGTTGACCGGTAAATTAATGGAAACACCTAAAGCAAATAGTTTATCTGGTCTACTCACAGGCATCTTGGCACGAAGTGGCCGTGGCATTATTCGCAAAGCCGTTGATGTTGCTATGCGTATGATGGGTGAACAGTTTGTTACAGGTGAAACCATTGATGAGGCGTTAAATAATGCCGAACGATTAGAAGAACAAGGCTTCCGATACTCATATGATATGTTAGGTGAAGCAGCACTTACAGATCATGATGCGGAGCGCTATTATCAAGATTATACAAATGCGATTCATGCGATTGGTAAGGCATCGTCTGACAAAGATGTTTACGAAGGCCCCGGTATCTCAATCAAACTTTCAGCACTTCATTCACGTTATCAACGTTCGCAAATTGACCGTGTACACGATGAGCTTTATCACAAAGTCTTTAATCTAGCGGTTCTAGCGAAACAATATGATATTGGTCTAAATATCGATGCTGAAGAAACTGATCGGCTGGAAATTTCATTGGAACTTCTTGAACGCTTATGTTTCGAACCAAAATTGAATGGCTGGAAAGGCATTGGATTTGTGATTCAAGCTTATCAAAAAAGATGTTTTTACGTGGTCGATTACATCATTGATTTAGCTAAGCGTAGTCAAAAACGTTTAATGATTCGTTTAGTCAAAGGCGCCTATTGGGACAGTGAAATTAAGAAAGCACAAGTTGAAGGCATGACCGATTATCCTGTCTTTACTCGAAAAGTGCACACAGATTTATCTTATATTGCATGTGCTCGCAAACTTTTAGCCGAACCAGACTTTATTTATCCGCAATTCGCGACACATAATGCACAAACCTTAGCCACTATTTATCATTTAGCAAATCCTGAACAATATTATAAGGGACAATACGAATTCCAATGTTTACATGGCATGGGCGAACCACTTTATGAACAAGTCGTCGGTTCTAAAGCAGATGATAAACTTGGCATACCTTGCCGAATTTATGCACCTGTCGGAAATCACGAAACCCTTTTGGCTTATTTGGTTAGACGATTGCTTGAAAATGGTGCAAACACGTCTTTTGTAAATCGTATTGCTGATAAAACACTCAAAATTGATGACTTGATTGAAAATCCACATCAAACCATTGATGTCACAAGTCGAATCGAAGGCAAAGTTGGATTAAAGCACCCTGCTATTCCATATCCGAAACATTTATATGCTGATCATCGCCCTAACTCTCTTGGAATTGATCTTGCAAATGACCAAGACCTTGAACATTTGAATCATACTTATCAACAATGGTCTAAAGTTCAAATTAAAGCCACCCCAATGGGTCTGAGATTAGATGAATACGTACACGATACAGAGTCAATGGCAATTCTCAATCCTGCGAACCATCAAGATATTGTCGGTGATGTGACGGAAACTCATGCCATGCAAGTGGAAATGGCGTTAGTTAATGCGACTGAAGCACAGCAGGATTGGCAAAATTTAGAAAAAGATCAACGTGCAGAATATTTAATTACAGCATCCAATGTGATGGAGTCTCGACTTGAAGAGCTAATGGTTCTGCTCAGTCGCGAAAGCGGTAAAACATTTGCCAATGCGATTGCTGAAGTACGCGAAGCAGTAGATTTCTTACGCTACTACGCAGCACAAGTGAAAGATCTAGAACACAAAGCCGTTATTCAACCCTTAGGTACAGTACTGTGTATTAGTCCTTGGAACTTCCCATTGGCAATTTTTACAGGTCAAATCGCGGCGGCACTTGTAACAGGGAATACTGTAATCGCCAAACCAGCGGAGCAAACTCCTTTAATTGCCTCAATTGCAGTTCAGATCCTTTGGGAATCTGGCGTACCACAATCTGTCTTACAGCTCTTGCCAGGACGTGGTGAAACAGTGGGTGCACAACTCAGTAGTGATCATCGTATTCAAGGTATTATGTTTACAGGGTCAACTGAGGTTGCGAAAATTTTGCAGAAAACCGTTGCAAAACGACTGAATCAATTTGGTCAATCAATACCTCTCATTGCAGAAACTGGCGGTCAAAATGCCATGATCGTAGATTCTTCTGCCCTGACTGAACAGGTGGTATTAGATGTTGTCAGCTCAGCATTTGATAGTGCAGGTCAGCGTTGTTCAGCACTGCGAATTTTATGTGTTCAAGAAGATAATGCATATACCGTGATCAAAATGCTCAAAGGTGCAATGAAGCAATTGCGTGTCGGCATTCCAAGTTTATTGAAAACTGATATTGGACCTGTAATTGATCGAGAAGCAAAACAAACCATTGATCAACATATTAATAAAATGAAATCTCTGGGTTATCACGTTCAACAACTCATGTGGGATGAAGATGACTCTCATCTCAAGCAAGGGACATTTGTTAAACCGACTTTAATTGAGTTACCACATTTAGATGATCTTGAACGTGAAGTTTTTGGTCCAGTACTGCATGTCATTACGTATAAATATGGCGAACTTGATCGACTTATTGATCAAATCAATGCCAAAGGCTATGGTTTGACTATGGGCTTACACACGCGTATCGATGAAACCATACAAACCGTAATTTCAAAAGCAGAAGTTGGAAATCTCTATATTAACCGCAACATTGTAGGTGCTGTTGTCGGTGTACAACCCTTCGGTGGAGAAGGTTTATCTGGTACAGGTCCCAAAGCTGGTGGACCGATGTATATTTATCGGTTAATGCATGAATGTACACATAAAAAAATTGAACAACCTTATGCAACGAGCAAAGGCGTTGAATTGACTGAACAGCAAAACGTATTGAATCAATATAAAGATTGGGTCAATAAGTCATTCCCTCATTATCAAATGAAGGTGTTGCAACCAAGTTGTGTCGGACATAGCTATGAATTACAAGGACCAACAGGTGAAAATAATCAATATGTTGTGTTACCGAGACATCGTGTTTTAAGCTTGGCAGATCAAGAAATAGATCAGATTCATCAACTTCATGCCATTCTCGCGGTTGGCTCTCAGCCAACTGTTCTAGGTGAGAATACGTTTGTTTTAAAATACTTACAGTCTATGCCTAAAGAAGTCGCTCAACGTATCGCCATCATTGCTGATATTGAGACAGGTAGTTTTGATGCAATTCTACATCATGGCACCAAAAATCAACTGTTAAAATTGCAAGATAAAGTGGCTCAGCGACAAGGTGCGATCATCGGAATTACACATCTAGAGCCTGGTAATTATGACATTCCTTTAGAACGCTTCTTTATTGAACGTGCAATTAGTATTAATACCGCAGCTGCAGGTGGTAATGCAAGTCTAATGACCATGCAAGCTTGATTCTGTTGAGTCAAAAAAAACCAGTGCATTGCACTGGTTTTTTATTTGTGATTTAAACAGCAAGCATACTATTTAAAGTTTCAGATACATTTTTAGATTTCACGATAGGTTTCAATGCTTCGAGTTTCGCTTTGACTTCGGCTTGTTGAGGTTGGGCTAACGTGTACCAACGTGACAAAAGTTGTAACAAACGTGAGCCTACAATCGGATTCTTTTCGTCCAAATATTGAGCCAACTGAATAATGTGATCTACCCCAAAACTCCAAGTATTCACAGGGTTTGAATTTAAACCACCAGTTACAGCACGGATTCGATTAGGTACTTTAAGATCGTAATCAGCATGTGATGTCA
The DNA here is from genome assembly GCF_056779735.1 of Acinetobacter sp. 24-47-67. Taxonomy (NCBI): domain Bacteria; kingdom Pseudomonadati; phylum Pseudomonadota; class Gammaproteobacteria; order Moraxellales; family Moraxellaceae; genus Acinetobacter; species Acinetobacter sp. 24-47-67. The sequence continues at coordinate 216,383 of NZ_JBWYIK010000001.1, forward strand.
GTTTTTGAATCGTCTCTGCTGTCGCTTTCGGATGAGCTGCTTGGATCATAAACCACTGATCCATTGATAGAGCCTCATCTTTAAAACGCGCATAGAAATCTTCTAAAATTTCAGCAGCTTGCGGTGCATCATTCCACACCAACACTTTTAAAGCACCTAAACGTTCAGACATATTACGTGTTTGACGATACTGTTGCTCAGCTAAGTCAAATGCAGCTTCATCTCCTTGACGCGCAATAAAAGAAAGCATGATGTTCTTTAAAGCACGTGTACCCATAGCTTGGGAAAAATCTGACTGTGTTGCTGGATCTAATGATAAATAAGTTTCTTTAGCAAAATCACCTAAACGGCGAGACAAAGTATCTAATAGAGCATTACGCTTTTCATAGATCGCTGTCGGTTGATAATCGTGGTCAATACGACTACCCAAATAACCTTCACTCGGAACATCAAATAAACGTGAAGCTAACAGCGGATCTTGCTGAATTACTCTAGGTAGCGTTTTTAACATCGCTTCAATATATATGTCAGCAGATTGGTCATTTAGTAAGATGCGCTCAAGCAATGTTTGCGTCGCTTGCCACTGATTAAAGCCATTGGTTTCGTACTGTAATAAGAACGCAAGCTGTTCATCAGTATAATTAAACTCTAAATTCACGGGTGCAGAGAAATTTCGTAATAGTGAAATTACAGGCACCTTCGCCACGTTTTTAAACTCGATCGTTGCTTCATCAGTCGTGAATAAGTAAACACCATCTTTGACTTGATCTTCAACTAAAGCTGAGCATTCAAGTTGAAGTTGCTCACCAGTGTGTTCATCAAACAAAGCCAAAGCGACAGGAATTGGAACCGCTTTTAAGTTTGGATATTTTGGATGTGGTTTTAAACTTTGCTTAAAGTTTAAACGATAAGTTTTCTGCTCAGCATCATACTCACCTTTGGCTTCAAGCTTAGGTGTACCCGGTTGGTTATACCAAGTTAAAAATCCTGATAAATCCACACCAGAACCTGCTGATAATGCAGCAACCCAATCTTCCACAGTCACAGCTTGACCATCATGGCGACGGAAATACTCATCCGTTCCTTTACGGAATTTTTCTTTACCTAATAAAGTCGCCATCATGCGGTTAATTTCTGCACCTTTTTCATACACAGTCGCTGTATAGAAGTTATTAATTTCTACGAAATGATCTGGACGTGGAGGATGAGACAATGGTCCTGAATCCTCAGGGAATTGGTGCGCTTTAAGCACTGCTACATCATCAATTCGTTGAACAGCAGCAGACTGCAAATCCTCAGAAAAAGATTGATCACGGAAAACGGTTAAACCTTCTTTCAGACAAAGTTGGAACCAGTCTCGGCAAGTAATACGATTACCCGTCCAGTTATGGAAATATTCATGAGCGATAACAGATTGAACACGCATAATCGCAGCATCAGTCGTGTATTCTTCATCAGCTAAAACACATGATGTGTTAAAAATATTAAGCCCTTTGTTTTCCATTGCACCCATATTGAATGCACTGGTCGCGACAATCATATAATTGTCTAAATCATAAGGTAATCCATAGTGTTCTTCATCCCAACGCATAGAATGTTTAAGTGCTTCCATGGCAATATGGCACTTCGGAATATCTTTTTCTTCAGCATAAATTTCTAGAGCTACGTCACGACCTTCAGACGTGACGTAACGATCTTTTAATACCGCTAAGTCACCAATGACACATGCAAAGAGATAGGCTGGTTTCTTGGTTGGATCTTGCCAAATGGTATAATGACGTCCTTCGCCCACATCACCCGCTTCAATTAAATTACCATTCGCCAGTAGGACTGGAAATTTCTTATCCGCTTCGACACGTGTTGTGAAAACAGACAGCACATCTGGACGGTCTGGATAGAACGTAATTTTACGAAAGCCTTCTGGTTCGTTCTGTGTAACAAACAGATCAGATGCTGCTTGGTATAAACCTTCAAGTTGTGTGTTTGATTCAGGATGAATTTTAACGACTGTAACGATGCATGCATCATCAGGTACAGCTTTAATCACCAATTGTTCATCATCTAGATAATATTGCGAAGAATTTAACTCTTGACCATTCAGTGTAATTGACTTCAACTCAAGATCACGACCAAGCAAAACCAAATCACCTTCAGTCTGACGTTGCATTTTTAGTGTGCCTGTCACCATCGTATGATCGTCATAGACTTGGATATTTAATTCAATCGAATCCACGACAAATGCTGGCTTCTGATAATCTTTCAAAAAAATCGTTTGATCTGCTTCGATCACTGGATTTGCCGCGATATTCATAACTCGTCCTATAAGCTGTTCTTTACAGCGATTATGCTTTTATGTGAAGTCAATTGATCATAGGTCAAAATTGACGAATTGTCTGTGTTTGACGCTCTATTTAATATGGGTCTATTCATTTTTTTTCAATTTAATTTATTTGTAGTAACAACAGTTTGCTTCTTTATTACCCGTTTCAAATATCTTGTCTAAGTACGATAGAAATGTAACAAAAATTCACTTCTTAATTTTCAAGCATAATTATTGCTTCAGTTTAAGAGCGGTAATCATCAAAAAAATTATAAATCATAAATGAGGTGAATCATGCTCATCAGGGACCATATAGTCAGAGTAGAAAACATCAAAACCATGCAGATGATGGATGCTGCTAAAATTGATCATCGCGTGATTGCAGCATTTTTAACCAGCGAGGGAATGCCTATTGAAACATCAGAAGTCACAGCTGTATTGAAAAACTATGATGCACTCGGAATCAAGAGATTATCTCAAAAGAAATCTCAGGTACTTATCCAAGCTAAAATGCAACATTTTTCCGATTCAGAGCTCCCTTGCCCTTTAACCTATTAAATCCTACATCTAGGTCGATCTAACACTTGAGGAAATAATTTTCCGGTTCGATCTATTCATATCTTTCACATAAGCAGGCATTCACCTGCTTATTTTATTGATCGCAACACCAGTCAGATTTGTTTTCAATCCTGACTCAATCAAGCGATGTTGAACAATCGTGTGTATAATTCTTTTATCTTGAAATTAAAGTGCTGCTATGTTGCAAATTCTCCAAAAAAATGCTGATGAAAGTAGTTTCTGTCCACTTTGTCAGGCCAGTATGTACTTTATTGAAGCAGAAGAATTTGATAAAGAAATCCTATTCCATCAATGCTCTCACTGCCATCATCAAGTCTTTCAAGATGAAAACCGCAACTGTCATTGCGAGCGTTGCACAGCAAAACGAAAGAAAATGATGCAGGAAACTCGCATTCAAGAACAACGTAAAATTGCATCGAAGAATAAAGACATACAAGAACTCGATTTGCATCAACTGAGCTTTATGCACAAGTTGTTTTTACTCTCAATATTAGATCAACAAGTTCATGAGCATACCCAACATCAAGAATTCATCGATTGGGAAAATATTAAATATCACACCATTACTCCAAGTTATTTATTTCAAAATCATTTGATGAAACAACTTTTGAAAGACAATATTCTTGTCCCACGTGACTTTTCGAGTGAACTCAGTCAATACTATATTAATGTCCGTCTTGACGGCTATTCTGAACCGAGCTTGTTTAGTATTACCCAAGCGTTACGTCAGCTCTTTTATGAAAATCTGAGCCAAGGTGTACCATTTATAAATAGTGATGAAGTCAAAAGTGCACTCTATACTCTGTTGTACCAAGAAATTATTCAATTTGCGCAATACTACTGTCGTACTTGGGGCGTTCAAATTGCTGGAAATCAGAGTTTTCAAACCTTTTGTTTTAGATTATTAGACTCTCTCGCTGTGGGTCAAATCTATTATTTAGTTCAAACTGCGCTTGAGTATTTGCACCATCAGAAAGCACTCCAAGCCCGTAATGAAAATTTTATCAATACCAACCTTTTAAAAAAGACCTTACAGCAATATCGTGAACGTTCTTTAGCTGAAAAATGGGAAACCTCAACACTGCCAAGGCTACCTAACTTGCCTTTAAGTAAAATGAGCGAAATCTTATTTTTTCATTTTCTAGGCTATGATGAATCAATCTTTTTTCAACCCGTTTGGCGATCGTGGAGTAAAATTGAGCCACGTTTAAATTTTTACTCACAAAAACGTTGTATGAATTGTGGCTCGAATGAACTTTCTGTGGATTATGACGCAGATGACTATGTCAGTTTAATTTGTCGTAATTGTAATCACCAAGACCACTATTTTACACGCTAGCGAACGACTATGAATCATCCAGAAAACTTGATAGCAAATGCTCCAAAAGATATTGAGGTTCAAACCCAAGAGATTCTTAAACAGGTCATTGAAGCATGGCATCTGTTAAAAACCACTCAACCTTTAGTGCATTGTATGACCAATCAGGTTGCTGCCAACTATGTCGCAAATGTACTGTTAGCTGCTGGTGCCTCACCTGCCATGATTGATAATCCTTTTGAAGCTGAAAGTTTCGTGAGTATTAGTCAAGCTTTAAGTATCAATTTAGGGACTCCTCATACAGAACAAGTTGCCGCAATGAAAATTGCCACAGAAACTGCTCACAAAAAAAATATACCTTGGGTATTAGATCCTGTTGGCTATAGTGCTGTTTTGCCATGGCGTACTGAAATTACAAATGATTTATTGCGGTTTAAACCCACCATTATCCGAGGTAATGCTTCAGAAATTGGGAGCTTAGCAGGACAACAAAATCAATCTAAGGGTGTAGACAGTACCCTCGATAGCGCTGCCGTAGTAGAACAGGCAAAAACTTTATTAGATTACTCTGAATGTATCGCAATTTCTGGCGAATCTGATTTTATTCTTTCTAAGTCTTATGGATGTATGGTTAAGATTAATGGAGGTTCACATTTACAGCCAAAAGTTACCGCTACAGGATGCGCCTTAGGTGCATTAATTGCTGCTTATGCTGGCGTAACAAACCCAACCATTGCCTGTATTGCTGCCCATGTACACTTTGCCATCGCAGGGAAGCTCGCTTATACGCAGGCTCAAACTGTCGGAAGTTTTAATGTCGCTTTTATCGATGAACTCTATAGCTATTCGGCTGAAAAAATTCAAAATAGTGCAGATATCGAAATACTGACTTTTGCTGCATAACAAAAGGCTGAAGATCACTTCAGCCTTTTTTGTCTTACTTCTGAACTCTACCTTTACGATAATGCTCTTTTGGCATTTCCGCCAACTCAATGATCAATTGAACCGTTAAGCCTTGAGCATGATAACCATTAAAGCTATGAAGATACTCATTTAAGCGATCTGAAATAAGATTCTTTTGCTCTTCATTACGCCCCGTCATGATCCCTAAACGAACATGAATATAGGCTTGAGGCTCTTCGCCAAAACCAATCAGGAAATCACTATTAGCACGAATACGTGATTTGATATCAGAAGGATGCCCCACTAGACCTGTATCAAATAAAGCGTGGTTTAAGCCTAAAAGCAACGCTTTCGCATCTAAATTTTGAATATTATCCGAATACTCAACGATCATCTGTGGCATCTTAATTCCCTTTGCTTATGTGTTAAAAAATCAATTTCAAATGCGTAACTCATTATTCAATAAATAATAAGGCTAATCTCACTTGGTCATAGCCCATACGCGGATTGGTATTTTCCACGATCGGACGCAACTTGATCGCACCATCTTCACCGAAATGTTCAGGACTCTGTCTTTTAAGTAATTTTTTATAGATTTTACGTACTTGTTCAACGACTTCATCCCCAGGATGAGCAACCGAGATATCTAAGCCCTGCTCTCGATGAAGTTTGGCTAAGTGGTTAATAATGGTTGCTGGCGTTAAACCACGCTCAACCGCAATATCCTGAATTTCATAACCATTTTCAAAGAGCTCGCGAGTTTCATCGAGAGTCGCGGTGGCATAATTGGCTTTACCTGCATTTTTGGCAATTTTTTTCTCATTACGACTAATCTCAAGCTCATTGAGTGTGCCACCACAGTGCCGAATAAATGCCTTATGTTGCGCTTCTAAATCAGCATCACCAAAATGCGCTTCTGCTTCATCAGAGAGTTCTTGAAATCTTCGGTCGGCTTTAATCGCTAAACTGTCCAATTCTAATGCTTGCTCATTGAAACCGAGTAACCTTAGACCATCAATAGATTTCAAACGAGATAACGCGACATAGCCCTGACCCTTTTCAAAGGTATTCGCCAAATTGATTTCTGCCGCCGATAAAGTCATCCCTTGAGACTTATGAATAGTAATCGCCCAAGCTAACCGTAAAGGAACTTGGGAAAAACTCGCGATTGTCTTTCCTGCATCATTATCAACAGACCAGGTTTCAGGTTCGACCACCAGAACAGTGCCGTCTGTTAATTTAACTTTAGGTAATACCCCGTGATCATCTACTTCTTCAAAGCCAATGACTTCACCAAGGCTGCCATTGATATAACCCACATCAAAATTGTTTTTTACAAACATGACTTTGGCATGTTTCTTTAAGGTCAATTCTTCTGGTGCACGTACGGAAGATTTTAATGTCTCGATTAATTTTTCATTACCATCCATTTGTGCACAAAATTGATGACCATCCCCATCAATCTCATTTAAATGACGGTAATTAATGGCATCAACATCCATATTATGGGTATACAAACGTGTAAATGTTTCACCAATATCTTGCTCACGGGTTTGTTGTAAAGCTTGAATATGCTCAGCTTGAATATTTTGTGCACGAATTGCATTCAAAATATCATTCAAGGCTGAGTCATCTTGTCGATGTTGTTCAGTTAAATAACAAACACGAAATTTCGCCTCTACCCAAGCTTGGGACATAAAACAGAATTTATCTCGATTTTTTTCGTCATTGCGTCCGACTGGTGGTAACTGGAAGAAATCTCCAGCGGCAATCACCTGTATGCCACCAAATGCTTCATCAGACTCTTTAAAAAACTTGAGCACTTGATTAACTAAATTAAGCTGCTTCGCATGTAGCATCGAAATTTCATCAATGATCAATACCTGCGCATTTTCTAGATGCTCTTTAAGATATTTGCGCTCTTTCATGCGCTTTAGATCATCATCTGATAAAAAATCTTTGATGCCGATCCCCGCCCACGTATGAATGGTCATCCCATTCATGTGTGTGGCTGCAATGCCTGTAGATGCAGTAATGGCGACTGAAACTTTTCGTGCCTTAAGATAATTAATATATCGATTAAGCGTATACGTTTTTCCTGCACCTGCAGAACCTGTCAAAAAGACATTTTCTCCTGCTTTCATTAACTTCAGTGCAGTTTCTTGTTTCATATGTGCTTAACCTAATTTGAACGCTCATAGCCTAACGACATTTCATCAAAAAGTTAAGCCAAAAATCAGCCTTGTGATCATGTTAACGCGTGAATACGTCAATTTAAGGCGCATCAGTTGTTGATTTGTTCCGGATCTCCAAAATTCCAAATCAACATTTCATTGACTTGGTGTACAAACTCTTTGGCCTCCCTCACAACCTTTAGATCAGCAACTTCATTATTGGGCAAACGCAGTTGGTCAAAATGAAGCTGATCGAATTTAAAAAAACAACCGAGTGTCAAATGCTGTGAGGGATCATGTAAATTTGACATATGGAACGCCACATATTCACCATCAATAATTCTTTGGGTATAAGATAAAGCCAGACAATGTTTATAATTTACAGACTCTTGAATAATTTGCTCTAATTCATTCAACTCCACAAATTTCCAATTCTCTGTATACATGACTGCTTGAGGTGATACTCGTTTCCAATGACTTTCAGCATGTCTCAATTTCAAAGTCGTCAATGTATCCACATAATGTAAATGCTGATGCCAACGTATTGCTTGCTGATACCATGCGGGCCAAGTCATGTTTTTCGCAATGGTTCGATCTTGTTGAAAAAAATCAATGAGATAATCTGCGACATAAGAGTCAAAAATACTATTGCTGCGGTTATATTGAGAGTTTGGATGTTTAAAGCGCTGCCTAAACTCATCTAGATTGATATGATACTGCTGCATCAAGAAATGAAAATGCGTTTGATGTTGTGTTGAGGGCTCAATAAATTTGATGATTTCATCAGGTAGATCTTTAACTAAGTCATTTAAAAACAACATATAAGACTGCATCACTTGAGAAATACGTTTAAAGACATATTTCACTGAACTCAATCCTTGCTGATCCAATGACCATAACAAGTCCAACCATTCATTAAGATATAAAATAGAAGCCGTGAGAGGTTGTGATTTTTTAGAATATTGAACATTTAGCGGCTCATGCTCAGCAGATAGTTCAAACCATGATTGTTGCTGTGAAATACGTAAACACTCAGAAATAAATAAACGACCGATAACCTGTTCAAAATATTGAATCGAGAGTTGTATGACATGCGGATGTACTTTAGAGCAATCCACAAAACTTAAAGCGGTGACGGCCAATCGAATATTGGGATCTTTTAAATTTTCACTTACCCAGTCGATGACAAGATAATCTTGTTTAAATAACCAATTCACTGCTCTTTTGTGTATAAACAGTGGCGACTGTTGCGCTATATCTTCTACCCAATATTGCACATCTTTATTTAAAAAATTTTGTTTATTGAAAATATCTTGATACTGCCAATACCCTCGTTTGATCCAACGTGTAAAACCTAATAAATGCGGTGTTTGCTCGTTATGCTGTTTGAGTAAATTGAAATCAGGCTCTAAGTCTACCAATTGAGATAAGCTAAATTGTTCTTCGAAAGAAATTTGTGCCATACGATATAACCGTTTTGGCAACATTAATTCTGCTGAAGTGCTTAACCGATCGTATACTGGAATCAATTTTTGCACTGCAAGAAAATTATCTCCCATGACTGAATTGACCAAACACAGATGTTTAAAATTTAGTTCAACTTCCAGAGGTATTTGAGCACCAAATCGACTGAAATTCAGCAAATGAGGTTCATCATAATACTCACTTTGTATCATGATTCGATCTAACTGCATCGCTTGCTGATCGGTCAAATTATAGAGGCACTGTTCAACACGATTTTCTCCATCGACCCATTTAAAGACTTCTTCAACCAGCATTTGACGAAATAACTGCACTTTCGTTTTTAAATATAAAGAATGATGTGAGGCCTTATGATTAAAGATAAAACTAAAATCATTGAACATGAAATCCGCAATTTTTTGAATCTCGATATTTGCGTGAGATGTATAAAATTGAATTTTATAATCATCGATACACTCAACTGTGAGCAATCCATCTGCGATTATTAAGCTATTATTTTCCTGATCAATTACGAATAAATTTTCAGGCGTAATCGTCCATAGATATAACCACTGATCCTGAAATACAGCTTTGAGTGTATCGCAATGATCAATTAATGCCTGTGCAGTATATTGATGACGTTGCTTTGGATTTTGCGGAGGACACGCCAGCATACAGTTTGCCTAAATATGAAAGACTGGAAGATTTTTAAAAATAACAACGATATAACCACATTATTCTATCTTAAAATGAGTTGTGCTATTCAGATTCTGTAACTTTTGTATGAGTCACATTAGCAGTTCGTATCATGCAGCAATTATATGAAAATTTCTTGAAAGTAGGTTTGACTCACTGCTCTGACTGTATTAAAACAATCTCATACTAAGAACTTTAGAGACAATAATGAAAACAGTGGTGATTACAGGTGCAAATACAGGAATTGGATTAGCGACAGCAAAAAAATTTGTTGAAGATGGTCATCACGTCGTGCTTGCTTGTCGTAATTTGGATAAAGCTCAGAAAGCTAAAGCAGAAATCAGCACCAAAGGTCATGGTCAAATTGATATTGTAGAATTAGATTTAAATGATTTAAATCAAGTCAAATCTGCAGCACAAACCTTAAAAGAAAAATATTCACAGATTGATATTTTGGTCAACAATGCAGGTCTGATGACGCCTAAATTAGAAGAAACGGCTAATGGTTTTGAAAAACAAATAGGTGTCAATTATCTAGGACATTTTGTGTGGACAATACAATTGTTACCTTTACTTCAAAACGCGCCTTCAGGCCGTATCATTCATCTTGCATCCATGATGCATGTTCTGGGTAAAATTGACACACATCAATTTAAATTTCATTCTGTTAAAAAGTATAACGGTGTACTCAGCTATGGAAATAGTAAATTAGCAAATTTACTATTTAGTCATGCCTTAGCTGAAAAGCTCAAAGGCACATCTATCACCAGTAATGCAATTCATCCAGGTGGTGTGGATTCCGAAATTTATCGCGAGCTTCCTAACTATCAATATCGCGCTTTAAAATTGTTCTTAATCTCACCCAACAAACCAGCAAATCTTATTCATCAAATTGCGTTATTACCTGAATGGTCTAAGAAAACAGGTCAATACAAAAGTTTGCAAACACCAGCTTTTCAATCTGCACATGCGAAAAATCGTAGTTTAGCTCAGCGATTGTTTGACGAGACAGAACAACTTTTAAAAGAATATTTATAATCAACCTAAACAGTTTTGAATCAGGGAATGAATCAATAGATGATCGAAAAAATGAGTGCTGAGACCACGCTACACTACCAACCCGACATTTTAGGTGAAAAATTTGAGCAACATATTTTCAAATTTTCGCCTGATTATGATGGTGAGGTTATTGCAACATTAGTACGTCGTCCATCAGATATTCCATCAACTAAAGCTGTGCTGTATATCCATGGCTTTATTGATTATTTCTTTCAACAAGAAATGGCGAAAAAATTTAATGCCCAAGGTTTTCAGTTTTACGCCATTGACCTTAGAAAATACGGTAGATCACTACTTCCGCATCAAAAACCTTATTTTGTGAAACACCTAACCGAATACGATGAAGATATTCATGCCGCATTGAATACAATTCAAAGTGAGGGAAATGAATCGGTATTATTATGCGGTCATTCTACAGGCGGTTTAACTGCCACTTATTTTTCAATTCGACACCCTGATCATCCATTGATTAAAGCAATCTGGGCCAACAGCCCCTTTTATGATTTCAATATGAATGTATTAAAAAAGAAATATGCGCTTCCAATGATTGCAAAATTAGCTCAGCAATTTCCGTTGATGCAATTACCAAGTGAGTTAAATAAGTTTTACGTGAAGAGTTTGCACGAAAATTTGAACGGTGAATGGAGTTTTGATCTCAAGCTTAAACCTAAAACCTACACCAAAGTGTATTTGAGTTTTATCGGTGCTGTTGTGAAAGCACAACAGAAAATCCAATCTGGTCCTAAAATTTCAGTTCCGCTTCTTGTTATGCACTCAAGTCGCACGACCAATCCCAAGAAATATAACATTGATGCTCAGACCTCTGATGTGATTTTAGATGTAAAAACCATTGAAAAATATGCAAAAGAATTACAAGGTGATGTCACTGTAATGACAATTAAAGATGGTCTGCATGATTTGGTTCTTTCCAAAAAACTGGTTCGTCAGCAAGTGTATGACCAACTCTTTGCTTGGCTTGCTTCAAAAAATCTCTAAATTCTGTTCATCTAAGACCTCATTTTACTGGTCTTGATTGTTAATGTGTAATGATCAAGCTGAATAGACTTTCTCTTGGTCATACAATATTACTATTCTTCAACCTCCCCATCGCTTCACATACCTTTGCTACCAATCTCCTTTTCACCCATTTGAAATATTATTTCTTGCTTGCTGTTTCTTGTTTTGAGCCATGGAGAAATTGGGTTGGTATTTGGTAGGTACACATCATCGCAAGAGTGTCCAATACTGTAAACACGGTAAATATCACCGAACACAACAATAAATGGTAAAAGGAATCTCACCATGGCTTTTAAAAATATTGCAGACCAAACAAACGGTTTTTATATCCCTTGTGTTTCACTTTTCGGACCAGGTAGTGCTAAAGAAGTTGGAAGCAAAGCTCAAAATTTAGGGGCTAAAAAAGCACTGATTGTGACTGATGCAGGTTTATACAAATTTGGTGTCGCAGATATCATCGCTGGCTATTTAAAAGAAGCGCAAGTGGAGAGCTACATATTTGCTGGTGCCGAGCCTAATCCGACTGATATTAATGTCCATGATGGTGTGGAAGCCTACAATAATAATGCTTGTGATTTTATTATTTCTTTAGGTGGTGGCTCTTCACACGATTGTGCTAAAGGTATTGGTTTAGTGACTGCAGGTGGTGGGCACATTCGCGACTATGAAGGAATCGATAAAAGTACGGTTCCGATGACACCTCTTATTGCAATCAACACAACTGCAGGAACTGCTTCGGAAATGACGCGTTTCTGTATTATTACCAATACAGAAACCCATGTAAAAATGGCAATCGTCGATTGGCGTTGCACTCCACTGATTGCCATAGATGATCCTAAACTGATGATCGCAAAACCTGCAGCATTGACAGCTGCAACAGGTATGGATGCGCTTACTCATGCCGTCGAAGCCTATGTTTCAACAGCAGCAAATCCAATTACGGATGCCTGTGCTGAAAAAGCTATCAGCATGATCAGTCAATGGCTGAGTCCAGCGGTTGCTAATGGTGAGAATATTGAAGCACGTGATGCAATGAGTTATGCACAATATTTGGCAGGCATGGCATTTAATAACGCCTCTTTAGGTTATGTACATGCCATGGCTCACCAATTAGGCGGTTTTTATAATCTTCCCCATGGTGTATGTAACGCGATTTTGCTCCCCCATGTCTGTGAGTTCAACTTAATTGCCTGCCCTGATCGTTATGCCAAAATAGCTGAATTAATGGGTGTAAATATTGAAGGATTAACCATTAATGAAGCTGCATATGCAGCAATTGATGCGATAAAAATCCTCTCTCAATCTATTGGCATTCCAACAGGATTAAAAGAGCTTTCGGTTAAAGAGGAAGATTTAGAAGTGATGGCTCAAAATGCACAAAAAGATGCCTGCATGCTCACTAACCCACGTAAAGCAGATCTCCAACAAGTCATCAACATTTTTAAAGCTGCAATGTAAACTTTTGAGTTGCTAGATCTAAAAGAGAATCTGGATACACTTCAGATTCTCTTTTTTACTCTTTGATTCTCAATCGAATCTGATAGTGCATTACATCAGGAACGGCGGCGTTAAATTTTTGTAGGTATAAATAAATGAGGATAAAATACGTTAACAATACGAAGAATATGCTTTAGGCCGTTGTGTTTTACTTTAATTCGGCTCAATTACGATAGTGCTGTAAAAGTTGTTGCGTTGAATGATCTTGCGGTGACAACTCCATTAAACGCTCCATTGCATCAACTGCATCAGGATTTCGTGCAATGTATTTTAAAAGCACTTCAACATCACAATAGTTAAAAATTGCTTCACTCAAACGCGAATCTAAACAATTTCGCCAAGAACATAAGAATGGGCTTTCTGTTTTTGCGAGCATTACACCATTGACCTGCTGTAAAGCTTTATCAATAAATCCAACGTCTAAAGCATTTTCGATTTGGAGGAAATCAGCCTCAATATGCGCCAGTAATTTATAGGGTCTTGAGCCTAACATTCCACCCAATAAATCTCGAAGCTGGGACATTTCAGCTTTTAAAGTTCCCATGCTTACCTTTCGCTCCCCATACAAAGCTTGATGAAGCGAATCTAAGCTAAGCCCTTGAGGACATAATGCCAATATTGTCAAAATTTCAATCTGTCTAGGGGTAACCACCAAGGTACGTCCGTTAAATATGACTTGAGGAATTCCAAAGGTACGAATAAATAAATGTTGGCGTTGATAATTCAGTAATGCTGATTGTATTAAAGATGCACAACGTTCTGCTGCGAGTAGTCCAAAACTATTGTGATGATCCCATGTCGTTGATAAATCTAATACACCAATGAGTTGCTTCGAAAATGGATCAACAATTGGCGCTGCATAGCACACCCAATCATGAATAGACTCCATATAGTGTTCATTTGAAAACACACAACTTGATTTTTCAGTTTTCAAGGTTAATGCTAAAGCATTGGTTCCAACCACTTCCTCCCGCCATTGACCGCCTTCAATAAAGTGAACACGTTCTGCAGCCTTACGCATTTGTTGACTAGCTTCCGTCCAAATAATGGTGCTGTTGATATCGCCTACCGCAAGTACCATAGATGATTGTTGTGCAACATGTTTTAACTCTTGTTCACATATTTTCAATGCTTGATTTAGGCTGTTACTTTCAACAGTACTCGTTGTGATCAACGGCGCTACCATTCGCTCTTTAGGAATTTCTGCCAACTTCGATCTTTGCCAAGACTTTAAAATATGCTGACCAAGTTGTTTCGCCTGTACAGTTGAAAGACTGATTTTCTCTCTAAGTGTTTCTATTTGTTGTCTTTGCTTGATTAGAGTCTGCATTGAGTTCATTCCTTATTATCTCAACATTTCCCAATATGCATGTGTTGTACTTATTATAGTTATAGTATTTGTTGATCAGTTGTAAACCTTCATCATTCCAACCTTTTTCCAACCTTATAGTGGTTATGTTAACTCATCAATAATAGAAGATATCTAATACCAAAGACGAAGATATTTTCCATAACTTTATAGCACAACCAAAGGATGGACACTATGCGCTACGCTGATCCCAATCAACCAGATTCTAAAGTTCAATTTAAAGCACAATACGAAAATTTCATTGGTGGGAAATGGGTTCCTCCAGTAAAAGGTGAGTATTTTGATAATCTTTCTCCCGTAGATGGGAAAGTCTTTACTCGAGTTCCCCGTTCTTCAGTCGAGGATATTGAGCTCGCTTTAGACGCAGCTCATGCCGCTAAAACTGAATGGAACAAAACGTCTGCAACAACTCGCTCTAACATTTTATTAAAAATAGCAGATCGCTTAGAAGAGAATCTAGAATTACTTGCTGTGGCAGAAACATGGGACAATGGTAAACCTATCCGTGAAACCTTAGCTGCAGATATTCCACTGTGTATTGACCATTTCCGCTATTTTGCTGGCTGTATCCGCGCACAAGAAGGTGGTATTTCAGAAATTGATGAAGATACTATCGCTTACCATTTTCATGAGCCGTTGGGTGTCGTTGGACAGATTATTCCTTGGAACTTTCCGATTTTAATGGCGGCGTGGAAACTTGCTCCTGCATTAGCAGCGGGGAACTGTATTGTTTTAAAACCAGCTGAGCAAACTCCAGTTAGTATTCTAGTTTTAGTTGAACTGATACAAGATATTTTACCACCAGGTGTGCTGAATATCGTCAATGGTTATGGTGTTGAAGTAGGACGCCCTCTTGCCACAAATCCACGTATTTCAAAAATTGCATTTACTGGCTCAACTGCGGTTGGTCAATTAATTATGCAATATGCCACCGAAAATATTATTCCAGTGACATTAGAACTGGGTGGCAAATCTCCAAATATTTTCTTCGAAGACATCATGGATAAGGATGATGAATATCTAGATAAAGCGCTTGAAGGTTTTGCCATGTTTGCCCTGAATCAGGGAGAAATTTGTACTTGTCCATCACGCGCTTTAGTCCAGGAAAGTATTGCTGATAAATTCTTAGAGATGGCTGTAGAGCGCGTGAAGCGAATTAAAACAGGACATCCACTTGATACAGAAACCATGATTGGTGCTCAAGCCTCGCAAGAGCAACAAGATAAAATTTTAGGTTGTATTGCGACAGGTCGTGAAGAAGGTGCTCAAATTCTTACAGGTGGTCAAGCACGTGAAGAAATTGGACAAGGTTTTTATATTGAGCCGACGATTTTCAAAGGCAATAACAGCATGAAAACATTCCAAGAAGAAATTTTTGGACCAGTTTTGGCTGTGACAACATTTAAAGATTTCGACGATGCTATCAACATTGCCAATGACACCATTTATGGATTAGGTGCTGGTGTTTGGTCACGATCAGCGCATACTTCTTATCGTGCAGGACGTGCAATTCAATCAGGTCGAGTCTGGACAAATTGCTACCATATCTACCCTGCTCATGCTGCTTTTGGCGGTTATAAAAAATCAGGGATTGGTCGTGAAAATCATAAAATGATGCTGGATCATTACCAACAAACTAAAAATTTATTGGTGAGTTACTCAACTAAACCAATGGGTTTCTTCTAAAACAAAAGCTAAAGAAGCGGCTGATTGCCGCTTCTTTTCTGCTACAGGAGCTTAATGGATTAGCTGGCTTGTAGACTTTTCATATCAATCACAAAACGATATTTGACATCACTTTGAAGCATTCGCTCAAATGCCTCATTAATATTTTGCATATCAATGACTTCAACATCTGACACGATATTGTGCTGACCACAAAAATCAAGTAGTTCTTGAGTTTCTTGAATCCCACCAATCACCGATCCAGCGATTGATTTTCTTCCCATAATCATGGGCACGGAATTGCTGCTAAATTCTCCGAGATAGCCTACCAATACCAGTGTCCCACTCAATGCAAGTGTCGGAATATAAGGCTTTAAATCATGATCATAAGGCACAGTATCAATAATTAAATCAAACTGATTTTTCACTGATTTCATTTGTGTTGGATCTGTTGATAACACGACATGATCTGCACCTAAATCATGTGCATCCTGTTCTTTATTTGCTGATCGTGTAAATAAAGTCACTTCTGCACCAAGTGCATGAGCAAGTTTAATCGCCATATGACCTAAACCACCGAGTCCAACAACAGCCACTTTAGAGCCTTCACCGACATTCCAATGTTTTAATGGCGACCATGTCGTGATCCCAGCACATAAGATGGGTGCAATGGATTGTGTATCTAAATTTTCAGGTACTTTCAATACAAAATCTTGGCTCGCAATGATCGTTTGTGCGTAGCCACCATAAGTAGGTGTTTGATCATGACGATCTAAACTACCATACGTTTGTGTATTGCCAGCTTCACAATATTGCTCCAAACCTTGGTGACAAGCAGAACAAGTACGACATGAATCTACCATACACCCGATTCCGACCAGATCTCCAACCTTAAACTTCGTTACCGATGCTCCGATGTTTTTTACGCGACCAATTACTTCATGACCAGGTACAATTGGGTAACGACTAAAACCCCAATCATTACGCGCTTGATGTAAGTCAGAATGACATACACCGCAGTATTCAATATCAATAATGACATCATCGGGGCGAGCTTGACGTTGCTGAAACGTATATGGAACCAATGGACTTTTAGAATCAAGCGCTGCGTAAGCTAAAACATTATGGGTCATCGTGACTCCCTCAAGCTGTTAATTTCGTACTCTCTTATTCGTTATATCACATCAATATTTTTAATAAATTTAGCTGAGTCTCAATTTAATTTCTTTTTCACTTATTTTTGTAATTCGCGCTCTACAAAATGCAAGCGATCTTGCCCCCAGTACATATTTTCCCGCAAAAAAAATGTAGGTGCTCCGAATACCCCTCGTTGTACGGCATTGTTTGTTTCATCAATCAATTTTTGTTTTACTACCTGATCTTGGCTTAAATCCAAAAGTTGCTGACCGTCGATTGCATCACCTTGAAATAAATTTATCAGAACTTCTGGATCGGCTAAATTCAAGGGCTTTCTAAACATCGCATCGAAAAGCTTGGTCAAAATCACTTCAAAATATTCATCATGATAGATTTTGACTCCCGTTAATATACGCATTAAAGTTAATGTATTCATTGGAAAATATGGATTCATCTGCATCGGGATCTGATAATAATCTGACCAACGACTTAAGTCTTGCATTGAATAGATCCCTTTAGCAGGCACCTCAATTGGACTCTTGTTACCAGTCGATTTAAAAATCCCACCCAATAAAATTGGTGTGTAATCAATCACTGCATTATATTTTTTGGTGATTTCTTGTAGCTTGTAAAAAGCCAAATAACTAAATGGACTGCCAAGGTCGAAATAAAATTCAACTTTTTGTTGTTGTGTAGTCATGTCTTATCCTTATTAAATATGATTACCACTGTTCAGACCATGGACGCAAATCCAATTCATGTGTCCAAGCATCTCGTGGTTGATGAGCAATATGCCAATAGTTATCAGCTATATGTTGAGGATTTAAAATACCGTCATGCTGTTTTTTTTCATACAAATGAGGGAAAGTATCTTTAATAAAATCAGTATCAATCGCCCCATCAATAATGACGTGCGCAACATGAATATGATGAGGCCCTAACTCTTTCGCCATACTTTGGGCTAAGGCTCTTAACGCATGTTTAGCGCCAGCAAAAGCGCTGAAGTATGATGAACCACGAATACTTGCTGTTGCACCAGTAAAAATGATAGTGCCGCGCTGCCTTGCGACCATCCGTTTAGCTACTTCACGACCATTTAAAAAAGCACTAAAACAAGCCATTTCCCAGATTTTAAAATATTTACGTGCTGTTTCTTCTAGAATGCTACACGGCACATTTGCTCCAATATTAAAAACCAATACTTCAATCTGACCAATGTCACGTTCAATTGTGTCAATCAGTTGAATCACTTGATCTTCTTTTCTTGCATCTGAAGCAAATCCATAAGCTTTACCACCGTGTGCTTCAATCTCTCGGATGACAAGTGCAAGCTTGTCTGCATTGCGTCGAGTCATACAAGCAGTATATCCACCTCGTGCAAAGCGTTTTGCGATCTCACTGCCTGTGGCATCTCCTGCACCAATGATCAGTGCGACCTTGTTATATGTTGATTTTTCTTCTGAATGATTAATTTCTGACTGCTGATCGTTCATCATCTCTCCATTAAATAACGATCGTTATTATAACGATCACTATGTTATAGTTTTGAGGCACAGTCAATGGTTATTGAATATTCAATATGAGATATAAAGCAGGATATAAAGAAGAAAAACGTCGTGATATTTTAAAAACCAGTGGTGAACTTGCAAAAAAACAAGGTTTTAACAATACTGGGGTTGATGGTTTTATGCACGCTGCAAATATGACCAGCGGTGCTTTCTATTCTCACTTTTCTTCAAAAAACGACTTATTTAAAGCCTTAATCGAATCTGAAATCGGAGCAAGTATTCAACAGTGGGAAATGAATCCTCATCAAGATCCAGAATCTTGGTTAGATTTTGAAATGAACCGATATCTTTCTCTATTACACGTTCAACACCCAGAAAAAGGCTGTGTTTTACCCTCACTTGCTGCTGAAGTTTCACGCGCTGATGCTGACATTAAACAATGTTTTGAAAAAGAACTTCAGCGTGGTTACAAACTATTTGCGCAGCATGCTCCAGAACCTGATTTCGCTTGGGCAATACTCTGTCAAATGGTGGGCTCCGTACTATTAGCACGTGGAGTTCAAGATGAACGCTTAAAAAAAGATATTCTCAATTCTAGTCTAGCTATGCTCAAGACATTATTAAAAAATGGGATTGCGAAATAAATCGTTTTATATTGTTTTATGGACGAAACCTTAGTTCCAAAAGCTCTATAATTTCCTCATCATTCTTTTAAGAACGTCACATCATGAGAAAGCTTCCTGAAACAGTATATGCAATACAGCATTTAGCCTTTGAAGATCTAGGTTCTTTTGAGGAGACACTATATCAACTGGGTTATCGGGTCAGATATTTTGATGCAGGTGTGGATGATCTTTCAGTAGCATTAAACTACGAAGGTCTGACCATTATTTTGGGTGGACCGATTGGTGTTTATGAAACAGAAGATTACCCTTTCCTACAAACAGAAATAGACTTACTTAAAGAAAGATTAAAACTTCAACGCCCTACGCTTGGCATCTGTCTAGGTGCTCAACTCATTTCAAAAGCCTTGGGTAGTGCAGTATATGCCGGCCACACCAAAGAAATTGGCTGGAGTACGGTAGATATTATAAATGAGCAAGACAACGTTCTAAATTCTTTAAATGGTGTGCCAGTTTTGCATTGGCATGGTGATACCTTTGATCTTCCCGCGCAATCGAAACTTCTGGCGAGCACTCAAATTTATAAAAATCAGGCTTTTCAAGTTGGATCTAATATTTTAGCACTCCAGTTCCATCCTGAAGTGACCTCAGATAGTTTAGAGAAATGGTTGATTGGTCATACTTGCGAATTGCGTAAAGCGGGTATAGATATTACTCAATTACGTGCAGATAACCATCGTTATGCTGAAAAACTTGAATCTGTGGCAGGTTCAATCTTAAGCCGTTTTATTGAACAGATTAAATGATTTTGATTTAATTGCCTTCAACCCAACTGTAGATCAGGATATTGGATTGTGCTATACCTAAATTCAATATCCAAAAATTATAATGAAGATATAAATGTCACCACTGTTCAGTTTAGCCATCATTCATTTCTTTGCACTTATTAGTCCTGGACCAGATTTTTTATTTGTCACGCAAAGTGCGGTTCGACAGTCTCGCATACATGCACTTTTTGCAGCATTAGGAATTTCTCTTAGTATTTTAGTTTGGGCAATTTGTGCTATGAGTGGATTACACTATCTATTCCAAAAAATGGCTTGGCTCCAAACAATTATGATGATTTTAGGAGGGGTTTATCTCATTTATTTAGGCATTCAACTCTTTAAATCAGGGCTAACGAAATTAGAGCCTGCTTCAGCTTACGTTACAAAAGGCATAGTCAAGAAAAAATACAGTTCTTTACTGATTCAAGGCTTTCTCACCAATATGGCAAATCCTAAAGCATTAGTTTACTTCAGTAGTGTTTTCGCGCTTGCGATGAATAGTGATGCAACTCTGATACAGCAGAGTTCCCTGTTAATGTTAATTTTTGTTGAAAGCTTGATTTGGTTTGCGATAGTTGCTTTTATTTTTTCTGCTAAACAAGTAAACACAATATATCAAAAAATCAGCAAGAAGATTGATCTTATAACAGGTAGTATTTTTATCAGTTTTGGATGTTTCTTAATTTTTAATCGTGATTAAAAAAGCACCCGTAGGTGCTTTCTAAAATGTACTGTTTTTGAAGAATATTATTTCTTATCAGTTGCAACTGAAGCTTCAGTCGTAATATTCACCGTGATTTTGTCGCCTACATTAGGCACATATGCGCCTACACCGAATGCAGAACGGTCAAATGAAGTCGTTGCATTGAAACCAATAGACTGCGCTTTCGTCATAGGATGTTCAGCTTGTTTATTCAAAACAGCATCTAGTACGACAGGCTTAGTAACATTTTTAATCGTTAGATCACCTGTGATCTTATACTTGTTCTTACCATTTGGTTGAACTTTAGTACTTTTAAAAGTGATATTCGGATATTTTTCAGCATCAAAGAAATCTGGTTTCAATAAATGTTCATCTAAAGCTTTGACATTTGTATTGATACTTGAAAGTGGAATTGTGACATTCACCGCTGAATTTGCAGGCTTTTCATTGTCTACTTTGATCGTCCCTTGGATATCGCTAAAATTACCTGATGGTGTAGAAAAGCCAAAATGATCCCAAGTAAATACTGTCGCTGTATGAGTTGGATCAATTTTATACTCAACTGGTTCAGCAACTGAAACTGTTGCTACAGAAAGCACTACGGCACTTAACGCTATTGTTTTAAAGTTCATCAATTTTTCCTCAAATTTTTTAAAAACATTTATGAAATGGATAGTGAATAATGTATAGCATTCTGAAATTCTTGCATCAGTACAGATAGAACAGTTTGTTGCAAGATTAGAACGCACCTTAAGAAGGTGTCACTTTTATCAAATCAATTTGATCAGATTATGACTATCACTTGTGTATAGATCATGTTTTTCATCTTTCAGCTTTCTACTAATAAGCAGTTAACATCAACACATATCTTAAATATGAGATTAAATTAAACATTTATACAATATACTAATATTTTGTCTCATTTATAATACTAAAATTACCACTTTGAACTGGAGAATAATGATGAGTGAACAACAACAAGCGATTGATAAAGCGCTTAAAACTAAAGCACCTAAAGATGTCGTATTGGCTTTTTTATATAATACTGATAAATCAAGAGTAGCGATTGCTTCAGAAAAGTTAGTGGCTGAAGATGCCATTTATACTTCGCTAAATTTCAACAATCCTGAACTTAAACAAATTGAACCTTGGGCTGGTACTTCTACAGGTCGTGATGCCTATATATATACTTTTTCTAATGTCGGAACTTATTGGACGATCGATGATTTTCAAATCACAGATATTTTAGCTGAAAATGAAACAGTGGCTGTATTCGGTCAATTTACTTATACATCTGTTCACGCTAAGCGCACTTTTACTTCACCTTTTTCAATTAAAGCAATAGTTAAAGATGGCTTAATCACGTATTTCCAGTTTATGGAAGATACTTACGCTTCAGCTGCATCTTTCAGAGTAAGTGGTGAATGGACAATTCAACAAAATGCTGATCCAAAATTAAATTTTACCGTGTCAGAAACTACGGCTAATTAACTGTAAAATAATAAAAATAGGATAATAAAAAAGCCTCATAAGAGGCTTTTTTTATGACTGTTAAAGCTTTTCAATCAGAATACGATCAATCTGTTTTAATCCTGAAGTTTTTTCACGATTTTTTCGACGTACTTTAATGATTTTCTCTTCAGCCATATCTTGTAGCAATAATTCTACTGCTACCATCGCTTCAAGTGGTAAGTCTTCACCAATCCACTTTTGCTCACCCGCATCCATTAAAGTAATTTCATCACTAATTTGCTCATACAAACTCATTGCGCTACTCACTTCCAATCTGAAATCTAGGGAATGAATGTATCTATATAGATACATAAAAATAAAAAGACGCCCCACAGTTGGGACGCCTTTTAAAACACTTAATTCTAAGAATTAAGCAGTAATTTCTTTCACTGCTGCGACAACTGCTTCAGTCGTAATACCGAAGTGTTGGAATAAATCTTTTGCAGGAGCAGATTCGCCATACGTAGTCATACCAATCACACGACCATCAAGACCTACGAATTTCCACCAGTAGTCAACATGAGCCGCTTCAACAGCAACACGTGCACGAATGTTAGATGGAAGAACTGCCTCACGGTAAGCAGCATCTTGCTTAACAAATTCTTCAGCACATGGCATAGACACAACACGCACACCTTCAAGCTGTGCATAAGCTTCCATTGCCAATGCAACTTCCGAACCTGTTGCAATGATAATCGCTTTCAATTCGCCTTTTTCTTCAGCCAATACATAACCACCTTTCGCAACATCAGCGATTTGTGCTTCTGTGCGTGTTTGGAATGCTAAGTTTTGACGAGAGAAGATCAAAGCAGTTGGACCTTCAGAACGAGTTAACGCAGATTTCCAAGAAATTGCTGCTTCAACTGTGTCACATGGGCGCCATGTGTTGAGGTTTGGTGTACCACGTAAAGATGCGATTTGTTCAATTGGTTGATGCGTAGGACCATCTTCACCCAAACCAATAGAATCGTGTGTGTAAACATGAATCACACGTTGTTTCATCAATGCAGACATACGTACTGCGTTACGTGCATATTCCATAAACATGAGGAATGTTGCTACGTAAGGAATGAACCCACCGTGAAGTGCAACACCGTTTGCGATTGCAGTCATACCGAACTCACGTACGCCATAGTGTACGTAGTTACCTGCAGCATTGTCTTGAACGCCTTGTGCGCCTTTCCAAAGTGTTAAGTTAGAACCTGCTAAGTCAGCAGAACCACCTAAGATTTCAGACAGCATTGGGGCAAATGCTTGGATTGCATTTTGGCTTGCTTTACGTGTTGCGATAGTTTCAGCTTTTGCGTTTACTTCTGCAATATACGCATCGGCTTTTGCAACGAAGTCAGCAGGTAATTCACCGCTTAAACGACGTTTAAGATCAGTCGCTTCAGTTGGATATTTTGCTTCATATTGTGCAAATACTTCGTTCCAAGCTGCTTCTGCTTGTTGACCTTTTTCTTTCGCGTCCCATGCAGCATAAACGTCAGCGGGAATTTCGAATGGACCTTCAGTCCAACCCAACGCTTCACGCGTTAATGCGATTTCGTCGTTACCCAGTGGTGCACCATGGCAATCTTCTTTACCTTGTTTGTTTGGTGAACCTAAACCAATAATCGTTTTACAGATAATGATTGTTGGTTTCTTCGTTTCAGCTTTAGCTTCTAAAGTTGCCGCACGTAATGCATCTGCATCGTGACCATCAACTTTCAATACTTGCCAGCCATAAGCTAAGAAGCGTTGTTCTGTATCGTCAGAGAACCAACCTTCTACTTCACCATCAATTGAAATACCATTGTCGTCATAGTAAGCAATTAATTTACCTAGACCCAAAGTACCTGCCAATGAACATGCTTCATGAGAAACACCTTCCATTAAACAGCCGTCACCTAAGAAACAGTAAGTGAAATGATCAACGACTTTAATGTCTTCTTTGTTGAATTGCGCTGCTAAGGTTTTTTCAGCCAAAGCAAAACCAACAGCATTCGCGATACCCTGACCCAATGGACCAGTGGTTGTTTCGATACCAGGTGCATAACCTAATTCTGGGTGCCCCGGTGTTTTTGAGTGCAATTGACGGAATGCTTTTAAATCTTCAATTGAAAGATCATAGCCAGTCAAATGTAATAATGCATATTGAAGCATTGAGCCATGACCATTTGATAATACAAAACGGTCACGGTTAGCCCACTGAGGGTTTGTCGGATTGTGATTTAAGAATTCACGCCATACAACATCAGCAATATCAGCCATCCCCATTGGTGCACCTGGATGTCCAGAATTTGCTTTTTGCACAGCATCCATTGCAAGTACACGAATTGCGTTAGCAATGCGACGTTCATTCAGCGGGGTTGTCATAGATCAGTGTCCGATAAATTAAAGATGGGAAATGAATAAAATTCAAAAACTGGGTGTATTGTCTTAAAAAAATCAAACAGCGTAAAGCCCAGAAACGTATATTTCAGCCCTAAAGCGAAAAAATTCATACAAAGCGAGTCGGTTTTATCAATATTCAATTCAATCCAATATTTTTTGGTCGCGTGGCCTATTTTTAAAGTACTGATGTTGAATCATATATTCACATTCTTTCGAAGCAACTTAAGCTGTTTTTTATTTCAGTTCAGCTTTAAAAAGAATAAGTCTTGTACAAAAGATTTCGCTTATCAATTTAACAGATGATGATATCAATTAAAAAAACACAAAAATGACATAAATTCATGCTTTTTAGTCAGGTTAAGCTAGTCCTTAACGTTAAGTCGATGTACCATATTGCGTCTTTAGAAATAACTGTGATAGGACTTATGCGCGAGTACGCTGTATTTACTTCAGAATCTGTAAGCGAAGGCCATCCAGATAAAATGGCTGACCAAATCAGTGATGCTATTTTGGATGCAATCTTAAAAGAAGACCCATATGCGCGGGTTGCTTGTGAAACGCTTGTAAAAACAGGTGCTGTTGTTCTTGCAGGTGAAATCACAACAACTGCAAATGTAGACTTTGAAGCAATTGTACGCCAAACCGTAAATGGCATTGGATACCATCATTCTGATTTAGGTTTCGATGGTTCAACTTGTGCTGTTATCAACATGATTGGCAAACAATCTCCTGAAATTGCTCAAGGTGTAGATCGTCAAAAACCTGAAGATCAAGGTGCTGGCGATCAGGGCTTAATGTTTGGCTACGCAAGTCGCGAAACAGATGTTTTAATGCCTGCTCCTATTTCGTATGCGCACCGTCTTATGGAAAAACAAGCAGAACTTCGTCGTAACGGAAGTCTGCCATGGTTACGTCCAGATGCGAAAAGCCAAGTGACTTTTGCATATGAAAATGGCGTACCTGTTCGTTTAGATGCGGTCGTATTATCGACTCAACACGATCCTGAGATTTCACAGACTGATTTAAAAGAAGCTGTCATTGAAGAAATCGTGAAAAAAGTGATTCCAGCAGATATGTTCCATGCGGATACCAAATTCCACATCAACCCTACGGGTATGTTTGTGATTGGTGGTCCAGTCGGTGACTGTGGTTTAACAGGTCGTAAAATCATTGTAGATACATATGGTGGTATGGCTCGTCACGGTGGCGGTGCTTTCTCTGGTAAAGATCCATCTAAAGTAGACCGCTCTGCTGCTTATGCTGGTCGATATGTTGCAAAAAATATTGTTGCCGCTGGTTTAGCCGATAAATGTGAAATTCAAGTGTCTTATGCGATTGGTGTTGCTGAACCAACATCTATCTCAATCAATACATTCAATACTGCTAAGGTTTCTGAAGAATTGATTATTGCATTGGTACGTGAGCATTTCGATTTACGTCCATATGGAATTACACGTATGTTGAATCTCATTCAACCGATGTATAAGCAAACTGCTGCATATGGTCACTTTGGTCGTGAAGGTTCTGATACTGCATTCACTTGGGAAAAGACAGACAAAGTTGAAGCGCTTAAAGCATCAGCTGGTCTGTAATTTCCAAATAAAAAAGCCCACATTGATGTGGGCTTTTTTATAGATTCAATTTGCTTTATCACTTTGATGAAGCGTGTCCAAAAACGACTGCTTCACAGGGACATTTTGGTTATCTTGTAAATATAAATGGGCCACTTTAAACACAATGGCTGCGGCTAAACACGCAATGATACAAAATATCCAAAAACCATAAGGTGTTCTGATATTTTGTGATCCGCATTCAGAACACACTTTGTCTGTCGAAGCAACCACCTTGTCGCAACACGCACAATGATACTGATACAGCATACTCATCCTCCCGATTTGACTGTCTTTTTTATTTTTATCCACATCACCTTAGAGGCTAATATTTATACTATATAAGCCTTCACCAATAATCAACCTTATGATGTAGCTATAAAACAGCAACCATCTATGTCTTCATTCAATATCTTGTATTATCAGATATCTATATGAATTTTTTTTGACAACCTGCTCTATCATTCTTTTTTCTTCTAGAGATTATCCATATTTTATTCACGCACTCGCCCATCATATCCGCATGGAAATCATAAATTGAAGTAAAATAAACGTAGTGAAAAAATGATGATATGACGATGGTTCAATTAATTAAGAAAGGCGGCTTGAGAGAAAGAGCAAACAGAAGTCGCTCTTATCAAGGTTCTGAAAATACTGAAGCAACTTTGCGACCAAGACGTTATCAGCAAGACACGCTCGTTCTGACTCAAACAGAAGAGTTAGATCAGGATTCAGTTAAGCAAAATAAGCGCATCTATCCACAACCAGACTGCAAAGATCAAAAATAGACCACCCGATGCCATATCTATGTAATGCCCTGAACGCTGGTAGAGCTGTTTAATTTTAGGTCGTGCTAAAACGACCATCAAAAACGTAAAGGTTAAAAACGTTTGAATCGGAATAATGACTGCCAGTTGTATTTTCAACATCTCTGGTGCTGAAGCAGTTAAGGCAAGTGAAAATACACTACTAAAATAAATCAGTGTTTTAGGATTGGATAGGTTTGTAAACAACCCCATCAGAAAGTATTTTTCAGCTTTTAAAGGTAACTGATTTTCATCAATTGCATCAAATTTGAAAGACTTATAAGTTTGCCAACCACCCTTTAGCATCGCCCAACCCATTTTTGCCAAAAATAAACCACCGACTAACATTAAGACTTGTTGAATCCATGGGAACTGGGCAATCAAAAGCGCAAAACCTGATAAGGTTAAAATCACCCAAAATAAAATTCCAATAGAAATGCCTAAAATAACTTTCAACGTATTTGCGATTGTGGTTGACGCTGCGCATTTGGCAATCAACAAAATATCAGGTCCAGGACTCAATTGAGCAACAAGATGTAGGACACAGATGGTAAGTAATAGAGACATAAATCAAAAATGAATAAAAATTGTTTGAATTATACTGTTTTTTAGGAAAATCGAGATACAAAAATAAAAAAACCAGACATTACATCTGGTTTTGAACATGCGCAATTTACTTTTGATTAACGTCTTTCATTTCAATTTTCTTTGCTTCAGGTGTAATTTCTCTTGCTTCACCATCAATGATAGTAGAGTCATTTGAACCACGACCGTGCTGCTGGCTTTGCATTTCTTGCATTTGGCGCATTAAATCTGCAAATGGATTCTGACCATTTGCTTGACCACCCATGCCGCCCATATCTCCCATCATACCACCCATCATTTTTTCCATCATGGCTTGCTGACGCTTCATCATGGTTTTCATCATCACCGCTTTAAATGCTGTTTGAACAGGTGGAATTAGAATAAGTAAGGCGAATAGATCGGAAATTAACCCCGGAATCAAAAGGAAAATACCCGCAATAATTTTAGGTAAGTTATTGGTCAAATTCGGATCAGCACTCATATGACCTTGTTGCATTTGCTGCATCTGTGGCATTAAACCTGATGCATGAGAACGAACCATATTTAAACCAATAAAGAATGCAGCAATAAACCAGAAGAATACATACCACATACTTCCGACTAGATCACCCACACCGACCCATACGAAGATTTCAAGGACTATACCGATTAAAACAATAAGAGCTAATTTCATGAAATGTAATCTAATCTCAAAAATTTAAATATAGGGTCGTAATCATCTGCTCAATCTGTATCAAGCTTTTTTCATACGCTTATGTAACAATATGGGCATTATTTTATTTTTAAAGTCATGGAATGTCATTAATTATCGGAATTGATCCTGGTTCACGTCTAACAGGTTACGGTATTATTCAAAAAGAGGGGCAAAAACTCACTTTTGTTGATGCTGGAACAATTCGCACTGAAACACCTGACATGCCTGAGCGTCTAAAACGAATTTTTTCAGGCATTGAAAGAATCGTTAAATTTCATGGTCCTACTGAAGCTGCTGTTGAACAGGTTTTTATGGCGGTCAATCCTGACTCTGCCTTAAAACTTGGTCAAGCACGCGGTGCAGCTATAGCGGCATTGGTCAATTTAGATCTACAAGTGGCTGAATATACTGCGCGTCAAATTAAACAATCTGTTGTTGGCTATGGCGCTGCTGATAAAGAACAGGTTCAAATGATGGTCATGCGCATACTTAATTTAAATATTAAACCACAAGCCGATGCTGCAGATGCACTTGCCGCAGCAATTTGCCATGCACATGCCTCTGGCAGTATGAGTAAATTGGCCGTCTTAAATGCTTTAGGTGGAATGGCACGTGGACGAAGCCGCAGCAGTAGTCGTCGACGTTAAAAGTCTCTCGACACTCAATGCACTTATTGGCGAATTTTAAAGCTATCGAAATCACGCTCTTTGATGTCAATTAAGTCTTCATAGAAGATTTGCTTAACTTTACTATTATGAGGCCCTGCCATGGCCAGTTTGATCATGTCATTGACATCTTGATATGTACCAACAATGACAGCTTCCACATCCCCATTATCCATATTTTTAACGTAACCAGTTAAATGCAACTTTAAGGCTTGTTCCATAAACCAGCGACGAAATCCGACCCCTTGAACAAGACCTTGTATGGTTAATTTTAAATATCGCATATCTATCCCTGAATTTTATTTTAGATTTACTATTTGATAAATCGCTTGAGCCATATTCTGAGCTAACAAACCACGTTCACCCTGTTGAGCCAATACATCACCTGCCACGGCATGTAAGTTAACAATTTCATGAAGCTGGATGGAATTAGACAATTGTCCTTTAAGACTAGCAATCATTCCTGCAAGAATATCCCCCATTCCACCTGTACCCATTCCTGGATTACCCTGGGTGCAAATCCAAATGGTTTGCTGCGTGTCAATTGTTAAACTTCCTGCACCTTTTAAAACCCATTCACCAGCATACAGTGTTTGTAATCGTTTAATTGTTTTGATGCGGTCATGCTCAACTTCCGCCACGCTAGAGTGTAAAAGTTTTGCAGCCTCACCAGGATGTGGCGTTGCG
The DNA here is from genome assembly GCF_056779735.1 of Acinetobacter sp. 24-47-67. Taxonomy (NCBI): domain Bacteria; kingdom Pseudomonadati; phylum Pseudomonadota; class Gammaproteobacteria; order Moraxellales; family Moraxellaceae; genus Acinetobacter; species Acinetobacter sp. 24-47-67. The sequence continues at coordinate 246,174 of NZ_JBWYIK010000001.1, forward strand.
TAAGTTCTCTCATTGAGTCGAATGGGCTTTTCAGATAAGAACCACAATGCATCAGCATCGAGTACAGTCGGTTTGTTCGTAGAGGACAGAATACTCATCCATTGATCATATTGCTCAGCTGCCCAATCATCACGTCCCAACCCCATTCCAAAACAAATCGAATCGACTTGCTGTAGCAAATTTTTTCGTTGTGATGGATCGAAACGATTAATATCCTGCACCATTACATTGGGAGATCGTGACAAAATTGCTGAATGATGTTTAGCATCACACACGATCGTGACTTTACCCGCCCCAGCGGCAAATGCAGCTTCAGCCGCCATAATCACCGCACCTCCCATTTGTGCATGACCGCCAATCACGAGCACATGCCCATACGTTCCTTTATGTCCTGTAGAGTGTCGTCGCGGCAAAATTGTTTTGACTGGGCTTAATCGGGCCACAGGTTTTAAATCTGAGTCACATGGTAAAATGGGAATGAGTTTTAGATGTCCTATAAAATCCTGTGCACGCCCTACAAATTGCCCTACCTTATATGCGAGTGCGGTAAGCGTATGCTGAGCATGAATAGCCATTGGTAATGGTTGACCTGTATTTGCATCTAAACCGCTCGGCATATCAATCGCAATTTTGACGCCGTCTTGCTCATTAATATGATGGATAATTCTCTGCCAGTCTTCACTTAAAGTACGATTAATTCCAATTCCAAACAATGCATCAATATAGACATCATAACCCTTACAATGGTTCAGATCGGTGAACTGCTTAAGTGGTATGGATTGACTCATTTTATAAGCACTCTGCAAGGAGTCAGCCGAGTGATGATCGACTTGTGAAAAAGAAAAAATATCGATTTCTAGATTTTGGTTGAATGAACAATGTCGTGATAAAGAGTGCTGTGCTAAATAGTACGTAACAAGATAACCATCCCCTGCATTATTTCCTTTGCCGCAGCAGACTGCGATACGGATTTTCTTTTTTTCAATACCTTGAAGAATTGTGATGATTTCTTGTGCCATCATCCAAGCAACTTGCTGCATAAGACCAAAAGCACTATTTTGATCGTCAAACCAGCGCTGTTCCCAAGCTTGTATCTCACTGCTGTGATAAACTTGTTGATGCATTATCGTTCCTTTTTTTATTTATGACTCAATCTCTCTCATCTATACCAGCTCGTATTCCAACACAGCAATTTGATCCTCATGCGCTTAAAGCTTGGATTAAATCTCAAGCATTGGAACTGGGCTTCGCTGATTGTGTCATTGCCCGACCTGATGCTCAAGATGAATTACCTCGATTAAAAGCATATTTAGATCAAGGATTTCATGGTGACATGAAGTTCCTCGAAGAAAATTTGGAAAAACGTGCTAATCCAACACTGTTGGTTCCCCATACAAAAAGTATTATCTGCGTCAGAATGAATTATTTGGTTGAACGACCTCAACCTCGAACAGTACCTGATTTCCCTAATTCTGCCGTTATTGCGCGATATGCACGCGGACGGGATTACCATAAAACCATGCGCGGTAAATTAAAAACACTTTCAAACCTTATTCGTGAAAAAGTCGGTCCGTTTGAATCAAGACCTTTCGCCGATTCAGCCCCTATTTTTGAAAAATCACTCGCTGAATCTGCAGGTATGGGTTGGACAGGTAAACATACCCTGCTCATCCACAAAAAATCGGGTTCCTTTTTTGTACTCGGTGAACTGTTTAGTTCTCTTGAATTACCCTTTGACGAGCCTGCCAGTGCACATTGCGGATCATGTACAGCATGTATTGATATTTGTCCAACGCAGGCGATTGTAGCGCCATATCAATTAGATGCCCGAAAATGTATTGCCTATCTGACCATTGAATACCAAGGTGTGATTCCTGAAGAACTACGCCGTGGCATAGGTAATCGCGTATTTGGATGTGATGATTGCCAGCTGATTTGTCCTTGGAATAGTTTCGCACAAACCACAACGGTTACTGATTTCCATCCCCGTCATGGGCTGGATCGTCTTTCTTTAATGGAATTATGGCAATGGGACGAAGCAACATTCTTAGCCAACACAGAAGGCAGTCCACTGCGTAGAACAGGCTATGAAAGCTTTATGCGGAATATTGCGATTGGAATCGGGAATGCACCCTATCATCCAAACAATATTGAGCAATTGATACTAAAAAGAAATCAGTCTAGTGAGATTGTGCAAATCCATATTGACTGGGCAGTACAAGAACAACACTCAAAAAGAAACAATTAACACTACTTTTCCAAGATGACTTGACAAGACAAAATCACCATTTTGAGCATGATCTGAAATTTTAAGCACACGTTAGCAACAAGTTCTCAACATCAAGTTCCCAAAAAATAATTTTGCGGCGAAAAACGCATAAAAATAGTCAAGTTTGTAACTAAATCCACAATGATTAATTTCTATTGAGTTGGCAAATTTGATAATTTTTTTGAGTCATTATTGTCATATTTTACGATTTTGCATTATTAAAATTACAGTATGATCAAATAAGTAGCTTTTCAATTGATGGATAAATTATGCAAGTACGCAATGATTGGACGCGTGAAGAAATACAAAAACTCTATGAACAACCCTTCATGGACTTAATTTTCGAAGCACAACGCGTGCATCGTCAACACTTTGATGCAAATACCATTCAGGTCAGTACATTACTATCGATCAAAACGGGTAAATGTCCTGAAGATTGTAAATACTGTTCTCAATCTGCACGCTATGATTCCAAACTTGAAGCCGAAAAAAGAATTGCTGTTGAAAAAGTAATTAATGAAGCCAAAGAAGCTCTCGCTTCTGGATCATCTCGTTTTTGTATGGGTGCTGCATGGCGAAATCCTCATGAACGCGATATGCCTTATGTACTTGAAATGGTACGTGAGGTAAAGGCCCTAGGACTTGAAACTTGTATGACCTTAGGGATGCTCAATCAATCACAAGCGGAACGTTTAAAAGAAGCAGGTTTAGATTATTACAATCACAATTTAGATACCTCTCGTGAGTACTATCCAAATGTGATTACCACACGCACTTATGATGATCGTTTAAATACTTTAGACTTTGTACGCCAAGCAGGCATGAAAGTGTGTAGCGGTGGAATTGTTGGCTTAGGTGAAGATACTCAAGATCGTATTGGTCTATTACATGAACTTGCGACCTTAGCTATTCATCCAGAATCGGTACCAATCAACATGCTTGTACCGATCGAAGGCACACCCTTAGCAGATGTTGAAAAACTCGATGTGACTGAATGGATTCGCACTATTGCCGTAGCGCGTATTATCATGCCAAAAAGTTATATAAGACTTTCAGCGGGTCGTGAATCTCTTTCTGATTCGGATCAAGCATTAGCGTTTATGGCGGGTGCTAACTCTTTGTTCTCAGGTGAAAAGCTTTTAACGACACCCAATGCTGGTGAAGGCAAAGATAAACAGTTGTTCGATAAGTTAGGTCTAAAAGCCGAAAAAGCGAAGCCGACTGTATCAGAGCTGACTATAGATGCAATGGCAAGTTAATTTATAAGATTCGCTCAATCAAAAACCGAAGCTTTGCTTCGGTTTTTTATGATGTGATCAATATGCCATAACTGGCATTAAGATACTGTCCTGGCTTAATTTCATCTGTTCCATTGGCATGGTGTACCGTTATTTTTTGACTAAATGCATCAAACTCAAAGCGATCATAACTATCTTGGTGGTGCATCAACCAATAAATCGTATCTATGACATGATCATCACAAATATAAGTATTCGATTTAAAATCTTTACTCATTTAATTTAAATCCTTTTTTTTCAATCACAATATTATTATATCTCAATTCATTTTATTGAATATCATTTTCTTTATTTAAGATAATGTCTATTTTTTTATTAATCCAACATATTATATTTACATATCACAATAAATCGATTTTCACCCATTTTATAAGCGCTATTATTTTATTTCAATTTAAAATAAAGACTGAGTATTATGAGTATCGTTAATTTAAAAACTCAAACTGCATTGCAACATCGTCCCAGCGCACTGACCACACAAATTAATGCTGTATGGGGACAAGGACCTTCTTCACGTTATGAAAGCCTCGCCTCGTTATTCAGACCTACATTTGAAAAAATCAAAGCTTCGCGATCAGAACGCGAAAAAAAACGAATTTTAGCTTTTGAACAGATTCAATGGTTAAAAGACATCGGTTTTACGAAACTTCGCTTACCCAGTTCGCAAGGGGGATTTGATGCAACTATTCCAGAATTATTTAATCTATTAATCGAACTTGCCGAAGCTGATGCAAATTTACCTCAGGCACTTCGCGTACATTTTGGCTTTGTGGAAGATTTACTGCTCAGCCGCGACCCACAGTTTAAATCTATATGGCTTCCTAGAGTAGCTCAAGGTCAAATTATTGGAAGCGCATGGTCTGAAGGTGGAAATGAGTCCATTCATGAATTTAAAACGAGACTTTCCAAAGATGCTGAGGGACGCACGATATTGAATGGACAAAAATTTTATACCACAGGAAGCTTGTATGCAGACTGGATTGATGTGGGTATTACTGATTTGTATGGAGAATCAGCCAGTATTCTAATCCCTCGACATGCTGAAGGTGTTGAGATTGTGGATGACTGGAATGGTTTTGGTCAAATTCTTACAGCAAGTGGTACTACTAAGTTCACTGATGTTGTTGTGAATCAACAAGATGTCATCGGAGACCAACAGCGCTTTAAATATTCAGCAGCATTCTATCAACTGATTCAATTGGCAATTATTTCAGGACTTACAAGAGCAGCAAGCTATGAAGTATCAGCTGAGGTTTATAAACGTGAAAGAAATTATACGCATGCCAATGCTTCCTTCGTCCGTAATGATGCTCAAATCCTACAAGTGGTGGGTCAAATTCGTGGTGTCGCGTACACCACTGCAGCAATTATTGGAAAAAATGCACAGGCTATACAACGTGCTTTTGAAGCTGGGTTGAATGATAATGAACAACTCGAAGCAGATCAAAATGCCATAGCAGAATTAGAGGTTGCTCAATCTCAAACCATTATCACCACACTTGCATTAAATGCTTCGACCATCATTTTTGATGCTCTAGGAGCATCAGCCACTGATAAAAACTTAGCTTTAGATCGTTTCTGGCGAAATATTCGTACGCTCGCATCACACAACCCAAGAATTTATAAAGATCGAATTGTCGGAGACTTTAGCGTAAATGGTGCATTGCCCCCTTATCAATGGCGTATCGGTAAAGTTGATGAATCAGGGCTTCTACAAACAGATAAGGCTTCTTGAGCTCGCTTTAAATCTTTAAGACACTATTCTTTAGTGTCTTTTTTTAGTGTTTTTTAAAGTGATCTATCTAAATCGCTTAGGCTATTAGAGCTCTTATTTACGAACCTAGTAAAAAGGTCCTTAACAGGACCTTTTTAGCATCATCGAAATTACATCAATTAGGCAGCTTGAGTTTTCAAATGTTTCGCCAAAGGACTATTACCAATTTGCCATACAAATGGCAATTCAGTTTGATTCACGACAAAAGCACCCACCACTTTCTCCTTATAAATAATCGGATTATGTGAGGATACGACTCGTGCATTACGCCAGAAACGATCTAACTGTTTTGATGAAGCGCTGGCTGAAGCGCCCAAACTATTGAATAGTTTAGTTGTTAAATCAAGTACAAGATCTGAAATGACGACCTGCCCTTGAGCAGATTCTAGTTCCGCAATTTGGTTAATCTCATGATCTTTTTCAGATGACGCATTAAAGTGACTTAAATATGCATCATCCAGTGCTGCAGCTGTTTTTAAAGTAATGGCTTGACTGGCAAATGCTTGAGCAGATGCCTTACCAATCACTTGTAGAATCTGAGCATCATCACGGACAAGATCAGCATTCCCGTGGCTAAAGATTCGAGTACGCTTACGCACTTCCTCACTAAAGGTCTCCACCGCAGAAAATGCGATGCCGGTCAGTGTTGCTAGATGTACAACTTGATAAAAAGCTGTTTGATATTTAAAACGCTGATCAAACGGGTAAATATGATCTCGTTCAATCGACACTTGGTTGATTTTTAGCGTCCCGCTTCCAGTGGTTTTTTGACCAAATCCATCCCAATCATCATGTACTTTAATTCCATTAGCTTTAGTTGAGACCGCTGCAATCACATGCTGATCAGTGGTCTCATCATAGGCAAAAAGATCAATCCAATCGGCAAAAATAGTACCTGTAGAATAGAACTTTTCTCCTGAAACTTCATATTCGCCTTGTTGATTTTGTTTCACTCGGGTAATGACGTCGCCTATCTCAACATTACCGACTTCTGTCCAAGCGTTTCCTGCGATTTCACCATTTACAAATCGCTTAAACCAAAACGCTTGTGATTGATCTTTATGCGCCACTAAACGGTCTTCGACAAATGCAAAATGTCCACGTAAAGCTTGCACAATATTTGAATCCGCTGTCGCCAACTCGATTAAGATTTGGAAAAGTTGCTGTTGGGTAAAACCTGCACCGCCATATTTTTTTGGTACACGTAATGCACCAAAACCTACATCGTTTAACCATTTAATTTGTTCATGAGGCAAATCACGATCGGTTTCTCGTTGAACGGCCCCTTCTGCAATCTGCTTAAAAATCGGTCGAAACTTTGCTGCAACCTCTTCATAGTTGGCACCAAGTGAAAGTTCTTCATTCTGATTTAATATAGTCATAATAAATTTCTCCTTAGCTCCATGGATGACGTGGTGGTGGGACATCATTTAGAAAATAATTTCCTACAATGTTGTATTTCCAACGCACGGGATCATGCAAAGTGTGTGTTCTAGCATTGCGCCAATAACGATCTAAATTTAATTCTGATAAGGTCGAACGCGTGCCAGAAAGCTCAAATAATTTATTCGCTGCTAAAATCGCAATGTCAGTCGTTAAGACTTTTGCTTCAGCCACGAGCAATGTTGCTTCATTAATATGATCTTCGGTCGGTTCAGCAAGTGCTAAATCAATCGCTAATCCTGCCAAATCCAGAACGGCTTCAGCAGCACGCAGCTTAATTTTCAATTCACCAATATTGGCAATGGTATATGGATCTGAACTTGCTTTATCTAAACCTGAATCAATCCATGGACGTGCAAAGTTACGAACGTAATGAATCGTTTCTTGAATCGCACCACGTGCAATCCCAGCATCTACAGCAGCTTGAATAAATTGAGAAATTGCTCCAGCTGCTGTCGGTCTTACAAAAGCTTGATAAATTGGAACGATATATTTTGCATCTACTTTAACGTTGTTTAATTCGACTGATCCACTGACCGTTGTACGCTGACCAAACCCACTCCAATCATTGGTAATTTTTACACCTTCTGTCCCTTGTGGCACGATTGCAGCAAATGGTTTTCCTTCAGCATCAATCGCAACAACTGGAATGCGGTGTGCCAGTAAAGCTCCAGTCGCAAAGAATTTTTGTCCATTCACAATCCCATTGCCAGAAGCATCAAATTCTATTTTTGTGGTGAGATCGGCAACCGTCTTAGACCCTTTTTCTGAGAAAGCATTCCCCAAACGCTCTCCACCCAGTACTGCTTTAAAAAAGAATTGTTTTTGTTCTTCGGTGGCATCTAAACGGATATGCTCTAGAAACACCCAATGATTTTGTGCGATTTGACCTAGTGATGGATCAGCGCTAGAAATGGTTTTAACAACTTCAGCGAGAGTCTTGTAGCTCGCTCCTGCACCGCCATATTGCTTTGGAATGTTAATTGCCCAAAGCCCTGATTGAGAATACTTGTTTATTTCACTCAAAGGTAAACGGCGTTCATGATCACGAATGGAGGCTTCCTTTGCAAAATCTTCAGCGAGCTGTTGTGCGATTTGAATCGCTTCTTGATCTGTCTTAATCACATGCGCTGGCTGATGAATTTGGTAGAATTCTTTTGAAATTTCAGCCTCATGCAATTTTATATCTATTTGTGCAGTCATTTTATTCTCTTCAAAAAAATTGAATAAAATTAAACTAGCACTAATTATTTTAATTTTTTATACGATTATTTTATTTACTAATCTAATTTCAAACAAAATAAATCATTTATTTTTTTATTATGTATATTGCAGTTTTTCTCATTAAATAATAAGTATGACATTTCATATAATCAGAATATAAACATTTAATTATTTTATATTTTCATTATGACTAAACATATACGATTTAATGCTTTTGAAATGAATTGCATTGCACATCAGTCCCCAGGCTTATGGCGTCATCCGCTCGATCGCTCTACGGAATATAAAGATTTGGAATATTGGACTGATTTAGCAAAAATATTAGAAAAAGGTATTTTTGACGGTATTTTTCTTGCAGATGTTTTGGGTATTTATGATGTGTATCATCAATCGGCTCAACATGCTTTAAATGGTGCTGTTCAAGTTCCTGTGAATGATCCAATTCAAATTGTTCCAGCAATGGCAGCAGTCACCCAACATTTAGGCTTTGGCGTAACCACCTCTATTTCATTCGAGCATCCTTATCCCTTCGCACGACGTATGAGCACGTTGGATCATCTCACCAAAGGTCGCGCGGGTTGGAATATTGTGACTTCATATCTAGAAAGCGGATCCAAAAACTTAGGTTTAAAAACCCAAGTAAGTCACGACAATCGTTATGATATTGCAGACGAGTATCTGGAAGTTTTATATAAACTCTGGGAAGGTTCTTGGGAAAATGATGCGGTACGACGCGACAAAGCTGCTGGTATTTTTGCGGATCACACCAAAGTTCATCCAATCCTTCATGAAGGTACATATTTTAGCGTGCCAGGTATTCATATCTGTGAACCTTCTCCGCAACGCACACCTGTATTATACCAAGCTGGTGCATCAAAGCGTGGACAGAAATTTGCCAGTCAAAATGCAGAGTGCGTATTTATATCTGCACCAACGAAAGTTGCTGTAAAAAAGTTAGCACAAGGAATTCGTCAGAATCTTATTGAGGAAGGTAAAGATCCAAACGCAGTTTTAATTTATACAATGCTTGCGATTGTGGTCGATGAAACTGATGAAAAAGCGCAGGCTAAATTTGCAGAGTATCAATCTTACGGAAGTTATGATGGTGGATTAACACTCGCTTCAGGGTGGTCTGGTGTAGATTTTTCACAATTCAAAGCTACAGACCAGGTTGAATATATTCATACCAATGCCATTCAATCTATGTTGCAATCATACGTAGAAGCAGATCCAGACAAAGTTTGGACCATAGAAGAAATTGCAAAATGGACCAGTGTTGGTGGAAATGGACCCGTGATTGTCGGCTCACCAAGCACAGTTGCCGATCGTCTTCAAGAATGGGTGGATGAAACTGGCATTGATGGATTCAATTTGGCTTATATTTTGGCACATCAATCTTTTGAAGACGTGGTCGAATACGTCGTTCCTGAGTTACAACGTCGCGGTGTTTACCCTACTGAATATACCAAGGGGACACTGAGAGAAAAGTTGTTTGGTCATGGACCATTACTTCCAGATGATCATCGTGGTGCTCAATACCGTAAGTCATCAACGAATGGGTTGCACACTTCAACCCAAACCGCAACACTTGAATCTGTGTAGATCAATTTAAATTCTCTATATGTAAAAAAGCGCTTTTCGGGGCTTTTTTTAATGCTGATGTTCTAGTTCATGGTGATATGCATCATCTTCTATCTGCAAGGTCATTTCAGTAATATGGTGATCATGACTTAACATTTCAAAAGCTTGTTGATGTAAACGTTTAGGATCGACATTCGGTGCAACCAAATGAACTGTGAGCATGACTTTTTTTGATGTGATCGCCCAAACTTTTAATTGGTGAATGTCCTTAACTCCTTCAAGCGATAATAAATCTGTACGGAGCTTTTCAATATCAATCTCATCAGGCACACCTTCAAGTAGGATATTTACACTTTGCTTGGCGAGAATCCAAGCACGTGGTAAGACCCAAAATCCGATCAGGACTGCGATAATCGTGTCAATAAGTACCCAGCCTGTAAAATAAATAATCACAGCACCGATGATCACACCTACAGAACCAAGTGCATCACTTAATACTTCTAGATATGCACCTTTGACATTGAGGCTATCTTTACTACTCGAAAAAAGAATCTTCATCGAAATTAAATTAATGATTAAGCCAATGACGGCGACTATCATCATTCCAACACTCTGAATTTCAGGAGGATTACTTAATCGATGAATCGCTTCTATCAAAATATAAATTGCAACGATAAATAACATCACCGCATTAAATAGAGCTGCCAAAATTTCAAATCGCTGGTAACCAAAAGTTCGCTTATTGTCTGCAGGCTTTTGACCAATCTTAATTGCAACCAACGCGATGGCTAGAGCAGCAGCATCAGTAAACATATGTGCAGCATCTGACAGCAAAGCTAAACTTTGAGTAATAAATGCAGCAACAACTTCAATAATTAAAAATGTCGTGGTTAAGGCTAAAGCAAAAGTTAGTTTCTTTGCGTTGTCTTTACTGACTTCCACATGACTGTGATCATGATTATGCGAACTACCCATTTTATACTCCTCATCAGAAGCCTCACTTAAAATAAAGTGAGGCTTCTGATTCATATACATAATGTTATTGTTTAATTTATTGTTCTGCTTTTGCTTGATTCATCCACCTATACAATACAGGTAAAAGTAGTAGCGTCAGTATGGTGGATGAAATAATTCCACCGATAACCACTGTCGCAAGCGGTCGCTGTACTTCAGCACCCGTACCCGTAGCAAGCGCCATTGGAACAAATCCTAAAGACGCCACAAAAGCAGTCATCAGCACAGGACGTAATCGCAACATTGCACCTTGCCAAATGGCATCTTTTAAACTGTATTCACTTCTTAGCTCCTTAATAAAGGTCAACATAACCAGTCCATTCAGAACAGCGACACCTGATAAAGCGATAAAACCAATACCGGCAGACATTGAGATAGGAATATCACGTAACCATAAAAATAAGACTCCACCCGTGAGAGCAAAGGGTACGCCCGTGAAGACCAATAAACTTTCTCTTATATTTTTGAATACAGCCATCAGCAGGATAAAAATCGTAATCAAAGCCAATGGAATCACGATAGTCATTCTAGCTTTGGCAGATGCCAAATTCTCAAACTGTCCACCATACTCAATCCAATAGCCGCTCGGTAATGCATATGTCGTGAGGCTAGATTGCAACTCTTGGACAAATGAACCCAGATCTCGCCCTTCAACATTTGCCGTCACAATAATCCTACGCTTGCCATTTTCACGACTCACCTGATTCATACCATCAATATTTGAAACTGTAGCCACATCTGCCAGTCTTACTGTCCCACCATTGGGGAGTTGTATGGGTAATTGTGCAATCCCCATGACTGTCCGATCTTGATCAGTAAGTCGAATAACAAAATCAAAACGGCGGTCGCCTTGTAGAATTTCACCGACTTGTTGACCACCGATACTTGAAGCGACTAAATTTTGTATTTCACGAACCGAAAGACCATATTGCGCTGCTAAAGAACGATTTACGTCTATATTTAATAAGGGTAAACCTGAAGTCTGTTCTACTTTGACTGCGGTACTGCCACTGATTTTTTGCACAATCTTGGCAATATTGGCAGCTTCATCATTTAACACCTGCATATCATCGCCAAAAATTTTTATACCTATGTCACTGCGCACCCCGGAAATGAGCTCATTAAAACGCAGTTCAATGGGTTGAGAAAATTCACTATTGTTGCCAGGCAAAGTCTCCAAAAAAGTTTCAATACGTGACCTTAAATCATCTAAGCTTTCTTTGGGATTCGGCCACTCTTGGCGAGGTTTCAACATGATGAATCCATCTGAGATATTGGGTGGCATCACATCTGTAGCCACTTCAGCAGTACCCGTTCGTGCGAAAACATTTTTAATTTCTGGAAAATTTTGAAGCAAAAGTTTCTCAGTCATTTCCTGCATTCTTAATGATTCTTCTAAGCTGGTGCTGGGTGAACGCATTTGTTGAATAGCAAAATCACCTTCGCTTAATTGCGGTGCGAATTCACTTCCTAGACGTGTAGCCAACAACCCTGTTAAAACCAAAATACTAACTGCGAGCGTTAACATGACCGTTCGATATAAATAAGTCATATCCAATGCTTTTAGATATTTTTGCTTTAACCATAACATCCATCTACTTTCAGTTTCTTTTACTTCACCTGTTACAAATAAAGCAACTGCAGCAGGAACAAAAGTGATGGATAAAATGATCGCAGCAATAAGAGCTAATACTACGGTAAGTGCCATAGGGTGAAACATTTTTGCTTCAACACCACTTAAAGCAAATATGGGCAAGTACACCACTAAAATAATCGTTTGACCAAAAATTAAAGGACGGCGCGCTTGACGAGCAGCAAGGAATACTTCTTTAAATCTCTCTGAACGTGTTAAAGGTCGTCTTAACTGTTCTTGGGCATGAGCTAATCGGCGAATACAGTTTTCGACAATTACCACCGCGCCATCTACAATAATTCCGAAATCTAGCGCACCTAAACTCATAAGGTTGGCACTAATCTTTTGCTGTGCCATACCTGATAATGTAAATAACATCGAAAGTGGAATCACGCATGCTGTAATTAAAGCTGCTCGAATATTTCCCAAGAAAATGAATAAAATCACAATCACCAAAATCGCACCTTCGACTAAGTTCTTTTGAACTGTCTTAATGGCTTTCTCGACTAAGGTGGTACGATCGTAAACAGTTTCAATTTTTACGCCTTCGGGCAGTGTGGTTTGAATTTCTTGAATTTTTTGATCAACAGCTTGTGCAACACTACGGCTGTTTTCACCCATCATCATCATGGCGATGCCGAGTACGGTTTCTTCTCCATTATTGGTCGCACCACCTGTTCTAAGATCATGTCCGATCGACACTGAAGCAATATCTGAAACACGGACAGGATTTCCATTCAAGGTAACCACCGTTGTATTTTCAATATCCTGTATCGTATTCAGTGTTCCAGGAACTCGTACTGTCAGTTGTTGACCTCCATCTTCAATAAATCCTGCTCCACGATTTTCATTGTTCTCAGTGAGGACCTGTTGAAGTTGCGTCAAACTGACTTGTAATTGCTGCATACGATTCAAGTCTGGCGAAACAACATAAGTTTTATTGAATCCTCCAATAGTATTCACCTCTGCAACGCCTTTTACGCGTTGCAATTGTGGACGCACAATCCAATCTTGAATTTCGCGTAAATCCATTGCTGTGTATGAAGCACCATCAGGCTTTTTAGCCTTTGGGTCTGCTTTTAATACCCATTGATAAATTTCACCCAGTCCCGTAGATACTGGAGACATGGTAGGTGCGATATCATCAGGTAATTCGGATTGAACCTCTTGCACATGCTGATTGATTTGTTGACGTGCCCAGTAAATATCTGTGCCATCTTTAAAAACAATGGTGACCTGAGATAAACCATACCTAGAGATCGAACGTGTTAATTCAAGATCTGGTATCCCCGCCATGGCATTTTCAATTGGAAACGTAATGCGTTGCTCAACTTCGAGCGCAGTAAATCCATTGGCTTGGGTATTAATTTGAACCTGTGTATTGGTAATGTCTGGAACTGCATCAATTGGCAATTTTTGATAACTATAAATTCCAACAGCAATCCAAGCACAGGCAAACAGCATGATCCAAATCGCATGTTGAATTGAAAACTGAATAATTCGCTCAAATAGCCCTTCAGCCTTCGGCATGTCATGATTAGTGCCCATGGTCAGCTTCTCCTTTTTCTAACTCCGATTTCAGTAAGAAGCTGCCTTGATTGACATATTTTTGCCCCGTTTGAAGACCAGACTTAATTTCTGCCCATTGACTATCTGAAGACATTTCACCTACTTCAATGGGTTGTGCTTTAAAGTGGAGTTTTCCATTTTTTTGTTCTGTAACAATAAATACTGCTGATTTACCTCCGATTTGTTGCACTGCATTTTTTGCAACGCGTAATACATTCGATGCATCGGGACTTTGAAGTTCAACATTTACCATCAGATTTGGTCTTAACTCACTTGCCTTTCCTCGAACTTTAGCGCGAACAATCAAGCGACCAGTCTGCGCATCTGCTTGCGACGTTAACGATTGCACAACTGCTGTATAGGTCTGACCTGATTGTAAAGATTTGAATTGAATATTTTGTTGTGCACGCATTTGATTACTCGCATCTGCAGGCAATACAAATTCGAGCCATAAATCTTTTAATTGTTCGATGATGAAAATCTGATCTGCAAGTTGCACATTTTCACCCACCACAATGTCTTTTTGGCTGATCACGCCCGAGATTGGCGAACGAATGGTAAAACGACCATTCGAACCTGCTGAGGCACCCAAAGCTTGTAAACGTGCATTGGCACTTTGCACTGTGATTTGTGCTTGACGATATGCATTTTCAGCACGTTGCAAATCCTGTTTTGCGGAGATCCCCTGCGACCACATCTGTTGTTCACGCTGCAAATCTTGACGTGCCAAATCTAAATTGGATTGCGCCATTCTCAAATTCGCTTGTTGGTCAATAAGTTCTGGGACACTTAGTACTGCAAGTACTTGACCTTTAGTCACTTCTTGTCCCAGTGCCACATTCACTTGCTCAACATGACCAGCAAAATTAGGGGAAATATGCGCTTGCTGATCTGTATTTACCATCAATTTTGCAGGCAAGTTTGTGTATCGCGGAATTGCACCTAATTGAGCTGATTCTATTTTTATACTATGTTCGACTAGCTGTTTAGATGTGAGTTCAATCTCACCTTCTTCTGCATGATCAGCTTCTGCGCCATTCGACGTTTCAGCTTGCTCTTCACTCTCAACAATTGCTGTTTTCTTATTATCTTTGAAAAAAATCCAAATCCCGAAAACTACGGTCACCACAATAATGAGGGCGATGAGGAATGCTTGGTTTATTTTTCCTTGTTGTATAGATCTCATTTTATTCTGCCCCTATATTGATGAAATTTTCTGACTGTGACACAGCATCTTTGAGTAATTGGGTATAGGCATCCGAACGACTAATTTGTTCATAACTGGTACCAATACTTAATGCCTCAGCAGCTAGTGCGGTTTGCCATGCCTCTCTTAAGAGCTGAATTTGACTGAGCCGAATATTTTGTAATTGTGTCGTTGCTTGTTGCACCTCAGTGATTGAAAGTTTTCCATTTTTAAAACCGAGCAAAGAGCGCATCTGTACTTTTTCAGACAAATCTTTTTGTCTCAGTACAGCGTCAAATTGAAGCTTTAAGCCACGCACCTGATGAAATGAGTTTGCAATCTCTAAAATTTGTTGTTTGAGTTCTCTTTGTTGTTGACGCTCAAGTAGAGATTGCTGACGTTGAGCAAGCGGAATTTGGTATTGCTGACGATTAAAAATATTGAACGGAATATCGACACCCACAGATAAACTAGTATCGTTTGTCTCATTGGGCGCTTTTGTTCGCGTCATTCCTACATTCAAATTTGGATTTGGTTTTGCTTTTACTTTAAGTTGCTCAATTCGTTGATTAGCCTGCACAACATTGAGTGCATAAAGCTTTTCTAAATAACCTGCAGAAATATAATTTTGAACATTCTGTTCAACTTGGTCAGGCCAATAAATCCGATTTGAATCAACCTTCACCTCTGCTTCAGTTTCTCCCCAGAGATTAGAAAGATTACGTTTTGCAATTTCCTTATTTAAAATGGCTTGCTGATAATTGCGTTCATTTTCTGCCGCTTCAATCTGCGCTCGTTCATACTCAACTAAGGCTATGCTTCCTGCCTGATATCGTTTTTTAGCGCTGTCTAAAGTTTCACGACTGACTTGCAGTTGAGACTTTTGAATTTGCGCTTCAGATTGCGAAATTAAAAACTGTGACCAAGCATACTTCACGATTAATTGGCTTTGTGCTTCCCACAACTTTTCTCGCAATTCATTTTGTTGCCCAGCCAAACGCGCTATATTTTTTTGAATCCGTCTTTGACCAAAAATGTCGATCGGCTGACTAATACCTAGACTTAACTCTTGATCTTGATTCGAGCCAAAGCCATCTCGAGAGAGATTGATAGTCGGGTTTTGCCAAAGTCCACTTTGCTTGACTGCAAGTTCTGACATTTCTTGTCGTTGCTGCCAAATCTGTTCTGATTGTTGATATTGAGACACTTGAACCAGTGCTTGTTCAAGCGAATTGACTGTCATTGCTTGAGCATTTGCACCCAAACTAAGCGAACCTAAAACCAGCCATAATCGAATGGAATGTTTTAATTTAAAAGACATGTGAATTTCCCACTAATTTAAAAATAAGTGGTGGGAAATTTTTAGGCTACCCCACCAATAGCGGGGTTAATTCAGGAGGCGGAGGGATTTTACCTAAATGAGGCGATTGATAGGCATTAATCCAAAGAAAGTGATTTTGGTAAATCTTTTCGATGTGTTGTGACGAAGGCAAATTCTCGTTTACAGCAAGAATAAACTGAGACATTGACGGCAGATGATCTTGATGATCCAAAAAATCGATTTGCGCTTTTTCTTCTAGCGTCACGCTTTGATCATCACCAAGCACGAAGCCTTTTTCAATTTGGGACTTCGGACTTTTATTTGAAAGATCGGCTTGGCAAAGTACAGGTTGATGATGACCAAAGTGAAAACTTTGTGTCGATGTTGAGTCGCTTTCATGAACACAAAAAGCCGCCGCCACATTCCAAAGGCTTTGGAACATGAACATACATGCTAAGAATGTCACAAATTTAGCCGATCTCATTTAAGCAGGCTCTCATCTTTTCTATCTGCATTTAAAACGTGATAGTGATCACCATCAAGTGAAGAGTTGTAATTCTCCATCATATTTTGATGATCGAAACCTTGATATTGAAAGAATGTACATAAGAAAAATGAATGAAAACTTAAAAATTTAGCGCTTTTAAAGCACGCTTCGAAAATGGCATCGATTTTGCAACCTAATCATACGAATTTTATTTTTTGTATTACTGAGGTGGCAACGATGAGCTATGTTGCACGAGAATTGAGTCAAAAGCATAAATTTTTGCTTGGTTTTGGATCGTTTTTAATTCCAATTTTAATCTGGTGTGCAGTGAGTTATTTGCCTTTTATTTGGCATCCCCAAGTTCAAATCACAGATTCTGGTAGCACAACATTTTTACAATTCGATAGCCGTGTCAGTAGAGAAGTTTATTATGCTGAAGCGCAATTGGCAGTCGATCAAGGACTGCCACCACCTCGGGGAATTTTGGTCAATCCCATTTACCTACCCGCACCAGATGAAGTCGCTACAGCCTTAGTGACCGCATTTACAACGCCACCCGCTCAAGCAAATGCACCATGGTTTCATGAAAGTTTATGGCACAGCATTAAACTGGTGTTTACCGCATTTTTTATTTCTTCTTTGATCGGGATTCCTTTGGGTATTCTTTGCGGTTTTTCTCATAAAATTTCTCAGTTAACTGAACCTTTTGTAGAGTTCTTTCGCTATCTGCCTGCACCAGCCTTTGGCGCTCTTGCTGTTGCGATTTTGGGCATTAATGACGCACCTAAAATTGCCATTATTGTGATTGGTACCTTGTTCCAACAAATTCTGATTATTGCCAATACCACCCGTCTGGTCGACCGCAGTCTTATTGAAGCTGGATTCACCTTAGGAACTAATAAAATCAAAAGTTTATTTTATGTGGTCATCCCTGCTGCACTCCCAGAAATTTATCGAAACCTTCGTGTACTTTTAGGTTGGGCTTGGACCTATTTAATCGTTGCAGAACTCATAGGAAGTACATCCGGTATCACGTGGTTCATCACTCAACAAGCTCGCTATCAAAACTTTGACAATGTTTTTGCCGCAATTTTGATTATCGGTTTGATTGGTCTGATTTGCGACGTGATTTTAATGAAACTTGGACAGCAATTATTTAAATGGAAAACGGGAGTTCGCTAATGTCTTCAGCACTTCAACCCTCAGATTTTGATGCCCGCGCTTACTTTGACAAAATTTACGCTCGTCCCGTCATTTTAGAAGCAAAAAATCTCACCCAAAAGTTTAGCCACGGAAAAACTGAGCGCACCATTTTAAATACTTTAGATTTAAAAATTCATAAACGTGAATTTATCTGTGTTATTGGTCCTTCAGGATGCGGTAAATCTACCTTTAGCCGTATTGTGGCAGGTCTTGATCCATATACCAGTGGTGAATTACTGGTAGACGGTGAAACCATCACAGGACCGAGTCCAGAGCGTGGCATGGTTTTCCAAGGCTACACACTGTTTCCATGGAAAACGGTAAAAGAAAATGTCATGTTTGGTCCACTCATGCGAGGTGCCAGCAATGCTACAGCTGAGGCGCAAGCCCGTGAATGGATCAACATTATCGGACTTGAAAAATTTGAGCAGCAATACCCTCATGAACTTTCTGGAGGGATGAAACAACGCGTTGCCATCGCTCGCGCGCTCGTGAATCAGCCAAAAATTCTCTTAATGGATGAACCCTTTGGGGCTTTAGATCCTCATACGCGTCAAAAAATGCAAAAGCATCTGATCGATCTTTGGGCCAATATCGATATCACGATTATTTTTGTGACACACGATATGGACGAGGCAATTTTACTGGCCGATCGGATTGTGGCATTGAAGGCCAATCCTGGCGAAATTAAGGAAATCATTGAGGTTGATCTACCAAGACCACGTCAGCATGAATTGATGCTCACTGAAAAATTTAAATCGTTAAGACAACGTGTAGATGCTTTGGTACATGCTGAAGAAGATGAACTTGATCCAGCACTCGCCGACTTACCTAAAATTCCAAGAATGACCAAGGTCAGTCATTCTAAATAAGACGCTATATCCTGATCACACAAACGGTCAGGATAAAGCATACAACATCAATCCTTTTGACCACACCATTTTAAATGCAGACTTGGATTAATCACGACTTCATGTCATCACGCTCAATTCGCCCATCTACCAATTGAATGGTTCGATCACATGTAGCGGATAATCGTGGATCATGGGTCACTAACAATACCGCACAATTTTGTTGCTCATTTACTTCACGAAACAGCTCAAAGACTTCGCTCGCTGTTTGACTGTCTAGATTACCTGTAGGTTCATCAGCGAGGAGTAAAGCAGGCTGAGTGATTAAAGCTCTGGCGATTGCGACACGTTGTTGCTGCCCACCAGAAAGTTGACTGGCTTTTCGTTGTGCAAATTGACTCAATCCTACCGCTTTTAACAAATCATGTGCTCGATCCAAAGCTTGTTGATTGGGTTTGCCATGCGCCAACATTAGAGGCATCAAAACATTCTCAATAACGGTGAACGCTTGAATCAAATGATGAAACTGAAACACAAATCCAATGCTCTTCCCACGCAATTCCGTTCTTTGTTGATCTTCCATTTGACTGGTTGGTTGACCAAGTAAATAAATTTCACCACTGGTGGGTTGATCCAGCAAACCTAAAATATTTAATAACGTACTTTTACCTGAACCAGAAGGTCCAATTAACGCAGCAAAATCTTGACGATGTATGGCAAAATCAATCCCATGCAGCACTTCAATTTCATTGGGTTGTCCAATATTATAAGACTTTTTCAAAGCCTCTAAACGCAGTACTTCATCATCATTAGACATGACGGATTGCCTCCACAGGATCTAAACGCGCTGCACGACGGGCA
This sequence comes from Acinetobacter sp. 24-47-67, assembly GCF_056779735.1. Lineage (NCBI taxonomy): Bacteria > Pseudomonadati > Pseudomonadota > Gammaproteobacteria > Moraxellales > Moraxellaceae > Acinetobacter > Acinetobacter sp. 24-47-67. The sequence continues at coordinate 265,888 of NZ_JBWYIK010000001.1, forward strand.
GGAATCGCCGCTGCAATTAAACCGCTCAATGTTGCAAGTAATAAAGCGGATCCAATCAAATAAGGTGAAATTGGAATGTAGAATAATCCTGGGCCAAATTCATTAAATGACCAAACCAATGCATAACTGGTCAGGATTCCGACAATAGAACCAAGTAAGCCGAAAATCGCACCTTGAATGAGAAAGATCATCAAAATTTGTTCTCGGCTCGCACCTGTCGCACGCAAGATTCCGATCTCACGTGTACGCTGTACCACTGTAATGGAGAGTACGCTGGCGATCGCAAATGCAACAGATATTCCAACAAATATAATAATCATATTGGTTGAAAGACTTTGCGCTGAAATCGCATTCATCAATTGCGCATTACTTTCAATCCAACTTTCAGCTTTTAATCCAGTGAGACGATGAATTTGAGTTGCGACCTGATCTGCGGAGAAAATATCAGAAATACGAAGATCAATAATGGTAACCCCACCCGGCAAACCCAATAAAGACTGTGCCCGCTTTAGATCGATATACATATAGCGTGAGTCTAGTTCTTTTACCCCGAGTTCAAAAATACCCGTTACATTCATGACGGCGTTAATATCTTGACCGTTATCAACGCGAATTTTACTGCCTACGCGCACACCAAGGTCTTTGGCCAACTCACTTCCGATGAGTACATCATCTGCTTTTAAACGAAGCTGACCAGTTTTTAGATACTCTTGCAAAGGTACAATACGTTGATACCGTGGTAAATCAATCCCCATAATCGCAACTGACTGAATCGCTTCCCCCCGTTTTACCAGTGCAGGTCCTGAAACCATGGGAGAAACGGCATTGAGCGTCTTGATATTGTCTAGATTTTCAAGAACTTCTTGCCAGTTATTGATCGACTTGAGTCTTTGAGCCCTTTGATCTTCATGGATGATGTGTGCTACGCCCTCAGGCACTTTAACGACGCGATTGACCTCATCTGGTGCATGTAAACTAATATGTGCCTGAGTGCCCAACGTACGCTCAATCAAATTGGACTGAAGTCCCTGAATTAATGCACTAATAAAGACAATAACGGCAACACCAATAGCAACACCACCAATAATCATCAGTGTTTGACTGCGACCTTCGCGTAAAAACCCAACAGCGATGAGCCAATTGGTCCATAAACGCTTCATCTTCAAAGTGCTTGTACCTGCTTAGTTCTGACACGCTGATCCGCTTTTACTTGATCAGGCTTAATAACGACCTGATCATTGTGATCCAACCCTGATAAGATTTCAGACATGGCAGTCCCACGCAACCCTAATTTTACAGATTGACGTTGGACCTTGCCCTCTCTTACCACCATAACTTCAGCTTGCGTGGTTGAAGGGTCAATAAGCGCGTCATTGGCTATTACTTTGGTTTTATTTCGACGTGCTGTTTCGACATTCACTGAGACTGTCATATCTTGCTTCAAAAAATTGGGTACAGAATTCACCGCCAATTTTACTTCAACCGTACCACGTTGAGGATCAATATTAGGTGCAATAAAGTTAACTTCAGCTGGAAATGCTTGCTCTGGATAAGCATCTGCAATCACTTCCGCTTTTTGACCCAATTTCAGATAAGGTAAATTTTGCTCATCCACCGCCACTTTAATTTGCGTTGGACTATCAACTGCGACTGTAAAGAGCACCTTTCCAGGTTGAATCGCATCCCCTTTTTCGACTTCACGCGTTAAGATCGTACCCGATACTTGTGCCCGAATTTCACTTTTTGCCAATTGGGCACGTAGTGCATTTAATCTTTCACTTAAGGTTTTTTCTTCCACTTGACCTGGAGCAAGGCTTTGCGCCTTCAGTTTTGCCGCAGATAATTGATTTCTGGCTAAGCGTTCAGCTTCTAAAGCTTGTTCTTTTTCTTCAACAGAAAGCACTCCCGGTTCCGTTTGCTGACGACGTCTTGCTTCGCGACTGGCTTGTTGTAATTGGAATTCTGCCGTTTTCAATTCAACCTGCGCTTGTGGATAGCGAATTTTCCGCAATTCCTCTAGCGCAACTTCTGCTTCACGGACTTGTGCTTTTAAATCATCAGATTGAATAATTAACAGTACATCTCCTGCTGCTATTCGTTGACCTTCTTGCACGCGTCGCTCAATCACCACACCCGAAATTTCACTCCCAATTTCACTACGTACTACATTTTCAGCACGACCTGAAGCAACCACTGTTTGAATCAGTGGTTTTTCTTCGATTAGGTAAGTTTCGACTACAGGACCTTGCCACCAACGGAAAATGAAATATATCCCACCCATCGAAATAAGCAGAATGAGAATCCACCATTTTCGTTGTTTTAAAATACGCAAAGCTTTATCTCCCAATAGGCCTACTTCGGTTTATATTGTCGAGTACAGTAAGCTCTTAAAATATCTGGTGAGCGCTTGTGAAGATGCTTGGTATTCCGCCCCGCAACACGTTTACGCCAGATTTCAAAACTACTTTTTTTTAATTGTTGTCGCATCAATCGAATAACTGCACTTTCGTTTAATCCGTATTCCAGCAGAATGGCTTCAAAGGGTGTCCGATCTTCCCATGCCATTTCAATGATTCTAGAAATATCAGCTGTTGTATACAACGCACATGATCCTTTTTTATACGCATTAAACTTCGATGTTAATTGTTCATTCGTGAAAAATATGTGATTTTTTGTGGATTTATAGACACTTCATACACGCTAATGCATTAATCGCATAAAACGATTGATTTTATAATTTTAATCCGTTTCCTAGTTTTTTCATTTTTATCTATTCTTAATCCATACAAGGTAGGCAACTCTGTTGCTCTACCGACCAATCATTCAGTCCAACTTTGTGCCCAGTGCAAGCCCCTCTGCACTGGGCTTTTTTTTATTTAAATGACTCAACCAATTTTGGATAAATCAGTCCATCAATATCTAGTTTTACCGTATAAACTCCATTTTCAAGATTAAACTTATTGACATGATAAGTTGATCCATAAATAGAATCTAAAGTTGAAGAGCGTTTAAATACCTTTTGATTTGCCTCAAGATCCAACAAATGTGTGCCTTGAATAAATTGTTCATATTGCTCAGGTTCAACACCAACACGCTTAGACATAATCATCAAAGCATCGTTTCTCGTCTCAGGGTCTTGAATATATTTGACGGTTCGATCCCATACTTGCAGCACTTTTTTCCACTCTGCTTGATGTCTAGATAAATGCGTCATATTTACCGTCAACGTATCATAGATCAATCCTGGTTTATCTTGAGAACTATAGATGATTTTGGACCCAGCTACGCTTTTTAAAGCTTGATTTGCTACTGGTTGCCATACAGCGATGGCATCCACATCTGGGCTGCTAAACACTTGGGGTAATTCGTTGGTTGCTGCATTAATCAGTTTGATTTCATTGGCTGATATATTTTGATCTGAAAGTGCGGTATTTAATAAATTATGATCGACCAGCCCTTTTTCGACTGCAATCGTTTTACCCTTAAGATCTGCCACACTATGAATGCCCTCTTTTGCAAGAATGACATCATTCCCTGATGAATAATCAGTTGCTAAAATCATAATGCCACGTGTTCCACCTGAGGCGATGACCAAATTATCCCCATGAGAAACAGAAACCGCATCCAATTGGTTTGCTGCAAAAGCATTCATAGAGGCTGAATAATCAAACCATTTAAACTCTACGTTTAATCCAGCTTCTTTAAACCACCCTTTCTCAATAGCAACTTGCCATGCCACCCATCCCGACCAATCACTGTAACCAATCCGAATCGGTTGCATTGATTTTTCGGCTTGAGCATGTTGACTTGGTTCTGGAATTTTTGCGGTTTTATCACAACCCACGAATAACAGTGCAGTTCCAATGACTCCCCAGACCATCGTTTTCATTGCACCACCTCACCAATGCTCGTGCACTTAAATTTAGTATTGGTAAAATTTGAGGCTTGAATATAATCATGCCATCCACCAAAGTGACTGATATCAAGTGCATCTGCTAAAGCATGGTTTTCACATATAAAGCCTTTCACCCATGTTCCATCAATAAGTTGTACATTGCCAATACCAAGTGGTGCTGGGACTTCAGCAACAATGTCACCGAACAATGCTCTTGGTACATCCCACACTTCCACTTCAATAGAATGACCTGAAGTATCTCGTTGTAGCCCCGGCTTAGGTGGCTGAGTATTTTTTAAAGCAAATAGTTTGTAATACGGCGCAGTACGCGTTTTTTTAACTAATGTGGCTTGTCTGCCCGTTAACTGAAAATTCAGCGGCATGCCTGTAAGATGTGCTCCCACCACTGCCAATTTAACGGTGTGCTCAGATCCTATTGATTTATGAATTTGATAGCCTTGCTTTGACGTTGCTAAATTTAATCCTGCAGTCGCTTGCCATTGCTGACCGAAGTGTGCCAAAGCTTGATCCATCCAAGCGCCAGCAATTAGGGTGATACCACTTGGCAAACCATCATCACGGATGACATTCGGAAGTGCCAATGCAGATAAATCAGCAAAATTAACAAAATTCGTATAAGCCCCCATATGCGAATTCTTTTGGATCGGATCTGCTTCAACATCTGCAATGCGATAAATCGTAGGAGCTGTTGGCACCATCAACGCATCATAATTTTCTAATTGATGATTGATCTGCCTAGCCCATTCTGCACGCTGATACTCATCTTGCATCACATCTACAGCATTGAAGTGATCAGCTTGATCAATAATTTGCTTAATTACCGGATGACATTGCTCACGTCGAACTTTGTGTTCGACGGCATGCGTACGCTCCGCAACCCATGAGCGGTTATACAATGCAGCAGCCAATTGATTAAATACTGTGAAATCAATCTCTTCAACTTGAAATCCGAGCGATTTCATTCGAGCAATGGCTGTTTGAAATGCTTGCTCACTTTGAGTATCACCATAAAATTCTAAGTGATCTGGGATTGCAATCTTGCCCTTCGAAAATTGTGTCGGGACTGTTCTCGGATGCTGTCTTGAATAAGCATCGGTCGCATCATAACCTTGCATCAATTGCGCTACCGCCCAAGCATCGTCTACTTGAGTTGCAAAAATTGAGATCACATCAATACTTCGACATGCAGGGATTAAACCTGTGGCTGAAAACCAGCCTTTGGTTGGTTTGAGTCCGACAATATTATTGAAACCCGCGGGAACTCTGCCAGAACCTGCTGTATCAGTACCGAGGGCGAATGGTACATATCCATTTGCTACTGCAACCGCTGAGCCAGAGCTTGATCCACCGCTAATATAATCCGGATTGAAACTGTTTTTTACAGCCCCATAGGGTGAACGCACGCCAACCAATCCCGTGGCAAATTGATCTAGATTGGTCTTGCCCACCACGATTGCACCAGCAGATTTAAGCTTAGCCACGACGGTTGCATCTTGCATTGCTAAATAAGCAGCATCTGGACACGCCGCAGTGGTATAGAATCCAGCAACATCAATATTGTCTTTGACAGCAAATGGCACACCATATAACGGAAGATCAGCGATATCCTGATGGGCTAATGCATCAATCTGCGCCTGTATTTGCTCGGCACTGGCTACTGATATCCAAGCGTGATCATCATTGGATAATTCAGCAACATAACGCTTTAAGTCATTCAGCTGAATAGTTTGATTTGCATAAGCCTGCTGCCAATCTTGTATAGTCCATAATGTCTGCACGGCGGTGCTCCTTATACGTGTTCCGAATTTTGAGGAATAGGTGGCATGACTGCATCCATCAGCTCTAAATGCCCCTTAATTACCCCTTTTAATGCTTTAAATTGCTCACTTATGGCTTTTAGGTCACTGCTGACCCCTTGCATCAACATCACCTGCATGACTTTGTCATCATCTAATTGGATATGTAGTGAACTAATCACCTGAGTCAAAAACTGTTGCTGTAAATCAATAAGTTGTGTTCTTAATGGCTTTAAACTGACGTCATACAATAAGGTTAAAGTACCGACCATGACTTCATTGCGGCTAACAAGGTCATTGATCAAATGGTGGTTAATCATGTCAACAATGGCTTGAGATCGGCTTTCATAATGTTGATCTACAATTTTTTGATCCATAGCCTGCAATGTATTTTCAGGTAAAGTGATGCTGATCCGCGCCAGCTTCTGTTTAGGCACGTTTGAGCTCCTTAGGTTTTTGAGATTGTTGTAGGTGTAAACCCGCACGGACACTCATCAGTTCAATGAAGAATTGAAGGATGGGATGCTTCGATTGTTTGGATTGATTTGTCATCATCTGCAGCACCTCTAGGTATTACAAAAAAAAGAATTGGTAAGACTTAGTAAATGCAGAAAACGTGCCAAAACTTTTCTTGAGATATATAAAAGAGAGCTAGAAAAAAAGTCGTCGGAAAGATTCAAAAATGTGCATGAATCAAAATTGTGCACTTGATTTGTTCAATGTTCAGAAATGCAAAAAGACCGCCTTTCTGGAGATAGACGGTCAACTCGAATGGTTATTATTTTGTCTTCTTGTTCTAATGAAATACTTTACTGGATATCAGTGACGAACTCCTCACGTGGAATACGGAATTTCTTCAATCCAATTAACCAATCTTTTTCTGGGTTACGGCGACCTAGTGCCAATAGCACCACAGACTTTAAGCCTTTTGCTTTTAAACCTAATAATTCATCCAGAGCGTCTTTATCAAAACCTTCCATTGGCGTTGCATCTACACCTAACTCAGCTGCTGCCGCAATTGCCATACCAAAGCCAATATGTGCTTGTTTTGCAGTATGGTGGTATTGCTGCTCTTCAGTAAACGTCGAGAACAGGTTCTTTAAGTTTTGCACCACATCCATGGTCGTATCTAAAGGTAAATGACGCTCACGATTCATTGCGTTATAGCGTTCATCGATACGCTCGTCTGGAATCGTATCCCAAGCCGTAAATACCAAAAGATGCGATGACTGGGTAATTTGTGGTTGATTCAATGCAACTGGTGAAATTTTCTCCTTAAGTTCTTGGTTGCTGATCGAGATAATATGGAACGGTTGTAAGCCCGCTGAGGTCGGTGCTAAACGCGCAGCTTCAAGAATTTGATCGACTAATTCTTGCGGTAGTTTTTCACCAGTCATTTGTTTGGTTGCATAACGCCACTGTAAAGCTTCTAATAATTTCATGTATTTACCTATAATGTTTAAATGTGAATATTTTTAATTCTTTAAGCGTATAAACTCGCCAACATTGATTTGAGTGATTGGCTTGGACGACCTAAAAGTTGTTCTATATCTTGGCTTTGAACTTCATACTGTCGATGTTTAATATCTACGACTGTGCCATGTGTGAGATAGATCAGAAATTCGGGCAAACCGATTCTTTTTAAGAACTGTTGATAGGCTTCTTCAGTGAGATCGTGATATTCCACTGGTATTGTTTTGAGTTGACTTAGCTCATCAGCAATATCTTGATAACTATAAGCTTGGCTGCCGACTAACTCATAGACCTTGTTCTCATGATCATTTTGAATTAAGGCATTTGCTATTGCTTCTCCTAACTCTGCTCTTTGCACATAAGGCACTTTTCCCGCACCTCCAGAGAGCTGGATGCCTGTATCGATTACTCCCTCACCGATAATTTGTGGAATCGCTTCTGCATACATGGTGTTGCGTAGGAGTGTATATTTCAGTCCGCTTGCTTTGAGGTAATCTTCAGTTTGAAAATGACTGATCATCAAATCCTTCACCGCTGAATTTTCAATATTTTGAATGGACAAACCTGTGTAATACACATGTTGAACACCTGCTTCACGCGCAGCATCAATGACATTCTTATGTTGTTCAAAGCGATTCATTTCCATCGTTGAAATGAGAAGTAGCTTGTCGATACCCTGAAAGGCTTTGACTAAACTTTCAGGTTGATTGAAATCTCCTTCACGGACTTCAATATGTTCATTGACATAAGGTTTGGCTTTTTCTAAGTTTCTCGCCAATACAGCAAATTCATTGTTTTGTAGCTGTTGCTTTAATTGTTGCACTACACTTCGCCCTAAATGGCCAGTAGCACCAGTAACTAAAATCATTCAATAACCTTGGATTATTTTTGCAATGATGTAATTTATAGGCGAGTTAAAAAACGAGATCACTATACTGTTGTATAGTGAATTTAGGATTTCATTTGATTAAATTTTATGACGAGATGGGAGGATAGATGGCTGATTTTATGAAAGAGAATGCAGAAACATTAAGCGAGGATGACCAATGTAATTTGATGTTTATTGTGGCGCTTAAAAATGCCATGAACGTCATTAATGGCAAATGGAAACTTGCGATTGTTGCAACCATGATTAAACAGCCACGCCGTTTTAATGAGATTGAACGTCTGCTGCAAGGCATTACACCAAGAATGATTTCTAAAGAGCTCAAAGAACTTGAATTGAACAATGTTGTTGAAAAAATTGAGTCTCTTGATGAAATTACAGGTAAAACAACTGCAATGTATGATCTGACGCCATCAGGTCGGAGATTAGAAAAGTTGATGGTACAAATGGCGGTTTGGGGACAAGAGCATAAAGAGAGTTTGAAATAATTATTATTTATAAATCGTATCACGGCTGTCTATATCTAAAACCAATACCACTATTTTTGAATCAATGCTTTGCTAAATCAAACGATAGCCTGGCGACCTGAGTTTTACCTTACACAAATCAACCGATCCACTGAGTTTGTTTTTCGGAATCTAGGGATTGTCTAAAATGGCATCATATTACGAATAAACTGTTCCACTTTTTTTGGATTAAGCTTATCAAACTTTTTAAGCGTGGTTTTTATGAACTCGAGCTCGTAGCTCGTCTAAAGTGAGTTTAATCGTTTTTTGCCCTTTAGCTTTTTCTGCTAGTTTTGTTAAATGCACATCTTCCCAAAGACAATCGTTCAAAATTATTTTTGCATTTTCCATAATTCGCTTTTGACTTTCAGAACTACGATTGCTCAAAAGATCTTGTAATTTTTTACCCATATTTGAAATCTCTTTAAGTCGTTTTTGGGTATGAAAAGCTAGAAAAAATGCGTTTTAATCAACCAATAATTGTTACATATACATCATCTTGCTCTTGTGTAGGAGTAGCTTTTATTCCAAATAGATTAACAATATTATCTAGTAATGGAGCAATTTTATTTAAATTAGAATCTTCAAATGCATCATTTCGTATTTTATCGTATGCATCGGATAAGACTTCTTCGAGTTGAAGAATATGGTCAATAAACCAAGTATCTTTTAGTTTGTGGTATAAATCAGTTCCTGTAAATTTTTGATTTAATCCATGAATATGACCAAGAAAGTAGGAACATGATTTTAATAAAACGGCAATAGGCATATAAATTTCATTCATCAAAACACCATGATTACCTGTTTGATAGAATTTTTTGAATGCATTTTCTACTTCATTTGGACAATCGTTAAAATGGATTAATACGTTATCTTGAAGTGATCTATAAGTTTCGGGCTGGTTAATTCTAATTGAGGAGGATGCATATAGACAGGCAAGATATTCATTTATACATGCTTTTTGGGTTGAATGATGAAATCGAGTATATAAATTGCGTGTGTCAAAATCCTTTTCTAGAACAAGCTTAGAATTTGAAGCTAAAAGTCGATTGTTAAAATGAACATGTCCTAATTCATGGAAACAAATATTCAATGCATGTTCCAACTGAAATAATCTATCCGCTTCATTGATATTCAAGAGATCATTATTTTTTTCATTTAAAAATATTAATCCCCATATTTTACTGATATCAAAAAATAATTGATGTGAAATTTTATCACTTGAAGTTATATGGTGCATTGCAACCCCAACAACTTTCCCAGCACTCGGTTTTAATCCATGATCATCTAAGGCTAGTGGATAGCTTTCTTCATCTGCAAATATAAAATTATTAGTCAACCCAGAAAAATCAGAATCTTTTTGTAAGTCAAAATATATTTGAGCAAAATATTGGATTACAAATTGATAGATGTCATTATTTTGATTATTTACAGTTTTTAATTGTGCGGAAAAAGACATTACTAACCCTAATTTATAAATTATTTCTTTGACTATTATAAGAAAAAACCGCCCTTATGGACGGTCTTTTTTATTCCTATCTCATCAAGCAACTGGCGCCAACGTAAACAACACCTGCCCCGTTTTTACCGTTTGCCCTTTTTCAATCGTTATCGCATCTACACGCATACGCTCAGGCGCAACAATCGGAATCTCGATCTTCATTGCTTCAATCACCGCAAGCGTTGCACCTTCTTCCACAATATCGCCTGATTGACATTCAATTTTCCAAATTGAACCCGGCATATGCGATTCCACCGCACAGCCCCCTTCAGGCACTTCCAAGCCTTCACTATCATCCACAATATCAAGGCTTTCAGACACGTATTCTGCAAGTCCTGCCTCATGCCAACGACGACGTTCTGCATCAAAGTTGGCTTGTTGCACAGACTTAAATGCCGAAATGGACTCTTGGTTTTCAGTTAAGAAGTCGTTGTACTCTTTTAAGTTTAATACGCCTTCTTCAATACGCAGTTTTAAGCGACCAGCTTTAAAGTCCTCACGCATCTGCATAAGTTCTTCTTCAGACACTTCATAGAATTTAATTTGGTCAAAGAAACGCAGTAACCACGGTTTGCCTTGCTCAAAGTCAGCATTTTTACGGTAGCGTGACCACATTTGCGTGGTACGACCAACAAACTGATAGCCCCCCGGACCTTCCATGCCATACACGCACATATAAGCACCACCAATGCCCACGGCATTTTCAGGGGTCCATGTACGTGCAGGGTTATATTTGGTCGTCACCAAACGCTGACGCGGATCAAGTGGTGTTGCGACAGGAGCACCGAGATAAACATCGCCCAAGCCCATGACCAAATAACTTGCGTCATACACCACATCTTTCACAGCTTGTTTATCTTTTAAGCCATTAATACGACGAATAAATTCGATATTGTCCGGACACCACGGTGCATCTGGACGAACGGTTTGCATATAGCGCTCGGTGGCAAGTTGCGTTTGTGAATCTTCCCAAGCCAGTGGTAAATATACAGTCCGTGATGGGACTTGCATCTCGGTCACATCAGGCAATTCAGCTTCAGCCACTTGCAATAAACGCAGTAAATCAAGCTGATCGAGTTTGATCGAGTCAAAATGGATTTGTAGCGAACGAATACCCGGTGTTAGGTCAATAATGCCCTGAATATTCTGTTTTTGAACCCATTGCATGAGGGCATGAATACGGAAACGTAAGTTTAGATCCAGCACCAATTCGCCATATTCCACCAACATGTAGTTGTTGCCGGCAGGACGATACACCACATCAGGCGCACCATTTTCACCTTTTAAGGTATCGAGAACCGCATTTTTTAGAGTTGCGAGTTCAGGATAGAAAGACTCATCAAATGCCACCGCTTCTGTATCTGAAGCTTCTAATTGCGCATGATATTTTTCATTTAAAAGTTTGGCTTGGTGATAGCTTACAGGGACAAATTTCACTTTGTCACCGGCTTTAAGCTGACCGAGTTTCCATAGTTCAGAATTAATCACCACTGCAGGACAAACGAAACCGCCGAGACTTGGACCATCTGGACCCAAGATAATTGGCATGTCACCGGTAAAGTCGATGGCACCAATGGCATAGGCATTATCATGAATATTGGATGGATGTAGACCCGCTTCACCACCGTCGATACGTGCCCATTCAGGCTTTGGACCAATCAAGCGGATACCGGTACGGCTTGAGTTAAAGTGAATCTCAAAAGTATTGGCAAAGAAAGTATCAATATCATTTTTGCTAAAGAAATCAGGCGCACCATGTGGGCCATACATCACCGCAATTTCCCATTCATGGCTAAATGACGGCAATTGTTCAGGTGCAAGTGCTTTCACTTCATCGGAACTAAATGCCGTAATTGGAAGCATATCGCCTATCAGTAAGTTACGCCCTGCATGACCTCCAAACTGACCTAAAGTAAAGGTTGCTTGTGAGCCGAGATATTCAGGTACATTCAAACCACCTTTAATGCCGATATAAGTACGGCAACCTGTGGCGATTTTGCCACATTTTAGCACCTGACCTTTACGTACATTGACAGTTTGCCACATCGGCACAGACACACCATCCAACGTTGATGGCATATCACCACCGGCAAGTACGATTTGGCTGTCACAATGGAATTTTAAGGTTGGCCCTTGTAGGGTACATTCAAGCCCTGCAGTGTTATAGGCATTACCAAGCAACTGGTTTGCAACATTCAGCGATAATGGATCTATCGCACCTGAGGGTGGCACACCGACATCCCAATAGCCCAAACGCCCTGTGACATCTTGCACGGCGGTTTGAATGCCGGCTTGTAGCACTTCAATCTTTTGAGTTTTCCACTCAAAGGTATTTAAGAAGCGTGTGGTTTGTGTGCCGGCTTTAAACACTTCACAGTCGATGATGTTTTGTAGATATTCAAGATTGGTTTCAATCCCCGCAACAGAGGTTTTCGCCAAAGTATCGGTCATGGCTTGAATTGCAGAAGCACGATCATCTGCAGTGACAATGATTTTAGCAATCATCGGGTCATAGAATGATGATACATTTGAACCTGTTTCTACCCATGTTTCATTACGGGCATTAGCATCAAACTCAACATGTGTCAGTAAACCGGCACTGGGTTGGAAGTTTTTAATTGGGTCTTCAGCGTACAAACGCACTTGAATCGAATGACCTTTGGATTCGAGTTTTTCAGTTGGCGCAGTCCAATCACCGCTGGCCAATGTCACCATCCAATCCACCAAGTCCACACCAAAGACTTGCTCGGTCACACCATGTTCCACTTGTAGACGGGTATTCACTTCCAAGAAATAGAATTCTTGTGTGTCGGTATCCATCACAAATTCAACCGTACCCGCAGAACGGTAATTTACCGACTGCATCAGTTGAATGGAAACATTTTGGATGTAGGCACGTTGTTCATCATTGATATGCGGTGCCGGGGTTTCCTCAATCACTTTTTGGTTACGACGCTGTACCGAACAATCACGCTCACCGAGTGCGATCACCTGACCTTGACCATCGCCAAAAATTTGCACTTCAATATGACGGGCATTTTGTACAAATTTTTCAAGATACAAACCGGCATCTTTAAAGTTGGCTTGGGCTAAATAAGACACGGTTGCATAAGCATCTTTCAGTTCAGCTTCATTCCAGACCAAGCGCATGCCGATCCCACCGCCACCTGCGGTACTTTTCAGCATCACAGGATAACCAATACGATTCGCTTCCGTTAAGGCTTCAGCTTCATCTGCAAGTAATTGACTACCCGGTAATAATGGCACATTGGCTTGAATCGCAAGCTCACGCGCCGTGTGTTTCAGACCAAAGGCACGCATCTGCGCAGAATTTGGTCCAATAAAAGCAATACCCTGTGATTCACATAGGTCGCAGAATTCAGCATTTTCAGACAAGAAGCCATAACCCGGATGAATGGCTTGTGCGCCGGTTTGTTTAGCAACCTCTAAGATTTTTTCAACGTTTAAGTAGCTTTGGCTGGCTGGTGCTTCTCCGATATACACCGCTTCATCCGCTAAAGTCACATGCAGTGAATCACGATCGGCCTCTGAATAGACTGCAACTGATTGGATACCGAGTTTTTTAAGGGTACGAATGACACGACACGCAATTGCACCACGGTTGGCGATCAAAACTTTATTCAATCCATATTTTTTAGTCATGGTTATGCGTCCTCGCCTTCACGGATGATCAATTGAATTTTGGTTGGGTTATAGGCATTACAAGGATTATTCAGTTGTGGGCAGTTGGAGATCAGCACGATTAAATCCATTTCCGCTTTAATTTCCACATATTTACCCGGTGCAGAAATACCATCATCAAACTTTAGATGCCCCTCAGAGGTCACGGGCACATTCATAAAAAAGTTAATATTTGGACCGATGTGGTGCACGTTTAAGCCATGTTTTTTGGCAATTGGATGCTGAGACAATGCAATCATGAAATTGTTACGGCAACTGTGCATTGGATATTTGTCATGTGCATAACGAACGGTGTTACTTTCACATGAACAAGCACCGCCTAAAGTGTCATGGCGACCGCAGTTATCATCATGGATGGTGGCAATTTTGTTGCCAAAGTTGGTGTATAGAGCTGTGCCTTTTTCTAAATAGATTTGTTGATTAATCGCTAAGGTATCAGTTGCGCTATAACGCTCTTCAGGGTTTGATGCCGAGATAAACAGCGTATCCACCGCTTGGTTGCCTTCTAAATCCACAATACGGAAATACTGTCCTTTTTTGACTTCGCACATCCATGCTTCACCGGCAGGACAAACTTCGCTTAAAACTGATTTTTCTAATTTCACTAATGCAGTCATGTTGTATCCCCCAATTAAGCGCTGAGTGCGTAGTAACGATTATTGTTTTGAAATGCACGCTGATTTTGCGGGCATGAATCACGACATACATCGCTGTCGCTTAAAGGAAGTGCTTTGTATAAAGACAATTGAACATCGACAGGCGCATATTCCGTGCTGTTATCTAAAGCATGCGGTGCGGATGATAAGAACACTAAGCAATCCATTTCAAAGCGCAGTTCAATCACTTGATCAGTATTGTCAGATGCCACATAACTGAGGTTGCCATTGTCATCTGGTTGAACTTTGGAAAACAGATTTAAAGTACTGCTAAGGTCTGTTGCGGATAAGCCGAATTTGGTCATTTCAAGCAGTAAAGAATCTTTGCCGTTACGGTACATGTCATTACGGGCATCTTGAAAGGTTTGCGTGCCAAATTGTTTTTCGATTTGTTGTGCATTACTTGGTGCGCAGAATGCATCATTCCACCCGTGGTCGTCTTTGACAATGGAAATCATCGCGCGACCCAGGTCAGATGCAAGGATATGCCCCGTGCTTAAAAATGCCGTATGTTGCCCTTTTAAGCTGTCTGGCATGTTATAGCGTTCGAGTTTATCTTCTGAATTTACACAGTATAGAGCCACATTGGCATTTTTGCCTAAGGATTTGAGTTGTAATACTGCGCCACGCTGAATGCGTGCTGACCAGTGGTGTCCACCCGGTAAACGTTCCGTCCAAAGGACTTGATCTTCGTGATAATTTATTGTGCTCATATGCATCCATCCCAATCTTTTACGGTTTACCTCCCGGGCTTTTATCCCTCCGTGTAGCTTAAGCTTGCAACTTAAGCCGTGAACTCTCGGTCGCAGACCTACATGAAACTTCATGTATCGGAACCCTAGATCACTTTATGATTGAATAAATAGATGCAAAGGCTGTGCCAAAGTAATACTCTTTTGTGTTTTAGTATTACTGTCGCTTGATATATAACATTTCTCTTAGAGCTGATTGTATTGAACGGAACTTTATTGAAGTAAACCTGTTGAATCAGTCGGAGTAAAGAATACTCGGTAAGCACCGAAATTAACCTGCGTGCAATTTTCTTGTGCAAAGAAAAAAGCTAACACATGATTCTATTTTGTTTGTTATGAGCGGTTATTTTCTGATTGCTTAAGTAGGTTTAGACTCTGGTTGATATCACGCACAGTGATTAACTTAAAAATCATAACTAAGCTTCCAAGTGCTACGAACAAAAGAAATACAAGTAAAATGATTAAAGTCATCCCTGTGTTTAATGCGCTATCTGAAGTATAACGAGCTAAAAACCAAGTAAAATTTGAAAATATAAAAAAAGCTAAAGAACCGGTGACGGTATATAAGGCACCATACGCTAACCCTTTAAAGACTAATTCCCGTTCTGAATAAATACATTGAATTTCTCCATTTTCAACTTTAAAAAATTTCCATGTAGTGCGAAGGGACTTCACTAAGTAAAAATAGTAATCTGCATATTTGCGTATAAGTATATCGGTTAAAAATGAAGGAATCTCGACACCGCCATTGAGTTGATCACTGGCAATTTTCTTCAAAAAAGGATCTATTGTTTTATTCGGGCTTACAGAGATAAATTCTCGAATGTAAAAAGATGCAGCCTCATATAAATTTTTATTTTCATTAAAACTTTTCAGACTCACAAAATACGTTTTTCGACCGTAAAAGACAGCGACGATACCTATAAGCGTCGTACAAATAATCGAAAATAAGCTGAGATAGTCTGAAACTGAAAATGAAGGTATGAGTTGTATCATGGATATAATCTTAAATTTATAATGAATTGAGTTTTATAATTAAAAAAAAACACTTAGATAAATGACCAAAATGGTGGACAATGGACTGAGATCAGATCGTTTACTTTCTACAAACAGATGATGAGTCCAATGTCTCGATGTCAGACATCAATCTTAGTTAAAAAAGTATAATCAAAAGCAAAAAATTCGTCTTCATACAAATAATAGCGACTATCTAATTTTCATCTTAACTTCGCTCATTATTGATATGAAGATTCATTCGAGGTTCAATCTTCACTTTATTCAGAATGATTAAACTTTATTACATGTAATAAAGTTTTCTTGATTCTGAAAATTTAGCTAATTTTTTTATAAATGAATCGAAATAATCTTTTTCCTTATCTTCAGTTCGAAAACCTGCATATAAAGTACGCCTTAACCCCTCTGGTGCAACGCAATCTAGGCGACGTGAAGTGACCCACCCTTTGGTTTCATATTCGTTTACCACCCAATCTGGTAAAGCTGCGATTCCACGCCCACTTGCGACTAACTGAATCAGCATCTGGGTCAGATCTGTGGTTCGAATATTTTTTGGAAGAATATTTGCAGGAATGAACAACTTCGACATGATATCTAAACGATGTTTGTCTACTGGAAATGTAATCAGCGTTTCATCAGCTAAATCTTGAACAGTAATGTTTTTTGCACGTACCAAAGGATGTGTTGTAGATAAAACAAGTCGTGATTCATATTCAAATACTGGGAAATATTCAACTCCCTTTAATGCAATTGGGTCTGCAGTAATCAACAAATCAAATTCGCCATTTTGTAGCAATTCATGAGGATTTGCTTCAAACCCTGATGCGAAATCTAAATCAACATCAGGATATTGGTTTCGATACTGATTTAATATCGGCATGAGCCAATCAAAACAACTATGGCATTCTGAAGAAAATGTAATTCTGCCAGTTTGCCCATGGATAATACGCGTGATATCGCTTTGAGCAATCTGAACTTGCGGTAAAATTTCATCCGCTAACTGCAACAGTCTTAAGCCAACATTAGAAAAAGTAATTGGTCTCGTCTTGCGGTTGACGACTTCAACCCCCATCCACTGATCAAGCTCACGTAACTGATGAGATACGGCTGAAGGTGTAATGCAGAGATCACTCGCTGCAGCGACTAAAGAGCCATGCTCTCTCAAAGCCAATAGCATTTTCAAATGTTTTAGTTCGATCATATGGGAAAAAACTCAAATCATGATCCCTCTAGGGACATATTAAAATCTTCGCTTTAGCCCACATTAAGTGAGCTATCTAGGCTGATAAGACATTTGGGTGAAATTAAATCAATCCTTTTACAAGGAAGATACTTCCTATGATAACCAACAAGACAGCGAAACATTTCTTTAACATTGCTGGCGATAAGGCATGTGCAGTTTTGGCACCAAATTTTGCTGTTATAAAACTCATCACACTAATGCCAATGAAAGCATAAATATGAACATACCCGATGGTATTCGGCACATTGATCTCAGCAGTCATACCAAAAACCATAAACCCTATAGCACCAGCTAGAGCTATTGGTAATCCACAAGCAGCAGATGTACCGACAGACTTTTGCATCACCACCCCATAACGATTCAGATATGGAACGGTCAGACTACCACCACCTATCCCAAAGAGTGCAGATGCAATCCCAATGACACTACCTGCTGCAACTTGCTGACTTGATGAAGGAAGAGCCATTGTTGAATTAACTGCTTTGTTCGCGCCTGTAAACATAGTATACGCCACCCAAATCAAAAATAAGCCGACCATGATTTGAAGATGTAATCCCGGTAACAAACCAGCAATTCCAGCACCTGCAAAACAGCCGATGGCCATGGGTGGAGCTAAATTTTTAAATACAGGCCATAGCACAGCACCATTTTTATGGTGTGCCATTAATGAGCTAATCGAAGTGACAACGATTGTTGCTAAAGATGTTCCTAGTGCCAGATGCATAATGACATCAGGATCATAACCCATTTGGGTAAAGACAATAAAAAGTAGTGGCACAATAATCGTACCACCGCCTACACCAAACAGCCCAGCCGCAAAACCAGCAAATGCACCGATGATTAAAAAGGTTATAAGTTCCACAATAGACTAACTTTTAAAAAGATGAAGGGATTAAGGGGTTGAATTAAGCGTGTTCCAACTGACCCACTTGATGATAAGCACGGTTAAAGTACACCAAACTTTCTTCTTGATTACTTTGCTTTACTGCAGTCACACGGCATAAAAAAATACTATGTGTACCGACTTGTTGAATAGTCTCAATCTCGCAATCAAAACTGACTAAAGCATCTTCTAAAATCGGCGACCCAGTTTTTAAATCAATCCAATCACCTAGTCTGAAGCGATCTTCTGAGCTGAGCTTGCTTGAAGCAAAAGCATTCGAAAGCTGTTCATGCTGAGTACTCAGTACGTTTACAGCTAAGATTTTATTTTCAACAAAATGTACATGTGAACGAGAGGACTGATTCATACAGACTAATAGTGTTGGCGGAGTATCTGTGACACTACATACCGCAGATGCAGTAAAGCCATGCATCCCTGCTTCGCCTGTGGTTGTAATCACATTTACCGCAGTTGTAAGTAAAGACATTGCATTTCTAAAGTCTGTTGCTTCAATCATCTCTTTCATCTCAAATATACATATGACGTGTCGTACATTAGACAGAACAAATGATCTTGCGACGATTTGCCCTGATTAATACAAGACTACGTTTGATTAAGCTTCTAGCTCTTTACGGACAATGGCAGCTCCAGCACTTAAAGCCTCAAGCTTGCCACGTGCCACTTGACGAGAGAGCGGCGTCATACCACAGTTCGTTGATGGATAAAGCTTATCCGCGTCCACAAATTGCAAAGCTTTACGCAGGGTATTCGCGACTTCTTCTGCGGTTTCAACTTGATTAGTTGCCACATCAATTGCACCGACCATGACTTTCTTACCACGAATCAATTCAATCAAATCCATTGGCACACGTGAGTTTTGGCATTCAAGCGAAATAATATCGAGCTTAGATTGTTGTAGCTTCGGAAATGACTCTTCGTATTGGCGCCATTCATTACCCAAAGTTTGTTTCCAATCGGTATTGGCTTTAATACCGTAACCGTAGCAAATATGAACCGCAGTTTCACATTTTAAACCTTCAAGTGCACGCTCTAGGGTTGGTACCCCCCAATCATTTACTTCATCGAAGAATACGTTAAACGCCGGTTCATCGAATTGGATAATATCCACGCCTGCTGCTTCAAGCTCTAAAGCTTCTTGGTTTAAAATTTTGGCAAATTCCCAAGCCAATTTTTCACGGCTCTTGTAGTGACCATCAAATAAAGTATCAATCATGGTCATTGGACCAGGCAACGCCCATTTAATTGGCTGATTGGTTTGGCTACGCAAGAATTTCGCATCTTCAACAAATACCGCTTGTTTACGAGAAACTTCGCCCACAACAGAAGGTACACTTGCATCATAACGATTACGAATACGCATGGTTTCACGCTTTTCGAAATCCACACCATCAAGATGCTCAATAAATGTGGTGACGAAGTGCTGACGGGTTTGTTCACCATCACTCACGATATCAATACCAGCAGTGACTTGCTCATGTAATGATAATTTCAATGCATCACGTTTTGCCTCAAGAAGCTCTTCCCCTTCGAGTTTCCATGCAGACCATAGTTTTTCAGGCTCAGCTAACCAAGATGGCTTCGGTAAACTACCCGCAGTTGAAGTTGGGAGTAATAATTTCGGTGGTGTAAGTGCCATGTCTAATCTTCTTTCTCTAAATTCGTGAATCTGTATATCAATTGGATGTTTTAAGCAGCTGTTTCGACTTCGAAATTTTCAGCCCATTCATTTAAAATGTCTTGATAAGGCTTAATGAAATTTTCTTCTGTCCATTTACCTTGTTTGACTGCTAACTCAGCACGTTCTACACGGTCATACACCACACGTGTAAGTGAATAATCGCCATAGCTTAGACTTGGTTGATACACCACACCTGCAGGAGAGTTGGTGTTGTAGATTTCAGGTCGATAGATGCGTTGGAAACTTTCCATAGTTGCAATCGCACTGATCAATTCAAAATCAGTGTAATCACGAAGTAAATCTCCAGCGAAATAGAATGCGAGTGGTGCGTTACCACCTTCAGGTTTGAAATAACGTACACGTAAGCCCATTTTGGCAAAATATTCATCGGTACGTGAATATTCATCATTTTTGTATTCCACACCCAAAATAGGATGTACGTTGGTGGTACGGTAATAGGTTTTAGAGGTTGAAACACTTAAGCAAATTACCGGTTCTTTGTTGAATTCTGCTTTAAATACTGCTGAATTCACCAGATGTTTATACAATTTGCCATGTAGATTACCAAAATCTTCAGGTTTTTCACCCACGCCACAACCCAACTGAGGCAATACCACACTGAAGTCATAATCACGCACATAAGATGAGAAGCTATTGCCAATCATACCTTCAATACGTTCACCTGTTTGGTGGTCAATCACCACACTTTTCAGTGTTTCAATAAATGGGAAAGTTTGTCCATTGCCTTCGATATCAATTTCTGCAGAAATGATGTCGATCTCAAGTGAATAGCGATCACCTTTAGGATTATCGACAGTCGCCAAGCTATTAAAACGGTTGTTGATCATCGCAAGTGTACGGCGCAGATTTTCCTGACGACTTTCACCACGAGCCAAATTAGCAAAGTTTGTAGTCAAACGTGTACTTTCTGCTGGCGTATAGTTTTCATCAAAACGGATACGTTTAATTGAACACTCAAATGCTGTACTCATGGAGATTGCCACCTAAAATTTTATAAAAAACTAAATTTCTGAATGGCTGTATTTAAACGTGAATAATAAAGTGAGTAAAACGATATAAATTCAGCTTAAGATGAGAATCCCTCATGTTAAAGCATATTCGCTATTTCAAAGCGATTTAGAATAGATGAGCTAACTTATCCATGCAGTTAATGAGTAGATCACTGGTATACGGATGCGATTCCGTTCACTCAAATGGTGCACAAGTGAATTTATCTCAACCTAACCTTAGAAAATATCAGCTTATTAGAGGTTTAATTATCAACTCAATCTTTAAAATATAGGGTTTAAATTTAAACCTATATAACCATGTCAAACAAACTTGAACGTCAAAAACTGTCTCTCCCAGCAGGTCACGACAAACTTCTACTTCATTCCTGCTGTGCACCATGCTCGGGTGAAGTGATGGAAACCCTGATTGAATCAGGCATCAACTTTTCGATCTTTTTTTATAACCCCAATATTCATCCTGTCAAAGAATATGAAATTCGTAAAGAAGAAAATATTCGCTTTGCCGAAAAACATAACATTCCTTTTATCGACTGTGATTACGATACAGACAATTGGTTTGCACGCGCCAAAGGTATGGAAAATGAACCTGAAAAAGGCATTCGTTGTACTATGTGTTTTGACATGCGTTTTGAACGTACAGCTTTATATGCAGCTGAAAATGGCTTCAGTCTAATAAGTAGTTCGCTTGGTATTTCCCGTTGGAAAGATATGAAGCAAATCAACGACTGTGGTCATCGTTCAGCTTCACATTATGAAGGGATAACTTATTGGGATTACAACTGGCGTAAGAATGGTGGTGCTGTGCGTATGCTCGAAATCAGCAAAAAAGAGGAGTTTTACCAACAGGAATATTGTGGTTGCGTCTATTCCTTACGTGATACTAATCGTTGGCGTATGAGCCAAGGGCGTGATCGCATCAAAATAGGTGTGAAATTCTATTCAAATGCTCTGGATGATCTAGACTGATTACTTCAGTATTTAGCTATAATCTATATAAATAATTAAGCTTATGGCTAAATTTCAAAATCGTTGATCAGATTTTATAGTTCTTAACATATGAATGGTATCGTATGTTTTTAACCATTCACGCTTAATTATTTCGAAACCTTGTAAACACCAAAACTTCTCCGCCGCAGGTAAAAATGGATGTGTATGCAAATACAAGGTTTCTATGCCGTGTTGCTCGGCATGTGTAAATAATAACTGACACAGTTGCGTGGCAATGCCTTGTCGACGATATTCAGGCAGTACAAAAAGTTTGACCACCTCAACAGCACCTTCAGCAATATCCAAATCAAAACGTCCGTCATAGGCACGGTAAGCAAGCGTTGCAATAATTTTGGCTTGATTTTTGACCACGATAAAACAGCCTAAAGGACTGTCCACATAGTACTGCTCAAACTGGGCAATATCTTTTGGAATACAAGCACCATACAGTTCTGGAAATAAAAGCTGCCGTGAATCTAAAGCAAATTGAATGACAGATTGATCAGCGGATTGCAGTGTTTCATAGGATAAATTCATTTTACAACCAAGAATGATCAGGGATAACAATGGTCTTGTCTTGAATCATGGCTTCATGAAACTCCACATCGTAGACGCTTTTTAAAAATTTCGGATCGGTGAGACGCGCTTTTGAATCAGGGCGAATCACTTCATGTTCACGCATAAAGAACAAATGATCGGCAAATAAAAATGCCAAATTCGGGTCATGCATAATGGCGATCACAGTAAAATTCTGCCGTGACAATTGACGCAGTTTTTTCATCAAATAAGATTGATAATAGACATCCAAATGATTGGTCGGCTCATCTAATAAAATCACTTTTGGTGCTTGCACCAAAATACGGGCAATCATCACCAATTGACGCTCTCCGCCTGACAGCTCGGTATAAGGGCGTTCTTTTAAATGTTCGATATCGAGATCAATTAAAGCCTGATCGACCATGTCCCAATCTTGTTTAGATGGACGAAATCGACTAAATGCAGCCCGACCTGTAATCACCACATCTTTAACTAAAAATGGGAAAACCGTTTTATGGAACTGCGATAAAAATCCAAGTAGCGCGGCCCTTTCTTTACCTTTTATGTTTTCTAAAGCTCGACCTGCATAAAGTACTTGCCCATCTGTGGTCTGTTCTAAACCTGCCATCAGTTTAAATAGGGTCGATTTGCCACAACCATTGCGACCTAAAATCACCGAGAACTGATGGGCTGGAAATTCAAGCTGAATATTTTTTAACACGTGTTTATGCCCATAGGCATAGTTCAACTGTTCAATATGAATCATGCCCAAGCCGTCCTTTGTGTTTTGATTAATAATAAGAAAAATGGCGCACCGAGGAGCATGGTGAAAATGCCGATTGGAATTTCAAAGCTCAGTAAAACTCGTGAAAAATTATCAATCAGCAGTAAAAAACTACCGCCTAGAATCATGTTGGCAGGAATACTGTAGCGGTGGTCAGGGCCGACCAGCATGCGCACAATATGCGGCATAAATAGTCCGTATAGACTGATAATGCCTGCGGCAGCTACTGAAGTGGAGGTGCATAGCGTCACCAATACAATCAGTATGAGTTGCTCCCACTTCGGATTCACCCCCACCGCTTGTGCTTCATCAGCTCCCAATGCCATCAGATTCAAGCGCCAACGCATGGCGTATAAGCCCATTAAAGCCACCGTAATCGGCACAACCGCATATTGGACTTTCTGCCACGATGCCTGATGTAAATTCCCCATGGTCCACTGCACGATCGCTTGTAATTTAAAAGGATCACTTAAATATTGAATAATGGTCAGTCCTGCTAAAAACAGACCTGAAACAATCATGCCGGATAAAATCACCATCACCAATGAAGTTTGGCTTTCATGCTTTTGCTGGGCAAACACATAGGTTAATGCCACTGCACATACGCCAAAAATAAACGCCGATAAATTGGGCGATAACCAACTCAAAGATAATGCTAGGGCGGCACCAAAGGCGGCACCTGATGAAATCCCCAGCACATAGGAATCCACTAAGGGATTGCGGAACAAAGCTTGCAAGCCATTGCCGGCTGTTGCCAAAGCAGCCCCGACCATAAAGGTCAATAAGATGCGTGGTAGGCGAATATTGAAGACAATATTTTGCATCAAGCTAAATTGTTGCGCATCAAAATACGCTGTACCCAACATCCACTGGATAAACCACAGTGCATAATCCCCTGCGCTTAATGTTTGACTCGGTCCTAGCAACAGCGACATAAAAATCAGTAGAATCGGCAATGGATAAAACCAGGTGTATTTCAATTTTGCCTTATTCATGACATCAACTCCTTGGCAATTTTCTGACCATAGAGTTTCTCTAAAATTTTGAGTTGCAAGGCTTCAACTGCTAAGTCTGAGGTGTCAGGGTAAATGTGATGATGCAGATAAATCGCAGTCACAAGAATTTTGATGGTATGTGGGTTATAGATAAATGCAGGGCTGAGATTAAACACTTTCTGTTGTTGTACTGCTTTTAGACCTTGCAATTCTTTACGCTGATAAATCAGGTTTGGGTCGGTATTCCACAGTACAATATTGTCAGGATTCCACTCAATCAACGTTTCTGGATTGACATTCGGTTGATTGGTCTCCGTTTTAACCACGTTGTAAGCCCCTGCCAATTCAATAAAATCATTGGTAATCGATTTACGGCCTGAGGTTGAATAAATTCGTCCACCTGACCATGCGTAATATATTGATTGCTTATATTTTTGCTTTGAGGTTTTGAGTGCCACTTCAGCCAGAAGCACATCTGAAAAATCCAGAATTTCTTTAGCCCGTTGCTCAGCACCTGTAAGCTGTGCAATTTCATACAGCTCTTCTTTCACCTGATCGTAAGTGCCTGATTCCATCACATAGACTGCAATACCAAATTGTCGAAGCAATTGAATGGTTTGTGTTTGCCCACTACCTAAAATCACCAAATCTGGCTTTAATAGCATTAAGCTTTCAATGTTGGTGGCATTTGAGCCTTGTGAAGGTGTAGCGAGTTGCTTATTGGCAATACGTGGATCCATTTTGGAATAAGCATGAAACAACAAGGTCTGTAAATAGACCTCAGCAGGAATCCCCACGACCTTTGCACCCTGCCCCAACATATATAGCCCGTCTAAACCTGATTCAAACAAGGACACAATACGCTGTGCTGGCTGAGCTAGGCAGACTTCGGTCTGTGAGCTATCCATCACACAACGCGATGTTGGGCTTTGTATTTTTGCTGGTATCGGTTGCTCTGTTGCCGTACAAGCCAACAGTACACAGCTCAGTAAAATGACAATAAATCTTTGCATTAATATTGCCACTGTACCGATAACGCTGCTTTGATCGGCTCACCGGGTTGAATCCATACATGGCTATAACTGGATAGATAATATTCTTCGTTTAACAAATTATGAATATTCAATTGATAGCGTAAATTTGGATTTGCTTGGTAATAAGCCCCAAGGTTCAATACGGTATAGGCAGGTAAGCTGAAACCATTAGCCGTATTGGTTGGGCTGTCTCCACTCCGTTGCCCGACATAATGGAGATTGAAATTTAGACCTGCTGCATGTTGCGTATTTTGCCAAAGGTCATAACTTGCCATGACATGTGCACTATGTTTGGGTACGTTGCTCAGTGCTGAGCCTGCAGGTAACACATCATCTTTGCTGACTTTGGCATCCATATAGGCGTAGCCTGCTGACACCATCATCTGGTTATTGATACGATGGTTGAAGTCAATTTCGAGCCCTTTGCTTTTCACTTCGCCAACCGCAGCTTCAAAATTGGGGTCAATTGCATCTGTCATCAGGACATTTTTTTTGGTCATATCAAACAAGGCGATGCTAAGCATACTGTGATCTTGCGATTGGTATTTCGCGCCAATTTCATAGCTTTTCGCTGTTTCAGGTGCAAACGTCTCCCCTGTACGACCCATGCCATTATTCATGGAAAAAGCTTCGCCATAATTGGTATAAAAAGACAGTGCTGGTGTAGGACGATAATTCAGACCAATTCGTGGGCTAAACTTTTGTGCTGTGCTCTCATCTTTGAACTGCGTGCGATGATTGATAAAGCGCTGTTCGACACGATCTAATCGACCACCGAATAAAATATTCCATTGATCATTAAAAAAGACCTGATCTTGTACATTCACAGCCATGTACTGCTGACGTTCATCCGAATTGGTATGTAAAGGCAGTTCAGGGCTAAATTGCCCATAAATAGGAGCGTAAATGTTGATCCAATTGGGCTGAGCAGCCGAGTGATTGAGACGCAATTGACGTTGCATAAAATCTAAACGCCCTGTTTCTACACCGAGTACAAATTCATGCTGAACATGACCGAGTTGCAGTTGGCCAAGTACTTCAGCTTGGAGCAAAATATCATCGGTCTGATAATCACGATGACGACGCTGACGCTCTAGCGTTTCTAAGTCTGCTTGTAATTTGCGTGGTTCTGTCGAATAGCCCACCATCTGGGCGTCTTTATAACTGATCGCAGCATTCATCTGCCATGCGTCATTGAACTGATGCTTTAATCGAACTTGATAGAGATTGTCTTTGACGCGCATATCATCATCAGAAGGCTCACCGGTAAAGGTCTTTGGATCCATCAATAACTGGTTATTTACAGCCGTGATACCACGGTCAAATGTGCCTAAATGCTGGGTAAATTCAGTATCTAAATGCACTTGGGTATTTTCAGATAATTTCCATGAGAATTGCGGTGCGACAAATAAACGTTGGCTACTGACATGATCACGGAACGACTGATTATCCTCAACTGCAACTGCCATTCGATACGCCAACGCATCGCTGATTGGCGCAGTCTGTTCTAGACTTAAGCGATATTCATCTTGTGTTGTCCCACGAAGATTAAGTTCTGTTTCAGACGTCCATTTCGGTTTTTTTGTGGTGACATTCAATGCCCCACCGACCTCACCACGTCCATACAGTGCGGCACTGGGACCTTTTAAAAAATCCAGTGATTCAATATTGACCATATCTTTAGGTGCAGAAATGCCACGATTGACACTCAGCCCATTACGAATGGCATCCACACCCATATTGGGATTGCCTTGAAATCCCCGGAATGAATAATTATCCCAAAAGCCCCCACCATAATTATTTTGATGCAGTACCCCACTCACGATGCTAAGGGCTTGATCCATGCGCTGAATATCTTGCTGCTGGATGATGTCTTGCGACAGATGACTTTTACTAAACGGGATATCAAATAGATCATGCTGAAATTTGGTAAGCGCTTGAGCGTGCTGTGTAGATTCTGAGGCTAAAGCTGTGCTGACATAAATCGTATCTAGGGTTTTGACCTGATCTGTTGCAAACACCCCTTGATTGATGCCAGTTAAACCTATTAATAAAGTTACACGAGATCTCAAAAAAACTATCCTCATTTATACGCACAATATTGATGCGTTTACAAATATTGAATTCAAATTGGTGCACTATTCATTAAATCTATGCACTAAAACTAAGCAAATGTTGTTCTGGCATCGCTGGATTAGTTTTGTGTACATTCTTGTATACAAGATATGAATTAGAGGCAAAAAAAATGCCAATTTTTTTAAAATTGGCATTTTTTTAATAATTTATCCTAAACAGTCGAAAATATTTTAAGAGTAATTTTCTTCACGTCCTCAATACTATGTAAGACATGATGTTCTGCTAAATGGATCGCCCCATCAGCATCACGAGCTAAAATACATCTAAGTATTGCAGCATGATCTTGATAAGCATGCTGGATATCGAATTCACGCATGGCGCCTAGACTGAGCACAATTCGGATTTTTTCACTGATTTCATGATGAATCTTGGCGATTTGACGATTTCCTGCAGCTCTAACCAAGGCACAATGAAAATCTTCACTTTGCAGCACCAATGCTTGGGTGTTCTGGTTATAGTCCTGTTCGTCTACAAGCCATAATCGCTTTAAATTCTGTAATTCTTCAGATTGCTCATGATCCATTACGCATAAACGTTTAACAGCCTCTTTTTCCAAGATCATACGTAAATCAAAGAGCTCCTGATAAAAGGTAAAATCTAAAGGCTTAATTTCCCAACCACTGCGGAAATGCACATTCACATAGCCTTCCTGTTCAAGACGATACAGTGCTTGCCGTGTTGGGGTACGGCTGACCTCATACTTTTCAGAAAGGTCCGTTTCAGTAAAACGTTGTCCAGGTTTGAGCTTAAAGCTAAAAATATCATCTTTTATTTGTTGATAAATCACATTAGCTAAATTGCCAGTGCCTGACTTAATGGGCGTTATGCTCATCCTTAATTCTCGTTTTACATCTATGTAATAAATAAATAAATTATAGAGTCATCATGAGAATTTAAGAATCAGTAAATGTTGATATATAGGAAAATAGATTAAATTTTGGCTTGAAGATTTATACGATAATTTAATTTAAGCCCCTATATAACGTTAATTAATAATTGAATTTCAATACTATAAATCAACTCATACAAGAAATTGAACACACTCAAACTTTTCCCAAAAACCAATTTTTCCAAGAACTGGTTCCACGAACTTCAACGGGTACGGTTGCAATCAGGGTATCTTTTAAAACGTCAGTTTGTCCTACAGCTTTGGCTAATCGGGCTTTTACAGAGTGAATGCATTCACGATCTCCAAACTCACATCGATCTAATGTGGTGCCACCGCAAGGGCCATTTGCAAGTCCTTTAGGACATGTTTCAGGGCAAATATATAAAGTATCAGCCAATCTACATTGACCACAATTTTCGCAGCCCACAACCATATGTTTTGTCTTAAATTCGCTTTTTAACAAAGTTTTTGATGCTAGCTCGTTATTCCAAAAGGACGCTTTAAAAATAAACCTACCTACACCTTTAGAGATTTTGGACTCAAAAAGGGCTTTATGCATGACATGCAAATGATGATATTTAATCAGCTGACCTAATGTCGGTTGACGTGCATAATAAGTCAATTCTGGAACAAACTCATTTCCAGTCTTAATCTGCCAAAGAGATTTCCACCGTGCTTCTAGTTCCTCCAAATCATCATCTTGATATTGCTCAATATAATTTTGAAGAATCTTCTGTTCTTCTGACTTTTCACATGCTGAAAGATGAACACCATTAAAACCTAAAAGCTTACACATCAATATTTGTATGGCACACCGCTTATACGCATTTTCAGCCAATCCATTCTGTTTTTCCTGAGCCAACACTCTCAACATATAAGGTGTAATCACAATACCAGCGACTTTATTTTTCACTATAAAATTGGCCCGTGCCAAGCTCAGTGGCATAACGCAAGCCAGTATTTTTTGTTTGTAATGGTAATGCTTTAGGAAAAACTTTAGCTGTTTTAAGGCATCCATGTCATACCCTAATTGGGTAATAATAAAATCTGCGCCGGCTATAACTTTTTTATGTAATTTTAAATATTGAGCATAATGCTCAGCCTCAGTATATTTAAAGGGATTAAATGCTACACCTATATTAAAGCCACCATAATTCTTTGCGGACATCACTGCATTAATCGATTCTAGATATCGGGTACGTTCAAATTGATCATTCCCATCACTATGCTCTTTAAGCTTATCACCAGTGATCAAAAGTAAATTTCTAATCTGAGCTGAACTAGCCTGATGAAGAAATAACTCAAAATCCTTAATATCACGACCTTTCCCTGAAAAATGCAAAACTTTATCGATTGATTTTGGATAATCCTGACTTGCTTCAAGGGGTGCCATATCGTCATCCGATTGGACACGATCGGCAATGGCTACAAAGGCTGGAAAGCCCGCTATATTACGTGTGATCTGTTGGCTTTTGGTTGAGGTTAAATACTCTACTAAAATACAGAATTTTTGAAGTTCTAAGTGT
Source organism: Acinetobacter sp. 24-47-67 (assembly GCF_056779735.1). NCBI lineage: Bacteria > Pseudomonadati > Pseudomonadota > Gammaproteobacteria > Moraxellales > Moraxellaceae > Acinetobacter > Acinetobacter sp. 24-47-67. Next base: position 295,834 of record NZ_JBWYIK010000001.1, read on the forward strand.
TGAAAAAAATTAAGCATGTGTCTTGATTGACCGGATTTTTTAGACTGCAATCATCTTCTAAATCCAAATGAATAGAATTCATGCACTTATTCAAGGATTAACAGAATTTATTAAATTAGATGTAACCCATTTCCAAGTTATCTATTAAATTTAAATAGCTTGGGAAAAATCGGCTTTTGAACAAGATTGTAAAACAACCATTAAATTTGATTAAATCAGGATATTCTATCTTTGAACTCTTTGTGCCCTAAAGCTCATTATAAATAATTGATGATTTAAGCTGTTATCATTTACTTACCAAAATTTAAAAAAAAACCACTTACGATTAATGCACGTAAGTGGTCGTTTTATTTGGTGGGCCCAGACAGACTTGAACTGTCGACCAACGGATTATGAGTCCTGAATTTTACCAATTTACCACTATTTATCAATGTTGAAAAACACACTAAATATCTTATTAAATTAAACACTTAATCAAATACAGCATTTATTTGTGTTGACCGTTATTGGATTAATTTGCTTACATAGTGCTTACACCACCCCTGATGTAAACACTTGTAAGCAAATGAAGCTCAAATTTACGACCGCCAAGGTCTTAAAACTTGAAAAGCCCACTGATGGCAAAAATCAAATTTTCTATTGGGACCTAGATTCACCTGGTCTTTCTGTTCGCGTCACTCAAAACGAAAATCGATCTTACATCTTTCAAGGACGTGCTTCAGGTAAAAGTTTACGCATAACCATTGGTGATGTAAATGTTTGGTCGCTTGATGATGCGCGAAAAGAAGCGAGACGACTGCAGCAGCTTTGTGACCAAGGTATTGACCCTAGAAGAAGCAAGGCTGAGGAAGATCAAAAGAATGATGAATTTTCTCAATCTAAGCAAAATGAAAAAATCACGTTTGGCGATGTGTTTGCAGAATATGTAAATGCAAATAAGCATCTGTGGTCGGATCGCCACTTGAGAGATCATATTGAGCTATCACATCGTGGTGGTGAAGAAAAAGTACGCGGCAAAGGTTTAACTGTACCTGGTGCTCTCGCCTCAATGTTGGATATCCCACTTGTTAAAATCACATCAGACACTCTGATCGATTGGCAGACCAAAGAAGCCGAGACACGACCAGGGCGTGCAGCACTTGGCTTTAGAATCGCGAGATCATGTATAAATTGGTGTCAAGAGCATGACATCTATATGCATTTAATTGACGCTAAAGTACATCAAGCCAAACGTGTACGTCGAGCTGTGCCGGTATTAAAGCCAGTTAAAAATTCTGTACAGCGAAACCAGTTAAAAGATTGGTTTTTAGCGGTCAATGACATTCAAAACATTATGCATAAGACATTTTTACAGATCAGTATCTTGTGTGGTCCACGATCTGAGTCAATGCGATCACTCACCTACTCACAATTAGATTTTAAATGGAAAACGATTTCTATATGGGATAAGGTCGAGCAAGAAGATCGTATTATCCCTATGACCCCCTATGTGGAAAAATTGTTTAAAAAACTCCCAAAACACCCCGAGTTAGACTTTGTTTTTTGGTCAGAACAGTCTAAATCGGGTCATATTACTGATATACGAAGAAGCTACTATGCAGCTTTAGAAGAAAAAGGCTTACCGAAATTTACTATCCACGACTTACGTCGATCATTCTCAAATTTAGCTGAATGGCTCGAAATACCAACTGGTGTTGTAGCTCAGATTATGGGTCATAAGCCAAGTGCTACTGCAGAGAAACATTATAAGGATAGACCGGTGGATCTATTGAGATTACATCATACAAAGATTGAAGAATGGATTTTAAAAGAGGCAGGAATGGAATAATGAAAACATGGACCTACTTTTATATAGAACACGCGATTAAGAATGGGGAGATTTTTAGGAAGGAGCCTGGGTGGGGTTTGGGTAAATTGGAGATTAGCAGTGAATAAATTTTTTAGTTTTTTTGATCGCGGTTTAACTTGGGCTGATCTGCTTTGGAGATTGGTTACATTTATCATTGTTCTTTTTGGTGGCACTACAGCGGCTTTACTTGCAAAAGCATCTGAGCTATTTAAAGGAAGCTCACCTTTTGTTTGGCTGACAATAGGGATATTTTCCACTCTTATTTTATCTTCAGTTTTTTGCTTAATAAACATTTCTCGCAAGCAGGCTGCTAACGCAAAATACTTGTCCTTGTTGTCTTCGCCTATTTCAACTATAAATCCGCTTATGAATACTTTTGAGGACAAAATTATTAAACTCTCGGATTTGCAATTACCCTTAAATCAAATTCATAAGTTTAAACATTTTAGGCGTTGTAAAATTGTTGGACCTGGAACTATTGCAATGCTTGGAGGAACCTATAGTAACTCAGGCTTTATAAATTGCGGGGATATAATTATGGTTCCAGAAGATACCTTTTTGACAGGCGTTATTGGTTTAGATAGTTGTACCATAGAATCCTGTGAGTTAATCGATATAACAATTATTACTCGGTCCAGTCCGGAAAATATTGCAGCATTTAAGGGGTTAAATTCAAGAATTATAGTTGGGGAATTTAGGTAAATACCCCTCAAAAAGCCTTCACACATATCCCCACCTTCACATTCGTCGTAATCGAATGAGCTGTGCAAGCCCTCATTTAGAGGGCTGATGGATTTTAATAAATGCTTTAACTTTAGCTCTACAATCTGCGTATTGCTCAGAAGTATCAACAATCCAAATTAATGCCTCACCCATTTCGCCAGTCTCCAATTGATTTAAATCTTGGCAATCAGTCAATAGGCTTGCTGGAATTTGCGGTAGCGATGGCGGTTTGGGCGATACGCAAGCCGTCATCAGTAAACTTGCAATCAGTGTAAATGCGGTCAGTAATGATTTTTTGAGTCTCATGTCGAATATCTCTAAATTCAATTTTGATGTTGTTGCGTTCGGCTTCGAGTTCGTTTTCAACAATGAATACTTTTGCTTTCCAAGCCTCTAAAGCGCTTTGGTAGGCTTCATTAACTTTGTTTATTCGCTCAACACATTCTGCATCAGCACCATTAAATTTGTTTTGCCAGTGGCTTACACGCCATGACTGAACACCAAGCCCAATAAGTGTGAGTAATAAAAAAGCCGTCAGAGCAATAATGACGGCTTCGTAAAATTTGGCGATGAATGTTTTTATCATTAACCACCCCACTTCTTATAAGCATTTGCAAGTTTTGTGTTGTAACTATTTTTTGCATATGCTGGACCATTATAGCCACGCGCAAAACCCTTCCAGTCTTTACGCTTAAGCTTATCAATCAATCCATTGACTTTAATATAACGACACATTGCTTCAAGCTGTGATTCTTCATCCTTATACATTGCATTAATAAATGCTTGTAGTGATGCATACCCTAAAGCTTTCCAATGATAGCCCATGACTTGCCCTAAACCCCAAGAACACGATTCTAGTGCTACTTCACGATTCAGTTTTGATGCTCGCTCAAGTTTGCTGTGTTGCTGTGAAAACTTGCCATAATTACCAGAAATAGGATTGCATAGGTCGGGATGTGTTTTAGACCATTCCACAGATTTTGATAGCCAGTTTATTACGCGTAATCGTTGATAGAAAACATGACGCTCATAAAGAATGACTGGTGTTCCATCACTATTAAACCCAGAGCTTTTACATTCAACCTCAATTACCGCACGCAAAGCAGCATACTCAACGCCAAGCAATGCAGCTTGATTATGAATTTGTTGGGTTGTTATCTTTTTTGACATTTAAATCAACCTTATCTATTTTATCACTGACGTAATGAGTACCTTTAAAACCAATTGCAGATGAAACACCCACTGCAACAATTTCAGGTATTCCAAACCAAGTCATTACCGACCAAGCGCCGATGGCAAATAAACCACACATAAAAGCTTCAAGCCAGTCTGCCTTGCCGTGTTTTCTAGCCGTGCGAAAAATCGCCATTAAAAAAGCCATCACGAAAGACGCAATGGCTGTATAGAATGGCTCAAGTGACGCAATGACTATTTTTAAGTCATCCATATATTCCCCATAAAAAAAAGGGCGCCTATTCCTAGACACCCATATGTAAATTTTGTAGCTGTGGACGCAGCAACCGCTGCATCAACTGCTAACTGCGCCTTTTCGGACATAGCTTCCTCAACACTAAAATTAAGCTTAGATTAATTAAAGAACAGGGTTGATATAGAATTTTGGGTTTATCACGGATTCTGCAGCAAATAGCGTAACGTAGAATACAAGCAATCTGCTTGCTGAGCTGCTGATATCCATGACGAATGAACTATGTCGGTCGTCATGGGGTATTCATCCATCCAGCGCTCTAAAACACGTTCTTTAACTTCAAGTCCATAATCATTTACAACTCTGTCTGTCGCTTGTTCAAGCGTCATCCCCTCTTGAACATACTTATTAATAAGCAGATTCTTAGCATCAACAATACGCTTGTATGGTTCACGGTATGGGCGAACTTGACGACTTCCGTAAATATTGTCAGTCCATATACCGGTCGCAGCAATAAATACTTTTTCTGCATATTCAGGTTTTGTAAACTCTTGAATCAATGCTTCATAGTATTCAATGTTCCACTTTCTACGTGCATCCATCGACCAAAACTTACTACCCTGCGTTGGCATAGAAACAATGAACACACAGTTAGGAAAGTCTCTCCACAATAAATCTAGCATAACCTTGATTCGAGCAATGATATTTGGAGTTGAGACCCCGTTCGCATAATCATTGACCCCCATAGGGAAAATGAAATAATCAAACTCATCATTTGCATTAAAGTCAGGGTTCGATGCAGCAAGATTCGCCATGTAGTTCTTAAAATCAATTCCCGCACCACCAACCTTGTTAGGGTTCCAGAAGGGGGAAGTGCTTGTTGTGAAATAAGTAACCTGCTGCCCACCGTAACCTTCAGCTAAACAATTGATTGTGCGATTCTCTTCAGGAGTATCACCGTAAATTGTCAAAGGAAAATTCTTTGTTCCAGCAAATAGCATATTCATGTCACCTTGCTGCTCGAACAAATCTTTCAGATAAGGCGCAAACGAAGTCTTGCGTATAGATGAATCAGGTTCAATCTGAGAATCGCCGCAAATCATGGTGATTTTCCTACGCCCTGCACCATTGTTATTTGGTACAGATATAAGATCAAAGGTTCGCTTATTTAAAGCAACATAAGAGTTTAGTTCTCTAATCTCTGCTGTAATTGTTTCTGTTAAACCTGCTGTCGTTGGAGTCCACTGCAAGGCTCGTTCAGTCTGAAATGTACTGTAGATAAAAGGATTTGTTAAATTTGATGCAGGTTTAGCACCTTCGTACATAAACAATTCCGTAGTCGAGTTAACTGGATTTGCTCTAAAATTATCGTAGTACAGGTTCATCTGCACACCCACAGCGACAGGAATTAGCGGCGGCAAACTTAAATTGGTATTCACTTGTTTAGTAGTTTTTGGCTCACCACCAGCCGTCATTATAAATGTTGCATATTTACCAGCGGTCAAATTCTTAGAAATGTATTTGGCACCTATTGGTATTTCTGAAGGTGAAATCGTGACATTACCAAACTTAGACAATGTTCCAACTATTGAGTATTTATCATCAAAGAAAGAGATAACACCCGATTCAGTATCATCTGTTTGAATTGTTACAGGATAATCTGAATTGAACGATACTGGTGATGTTAAACGGTACTCTGCAATATACTCATAAATCGGGGCATTAGCACCACCTGTTCTAATTCTTCCGGGATGAAGCATGTAATTTTGAGTAGACATTTCATACACAACATCTGTCGGTTGCGTTGGTTTTGTAACATGAAGTTCATCAACTACTGTATATAAAGAAAATTTAACTTGCGAAACATCCGTGACACTTTGCGGGGCTACATTCAATACAATGTATGCTTTATGCAGCGTGTTTGATGCAGTGGGAACGGGGTTTGTACCTGGATTTACCAAACTTAAATCGCCAGACCCCATGTATAAATTCTTGTTCTCAACTTCTGATCGATTAATTTTTACTACTTTCTCACCAAATTCAATCGGGATTCGCACATGAAATCCTCCTGCCACCACGCCAGACTGGTAGTAGCTTCCAGCCAGTAGCTCAATATTTGCTTCAGAGTAGTATTTTTTCTTCCGAAAAATAACTGGTTTAGACAAAGTTTCACTTAGCTCATCTATTGTCTGAGTTACTACAAAATCAACTTCCTGAGTTGTTGTAATATTTGTATTTAATCCGAGATATGCGGCATTTGCAGGGATGTAAACTGCTTGCTCAGCTAGACCTGTCACATTTCTGCGGTTTGTAGCCACAATTGCTTGCCCATTTTTGTCAAACCAGTACATCCCTCCATATTCTGAAGCTGAGCTAATACCAGTCACATACACATCAAAGTTTGGATTAATTGGAATGAGTTCAGTACACATTCCTGTAGCTGTTGGATCATAAAATCCTTCAACAGTAGAAAAATATCGTCCTGCTTTTCGTGCAATATTGTTTTTATTGTGCACTTTTGTTTGAGGTGTTTTGAGTAACGAATTATTGTTCGTATAACGCTCAGCATGAATAACTGGATCAAAAGCGCTTTTAGTTAAACTTGACGCTTCGGATGTGGCCTTATAATAATCCCCGCCTTCCACTACATCACGAACTTTAACAGTCGCATCAAGCGGAATGTTTGCAATATCAGCATTCGCTTCTGCTAAAGTATTGTATGTTTTAAAATAACCACCACGTAGGCGAATTTCTTCTACGACTTGGTCTGTGGCTTGCTTAGCTTCTCTTGCAATCATTGGGAGCGACTCAAAAGTATTGCCATAGCGAGTCACTACAATTTTATCCTCTTTAAGTGCTTCACCCATTGTCCCAGCATCAATGATCGTGCCTTCAATAATTTCATCAAAATTCTGAGTCATACCCCACCCATAAAAAAGCCCTCAAATGAGGACGTGGATTAGATTAAATTGTTAATGTGATCAAAGTCGTTTAGATAATAACGACTGTCATAGTTCATAGCTGTTATTGAGCTTTCCAAATAACCTGAATTGGACTTTTCCATGATTAGGAATGCCTCACTCTCTGCTTCTGTATCAGGTGTAATTGAGTATTTAGCCCCTTCATCACTCTGATCAGCCGTAATTAAAGGCATGATTGGAAGCCTACCTAGAATCAACTCACATTCATCGTTACCTTGCGTCACACTCATAGTCTCGACACTGCGGTTGATGTGCTGGATGTGAATTGTGTAAGACAGATTTGGATCTAGATTTGTAGGTATCGAAACACGAATGGTTTGTAAATCCCACTCCACAATCTCGCCACTCAGTAAGCCCAAATCAAGATTATTCAACATCTTGTAGAGCTTTCGATCATCAGTCACGGAGATGCGGTCATTGATTGTCACCAAGTCAGCTTCACCATAAGCTGTAAAGCTCACAGTTCGCTTGTGATGCTTCATCTTGTTCCAGGCTCGATGACCAATGAAGTGAGCTTGAAACTTGTTGGTCACACCATTCAGTTCGATCTTTTTAGGGTTTGAAATTAAGTCATTTGGAATTTTGACAGTCTTTTCAATCCATTCGTCATCTGGATCTTTCCAAGTGATTTCAACCCCATCAAACTCACGATTTTTTCCCCATTTTCGAGATCGAGTCTCGGTGAATGGCTTTTTATTTGCGTGGTTAAAAAGAATGGCTGAGTGCGGATTTAGCTTTTCAAATCTAAAGTGAAACTTAGATCCCTCTCGTCGAGCATTAGAAAACACACATGAAGCAATCTGTGCCAAGCTCTCCTCATATGAAAAGTTAGATTGATCAAATGTATAGTTGAATTCCGTCGATTTTGGTGTGCCAAAATAACCTTCAATTTCACTCTGCGCTGAATACAACCCCTCAACATCAAGCGTGCTGATATCTCTACGACCAATCAGTGGATCGGTATGCAGATGACAAACGATGTCAGCAAATCTTGTTGTGGCTATCCGTGTAATTGATTTTTCGCCAGTTGAGTAACTGTAAAGCTTGCTGGTGAGTTCTGCATTTAATTCACGCTCTTTAAGTGATAATGCGCCAGTTGTTGCAATAGTTTTACTACGAACAATAGTCACATTCTCATAAACCAGCTTATCCATATCTTTAACTAAAAACACAGATTTCAACTTTGCCTCTGTTACAGGTGAGTTTCGAGTTTCTGCACGAACCTTAGCTGCTCTAAATCTGACTCGATGTGTGCCTACTGGTAAATCAATGGAGATAGTGCGGGCAATTTGATCTCTTGTTGCATCCTGCACAAACATAACTTCTGTAATAGTTGGTCCAAGTTTATTATTGTCCACATCGTAAGCTTCGCACTGAACATGCATTTCTGCAAACGCATGTGTAAATGCACCTTTGTTGGTCACGTTTGAAATACCATTTGGCATAATGATATTAAAAACGCATTTCTCAGCACCGTCTAATTTGCCTTCAAACCAACCAACCCACTTATTGTTTAATTTCTCAATTTGAATAGGCGTATCGGTTAGCAACCCAAGAGTGGACCCATTGTTAAATGTTGGCAACTTTAACCAATCGCTATTAATTGATGAGGCGTTTGTCAGCTCTAGGGTTGTTGATGTCAGGCTGGCAACAGTGTAATAACCATCTAAATCCATCACATTTGATGAATTTAATAACTCCACACCCACGTTTAGGGATTTTTCTGAATCAATATGTGTCCAACTTGGGTTCACTGATTCAGGATTATCTAATGTCAATGTGTAGATAAAATTTGAGCCACTTGTTGTTTTGGTTGCTGCTGAAATTGAATAAGTTCCAGATAGATCAAAATAAATTCTCTGAATTTCTTCTTCGAGTGTTTCAGCATTCGTAACTGTTATATCTTTATAGGCTGTCGCACCAGTAATGGTGACAGTTTTAAAAGCATCTATTCCCGATATGTCTACTGGTCTTGTGAAAACCAACTGATCATATTGATTAAAATTAACAGCACCCGATGTAATCAAACCTTGAGCAACAAATTCAGCATAGTTGATCGATACACGATCATTAACAGCGAATAATGATGTAAAATCTGAGCTTGTTGAATGAATTATTCCACCGCTGGTAAAGTACACTCCACCTTCAATCATCACCTCATTTGGCTGCTCTAACGACTGCCCATTCACAGAACTTGAGCGTACCGCCAAAGGTGGTTTATGTGTAAAAGTTTCGCCTATCTGAAGTGCAGGTATGCCAATAATGCTTGTACCGGGATCATAAAAACTAGCTGCAGAACCTTCAATTGCACCTAACGGTGTATTGCCGTCTTGAACCTCTTGTATATCGTAATATCCACGACCTGCACACATTAAGTTTTCTTCAACAGCAATATTGTTTTCGTAATACTCGAATGGTGGCGCAATGAGATCAGGGATTGATTTATCGCGACCCATAATATCTGGAACACGACCGTTTATACGCTCTCGGTTGGTTCGATTTGCTAACTCATTATTAGGCGATCCGCGTGTTGGTGCATCCATGTCTGGCATATTGAGGTAGGTATATAAAGCCATACCTGCCGACACTACAAGAGAAACCACAGCAATAATTGTTGCTGCTTCACCAGCACAACAAACAATATCTAATTCATTGTAACTTGCTAATAATTTAAAGCGCTCTAGGCTTTTTTGATCGGTTGGCGTGATATCGTTTTGACTACACGCAGGGCGTAAAAAAACCCGCGCTTGCGGGTGTTTTTTCTTAATAATCTTGAATGTTTCGAGAGCATCTTTGACTCTCATCTGAGTAAAATCTTGGCTATCAAGTTGGTTTGGATAAATACGCACACGGGTCATAATATGTAAAATCCTTGTAGAACTTTTCTAGCGAAATTTTTGGCAAGTAATGAACACCCAACTCAGTTAGATGTAGAATTTGACCACAATAAAAAAGCCCCACATGTGAGGCTCCCTTTGCATTTTTCATTCGGACAATACAGCCCTGAATCGGCACTTCTATTTCTTTGTTCTTCACCATCGTACGTCTTTCAGCTTTTAGGCCTTCGTGTAATGACGATGTAAAACCAATGAAATTTTGTGAATAATCCAAACCTAAAAGATATGCGGCTGCGTCAATCACAAAATGAACACAGTGGTAAGACGATGAGTATTTTTTACCCAACAATGGATCAATGCTTTTCATAAGAAGAAGCCTCTCAAACCCGGGAATTCTTCGACTGTATAGCGCATGCCAGTCTCATTCATGTTTGCGCTTGGTGTTGAAGCATCAAAAGTGGTTGCCTGATCATCACCAACATCTTCATCTACAAATAAGCCATCTATCACCCATAGGGGTGAATCAAGATTCTCTGAAGAATAACTTCTGTATATAACTTCTGGCTTTTCGTCTGATTCGGCATCCTCAATGATTTTCAGAAGTTGCGGAACTACTTCACCCAAATCACCCACCGTAATTTTGATGGTTTGATCTAAGTCATTGGTGGTAGCACCACGGTCAAGCTGTAGAGGCATAAACTGATAAAAATACTCAAGCCTATCCTCATGCTTAACAGTGACACCATCACCGTGATTACGCACAAATCTTAGCGATTCAGGCCATAAGCTATGTTTAACTTCAACACACTCAAGCATTACAGCTGATGGTGAGGAATCTAAATAAAACTCATTCGTTTCACTCATTGTAAATTCTCAGGCATTACCACGTTAACCAGGTGCTCAAGGAGATTTGAAATATTTGGATTAAAGCCAGATGAGTAATACTCAACAATCGTTTGATCCATAACGGCGTCACGATGGAGAGGTTTAACCCATATATTGAAATTAATCCGTATGTGTTTACCCCCAAGCTGCTGAACTTGTGGTGTTGATACTGAAAACTGACACTCATGATCCTCTAGTTCAAAATTGTCAGTTTTAATAGCCCATAAAAAACGACCTGGCTTGCGTTGCTTGTGACGCCAAAATGCCCAAAAATATTTCTGCTCTAACTCGGTAGAGCATAAAACACTTGCTGAAACCTGATGAGGAACACCTATTGCAAAAGCTCTTTGCCTCGGCATTCCTATACCACGGTGCTGCTCCATCACATTTTGACCAGGTGCAAAGTTATATCCATCCAGCAAAGGACAGAGAACAAAACGATCCATTATTTATCTCTTTGTGTTGGCTGTGGTGTGGTTTCTCAAGCTTTTCATTTCATGAGAGTTAGGGTTTTGCAAGCGTGACCAACTGTAAGCAATTTCTTTTTTAACCATCTCAATAGTCACTTCACCATTGGCACCAATTGACTGTCTAGCCTCATAGCCCGGTGGTGTAATAATATTGATGTTTGGTTGATTCCCTTTTGCATGGGAAAGATACTGCTTTAAATCAGCATTCGTTCGCTTATCAACAACGCGCTCGCCTTTATCTAAAAGCCAAGTACCTTCCCTTGGCACATTGTCAATACCATCGTGAGCCATGCCTGCAATAGTCTGACCGGCGATTAGACCGACGTTGGCGTAACCCATTCCGAGAATTAATGATGAGTACATGGTCTTTTGAGCCATCGTTAAAGCAGTGGGGTCTGCCATTACCTGAGCGGCAGCTAAATGAGTTGAAACTAGCGCTGAACCAATGGCAAACATTTGCTGCATAAGGAACATTGCTTTATAGGCACTTGATTGCTCCCCCTCGCTATCTTTGACAAGCTGGGTCATGTCCCCCCAAACCGATGAGGCTTGAGAAAGCAAACTGCCGTACATATTCATCGTGCTTTCATATTGAGCATTTTGAAGTGAATCAACCTGCTCGAGATACTCAGCATCGATCGCAGCCAGCCCTTCACGATAAGCCCTATGCGCTTCAGTTAAAGCTTGATATCGCTCATCATCAGAGCCATAAGCATCGCTTGACATGATGTCGCGTTCGACACCTACACGCTGATTTTTAAGACCTAGTTGCGCCTCCGATCTGTTACGATCCAAAGCCCAGCGTTGATATTCAAGAGATGACATTGAACTGCGAGCAAACACATCTTCAGAGTCGTAACTCAATTCTTTGATTGAGTCTTCAATCGTTTGGCGCATTTCGAGCGCATGCCATTGAGCTTTTCTAAGTTCAATAGCGTATTGCTCATCTAGCGATTGGAGTTTTTGTTCGCGTTGCTTTTTGGTTAAACTTGCATCAGCTTTGATTTCTTGTTCTTTGATATTGAAACTTAAGCGAAGCTTTTGTTCTTCGTTGTAACGATGGTTAGTTAAATCCCAAGCAAACTGCATCTCTGCAAGTTTTTTGCCCTGCTCGTATTGAGCTTTAGCCAGTGGGATATACTGCTCCATTCGGTTTTGCGTAAGTCGTGATATCTCTAAATCAAGATCCTGCTTAAGCTTATCTTCACCAGTAGAATAATCATAAAAAATTCGCTTTTGCTCTTCGAGCATGCGGTTATGCTCTGTCAAAGCTTTGGTGTTTTCTCTGCTTGCTTTCGCTGCCTTGTTCTGTTTATCGATCCACTCATCAGAACCTTTTATCACCCCATTTTGGCCTGATTGAAGTTCTGCCATGGCTTTTACAGCTTTATTGGTTGCATCACCATAAATATTCTCAATCGCAGCAGCCACATCCTCGGCGACCTTTTTATTATCAGCCGCTGCCATAGATACGCCGCTATTTTCTGCTCCCATAGTTGCAGATGTAATGAGTGCAGACTTAAATAGCTTAATACCAGGAAATTTATTAAGCCAATTACCCTCTTGAGCTGCTAAATCAACATTCTTCTTTGCGTTTACAGCATCAAAACTAAGACCAGCTATTGCGTTTGAAATCATTTTAATTGTGGCATACACACCCATGCCAACTACAGCAACACCTTTAAACACCTCACCTAAAGTTTCACCAGCGTCTGCCATCATATTTGTTTCAACGGTAGCATCGGACATTGCACCACCAACAGAAACTATCGCTGGCATTAAACCTTGTATGAATTGATTTTTAGCACCTTGCACTTGCAGGCTTAATAAATCCATTTGAACACGTAATTCATTCGCCTTAGCAATTGCATGTTCGTCCATGATTGCACCAGCGCGTTCAGCTGCGTCAGCCCAATATTTAAATCCCTCTCCACCATTTCGCAGTAATGGAATTAGGTTGGTAGTATCAGAAGCCATGCTTTCTAAATAGAAAGACATTTGCTGCTGTGTAACTCCAGCCTCTTCCAATTTGTCTACATACAATTGAAGCGCTTGAGGTCCTGATAGGTTTTGCATTTCAAGCGCGAGTTGTCTTGCGCCTTTAGCCGACCCCTCTGTCTTAATTGCAATTTGCTCAAAGAAATCAACCGCACCACCTGAACCTATTGTGATGAATTCGCCTAATTTTTCATTAAAGTCTTTTAATTGATCTGATAGTTTTTCTTGGCTAATTCCTACTGTATTTGCACCAACTGCTAATTTTTGAAATTCTTCGTTTCCAGCCTTAGCAATTTGGGCAAATGTTTGAACTTCTCTTGCTGCATTTGAGTATTCATTTGCCATGGCGAAAACCCCAGCACCTACTGCTGCAGCACCCGCAACAGCAACTGCACCATAGGTATTGATATGTTTTCGCATATTATCAAAGCTTAGTTTGACCTGCTTTTCACCCTCTTTTATTGGACCTGTAAAGTTACCAATTTTAGCAACCAAGTCTAGAGTTAATGTTCCAAGTTTGGTGCTCATAAAAACCTCAGGCAATAAAAAAGCGCCTTATTAGGCGCTTAGATGTTTTTTATTTAAATTAGTCATTCCATTCCAGGTTGGTTACATCGAAAGTGAATTGCTTCCGTCCTTCTCTATAAAATGGAACTTCTATAATTAGTTTCTTACTGTTTTTTAGCTGTGAGATGATTTCTAACTCAGTTTTGTCGTACTGAACAAATAACGTATCTGAAGAGTGGTTATCAGGTTCTGACATCGTTATAGATTTAACTGGCTTATCATCAAATTTGAAAGCAACCTCACAACCACGGACAGAACAAAGAATTTGACCCTTGGTTACACTCACTATCACATCTATCTCATCACCCTTTTTACGGAGAGTCAAAATTAAACTTGAACCACCATTGTACGGGAAATCGAAATCTACAGAATTGGTGCTGACAGTTGATGCAAACTTAGTTACAAGGTTGCGCATATCATCTTTTGAGGTTTTATAGAGCCAATTTTCAGACAATTCCTTCATGTCTACATTTTCACTAGAATGCTCAGAAGTGTTTTGGGATTTACTAATAGGTTGAGTCGATTCTTTACCACTTTCAACAACCCACATCACAGCAAAACAAATAACTGCAATTAAAAATAACCATGTAACCCGGCTCGTCGGTTTTGGTTGTTTAAAACCACATGCTGGACAAGATTCCGCTTTATCACTTACAGGACTTCCACATTCCTTGCACGGCTTAATCCCCATAATCCCCTCGTCTTTATAATTAAATTAAATCTTAAGATATTAATTTATGAGCAAAAAAGAAACCAATCTAAATTGATTTCTTTTTATTTAACGCTTTAATTCGCTCTTCTTCAAACGATGTCTCAGGGATAGTTTCGTGAATCATAAAGACACGGTCATCATCAACCCACTTATCTTCAGGTAACTTAGAATTAATGTATCTTGCAAAAAGTCGACCAATTTCCTGTTCGAGCCTCCGAGGTAAGGATATTGAACCAAATTTTAAGCAATATGCCCTCCAAATCTTGAGCTCAGCTAAACTTATGTTCTTTTTTGCTTCCGCGATGGTTTTACCGCCGATTCCGTTGATGACGAGTTCACAGTAGAATTCATCGACATCATCGAGATCCAATGCTTTCCCGAGAAATTAATCACTTCATCTGAAACGACAAACATTGCATTTTTGATTTCATTGTTGACTAAGCCTAAATCAGCAATCTCATTGAAAAACTTTTTTTCTTTCGTTTCGTAAACCGAATTAAAGATTAGTGCATCACGAAACTGATGATTTGTTGGTGTTTGCCCTTCAGGTAAACTTAAAACATTCGTGATATTTTCCAGTTCATCTGCTGATAGGACTTTAATTAAGACCTCACCTTCAAATTCTTTTTCATCAACATCACGAAATTTAATTGTTTTTTCTACAAAACTCCCAACACCAATGATCTTTTTGGTAGTTTCTAAATTAAGTTTAGCCATTATTAAGCCACCTTAAATTCGTCAGTTACTTCGGTTTGACGCTTGAATGGTAATGTGTGGTTTACCAAAGCATCAGGATCAAATACAGCAGAGTTTTTACGAATAATTGCACTTGCATAAGACCAAGAGCGAGTTTCAGGCAGTGTTACTGTGTTGCCCGTTAGTTCAGGCTCACCCACACCATCCGACCAACCCACATAAATTCCGATTAACTCTTTGTTTGCAGCTAAATCCAATACCGTTAAATGTGTTGCATTTTTCGGATCTGTGTTGATTACAAGATTGCCCTCACCTGGTGTAGTGAGTCCGTAATCGTTTGTTTTGGTTGTTGGTTCATCGAGACATGTATTATCAATTTCAGTTGCAGAGTCATCACCCCAAGCAATTGATTTAATACACATGATGCGTGTAAGTGTTGGAACTGTACCGTGTAGAATCCACACATGAGTACCTTGTGAAAGAACGCCTTTTTTCGCCATGAGTAGCTACTCCTCAATATTTTGGCAATAAAAAACCGCCGAGTGGCGGTCTATGTTGAAAAATTAAATTTATAAATCTGATATTGGTTTTAGGTGGTCAAGAATAAATAGGTCTGAGCCTGAAACAGCTACCCATCTCGTAAAAGCCCAGTATTCATAGTCATCACCATTTTTGCGCAAATAGTAAATTTGCCCTGTTAGTGATTTAAAATAATCACTGTAAAATTGAGTACCCTCGGGAACTGAATTTTCAAACATATGGAACCCCCAAAACTCTGATTTCCACAAGCGCTGATACGTTTACAGCTACCATTGCTGCTAGTAATCCAGCACTATTTGCACCCTTTGTTCTAAATCTAAAACCAGTATTTGTGACAGATCCTTGAAAGATTGAAGCCCATGCTGCATTACCAGCAGCGGTACCGGTTTCTTGGGTGTGAGCTGTCAATTGAATAGATACAATTTCTGCAAAGTTACACTGTGGAAATGATGCATCCGCCCACCCATCTGAATCTGTTTGAATGCGATGAACCCACTCTTCAAGATTTTCTCTTGGAGTTGTTTCTTCACCCACCCATATACGACGCGGAACTAATTGTGATTTTTTGGCGTAAGTAAGATCTACATAGCTCTGATAATCTGTTAGGTCTGCAATCAGACTATCTACTAGGCTTTTATTGGCTTTTAGTAAATTAATATTGACGATTTCATTCTGAATAAGCGTTAACTCATAATTCAGATCATCAAGAGTTACATAATCACCTAGTGTTTCGATTAGATTGTCAATACGTCGTGATAGCTGATTTAAAACTTCTGGATCTGCGTCTTGGCCATCTGCACCCTTAAGTGAATTAAGCCAATCATTAACAGAGCCTACAAACCCATCATCAACAGCTAGTTGGTATGCTGATTTACCATCTAATCCCGATTCACCCTGATCACCCTTATCCCCTTTTGGGCCTTGGGGACCTGCGGGACCACTCTCCCCTTGTGGGCCTTGAACACCTTGCTCACCTTGCTCACCTTGGTCGCCTTTATCTCCATTTTCACCTTTCGGCCCGCGTGGCCCCATTTCACCTTGAAGTCCTTGCGGTCCTTGTGGCCCAGATTCCCCCTGTGGACCTTGCTCACCCTGTACCCCCTGTTCGCCTTGAGGACCCTGCGGACCAATGGGCCCAATTTCTCCGGGTTCACCTTTAGGACCAGGAGGACCTTGAAAGCATGAAGCCATCAGTTCAACCTTAACATCGTGTGACTTAACCTCTACAGCCTCATCACATGTTTCAGCATCAATGTTTTCAGAGTCTGTATAGGCTTGATGCATTAGCTGGCACCTTGAGTAATTTTAAGTGTTGCGTTTCTTTCTTCGGGTAAATAAAGCACGTCGCCATTTGAGAAAGTGATTTTTATGTCCCACTTATAATCCCCAACAGGGATTGTGGATGTATCGCCAGTGTCGACAATAATCTGACCAGGTTGCTCACCTTTAACAATATTGAATTCAGCAACACGGATGAACTCTTCATCCACAACTGCACTTTCAAATTGTGTGTCTTCATCAAATAATAAGGGTTCGCCTTTTAGAGTCGCCCAAACATTGAAAGTGCGCTTTACACCCTGTTTAAATGATTTATCCATGACTCTTCCAAAGAAAAACCACCCGAAGGTGGCTTATTAACGATCTAACCAATAATTCATATCCCAACCCCGACCATACAGATTAGTTTCTTCGTCATGGTTATCAGGATGTGCGCCTTCGTAATAAAAACCTGCTGTATTTAAAATTTTAGATGCTTTAAGTCTGATTTCTTCGGCTTTTCTGGCATCAGTATGCCATACAACAAATTGTGTTCTAGAGTTTTCATTTGTAGCACCACAGTCCAATTGATTTTCAGGTGTTGACCTCATTCCACTCCAAACCAGGTACGGCGCCCGCGTACCTTTTGGTGCGACGGTTGGATACATTCGATCACCAAGTATTGCAACCAATTCAGCATCTGCACTCAGTGTTTTATAAATCGGCACAATATTCATGGTTTCATCAACTCTTTTTTAATTTCAGCATTAAATACTTCTGAAAATTTATTGGTAACTTGCTGAATATTGTTTGCTAAAGCTGGTCGCATGAATGGAACAGGTGTGTGGTTTGCTGTTGGGAATTCTAAGAATCGCCAATGGCGAGTATCCCCACCACTCAGTTTTGGTACATTTCTATTTGAAAATGACGCACCACCACGAACCCCAACTCGCATTACTATCTCGTTTGGATTTCGAGAGCGACCACCCTGTGTGGCAATGTTTTTCCAGATTTTTTCTTGTGTTTCAGGATCATCAATCGCTTTTGCATTGCTTCTTGCTGCATCACGAACTAAATTCATGCCCTGACGTGCTGACTTACGAGTGATACGCTTGATAGTGGTCTGACTTTTTGCCTTATCAAACCTGCGTTTCAACTCTTCCATACCCTCAATTTTGAGATCAAAAGACATTTAGCCTCCTGGGAATTTTTCCACATCAGTTGAAAGCAGAAAGGTTACATAAGTGTAAGAGTCACCATTGTCATCAAGCGATGGGCTATCAATTGCGTATGTCTGACCTTTGTGTACGACACGCATACCAGTTTCTATATCTTCTCGATAACGCAACTTAATGCGAGCAACAATCTTTGATTGACTGGCTTGAGCTGCAATCAACTTATCGCCCGAAAGATGGGTGACTTTAGCAAAAAGTTTTTTGTGTAATTGCCAACTGCCTTGAATTGGATATCCATCCTCATCACGCCCACCTTGGACATACTTTTGGATCGTTACACGGTGTCTGAGTTCAGATGCTCTTTGTGACATAAGACACCTATATCGCAGTAGGTTTACGGAACGGGTAAAGCAAACTCACAACAGGCTGTGGCAAATAATTCCCATTGATCGGAGTTTCTTTTTCTGCGTTTCGATGCTGATCGAAATAACCAAGTAAGATTAAAACTGCTGTTTTAAATTGCTTTGGGTACTGACAATCTGCAAATTCATCTGTGACATAACTAAGTACCGCAGATTCAGCAGCCTCAATGTACGCTTCTATAAGTGAGTCACTATCATCATCGTCATATCGCAGATGAAGCTTAGCTTCTGTAAGAGTTATGATTTTAGACATTACTCACCCCAAATTTTCTGAACCAGCTTAAAGCTTTCATGGCTAAACTCACCCTGATGGTCCTTCTCACAATGCCAAAGTGACCCATTTTTAGTCACAAATTCACCAACACAATATTGCTTGTCAGATTTAAAAACTCCCTGATAAAGTGATTTTGATGATGTATTTGTTGGCTCATTTTTTCCAAACGGATCGTCCTTTTGATCACGTTTGGATAAGGCTTCAAGTGAGAAGTTTTGTTGTTGCATATAAACTGTATTGCCACCTTCTAATGGCTTATAACCAAGCTTTCTACGTGCTTCATTAGGTGTAAGAATTGCAGATCCAACACCTTCTTTCAGGCGATTCATTTGACTAGTTGAATCCATACGAATAAGAACTTCGATATCAAAGAATGCTTCAACACCATAAGATTTAAGATTTAACTCTTCATCAAATAGGTTCTCGCGTGACTCAACATAGCTCTGCAAACAGTCAGAAAAATAGGTTTCATTCCGATCAGAGATTTTTACTGCAGCATTCGCATCGACTAATCCAATTTTATCCGGATGAACATTGAAGGCGACACACACTGTTCGAGCCGAGGTATTTAACTGCTCCATCATTTGCGCTTCCGCAGCACTTATAGCAATTGGTTGGTATTTCAAATCATCGCCAAGTACCGCAGTTTTCCCAATGTTTTGACCTGAATAATTGGCGTTCCATGCTTCACCTATCGCCTTTGCTTTTTCAGCAGAAATTGCACCTGGTGCAGTCAAAATACCACTTGGACGACTCATGTTTCCAAAGAATCGGCTTGAATTTCGTTGAATATTTAATCCTGTGGATGCTGATAACCCGCACGCCATCATTGGAGATAAGCCAATTAGGGGATGGTAAAAACAGTTTATCCGGTCATGAATAATTTCTGACGCTGGCAAAACGACTGAGCCTGTTTGATTTAACTTGTCATCGCCTAGTTGGTAGAAAACATTGCCAAAATCATCAACCAATGGCTTTACTTGATCAGGATTTAATACAACAAGTCGAAACACATTACCGAAAGCGTCACGCTGTTTTAAAACGTATGTATTGCCCCGTAACAGCAGTGATGATGTCCAGAACTCATTGAACTGTTGCCAAGTTTGGTATTTGTTGGGCTTCTTTAGAAAGGAAAGTTGCTCAGGGATTTCTACGTCCACCAAAACACCATCTTCTTTCTTTTTTAGCAATAATGGCATCTTGCCAATGTCTTTTGAAATCAGGCTTACACAAGCAAATACAGCATAAAATGCCGTCATATCCTCTCGTTTAAGCTCATCATTCTTCTGCCAAGCACCAGAATAAGGTTCATGAACAAATAAAGAAGTCCACCCTTGGTTTGAATGGACTCCTTGGAGGGATTTCTTTTTGCTAAATAAATTTCCGAAAAAGCCCATTCTTTACATCCTATTCTTTGGTTTTATCTTCTTTTTTCACTTTTGGTGCTGTTTTTTTTGGCTCAACATAGGCTTCTGCCACGCCAATCTTAATTAAGACATTCGCAGCCATATCAGGAACATCTTTAATATCCCCCACCAGTGAATCGTGCGTGTCTTTTAAATACTTAATTTTCATAGACTGTTCTCATAGCTAAACAATTGTGATGCTTAGATATAAAAACAGCCCCGATTAAGGAGCTGTTTTGACCTAAATTAAATTAGGCGTATTGAATGAAACTTGCTGCAATTGGACGACGTTTAGCCCATGAGACGAAACGCTCAGCACGAATTGCAAACTTGTTTTCTTGCCATAGGTTATGAGTTACAGAGCCGTCAATAAGTGTTGCTTGATCGCTGTATGCAATATCAACTTGACCAGCATCAGCCATTAATATTTCTGATGTTTTAACAAGAATAATTACATTACCTACGTTTTCAGATTCAATAACAGGAATACCATTCAGTGTTTTTTGGTTTAAACCAGCATCCATGCCTTTGAAGTAAGTATTACCCAAGGTATCACGCAGATCTGCGATTTCCGATGCACGAACCTCACTCATCAAATAGTAAGCACCACCAAGTGATAAATTATTACCCAAGAACTGAGCGCGTAACGCTCGAAGATCTGTTGCAACTGCTTCAGCTGTCAAACCAGTCGAAGCAATTGGGGTTACACCATTCAAGAGACCAGCAGGTTTTTTTGTTGTGCCAGCAGAAGCACTCAAGAATTCGGCATCTGTAAATTGAGCAGATGATGCAACAAGATCGTCGCGAATTAATACATCTACCGCTGGATCACTACCTTCAAGTAATTCGAGCGTATAAACAACAATTGCAGCTGATTTATGCTTGCCAACTTTTACGTCTGCAAATGTTGGGTTCGTTAAGGGTTTAGCCTCACCCTCACCAACCCATGATGTCATTGAACCTGTTGCTTGCGCAGGAATTTCAACATTAAAAGGAACTTTGCGGAAATTGAGCTTATCAAGCACAGTGTTAGCTCGTAACAGCTCAACATATTCTCCAACTAGGCGGTTGGTTTGTACTAATGGAGAAGCAAAGCCAGCGTCTGTTGTTGTGCCTAACGTTGCTTTTTCAATTAAAGCAACAACTTCGGGTGGCTCACCCAATCCTTTTGCAATATCAACAGGCGAGGTAATAATGCCTTGTTTAGCATTTATCGAGGCAATCATTTTGCATTTTACAAACTTTGCAAAACCTACACCTTTTTCCAAATTGCTATGAACTTCAATTTTTGGTTGTGCATGATGTGGATTGCCTTCCGCTGTTGCTTTTGCTTCTGCTTCATTTTGACCAGCAACAGGGGTTAAAGTCGGAGTTGCTTTTTCGACATCGGCGATTAATTTTTCAATACGACCAGCTTCTTTTTCAAGTTGCTCAACTTCTTTTTCCAAAGCTTCATATTGTGTATTTTGCTCAGCATTCAAGGTTAAACCTTTTTCGTGAGCTGCTTGGTGTAAAGCTTGCATTGCTTTTTGTTTGTCAGCGATGGTTGCTTTAACTTTCGCTAATTGTGCTTTTAACATAGCGGAATACTTCCTTCATTTAAATTAACTAATTGGATTGGCTTAACGCCTTTGGTTTCTTCTGCCACATCGCTGACAGGTAGATCTTCATCTTTTTTGGTTGGCGGAACCACACCAAGCGCGGTGTCTTTCTGCTCAAAAGATTTAGAAATTGATTTGATTTCGGTTATGGATGCTTCGGCATTAGCAGGAATTGTTACAGCTGAAAGTTCAAACCATTCCCATTCTTTAAAATGCAAACCCCAAGATCGTGGAATATCTTCAACTGTTAAGCCGCGGAACCCGATAGATAAGCCTTTCACCAAGCCTGATTTAATAGATTGCCAAGCTTCATCAATGCGGTCTTTTAACTTCCCAACTTCATCGATCTTTGCGATCTGAACAGTTACCTCGATACCTTTGTCTGTCACCACTGCGTCAATAACCTCGCCAATCGGTTGTGAATGCATGTGCTGCCAAAGAAAAGGAATCGGTAATGCGAACTTTGCGCCTTGTGGATCAACAATATCGTCCGCACGATCTGGACTAGGTGTTGAAGCAATGCCTTTAATGATTCGCTGCTCATCATCAAATGATTTAACTTGAAGCAAGCTGTAAGCCTTTTTCATGCAGGCTTTCTCCTAAAATGAAAAAAACCTCCATAAAGGAGGTTGTTAAATTGAATGTTTTATACAAAATAGACGTTGTATTCTTTTTCTGCTTGCTCTGGATTCATACTCATAAGTGCCACGGCGTTAAATGTGGCTATCAATGGGTCGATCTTTCCAACACCTGATTCTTGTTTGCTAATCATCATGCCGTTACCTTTCACAACAGCACGCGCATTGCCAACACACCAAGTCATTAAACCTTGCCCTGCGTGGTAAAGATTGCCTTCTGCAAGCTTTCGCTCAGCCGTCATGATGTAACCCATCAATTTAAAGCCTTGCGGTACAGCGGTTAGTTTGTCTTCAGGAATTCCAGCATCAAGCAAGCCATCTAGCAGACCACCCAAACCAAGAGGATCTAGTCCAATTTTGTCGAGCTTTCCAGAGTCAAAGCACTTCTTTGCGATTGCTGCGAGCTGATCAATATCATCGCCAATACGTTCAACAATTGTCAGACTACCCTCACGCTCGTAATCCGCATATTTAGGAGCGTTCTCTTTGCGTCTTTCAACAGCAGTTTTATTGCACCAAGCATGATTCCATAACCACCATTTTCGGCTTTTGTTATGTCGTCCCAAAACAGCAAATCCAAGCAAATCATCAAGACCACCACCATCAATCCCGCAGGTGATAATGTCTGACTGCTCAATCAGCTTATCCAAAGTGAATTGCTCTGATTGTTGCAACCAATATTCAGCACCAGCCCAGCGGTTTGCGCGGAGGTTTAAGCCGATTGGCACATTTAAGTGTTTTGCAAGAAAGTCACGTAGTGATTCTTCGCCAGCTTCTTTTACCTTATTGAATTCGGAAACCAAGTAATCTATATCAACGGAAGCACCCAAGTTTGGATTAGTAATATAGAAGTTGTCGGGTTTTAAGTGCTCACCATCCTCAAGCATCTGATTTGGAAATTCATAAACCAAAGGTAAGAATTGCTTATCCTCTTTCACACCATCGCGCACATCGCGAGCATAGTCGAGTAATTGCTTAAATACCCCACATGGTTGCTCATCTGACATCGTAGACAAGTAAATTACACAGCCTTCAGGACGTGATGCTAAACCACCTTTTGCTTCACGAAACATTGATTCAGCAGTAGCTCGTTTACCAAAGAGCCAGATTTCATCAAAAAGAATAATTGAGGCTTTCTTACCAGCGGCAGCATTACTTTCTGCAGCAATCACTTTAAGACTTGCGCCAGTACCCAGGTGAGTCACTGTTTTTGTGTGCTCGGAGATATTAAGCATTTCGCTTAACTTCACATCCCCATCCTCACCACCATCGTCAGCCTTTATAAAGTCTCGAATAGGGTTAAATGAGTTATCAGCAACTTCTTTTGTTGGCGCTAAAATAATTAATTCAGCAGAGAAGCGTTCATTGAGAAGCAATGCAACAAGCATGATGCCTGCAGCTATTGTCGACTTGGTGTTTTTTTTTGATATTAGTAGAAAGAATTCACGAATTAAACGTTTTTTCTGTACTGGATCATATGCACCAAAGATTGCACGAACAAATTCAATCACCCACGGCAATGTAACTTCGCCCATCTTCGGACTACCCATCACATCAACAAGAATTAATTCTTTAAATATTCGTTCTGCAACGTCTGCCACTTCTGGAAAGAGTGGAGCGCAAGGCATTAATGATTGCTTATTTACAATCTTTTCCTCCCAGTCTGGGCAGGAAGTTGTCCATTCTGGGAGCATTGCTGTCATATTTTTTCCAAGAGCTTATTTGACTTGAATGATTACCAATGGAACACGATTGCGACGCGATATTTCTTGCTCCATCTCGCTTGGGTGCTCACTATGCAAAGCAAGCATTGATTCTGCTATTTGCTCATCAGAATCATGCCCTAAACTCCAAGATGTTCCAGATCCACGGATATTATTTTTTATATCTAAAATAGTGTAATAACCACGACCAAATAATTTGGTGCAACAAATAACATATGGGTGACGGACGCATTTAACCTCAAACCATATATTTTCGTTATCAAATTTAATTTTCTGCCCAACTTTTACGGCTTTTGGATCAATCATGCGAATCTCTCTTAGCTCCTCAACTGTGAACCCAGTGTTCCAAACCTTCCACCTTGAGTAGCTTTCTTAGCCTCATCAGCTTTAGTCTCTTTCTTGCCCTTGTCGGCAACTTTGCCGTGAACATACGGGAGCGCTGCACGTGCTGCATTAACTCGAAGCATCATTTCATTACCGCCATTCTTCATGACATTAATTAGAAATTCGAGTGGGTCATCAGACGTAAACTCATCTTCAAGTGGGTCGTCATCTTCATGACTTGATGTATTTTGAGCTTTAACTTTTGGTTTTTCAGAAGTTAAACTTTTACCCTCTTTATCTGCCTTTAACTTTTCAATATAAACACAGACTTCAGGGTCTTTTCTTAGTTTTGAGCCTGCTTGGGATGCTGTTTTTTCCGCATAACCTGCTGAAATTGCTGCATCTTTATTGGTCATACCGTCAACCACGGCATGAGCAAATTTTCTCATTTTTTCGCTTAGTGCCATGATTAACCTTTTAACTTTTCACTTTAACTTTTTAACTTTTCGCTTTAACTTTTACTGAAAAGGGAAATTTTTTTATAAATGAGTTAGGGCGCGGTGTCCGCTGGCTTTGGGCTTCAAACTTTTTGACTCCCCCCACCGTCCTCAGCTTTAACAATCACATACCCATGTTTTAAAAATGTTTGAACAATATCATTTATAACTATCTCATCAATAAATCCCTGAACATCTCTAGTTACGTGTGCAAGATCACTTTTGAGCTCTTTAAATTCTTCCGTTCTTCCTAAATGAAACCAATTAACCTCATGTAATGCTCTACTCACTGCCGACTCTCCATCTGTGTCTTCTTCTTATGACAAGGCACACACAACGATTGAAGATTAGCTTCATCATCTGTACCACCCTTGGCCACATTCACGATGTGATCCAGCTCTAGTTGTGTTGTAACGTGACCACACTGGCAACATGTCCACTGATCTCGTAAGTGAATCTTCTGCTTGAGTCTGCGCCATGGTCTACCACCACGACCTTTACCCCAACTTTGCTTGATTGGCTCCGAGGGCTTCTTAGGTGTGATCGCTTGCAGTTTGGTTTGTAGTCTTGGGAGTTTCATTAGTGATTACCTTTTCAAGCAATGCATCAATCTGCACTTGATTAACAGGCCACACTTCAATAATAGCTTTCCACGGCTTATCAACCTCAGCCACAAGCGTAACCTTATGCACACCTTCTAATTTGTCACCATTATCAAGAAGCACTTGGGTACCTTGAGCAATGTGCGCACCATGCTTCCGTTTGTTTTCAGATGGAATAATTGAAACCACTTTAGGCATAATCGTCATCCAAATTACCATTGAGAGACATAGGTTCATCACCACCAGCAACATCAAACCGATCAATCAACTGATTATTCTGATCCACGATCTGAGCCATTAGTTTGTTCTGTTCGCACATCGCTTTCGTTAGTTCGCTCATCGCTTCCAGTGTCTTGACCAGTAAGTCGCTTGATGCACAACTGCATTCTTTCTTTTGCTCGCTCATAAGTTTTTCTCATCATTTCACGGCGCTCTTCACAACCCTTACATGTCATTCTTATCCACCAGCTCAACATGAATCTCGTTTAGCAAATTCTTATATGGCTCATCTACTGTGTTTATTGGGTAGAACACCAATTCAATATCTTTAATGGTTTCGTTTGTTTCGGCTTCAAATGTATGGATTACGCTTGTTATGGCTTTGTGTAAATCACGTTTGAGTTGGTCGATATGATTTTGATCTCTCATCTTACTCACCCTTACAACGAGCATTAAAAAACCACCCGAAGGTGGTCTTATTTGATTTGAGCTTCTATTTTCTTCTTGGTTTTTATCTACAATCTTCCGAGTCGGGATTCTAAGCAGCTCAATTGTTTCTTTACTAAATTCTAATGGCATAGCTAATCCTCGGGGTATACATAATCACGTATAGCAACCGGAATACTTATTTGCTCAATTTGTCTCTCGATATTTACCCTTTCAATCGTGATATGTGTAGTATTTTCGTCCCAAGGCTCATCTTTAGTTACTCTCAAAAGCCTTAGATCTCTGTCTGACAGCCATAAATAAGGCTCATCCATTCTTACTACATATACTGGGCAATTAAATATAGTAGAAACCGGATTGTTTTGCGGTTGTATTTTAGGAATTAAATGGGGATCACGAAGTAAATATTCATAGGTTTCCCAATTAATAAAAAGCTCTACTGGCTTATTACGATAATTTTTCGGATAATCCACAAATGCATTGTTTATGTCTTGATACATCTCTCCAACCTTTTCTGTTTATTTTTAATGAATAGCATACATCAAGTCATCAGGGGTGTTTAAATAACATCCCTTGCTTAAACAGAAAGTATGGATATCGTTTAGGTACTCAGTGAATTGATCCACTGTTGCATCGGTGGTGCTTATCAACTCATTCAATCCATCTGCCACAGCTTGGTATTGCGGATGCTTTTGTTCTTTTAAAACTTTGACTGCAGCGAAAGTCTGTCTGTATTGAGACACTTCATCACGATCATAGATCCGTGCTAAGAATTTTTTCTTGAAATACAAATGCTCTGTATCTTTATCAGTGCCTTGGTGTTTAGCCCATTGTGAAAGCCACATCCAGTAAATACGGTTCTGCGCCTTACTTCGATCATCTTCTTTCTGATTAATGCGAACGACTAATGGTTTGCCCTGATCAATTGCTTGGGTATGCCATGCATTTAGAAAGCCGATAGTTTTGGTTATGTTTTGATGTGAGTCGATGATGAATGTAGCTTCGAGTTTCTGATTCATCAAAACACCTCTTCACCCTTACTCATCATCACTTCTGTCTTAACCAACCATTGCTCAAATAGCTTTTCAGATTGCTCTCTATTTCCAAGCTTAAATTGATCAAATTTACTATGGCATGAATAGCAAAGCGGAATGGTATATGCGTCTGAACTTTTAATCCCTCTGCCCTTA
The DNA here is from genome assembly GCF_056779735.1 of Acinetobacter sp. 24-47-67. Classification (NCBI taxonomy): domain Bacteria; kingdom Pseudomonadati; phylum Pseudomonadota; class Gammaproteobacteria; order Moraxellales; family Moraxellaceae; genus Acinetobacter; species Acinetobacter sp. 24-47-67. The sequence continues at coordinate 323,294 of NZ_JBWYIK010000001.1, forward strand.
CCATGCTTGGAACTATTTGAATGAGCAGCTTGGCTATGTGGATTACCGCAACGGATGCATGGCAGCTTTCTGATTGCTGCTAATCGCTTTGAGTCACGCATACAATGCTTCACGCAAATTCTTAATGCGACCCTTAAGCTTGATCATGATGCCATCAATTGCCAGTAGCTCATTTCGTGTCAATCCCGATCTACTGAGGTTCTGATACTTAGACAGCTCAGCACAGCAGAATTCTAAATCTTTTTTCGCCTGTACTTTGTCTGTCATGTAATCACCAGTAGGAAAAGAAAAACCCCTCAACATCTAGAATGCGAGGGGGCTTGAGAATGCTTCTAATATTAAAAATTAGCTAAAACTTAGTATTTCTATATTTTTTAATTCAAATTGCTTTTTTTGAGGATTATATTTTTCATGGACGATTATATCAGCCTTGATCTTTCTCTTACCGTAAGAGTGTAGCTGAGCAGGATCTATATTTTCACCAAGTATAAAATTTACTCTTTTATCGTGGATATCAGGAACCAATCCTGCCCACCCCCTTGTCTTGTTATCTTGGTCTGAGGCATATACCCATGCATCAACATTTGAATATTTTTTTTCACGCTCATCTTGAACAGGTGGCTTATAGTTATCTGGAACATTATCGACAAAATTATCGTCAAATTTAACCTGCTCTAATTGCACATCCTTACTATCAACTGTGATTTCAGCACCTTTTTCTAACTTTGCCGGCTGAACAAAATCAATAGCATTTTTTGCAATCTGTTTTTGAGGCAAAGCATCTATTACTTCTTTAACTTCGTCACCTGTCAAAATCATTGTGCCGTTTGAATTCATAATGCCATTATTCACAACTACTACGGATGGCTTGGTTGGCTCCGATGAGCCCCCTAAAGCATTCATAACAGCTATTGTTGCGCCCACTGAAAGAATAGCGGTAGCGCCTGCAACAACGAGACTTTTCACTACACTATTGTCCTTAGCTATTTCTTTTAAACACTGCTTAGCATCATTCCCAAGTTTTTCTACTTTGGAGTAATTTGCTTCACCTAATGTTTGCTTAAGAAGGAATTTTAAATCTAAGCTTCCGCTCTCTAAGTGCTCAATAAAAATTTCAGAATTAGTAACTTTTATCCCTGGATATGCTTTCTCAATAAACTGAGGCGTTTTAAGCAAAGTATTTTCGATTGCTTTCAAGCTATTGATAACAAAATCAATTGGAATGTAATTTTTATTTGAATAGTAAACATGATATTCGGTTTCAACGATAATTTCTTCAGCAACCACTTCTTACCCCCAAAATGTAAAATTTTAGGTTTTATATCATAAATCAAATCATTATTCTTGCTTCAATAATGAACAAATTAATATTTCAAATAGAAAAAGAAAACCCCACTCAGCTATTTAGTTGAGTAGGGCATGTGCCGTAATACGTTCGGCAAAAATGCCACCGAAGTGGCGAGGGTTCATTTAACCTCTTTCAAACAATCTCGGCACACTTTTATTTGATCACCATCAATCGTGTAATCAATTTCAGTAGCACCATGAAAGCCTAAAATACAAAGCAATTTACGGAGCATGTGGTTCTCCCTGTGTAAGCTGATTTGCTGTGAATTCAACTCTCATCTAATTAAAATAATTTAATTACACTACTGTTCCTCAAGCCATCTTTTTGCTTGATACAGGTCCTCATAGATTTCTATAGAGTAAAAAATTTGTTGTTTTGCTAATTCAGGAGTATTTCTAAGTGGATCTTTAATATTCACTCTTTTATGGATAATTTCCTGTGAAATCAGACTCCTTAAAGCTAAAGGATCATAAATCCCAATGAATGGGTTACCGGAGTCAATATCTCCAAATGTCCGAATGTGGTCAAGTTGATGCTGAAGAGTTTTATTGAGTTGTGTTCTAATTTTTTGGTTAAGTTCAGGATGGTTTAATACTCCTTCATTCCTGATGTCACAAATTACGTCATAAAACTTTATTCTGCTTTCAAAAATATTTGATCCGTCATCCCAAAATCCTGTGGGTGTAAATGCCAGCTCTAATCGCATTTTGAAGTATTCAATTTGTAAGGCTTCAAGTAGCTTCTCTGACTTATTATTTAATTCTTTCAGTCTAAAAATAGTACCACCCAAGGATACTTCACTTATTCTATCTATAAACAAGAGCATAAATACGAAAATTGCCCCACCCAATACCAAAGTGACAAAATTTTGAGGTTCGATATATTCGTTTAATAGTAAGCAGAACGATAAGCCAGCATTCAAAGCAAATATTAAAATTGCAATAACAACCAACCAACCGCTTGATATTTTTTTCATTTAAACTCTTATTTAAGTTAAAAGTCAGCTAAATCATAACATGCAACAAAAAAGCCCACCATTTGGCGAGCTTTATTTAAACATGGTCTGAAACTGCGTAATACGACCAGTATAGTTTTACTATACCATTCCAAGGAAAATTTTCCTAGAACTATTTTCACATTTCTTTAAAGGTATTTTTCTTATACTTCTTGATCGCCTCAGATGCTCCATTTATAGCAGTTTCAATCGCAATAACCATCAATTTCTCATATTGCTCCCAAGTGCATTCATAAGCCTTAAGAGACATTTGATGATCGCCAATGCCCATGTAATACATACACCCATATTTCGTATATGCATTTTCAAGTCTTGGGTTCATTGCAAAATCCAATACCTTTCGAGCCATTAACCATGCCAGGTGATACATTGCAATTCCCTGTGGCTCGCGCTTCTTATCTGCTTGCGCATTAGTGAGCATTATCTTCGCTAGATGATTTCTAATGTACTCATAGTCTGATTTAGCTAAATCCCCATAAATAATCAAACTCGTCACCGACTTCTCTAATTGAGTATCCATACTCGCAATAGCACCAAGGCGATCTTGATAATCTAAAGGCTTTTCTGCAGTTCCTCGAACAGTAGGCTCATAATTTGCAGTTTTAGCTGTAATGCCTTTAGCCAGCCATTCAAATGGTTCAAATTTTTCAATCGCTAAATCAATATTAATTGTGCTCATCCCCATCCCCTTAAATCTTTTTAACCAATACTTTTAATAATCCATTTTGCTGAACTGGCAGACGTTCGACTACCAGCTTTTCAACCTGCCTATCGTCCAAAATCAATCCGCATTTCGATAAGGAATCAAAGATTGGCTTCACTATGTTGTCTATATCCCTTACTTTTGCATCAGGTGGCGCAAATTGGATGTTTACCACCACTTTCCCATCGTACCTACACGGATTAATAAATCGCTCCATAACAGCCTTAAAATGCAGTGCACGCTTACTTAATCTTTTCTTGGCTCTTCCTGAATCTAACCAATAATTATTTACCGATGGTGGGATAATCTCGATCTCACACATAAGTAAGTCATCTTCAAATAATCCATCACTTGCAAAACCTTTAACCATATGAGCTGGTATTTTTGGCGCTGGATCAGGATTACGTTTCTTCTTGGGTGTAGCTTTTGCCACACCTTGAAGCCTTCTGTATTGAGAGGTGGTCATTCGTTCAGTCACTCTTTCTCCCACTCCTTACGATCTCGAATATGTCCCTCAAGAACCGCTTTGGAGATTTTTATCTTCTTGATCTCGATGTCAAAATTACCTTTATCAATCTGACTTTTTGACAACCTCTTAACCAATTCAGACTCTCCTGGTGAAAAGTAAGCAACATCACCCCAACCAACTGAGAAAATCCCTCTAGTTTTAAAACACTCAACCTTTTCAGCATCTTCAAATTTTTGGCGCAATTCGCGACATTCAGATTCAATGAATCGAACATCATCAAGACTTAGGTTTTCAAAACGAACACTACTAATTTCCATCAAAGCTCTGAGATCAACACCGCCATTCTGAAAACATGCATTTAATTTGTCTGAAAATTTCATAACTCACCTCGCAGGGTTTTCTTGATCTCACCAATGCAATATCGAATCGCAAAAACACGCTCCGATTTTCCAAACTTCTTGTTTTGCTCCAATGCAAATTCAAGATGACTGATAAGCCGACTCGCTGCGTTTCTCAACTTATCGTTTTCAATCTTTGCGTTATGTAATTCTTGAGCAAGTCGATCAACCTCTAAAATTGCTTGTTCTCTGGTGAGTTCTTGGTCCGCAAAACACTCACCACCTACATGGCAATATCCGTCAGCGCCACAATAAGGACTTCCACCCTTACAGCGCATCACAGCATTAGCCCAAACATTGTGGTTTTTGCTTAGCAAGTCATGTTCACAAGGTATTTTTATTGCTTTCATGACCCACCTCGCAAAACATCACCCAATTCACCGATTAACTGCTCCATATCATCACGAAATGTTTGATCACCCCAATCTTTAAGCATTTGCAAAGCTTTGGCTGTTCGACCCTCCAACACCGCCTTTTCCGCTTTAAGCTGATCGATTTGCTCTTGACGAGCGTTCCAACCCTTTGTATGCCATTCTTGGGTTATAGCTACACGCTCATCCTTGGTTATATATTTAACTGTCTGCCATGCTTGATAAGTCATCTGCACTGGCAACACTCGGTATACATCGCCATCTTTAGCAAACAATCCATCACCATGAATGAATCGCATATTGGTGTAGAAGTCTTGGTTCATGAACCATTTTTCAAAATCAGAATTCACCCTCTCCACCCCTCAACTTCTCCAAAACCTACATAATTTCGCTCATCTTCCGCTTTCAGCAATTCAAACTCAGCGTGAATAGCATCCCATTCCTGTTTTAATGATTCATGAGTTTCACCAGAATCTAGATTTGCAGAGCCGTTTAATTTGTCTCTTAATGTTTTTAGATCGTTCATGCAGCTACCCTCTTATATCCTTGCTTCAAAATTCCCTTTTTAACTGCCCACTCAACACAAACTACACATCGACATGAACGCTTATTAAATTGATGTCCAGTGCCATGCTTAATTTTCACTACTCTGTTATTAAACTGAGATTGTTCGTTTCTATTAGCACTATCCAATTGCTTAATTTGACCACCATTATTTAAAAACTCGGCCATTTGAGCCTCAAGCTCCGCTCTAAGCTTCTCTTTATTCGCGCCTGCTAACGACAAACCCATTGCTTGGCTTCTGTTGATAGCATCTCTTAATTCTTCATTTGTCATGCTGCCACCCCAACTTCATGCATTGATCTGATTCGATTTTTGTTTTTAACTTTTCCTGGTCTGTATCGAACGTTGTAACAACACTTGCAAGCCGATTCATAGCGCTTGACCTTTTCACCACTAGCCAACTTCACATTTCGATGCCACCAAAACTCATCATCCAAAGGCCAGTATTCTTGACATTCAATACAAAGCTTTTCGCGACCTAACTCTGTTTCGATATATTTGGGTTTTTTATTCACGCCGCACCCCCAACACTCTTTCTGCGCTGCTCTACCATTTCCCCAAGAGTCATTTCCCAATTTCTAACCGCTTGTGGTAGTGGTTTTTTCTCTAAAGCAAGACAAGCCTTGTATTGCTCCATGTTGTCAAATGGGTCGATATGTACCTGCTCTACCGTCTCCCATGGTTGGATTTCCTTGTGTTCATCTTGCATCTTGTTCACATTGCGCTTGATGTGTGGTGCAAGTTTCGCTAAAGCCTCTTGAGCTGTAGTCCTATATCGCTCCGCATCACACTTAATTTCTTGAGTGGTTTGTTTGTGCTCTAGCAAGTTTTTAGCTTCAGGTGCTGGTAAAAACCCATCAACTTCTGCTTGTTTAATCGCTGCAATCGCCTGGTCTTTATCTGTACCGAGTGAAGTGACATAAATCGGCTTCAATCCCTGATCTTTAGCTTGTGTTACAAGTCGGTCGTACGCATCACAAAATATTTTTTTTGCTTCTGCGCGTTGATACTTATCACCAGTCTTTACAAGGTCTTCGCAGCGACTAAACGCTTGAGCCATTTGCTCAGTCCAAATCACTGTTAATTCCTGACCATCAAAGCCAATCGACTTTTCAGCAATCGCCCATGCTTCATGTGAACCTAACCAGTCGTCGGTCTTTGGTTCGCACCATGCACGAAATTCAGGAATGGTTGGGCAAAACGTAGATTTCTGCATACGCAAGTAACCGCGTTTAAAATCCTCTTGAGTTAAGCCTTGCAAGCACTCAACCATCGCATCCGCAATTTCTACTGCTGGGATATCACCCCATTGCTCAGCATATTTTTTCCCATAGAACGCCTTCATCTTGTTCATTAGGCGAGCCGCGTGTTCAATTGTAAAAATACTCATTGCTCATGCTCCCAAGTGATTGCATACGAATGGTCTGGGTTTACATCAATGGCTTGCTCTTGACGCTCTGTTCCAATGCCGTACTGAGCAAAGAAGGCATCATGGTTATTCAGGGTTTGGCTGTTTTTTGATGCTGCTGATTGGTAGCCAGTTTGCCGATTGTTGTTCAACTTTGCCCAGTCATCGCGAATTGCTGTTTTGAAAGCAGCATCCCAATTCAGGTACTTGTACCCATTGGCTTCACACTTGGCAGTGAAATACTCAAGATGTTGCTCAAGGTGTTTGTAGTTTTTTTCCTGCGCCCAAGTTCGGACTTGATCACTGATTGCGAAGTTTTTAGGAATTGAGGTTTTTACTTTTCCAGATTCACGTTTTTTGGCAGTAGGTTTAGTTTGTTTTTCACCCTCTGTTTTTTGCTCGGTTTTTTCGTGTGCGGATACACTATCTGATACTTCATGGTAGTTATTGGTAGTTAATGGATGTTTGTGTGACTCTGCGTCACTACTTTGTGCGCTTAAAGTCACTACTTCATGCATTAAAGTCACTACTTCCATGTCGTCAAAGTCACTACTTGTTTTTCTTAGGTGGTGACTCTGCGTCATTGCTTTGGTGATATTTTCAACAACAAATTTGTATTTTGAATTGCTTCCTCTTGCTCTTTTTGCCAACAAAAAACCAAGTTTTTCGAGCTGCTTGATGTGGTGACTAACAACACGGTTTGACAACCCAGTGTCATCCATTAATGTTTGGATTGTTGGGTAGCAGATGCCTGTTTCAAAATCAGCATAGGTAGCCAAGGTTAAAGCAACATGCTTTGTAGTTGAGTGCATCTTGATTGAGCGAATGCTGGTGACGTAATTAAACTTTTTTTCCGACATGGCTTTTCGCTCATTTTTTGGAAAACGAACAACCTCACCTTGTGGGTATGATGGTTCATGTGCTAAATTTGTGTTCATTCAATGCCCTCTAAGTTTTGAATACAAAAGCCTGATCCACGAAATCAGGCTTTTTCTTTGTCTATATCCCCGTTAATCCCTTCCGATCCCTCATAGAATTGAACCTCAGTGCTTAAGTCCCGCAATAAAGCTGCTACTCCCAAGCGCTCAAAGGATTTTGCTTGTAAATTAAGGACATGCCATTCACCAGCAATTTCCTTTTCCAGGAGATAAGCAAGGTATTGAGCTAAGTCCTTACCTTTAATATTTGAGAGAACCTTTGCACGCTCATGGTTTTCGGGAGACAAGCGAACATGTGTAGATTTCTTTTCAAGACTCATAAATTCACCTATGCAACTTCTTTGCTGTGTTTGATTGGCTGCTTGCCAGCAGCTAAATCTCGAATTTGGTATTCACGTGCTAATGGGATTTTGTTGTTAGGCCACTGGTAAACAGCAGAAGGTTCAATTCCTAGCAAGCCCGCTAGTTCAACGCCATTAACCCCAAGCAACTTGTATGCTTCTTGTTTGGTCATTGGTATCTACCCAATAAAGTAAGATTTCTTATTATTTAATCAAAGAAAACTTATAAAAGCAATATGTAAGATTACTTATATGGAAAAAACAACTATTGGTCAGCGCATACGTGCGCTTAGACGTTCGAAAAAATTAACTCAAGTGCAATTAGCAAAGATTGCTGGAGTGAGTTCGCCTGCTGTAACTGAGTGGGAAAAAGATAGCTATTTGCCTAAAGCGGGATCATTAGAGGCGATGGCAAATCATTTTGGGGTAACAACTGAATACATACTGACTGGCAAAGGCGATCCTAGTGCCACACAAAAAGAGCAATCTAACGTGGCTCCTGTGGCTCCACGCATGGCCCCTGTCTTGTCATGGGTTCAGGCAGGTACGATGACCAATGTCGAATCTGTTGACATGTCCCAGGTGGAAGAGTGGCTGCCAATTCCAGATGGTGATTGTGAGAAGTGTTTTTACCTGAAAGTTCAAGGCTTGAGTAATTACCCAGAGTTCCATGAAGGTGATTACATTCTTGTGGATCCGACCCTGCCATTTGGTGACATGAACTCAGGCGATATTATTGTTGTTAGAAAGTTTGATGATGCAACTTTTAAGCGGTTGGTGATTGAACCAGATGGTACTAAATACCTGCAAGCAATCAATCCTGAATTTAAACCAAATATCATTCCACTTGATCAAGATTGTGAATTTGTTGGCGAGGTAGTGGATTGTATTCGCTATGTTTATCGGGCTAAGAAGAAGCCGCGCAAGAGCTAAGAATTAAGGCCGCTAGTCATGCGGCTTGGCAACGAGAGGAAAAGTGCGGCGACACCCAATGTCGAGCTGATATCAAACATATAATGAAACTATGAACGCAGATTGATACTATATGAATAAACCTGAAGATGATGTGGTTGGGGAAATGGCTGAGCGATTTTATGTAATCTATGATGGATGGGCGTTAGAGCATCATTTGATGGATGTTCGTGACCTTGCGCCAGCGATGATTGCTGTAAATGATCTGCTATCAAATGCCAATAAGGCTTTAAATGGGGACAAAGCTGATCTTAATTTAAAAGTGAACGCCTCATTTAGGGCGGGCAGTTTTGGTATGGAGTTGCATACAGTTGTGCATTTTCTTAGCCAAATTCGAGATATGTTTGCTAGCGATAATGCATCTGCGATCTCTAATGCCTGGACTATTCTTGAAATTGTTGGTTTTGTTGGTGGTGCTGGTCTTATTGGCTTGATTAGATTCCTGAAAGGCAAAAAGCCCACCAAAATCATTGATGAAGATGGCCGCCTTAAAGTGTATCTCAATGAAACTGAATACTATGAGACTGATGGCAAGGTAGTAAAGCTTTATAAAAACCGAACTATTGTCAGCGATCTCAACAAGATGCTGGAACCCTTAGAAAAGGATGGAATTGATTCATTCTTTGTGTCCAGAACTGGCGATAAAAAGGATGCTGATCTAGCAATCGATGAGTCTGAGTTAACCTACTTTGAATATCAAGAAATTGAAAATGATTTGAGTGAAAATATCACCGAGACATTCGTGCAAATCGAGGCTGCTGTTTTTAAAGATAATAATAAATGGAAATTTGATAATGGTGGCTCACCAATCAACGCGGCTATTCTTGATGAGGAGTTTTTAAGAAAAATTGATGCTGGTGAGTTAAGGTTTGGGAAGGGTGATCTTCTGAAGGTTAAATTAAAAACCATACAAACCTTCGCTCATGGAAAATTAAAAACTGAGTTTCAGGTTATCGAAGTTCTTGAGCACAAGATTGTTAAGCAAGGACACTTAGAGTTTTAAGAAAAAATATCTAACTACAACCCACCCTGTGTGGGTTTTCTTTTGTCTATTAAATCATAAAAAATAAGTTTTCTAAAAATAAAACTAACATTTCTTACATTTATGCTTGACACTAAAACTAAGTTTTCTTATATTTGATCTCGTAAACACAAAAAAGCCCGCAGACGGTCAAATCAGGCGGGCTTGCATACAACGGGGTCATTATGAATCAAACCGCATCACACAGTCAAACGCCGAAGTTTGACAAAGTTCAGAGTCAAACAACTCAAATCCTATATCAGCCACCTACTAAAGCTGAAATCAAACCTAAGTCATTCATTAAAGACACCATTCACAACATTGTTATGGCTCTTGTCGTAGTTTCAATTATGAGTGGTCTCACAACTGCTTGCTTCTATGCAGCCGATAAAGAAGCTGAGATTAAAGAAATTCAAAATCGATAAAACTAAAGCTTTCAAGAGTAATAGATGAAGAACCCAATCGAAAACAAGAAATTTCAAAAGCCTTTTCGAGAATTTCTAGGTAGACAAGGTCAAAACTTTCTAATTCGTTTGGGTCCAAGAATCTACTGCATTAAAGCCGATCTAAACATTTCACTTAAAAAATTCGATTGGTCAACAGTAAGAATTAAGGAATCAAACTCCGACTTATTCAGACCAATCACCAAGGATGAACTTGAAAAGCCATGGGTTCAAAAGTGCCTGTTAGCTGAAGTTTCTTACCAAATTCGTAGAGAGCAAAAGGTTTTACTACTGCAATCAATGAACGAAACAAGATTAAGAAATAAGCGTAAGTACGGCGGATCTTGGCTAGGGCGAAAATAATGAGCTACACATACAACAGTCAAACTCGCACAGTTGAAATCACATGCAGAGGCAGAGTTAAAACTTATCGAGATATTAATCTGCATGATATCGAAGCTTGTATTAAAGACTTTGTGAGTACGTGGGGGTATAGATGATTTTTAGAATAAAACAGCGTGACCTTCAAGCCTTCAAAATTTGGCTTGTACTGCTCGGGTATGTACAGAAAGACCTTGCTGACGGTGGCGCGACATTTAAAGGCAAAGGCACAAAGCTGGATTATGTGCTTATTGATTCAAAGATGAGTGGCAACTCTGCATGTCAGAAGTTGTATGAAGAATTTAAAGTCCATTTGGTTAGTCCATTGGATGTGAAATTGGCGAAGGTGGCGTGATGGATATTTCAAAAAAACCTACACTGGCAGAAAAACAGGCTTTTTGGACTGAACAACTACCGAAATTTGAATCAAAATATTGGTTGCCAAGTCATTTTGAATTTCTAATTTTTGATATGGATCAAGGCAACTATGTCATCAAAGATGGTTTAGATCCAAGCTTCGACGATGATGCTACAGAAATTTGGCATCGCGTAAATACTGGCTGGGCAATGTGGAAAAAAGCCATTAATTTCACTAAAGCCCCAGCGGTGCCAGAGGTAAAAGATATTGGCAATGAATTGCAATCATGGGTAGCTGTATGGTCGTTTAAAGCAAGACATGATCGTGAAGACTACATTGTTGTAGACGCAAACCTTCTTGCTGAAAAAATCGAAAAACTAACTGGGGCGAATGCGTGATGGATATTCAGAAAGAAAGAGAGGCGTTTGAGGATTGGTTTGTTGTTAATTATCACGATGGCGATATTCACCCAAATCATCATCTTTTGGATTTTAAAGAGTGCGACCAAGAATATGTAGATGATCTAGTGAATATGCTTTGGGAAGCATGGCAAGCAGCCAAAGAGAATGCGGTGCAAGCAAGTAGAACTGACTTTGAAATTATTGATTCGACTATTCAGTTGGTTGATTTACTGGCTAATGCAAACCGCTTCCAACGCGATAAATCAAAACCACTCCCTTTTGAGTCTGAAAACCCACGAAATATGGAGTGGTGGCGTTTGGCTTGTCAAATCCAAGAGTTACTTACCGCTACCGATCCAAATAACTGTGACTTTGAAGAATATAAGACCATGATCGAAGCACAGGAGCCAACCAATGACTGAAATTCAACGCACAAACATTGATTTTGCAAAGAACTTTCTTGAATTGATTGGTCCTCGTGTAGGAAATGGAACAGGTATTCAAGGCACATTAACAGATGGTGAATTAGGCGCTCTATATCACATCGTTCAAGAGTGGTTATTTGAACATGATTTACCTGGAAGCGTGGTTGAGAGCTTAAGGGAGGTCTCATGAAAGCCGTAGAATTTATTGCTAAGTTTGGGTGGCAAGAAGCTATTGATTTGTGTGAGTTAGGTAGTGGTCGCTGTGATTTTGGTGAAGTGACGACACACACGGATGATCTAAAACACTACGTTGATGCTTATGAGTTGATTAAGAAACTCGGCGGCATCCAAGCTGCTAAAGATGCAGCTTATCAAAACACGATGAATGTAGATGGTTTTGATCCAAGCAAAATTGAAAGTGCAATTGCCTTGGTTGAAGAAGTGGAAAAATTTAAGGGGGGTGGCTCTATGAGTACATCGGATCTAAAACCTGAAGAGCGATTAACTCAGCTCATACAATCTGGCGCAAGTCTTGTGGGTCATACCGACTTTGCCAAAATCATGGGACTTAAAGCAAATACAATCCGAGTTTGGGCTACTCGAGGCAATGGACCAATTAAACCAGTGATCATTAATGACACTTATAAATGGCGTTTGACTGATATTAGAAATTTGGTGGGTGTGTGATGGGGTCTAATTATTATTTATTTGGTGATGTCGGTACCAGTAAAAAAATTGAAGTACTTCATGGGGATTGTCTTGATGTGATGATCTCCATACCAGATAAATCTATTGATTTAATTCTTTGTGATTTACCCTATGGTACCACCTGTTGTGCTTGGGATGTTTTAATTCCTTTCGACCTGTTATGGCGCCATTATGAGAGAGTTATTAAAGATAATGGGGCAATTGTATTGTTTTCAGCCCAACCATTTACATCTTTACTAGCCTGCTCTAACCTAAAGTTATTTCGGTATGAGTGGATATATGAAAAACCTGCAGCTACCGGATTTTTAAACGCTAATAAACAACCATTACGCGCTCATGAAAATGTTCTGATTTTCTATAAATCACAGCCAACATATAATCCACAAAAGACCTATGGACACCAGAAAAAGAAATCTAAACGAAAAGATGTGGGCAGTGAGGTTTATGGAAAAGCGTTAAAGGTTCAGGATTATGAATCAACAGAACGCTATCCTAGATCGATACAGACGTTTAATAGTGATAAACAGAGAAACTCATTACACCCAACCCAAAAACCTGTCTCATTATGTGAGTTTTTAATCAAGACCTATAGCAATCCTAATGATTTAGTCTTGGATAATTGCATGGGTAGCGGTACTACTGGTGTTGCATGCATTAATACAAATAGAAGGTTTATTGGAATTGAAAAGGATAAAAAATATTTTGATATTGCTTACAAACGGATCCTGGGGGCATCAAGACTTCAAGATGTTGCATAAAATAAAATTTTAAAAGCCACTTAAATAGTGGCTTTTTTATTGCCTGCCCTGCTTACACTGATTTATTTTGACTGCTTACATAACGCTTACATGGATTCAAGAATTAAAAAAGCACCTAGAAGAATCACCTCTAAGTGCTTGAAATATTTGGTGGGCCCAGACAGACTTGAACTGTCGACCAACGGATTATGAGTCCGCTGCTCTAACCAACTGAGCTATAGGCCCTATAAATACTGATTTCTCAAGTATTTTCGAATCAGAATACTAGCCAATATCAAATTCAAAAACAAGGTTTTTCATTTTTTTATCTTCAGCTTGACCAAAATTTATTCATTGCAGTTTACAAATCACGTACGATCTTGATCATCTATAGAATTTCAGTCACAAATATGTGAAAAATTATGAATTTTCGGTAAGCGTCGAGGATGTAAAGTTTGCAGAGAAGATCTAAATTTAGTAGTCATTTTTTCTATAATTTATCACTAAAGGGATTGAATTTTTTAAAATGAAGTAAGAAACTCTGCCATATAAAATTCAAATATCTCTGTGAATCATGAAAAAACACATTGCCGAAATGGCATTTAAACTTGCTGGTGTCAAATATCATGTTGAACCGAATGTGCTTGGTGATAAACAAGTCATTATCGGTTTTGAACATACCACGATGATGGATGCTGTACTCTCAATCGCACTGTTTCAAATCCATGATATCCCGATTCACACACTAATTAAAAAAGAACTATTCAAAGGACCTTTTAAGCCAATTTTAGAAGGGGTTGGCGGTATTCCAGTTGACCGTCACTCAAATAAAGATATCGTGGCTCAAATGGTTGAACTCTTCAACTCCAATGACAAATTTAATCTCGTGATTGCGCCTGAAGCGACTCGTGCGAAAAATGGTGAACAACGTAAACCGATCCGCACCGGTTTTTGGCATATCGCAAAAGCCGCAAACGTTCCTATCGTTTTCTTGTTTGTAAACCAAAAAACCAAACAAGGCGGAATTTTTGGCAAAATCATGCCATCAGACTTGGATCATGATTTGAAGTTGATTCAGGAACTTTATAAGGAACATACAGGTTTAGACATTATTATTCCTGAACCTAAGAATAAAGCCTGATCTTGAACAATTGCTAAAATAAGGGTCTTTATTAAAAAAAAGCCCTTATGGTAGAATTTCGCAGATTTGATTAGGCATAAGGCCAATCTACAAGGAGCATATTTCGCATGGCGGGTCATTCCAAGTGGGCCAATATTAAGCATCGTAAAGCTAAACAAGATGCTAGTCGTGGTAAAGTTTTCACAAAATATATTCGTGAAATTGTTACAGCTGCAAAACTCGGTGGTCCAGATGCAGCAAGCAACCCACGTCTTCGTGCAGTTGTTGAAAAAGCATTGTCCGTTAACATGACTCGTGATGTCATCAACCGTGCCATTCAGCGTGGTGCTGGTGGTGAAGACAATGATGATTTAAAGGAAGTCACATACGAAGGTTATGGTGTTGGTGGTGTAGCTGTTATTGTTGAGACAATGACTGATAACTTAAACCGTACCGTACCAGATGTTCGTCACTGCTTCTCTAAAACAGATGGTAACTTAGGTACTAACGGCTCAGTTGCTTTCCTTTTCACAAAACGTGGCGAAATTACTTTTGAAGATGTTTCTTTAGAAGACCAAATTATGGACGTTGCGTTGGAAGCTGGTGCAGAAGACATTGAAGTGACAGAAGATGAAATTCTTGTGATCACTACACCAGAATCTTTTGGTACAGTGCAAGATGCTTTAGCGGCTGCAGGTTTAAAATCTGACAATGCTGAAGTGGTGATGAACCCTTCAACTAAAGCAGAAATCACAGATATCGATCAAGCGAAAAAAATCATGAAAATGATTGATATGCTTGAAGATTTAGATGATGTTCAAAACGTATATACCAACGTTGAATTCTCTGAAGAAGTTTTAGCACAATTGGATGCTTAATCTATATTCAGAATTAGAAAAACGCACCTTCAGGTGCGTTTTTTTATAACTGATGGTCGTCTTTATTTTGTAATTGCTTGAATTATGCTTTACTCAATAAACCATGACAGTTAAATACATCATATTCTTTAATGACAAAGCTTGAATGCAATGCCACAACATGATCAATTTTACCAATGCGCTGTAACAAAATCTGGCTATAATTTTCCATATCACGAGCAACAACTTCTATAATAAAATCAGCAGATTGCCCTGTGACTAAAAAAGCATTGATCACTTCAGGAATACTTTTAAGTTCATCTAAAAATTTTGCAAAAGTATCTGAGTCATGCTTACTCAATGATACTTGTAACAACACATGTAAATTAAACCCCAATTTTTGATAATTAATATCACGCTTTAAATTTGTCATGATATTGGTTTCAATGAGGTGTTTAATACGACGGTGCACTGAACTTACAGACAGGTTAATACGCTCCGAAAGCTCGTTCAGATTCAAATCTTCATGCGTAAGGATTTCTAAAATTTGTTTATCGTATCGATCTAATTCCATCTTCTTCTCAATATTTTCATGGCACAAAATGATTATGCGTTATTTTTTCAAAAATATCGATTAAAATGAAAATAAATTAACTAATCAGACAACTTAATAGAAAATATGCTCTGTTATATCCCGCGCCAATCTACCCGCGCATTTCGTTCGTTGGCATAAATACGTTTGACATATTGCCCTATCGGCAAATCAAGCAATTGATTTTGATAGTCCTCAAATTCAGATGAAACTGGCTGATGATATTCTCTTTCCCATGGTGTACCAGAGATCTCAAGTAGTGGAGCAAGCATTGAACAAACAGCGATATCTGCCAAACCTAAACGATCTCCTACCAAATATCGAGCTTGATTCTGAATCAATTGGTCGTTTAACTGCAAAATAATTTCATGCATATTTTCTTTAGCAAGCGCAACTTGTTCATCATCAAGTTGGTAGCTAGTTGAAACTAAAGTTTTAATAAGTGGCTTACTGATCTTTTGAAATTTTCTCAGATATCCTTTTTCACCAATCATGATTTCTAGCGGCTCATCGCTTTCAGATAAAGCTTGAGCAAGCCCCCAGCGCCTCACTGATACACCCAATTGATTACTCAGGTCATTAATTTCAAGTGCTTTTTTTCTTAACTTTAAATCTGATCTGAGCAATGAATGCTCTGGATAAACATCATCCAAATACAGGGCAATTTGGGTTGAATCTGCAATCCACTTTTCTTTATCACGTAATATCGGTAGAGAGTTTTGACCTGTTTTTAATTTTGCGAATGCACGATGTACGCCCGGAATCATATTTTGAGCAACATAATCCAATTCCTTATGATCAAGTAACCAGCGAGCTTTTTCACAAAAGTGAGATAAAGGAAACTGGTAAAGGATGCGCATAAAATCTCCGAAGTCTTGATCAATCATAGGATTTATTGTTTTGCTTACTTTATGCAACCCTATGCCAAAACACAATGTGATAATGCATCAATTGCAACTTAAATTGTTATTTTTGGAAATATGAATCCGTTAAATTATAAATGTTTAGCAAATCTTTATCTTTTTTATTGCAAAGTCTAAATGAATTCAACGTGTTTAGAGCACTGAAATTTATTAAAATTCATTATTAATCAAAATTTTAAGTTTTCTAATATTTTTCAATCGATATCTATATTTGTCTTAAGCATTTTTTTTGAATAGTTCAACGAAAACCAGCATTTAAAAAAAATATTCTATGGGCGTAGCGTATATCTCCTCAAAGAGGAATTGATCTATGTCTCGTTTAATTACTGAAAATGTTCATGTTATTGAAAATGATCAAGATGCCATTCATGCAGCCTATCATGTTGCTGATTATGCGCTCGAAGGTCGCAATCAGCGTGACCAACAACGAGCTTTACCATTTGCAGAAATTGAATTATTCAGCCAAAAAGGTTTAGGAGGCTTACGCATCCCCCACGTATATGGCGGTGCTGAAGTATCTCATCGTACCCTTGCCCAAGTATTTCGTATTCTAAATAAAGCGGATTCAAGTTTAGGGCAAATTCCACAAAATCAAATTGCATTGCTCAATATGATCAACATCATGGGAAGCGATGAACAAAAGCAATTTATTTTCAACGAAATTTTAAAAGGTAAGCGTCTTGCCAATGGGGGGCCAGAACGACATACCAAAGATACCAAGACTTTAGACACACACCTTGTTTTGGAGGATGGGAAATATCGAGTTTCAGGAAAAAAATTCTATTCTACAGGCAGTTCATTTGCACATTGGTTAGCCATCAAAGCCATACACCCTGAAGGTCACGTGGTTTTAGTTTTAGTGAACCGTGAATCCACTGGTGTCGAAGTGATCAATGACTGGGATGGATTTGGTCAACGTACCACTTCAAGTGGCACAGTGATTTTAGATCATGTTGAAGTTGATCCATTACTGATTTTTGATGAAAGAAAATTATTGGACGTCCCTAATTTTAGAGGTGCGTTTTCACAGCTGATGCAAGTGGCTATCGATGTTGGTATTGCTGAAGCAGCGTTTGAGGACATGTTGTTTGCGATCCGTAAAGCACGCCCAATTGTGGATGCACAAGTTGAACGTGCCAGTGATGAGCATTTCACCTTACAAGAAGCTGGCAAAGCTAATGTTTTGTTAGATGCCGCCATTCTTTTGCTTGATGAAGCAGCTGATTATTTAGATTCACTCAGTGTGGTTGAACAAATCTCCGATGAACAGATTGCTGAAGCTTCGATCAAAGTTGCTGAAGCTAAAGTCTATGCCAATGATGCTGCACTACATATCTCAGAGAAGTTGATTGAGCTCGGAGGAAGTCGCGCCAGCCTCAATGTCCATAATTTTGATCAACACTGGCGAAATGCACGTGTACATACCCTTCATGATCCTATTCGCTGGAAACTTCACGCGCTGGGTTCGTATTACTTAAACCATACTTTTCCTGCACGTCATGCCTGGATTTAAGGAGTCATCATGTCATCTTTACAAGCTTTAGAGATCCAAGAATCAGGCAGTTATAGACCAGCGCATATTATTCGCTCTGATGAAGAAGCATTAAAAGTCGCACACGAACTTGCAGAAAAGTTTAAGTACCGTACATCTGAACGAGATTTAAATCGTGAGCTTCCTCATGAAGAAATCGAAGCGTACAGTCAATCTGGCTTATGGGCCATTACAGTACCTCAACAATATGGCGGTGCCGATGTTTCTATTCATACACTGACAAAAATCATCGCATTAATGAGTGGTGTTGATGGCTCTATCGGACAAATTCCACAAAATCATTTCTATGCACTTGAAATTTTGAGGAATACTGGGTCTGAGGCTCAAAAAAGACGTTTATTTACTGAAGTTTTACAAGGTGCTCGCTTTGGAAATGCCTTGGCTGAGTTTAAAACTAAAAATGCAGCACAACGCCATACCTCTTTAAGACAAGTCGAAAATGGTTATGTCCTCAATGGAGAAAAATTTTATTGCACTGGCAGTCTATTCGCTCACCGTATTCCAACCCTTGCTAGTGATGAACAAGAGCGCCCGTTTCTAGTCATTGTTCCATATGATAGCGAAGGCTTAAGCCTATTAGATGACTGGAGTGGATTTGGTCAACGTACCACAGGCAGTGGGACTGTTAAATTTGAAAATGTACAGATTGACCCAGAGGATATAGTCCCTTTTGATTTGGCTTATTCAACTGCCACCATTTCAGGTCCATTTGCACAAATTATTCATGCCTCAATTGAAACAGGCATTGCTCGAGCTGCTTTTGAAGAAACATTAATACGCGTTCGTCAAGCACGCCCTTGGATAGATGCAAAAGTTGAACATGCCACTCAAGACCCTTTGACACTATACGAAATTGGTCGAATTGCAACAGACGTCAAGGCCACCGAGTTACTACTAAAACAAGCAGCGCAAGCGGTTCAAGATGCCAAAGTCTCCCCTTCAGAACATTCAGTTGCACATGCTTCTATTCAAGTGGCTAAAGCACGTGCACACAGTACCGAGACTGCACTAAAAGTCTCGTCAAAACTGATTGAACTGGCTGGTAGTCGTGGAAGTCAACGACAAGATAATCTTGACCGATACTGGAGAAACGCACGTGTTCACACCTTGCATGATCCAGCGCGTTGGAAATATTTCTTCATAGCCAATTATGTTTTAAACGGCGTATTCCCCCCAAGACGAGGTACGCTGTAATGACAAAAATTCAATCGAAACCTCAAAAACAGATCCTGTTCAATGCATTTGATATAAATTGTGTAGGTCATATCAACCATGGGCTTTGGACACACCCACGTGATCAATCCTACCGATTTAATGAATTAAGTTATTGGACAGAACTCGCTCAAACTTTAGAGAAAGGTCTTTTCGATGGATTATTCATTGCCGATATTACTGGCGTTTACGATGTCTATCAAAATGGCATTGATCTAACCTTGAAAGAATCGATTCAACTGCCGAGCCATGATCCAAGCACGCTGGTGTCTGCAATGGCAGCCGTCACACAGCATTTGGGTTTCGGTATTACAGTGAACTTAAGTTATGAATCTCCTTATCAATTTGCTCGTCGCTTCGCGAGTCTGGATCATCTGACCCAAGGACGTTTGGGATGGAATATCGTCACAGGCTATTTGGATAGCGCAGCGCGATTGGTCGGTCAGCAAGGACTGAAAGATCATGATTTACGTTATGAACAAGCTGAAGAATTTTTAGAACTCTGCTACAAATTTTGGGAAGGCTCTTGGGAAAATGATGCTGTCATCCAAGATAAGCTCAATCGCATTTTTACCGATCCGACTAAAGTACATACGATCCACCATCAAGGACAGTTCTATAACAGTCACGGCGTCTTCCAAGTCTCGCCTTCAGTGCAACGTACACCTGTGCTATATCAAGCAGGAGCATCACCTAAAGGACTACAGTTTGCCACTCGGCATGCAGAAGCCATGTTTATTGGTGGAGATACTGCTGAAAAAATTGCGTCGCAAACACAAAAGATTCGCCAATTAGCCCATTCACACGGTCGTGATGGTACAGCAATTAAATTATTTGCGGGTATCACTGTCGTTACTGCTGAAACAGATCAACAAGCGCAAGAAAAACTGCAGGACTATATTCAATATGCAAGTCCTGAAGCAGGGATTGCGCATTTTTCAAGCTCAATCGGAACAGACTTAGGTCATCTAAAAGATGAGGATGCTATTCCATATAAAAAAACCAACAGCATCGTTTCTGTAAATGAGCGCTTTAAGGAAAACAAAGTCACTTTGGCAGATTTAAAAGCTCAGCATGTACTCGGTGGACGTTATCCCTTATTTGTTGGCAGTGGAGCAACAGTTGCTCAACAGCTAATCGAATTCATTGATATTTCTGGATTAGATGGTTTTAACCTTGCCCGTACAGTCGCTCCAGAGTCACATCAAGATTTTATTCGTTATGTCATTCCTGAACTCCAACAACGTGGTCGCTATAAGACCGCCTATGCTGAGGGTAGCTTAAGGCACAAGCTATTCAATGCGGGAGATCATTTACCACTTTCACATCCTGCACATCATTTCCGATGTCCAAGCTCAACACAAGATATACAACAATCAAATTTAAATCCTATACACCAACATTCAGCTTAAGTTTTTAATATTTAGGGGTCTTTCTATGGCACAAGCTCAGTCTTCTCGACTTAAATGGATCGGCGTTGCAATCGCCATTATTGTGATTGCAGCGTTTGCATGGTCCTTATTGAAAAAAAATGATCAACAAGAAATTGTGATTGGCATTAGCCCACCATTTGCAAAACCACTTCAAGCCGCAATTGAAGAAGCAAAGGCTCAAGGCATTCATGTACGTTTGGTAGAATTTTCAGATTGGAATACACCCAACATCACCCTAAATCATGGGGATATTGATGCAAATTATTTTCAGCATCAACCTTTCTTGAATAATGCGTTAAAAGAAACCAACTTTAAGCTCAAACCCTTGGGCATCGGCTCAGGAACCCATGTCGGTTTATATTCAAAAAAATATAAAGCGATTAGTGAAGTTAAAAATGGCGCTCGAGTTGTACTGCCAAATGATCCTGTGAATCAGGGTCGCGCCCTACTCCTCTTACAACACGCTGGATTAATACAACTTAAGGATTCCAACAACCACTTATCCAACTTAAAAGATATTAAATCCAATCCAAAAAAATTAAACTTTATTGAAGTCGAAGGCCCGCAAACTGCGCGTGCCGTAGATGATGCAGACCTCGTATTTAGCTATCCAATGTACCTACGCTTAGCGCAAACAATTGATCCAAATGATGCCTTAATTTTGGATGAAATTAACAACACGCTTTATGCCATCTTATTTGTTGTTCGCGATGACTTTGAACAAACTCAGCCTGAAAAAGCAGCTCAACTGAAAAAATTTATCCAAATTTATCAAAGCTCAGACAAAGTTAAACAAGCATTGAATGAGGATATTGGTGAAAAACTATGGTTCAAAGGCTGGAAATAAGGAGTGTTCATGTCTACTTCAACTCAATCATCTAAATTCATCCAAATTGCAGTCGTCGTCGTCGCAGTACTGGCGGCCTTAGTGGGATATCGTTATATCAGTCAAAACTCAAATGATAAAGTGATTAAAATCGGCATTAGCCCACCCTATGCTGAATTACTGCAAAGTGTCGCTGAGGATGTAAAAGCACAAGGAATCCATCTCGAGTTGATTGAGTTTTCAGACTGGCAAGCACCCAATGTCGCTGTACAAAATGGTGATATTGACGCTAATTTCTTTCAACAAAGTGTTTTTCTAGCGAATGCAGTGCGTGAAACAGGCTATGACCTTGTGCCTTTTGCGAAAGGTTCAGGAAGTCATGTCGGACTTTATTCAAAAAAATATCAATCCCTACAGGAAATACCTGATCAAGCAAAAGTAGTCGTACCAAATGATCCAGTTAACATGGCACGTGGTTTAAATTTGCTGGCTCGTGCAGGCTTAATTCAAGTTAAAGATATTAATAATGAACTCACCAGCACCCGAGACATTATCAGTAATCCTAAAAGACTCAAGATTATTGAAGTTGAAGGCCCGCAAACCGCGCATGCTTACAATGAAGCTGACTTAATTATGGGTTTTCCTCATTATTTGAAAATGGCAAAAGTTGCTGATCCTACATCTGCACTGTTATTAGATCCGATCAATAAAAAATTTGCGATTTTGTTTGTAACGCGTCGGGATTATCAAGATCAGGATGAAAAATTAAAAACTGTGGTTGAAACCTTCCAAAACTCTGCAAAAGTCCGTCAGATTCTAGACAAAGACTTTGGACAAGGTTTGTGGTTTGAAGGCTGGAAATAAGGAGAATGATCATGGTGAGTTTTGGTTCACACATTGAATTTGCAGTACCCCACATTACGATTCGTCATTTAAATAAGTATTACGATGTACAAGGAAAACAAGTTCACGCACTCAAAAATATTAATTTGGATATTCCCGAAGGAAAAATTTTCGGCATTATCGGCAAAAGCGGTGCGGGCAAATCCTCATTGATTCGCACCTTAAATGGGTTAGAAACTATTTCTGATGGTAGTATTCATATACATCAACATGATCTAGGGCAACTTAATCACAATGAGTTAATCGTCCTACGCCAGCGTATTGGCATGATTTTTCAACATTTTAATTTACTATCTGCCAAAACAGTTTGGGAAAATGTCGCGCTTCCATTGAAAATCGCAAAAGTGCCTGCTGCTGAGATTCAAACTCGTGTAGATGAGGTTTTAAATCTATTCGGTTTAGCTGAAAAGCATCATCACTATCCATCACAATTATCGGGTGGACAAAAACAACGAGTTGGGATTGCCCGCGCATTGGTCAGTAAACCGGAAATACTATTGTGTGATGAGGCAACATCGGCACTTGATCCAGAAAGCACATCTGTTGTTTTATCTTTACTGAAAGAAATTAATCAAAAATTAGGACTCACCATCGTTCTCATTACACATGAAATGCAGGTGATTCGTGAAATTTGCGATCAAGTGGTGGTCATTGATCAAGGTGAAATCGTTGAATCAGGGCAAGTTTGGTCAGTCTTCTCTCGTCCCCAGCAGAAAATCACGCAAGAACTCCTCAATTTGGAACAGCTAGATTTGCCATTCCAGTTACATCAAGAGCGAGCTACACATTTAACGCATACCATTTTGAAAATCAGCTATGCAACTGATTTGAAAAATCCTCCCAACTTAAATGATGTACTTTCTAAAATTGCACTGCCTGTGCATTTATATCAAAGCCATGTAGACACTATTCAACATCATCTGGTTGGCTCACTCATCGTAGGTATTCCTCAATTAGATGTTGATGTGCATTCACTCCATAAGCAATTCCACCATAAAACATCACAAATCGAGGTGCTTGGCTATGCACAACCAGCTCATTGATCTTTTAATTACGGGTACCATTGATACTTTGTTAATGGTCGGTATTTCTGCATTTTTAGCGCTTCTTATTGGATTGCCTATGGCTGTAATCCTCGTCAATACCTCAGAAAATGGGATTTATCCATCAAAAAAAATCAATCATGCCTTGGGTTGGGTGGTAAATATTACGCGCTCTATTCCCTTCTTAATTTTAATGGTGGCACTCATTCCCTTCACTCGACTGATTGTAGGGACCAGTTATGGGGTATGGGCTGCGGTTGTACCTTTAACTATAGCGGCTACACCTTTTTTCGCACGTATTGCGGAAGTCAGTCTACGAGAAGTTGATCATGGACTCATAGAAGCTGCACAAGCCATGGGCTGTAATCGCAAACAAATTATTTGGCATGTGCTTTTACCAGAAGCACTGCCTGGTATTGTTGCAGGTTTTACTGTCACGCTTGTAACCATGATCAATTCCTCTGCGATTGCGGGTGCTATTGGTGCGGGTGGTTTAGGTGACATCGCCTACCGATATGGCTACCAACGCTTCGATATGCAAATTATGTTGGCGGTGATCATCGTATTAGTCGTATTGGTCATGCTGATTCAAGCTTTGGGTGATCAATTGGCACATAGTTTGGACAAACGTAAAATCTAATTCACACTATTCAATTGAGTCTCATCTGTCTTTTCGAGAAACATCCAAGCCATGACCTGACTTTGTCATGGCTTTGATGTAAAATCACCGACAATTTTTAAATAACACTTTGTGAGTCTTTTCATGGGTTTTAATTGCGGTATTGTCGGCTTGCCGAACGTTGGTAAATCTACACTTTTCAATGCATTGACGAAAGCTGCTATTGCTGCAGAAAACTTCCCATTCTGTACCATTGAACCAAACACCGGCATCGTTCCTGTTCCAGATCCACGTTTAGATAAATTAACTGCTATTGTTAAACCTCAACGTGTTATTCCAACCACAATGGAATTTGTAGACATCGCAGGTTTAGTTGCTGGTGCTTCTAAAGGTGAAGGTTTAGGGAACCAATTCTTAGCCAACATTCGTGAAACTGATGCAATTGCACACGTAGTACGTTGTTTTGAAGACGAAAATGTTATTCACGTGAACGGCAAAATTGACCCACTTGATGACATTGCAACTATTAACACTGAGCTTGCTTTAGCAGATTTAGAAACAGTATCAAAAGCGGTTACACGTTTAGCAAAGTCTGCGAAAGGTGGTGATAAAGAAGCTGTTGCAACAAAAGCTGTACTAGAAAAAATTCAGCCATTACTTGATGAAGGTCGCCCTGCTCGCGCAGCTGATCTTGATGACGACGAGCGCAAATTAGTTCGTGGCTTTGGTTTATTAACCCTTAAACCAACAATGTATATTGCTAACGTTGCTGAAGACGGTTTTGAAAACAATCCACACCTTGATGCTGTTAAAAAATTAGCAGCAGAAGAAAATGCCATTGTTGTCCCACTTTGCAACCAAATCGAAGCTGAAATTTCTTTGCTTGAAGATGATGAGCGTGCTGAATTCTTAGAAGCGATGGGCATGGAAGAACCAGGTCTTAACGTGGTTATTCGTGCAGGTTATGGCTTACTTGGCCTACAGACTTATTTCACTGCAGGCGTTCAAGAAGTCCGTGCTTGGACTGTAAAAATTGGTGCGACCGCTCCTCAAGCTGCTGGTGTGATTCACACTGATTTTGAGAAAGGCTTTATTCGTGCAGAATGCATTGCCTATGACGATTTTGTTCAATACAACGGCGAAGCTGGCGCTAAAGAAGCTGGAAAATGGCGTCTTGAAGGTAAAACTTATGTCGTTCAAGATGGTGATGTTTTACATTTCCGTTTCAACGTTTAAGTTATTAAAAAACAGCCGAAAGGCTGTTTTTTTTTGCAAAGATTATTTAAAAGAATGAGATCATGGATTTTGAGTTGAAGTACTCGAGTGATTTACGTGTTTATGGTCCATGTCATAGCGTAATTGTTTAGCTCGAACCAATACTTTCTCTTCCAGTTTCTTACGTAAACCAATAAGAAATATAAATTCTGCTACGACAAATAAAGGACCTATAGCGAGTCCAACAAGATCATCCACAAAAGCTGGTTTTTTCTTTTCATAATAATGCCCAATAAATTGAATAATCCATCCCACAATAAAAAATCCAGCACTTACCAATACCCAAGAGGATGTCGCTAAAGCTGCTACTTGTGTGGCTGGTTGATAAATTAAAGCAAATAGCACTGCCATTACCACACCAAAAATGAGATCCAAACTCAAGTAATAAATCACTGATGCGACGATCAATAACATTGCAAGATCAATGGAATATCCAGCAACTGTAAATTGCGCTTTGGCTGCAAAACACAAGATCGAAAATACAATCAAGGGAATTCCAATAAAATGCGAAAATACGTTTTTACGATCTAGGTGATAAGCTGCATATTGTCCAAGCAAGCTCTCTAAACGAGTCATGTTATCATTCCTTTTTCTGACTATTTCCTTCAATATATATAAATGTAAACCAATAAGTTGTCGACTAGACGACAAATAAACAGCATAAAAGGGATAATTTTGCTTTTAAATCAATACGTTTATCTTTTAAAAAATAATTGGTGGTTTAGCCAGTTTGATCATGAACTACAACAGCTGATGCTCGAACATGCTCAGCTCATTGAATATGGCAAAGAGCAACTGATATTTTCTAAAGCTGATCAATTTGATGGCATTTATGCCGTGATTGATGGTGCTGTTCGTTTAGCACATATTGACGTAGAAGGTCGTGAGGCGGTGACAGTTATCGCAGATCCCATTATGTGGTTTGGTGAAATTTCGTTGATTGATCAACAACCCCGCTCTCATCATGCGATTACCAGTAAAAAATCCAAAATCCTCAAAATAAGCCGTGTAGGACTTGATCTAATTTTAGAACAATATCCAAAATTTTGGTTTTATCTGGCCCAATTGGTCAGTCATAAACTTCGTTATGCTTTCATGGAGTTAGTCTCTATTCAAACACAACCCCTTATTCAACGCTTAGCCCAGAGATTAATCTTTATCTTAAATGGATACGGTAATCTCAAAGAAATTGAAAAAAACACCATCAACCTATCTCAAGAACAATTGGCACAAATGTTGGTCTGCTCAAGACAGACCATTAATCAAGAACTACAACATTTAGAAAAAATTGGCGCAATTAAAATTGCATTTAAAAAAATTGAGGTGATTAATCTCAATCAACTTAAAGCTTTAGCCGATCAAACTTAACCGACTAAAGATGAAGAGCTTTAGTAAAATCTGGATTAATCATTGTATTGGGGTTGCTAGGGTCACTTAAAATAATTTTGTATACGCCTTGGTGTTTCCTAATTCTGGTTGCTCAATTGCAGTTTTGCACTGGGCTTTATCGCGTTCATAATTGGCTTGACGCTGTGCGAGCTGCCCCTCACTTTCCACGATTGCACGCGCCCAAGCATCTATGGTTGTTAGCGCTTTTCGACAAAGCGCATATTTCCCTTCAGTCACTGAGTCGGTCATTTTGACATTAATACGCCAATCCAACACCAATTGACGCACAGGCTCGCGTACTTGTGATGGTATAAGCGCTTTATTGGCTTGATACAGAATAGGATCAACCTGATTAATCAATTGCCAAGCATGATTTGCATATTCAGTTGCATCATTGGTCAACTTCGGTGCTTCTTTAATTTCAACCTTTTGATCGGCAGTTTCTGCCTGACCACCACAACCGGATAAAGTGAAGATGAGGAATGTAGTCAATGCAGCTAATTTAAAGGGAGATTGAATCGCAAACATGACATCGCTCTAATAAACTATTCGGCACTATGCTAGTAAATTCGGGTAGAATACTCAATCTCGTTTTATACCTTTTGTTCCAATCTCCAATTAGGTTTATCGTGACCCAATCAAGCTCCCCACACATGACACCGGCAGGTTTTTGGCAAGGTGCCAAAGACAGTCAAGCCATCATTTTCACCTATTTGCCTGTTTCATTCGCGTTTGGTGTATCGGCAACTCAATTTGGATTTACGGCGTGGGAAGCATTATTTTTATCCTGTTCGATGTATGCAGGTGCCAGTCAATTTTTGGTGGTTGCCTTACTCGGCAGTGGCACTTCCATCTGGATGACAGCCTTAACTGTAATAGCGCTTGATATTCGACATTTGTTATATGGTCCTGCTTTACAAAACTTAATTCAAGATAAACTCAATCTGAAAAAAACTGCAATTTGGTCATGGGGCTTGACCGACGAAGTCTTTGCATCAGGCATGATTAAACTGTCGCAACGCCGTCAAGAATGGTCTGAATCTTGGATGTTAGGTCTCAGTCTGTTTAGCTGGTTGTCTTGGGCACTCGGATCTTTTCTCGGGGGCTTATTTGCAGATCAAGTCAGTCATCTCCCCCAATTTTTGCAGGCAGCGCTCGACTTTCTATTACCTGCACTTTTCTTGAGCTTCTTACTAGCTGCATTTGAGAAAAAACATACCTTTGTCGTGACCATCACCATTATTGTTTCTGCTATTGCCTGTTACTTTATCGATTTATCTGCAGCGATATTCATTGGCATAAGCTCTGGTATTTTGGCTGGTTTGTTTAAACATTATGTACTGAAGCAACATGATCCTTTGCACACAGGTGAACAATCATGAATCTAGAAATTATTTGTGTCGGTATTCTGGTCGGCATCGCGAATTTCGCCTCACGCTTTGGTCCTTTTTTTGTGATTCAGAAACTACAACAAGGTCGCCAGAAACGCGGTGCTCTTTGGCTTAAAATCGCCCTTGGATCTATCGGTATTGCAGCAATCAGTTCAATGCTCGTGGTCGCGACTTTACCGCCGCTCTTAGAAACACCCAATAAGAGCGTTGCCATGTTAATTGGTTTTATTGTGCTCTCGGGTTTGTATTTCAAATTTAAACAGATTGTACCTGCAACACTCACAGCGGCACTCACATACGGTTTGGTGTATACCTATTTCCCACTTTAAAACATTTCTCGCGTATTATTCATTCAGATTCTAAATTTATAAGCCTGATCCTCGGATAAGGCTTATAAATTTTTATCAATAAAAAAATTAAACGATATCAAAATAATTTCTTGCTTTTTCTTGTATTCATCGCTCTCAAGAGGTTTTAGTTCTGATATGCTAAAAGTCCATAATATCAAGCACGGATGAATCAAATGCTTATTACACTCGGTACTCCACTTCAATCTTCGGCGTTTAAAGTTCTATTATTGGGTTCAGGTGAGTTGGGTAAAGAGGTGGTAATATCATTACAACGATTAGGTGTAGAAGTACATGCGGCAGATCGCTATGACAATGCACCTGCCATGCAAGTTGCTCATCACTCCTACACATTGAATATGGCGGATCCAAAAGAATTAAAAAAACTGATTGAACAAGTTCAACCTCATTTAATTGTTCCCGAGATTGAAGCCATTGCCACTGAAGTCTTAGTGGAAATCGAAGATTCTAAAACTGCCGTAGTTATTCCCTCTGCGAAAGCCGTCAATCTCACCATGAATCGTGAAGGAATTCGTCGCCTCGCAGCTGAGGAACTAGGGCTACCAACCTCGGCTTATCGTTTTGCCAATAGTTTGGAATCATTCCGTGCAGCATGTGATGATATTGGCTATCCAAATTTTGTAAAACCTGTGATGTCATCATCAGGTAAAGGACAGTCACGCGTAAAATCTTTTGATGAAGTCGACGCGGCTTGGGAATATGCTCAAACAGGTGGTCGTGTCAATCAAGGCACTGTCATCGTAGAATCGCAAATTGATTTTGATTTCGAAATTACATTACTCACAGTACGGGCAAAAAATCCTGAAACAGGAGAAATCGAAACGCACTTCTGCGATCCTATTGGACACCGTCAAGATGCAGGTGACTATGTAGAAAGCTGGCAACCTCAACCTATGAGCACAGCTGCCCTTGGTGAAGCAAAACGTATTGCCAATAAAGTCACAGTAGCACTAGGCGGTTGCGGTATTTTTGGTGTGGAATTATTTATTAAAGGTGATCAAGTTTGGTTCAGTGAAGTTTCTCCTCGTCCACATGACACTGGATTAGTCACACTTGCATCTCAATATCAAAGTGAATTTGAACTTCATGCCCGTGCGATTTTAGGTCTTCCAGTAAATACGCAACGTCACAGTGTTGCTGCAAGCGCTGTGATCTATGCAGGTGTTGATGATACGAATTTGTCATTTTCTGGCTTAAATCTTGCTATGCAAAACCCTAATGTCGATTTACGACTTTTTGGTAAACCTGAAGGCTTTAAACGTCGCCGTATGGGGGTTGCAACTGCACGTGCTGAAACAACTGACTTAGCACGCGAATTAGCGTCTGAAGCCGCTTCAAAAGTAATTGTAAATCAAAACAAATAATTCATTAGGTAGGCCATCATTTCATGATCAATACGTCTCCATTAGCAAACTATGTTTCGAGTAATCACGACATCAAGGCAATTAATCAATGGCGCTCAGATGTTGAAAATCAATTACAACATGAGTTTGAAAATGGTAAGGCGATACGTGAGATTATTCTCACTCGATCAAATCTGATTGATGAGGCGCTTAAATTCCTTTGGCAACATGCTGAGTTAGATCAAACCGATCTAGGTTTGTTCGCTGTAGGAGGTTATGGTCGTCGTGAAATGATGCCCTACTCTGATGTCGACATTCTGATCCTTTCAGAAGATGATCTTACACAAGAACAAGAAAATGCCATTACCATTTTTATTTCCTCTCTATGGGATGTTGGAAATTTTAAACCTGGCGTAAGTGTAAGAACCATTCAACAGTGCTTTGAACAGGCCATGAATGACTTAACGGTAGCTACATCTCTCATTGAGTCTCGTTTAATTATTGGCAATGAACACTTAGCGAAATGGCCTCGTCGTGTTGTTTCACAAACTTGGACGGATAAAACCTTCTTTGATGCCAAGATGGAAGAACAAGCCAAACGCTACGCTCAGCACAACAACACTGAAAGTAATTTAGAACCTGATATCAAAAATGCACCGGGCGGCATTCGAGACATTAACCAAATTGGTTGGATTGCAAAACGGCATTTCCGAGTAAATCGTATATACGATCTTGTACATTTAGGTTTCATTTCTGAGTTTGAACTTGGGGTTCTCGAAGATGCTGAGAATTTTCTCTGGGAAATTCGTCATCATTTACACCGCTTAACTAAGCGTGATGAAAACCGACTATTGTTTGATTACCAACGCGATATCGCAGCAAAATTTGGTTACCACAAAGTCGAAGGTGAACATATCAATTATCCAATTGAACAGTTCATGAAACGCTACTATCGAGCAGCTCAGCAGGTTTCAACCCTGAATGAAATGCTACTCGCCTATTTTAATGAGTCTGTCATCACGCCTCGCTTACCCAACTATGAGCGTAAAATTGAAGAAGTGAATGAAAACTTCAAATTGGTGGATGGTAAACTCGCAGTTCAACACCATAAAATTTTTGCAGAGAAGCCTACAGCCATCCTTGAGATTTTCTATATCCTAGCAAATCGCCCTGATATTGATGGTATTCGAGCTCGTACACTTCGATTGCTTACTTTAGCTGCAAAACGCATTGATCAAGCGTATAGAGACAATCCAGTTAATCAAGCCTTGTTTATGGCGATCATCCGGTCACCAAATAACTTATATGAAACATTGCTTGCGATGAAACGTTATAGTGTACTCGGCAACTATATTCCTGCATTTGGGCAAATCATGGGCCTTATGCAATACGATTTATTCCATATCTATACTGTAGATGCACATACGCTCCTACTCTTACGTAATTTAAATCGTTTTAAAGCACCCGAATTTGCTAAAGATTTTCCTGTCGTAAGTTCGGTATTCCAGCGTCTGGTGCGCCGAGACATCGTATTCCTCGCTGCTTTGTTCCATGATATCGCCAAAGGCCGTGGTGGAGACCATAGTGAATTGGGCGCGGTTGATGCCATTGAGTTCTGTAGCAAGCACGGTTTTACTGAGCGTGAGTGTAATCTTGTTGCGTGGTTGATCCAAAATCATCTATTGATGTCGATGACTGCGCAGAAAAAAGATATTTCTGATCCAGATGTTGTAAAAGATTTTGCCGAGAAGCTCGGTGATATGGAACACTTAGACTATCTGTATACGCTTACAGTGGCTGACATTAACGCAACCAATCCTAAGCTTTGGAACACATGGCGCGCATCGCTCATGCGTCAGTTATATACCAATGCTCGTGACGTTATTCGTAGTGGTTTGGGTCGTCCTGTCGATTACCAAATGCTGATCGAAGATACCAAATTTGCTGCAAGTGAATTACTTGTCAATGATTATGCTTTAGAAGCCGTTGAAAAAGTTTGGCAAGAACTTGGTGACGAATACTTCCTCAAAGAAACTGCAGATGAAGTCGCATGGCATACACGTGCAATCCTAGATCATGGTGATAATTCAGCACCATTGGTGATGATGCGCGCGCACCGTAAATCAGCGCAAGATGCTGTGCAGATTTTTATTTACACTCAAGATCAACCTAATCTTTTTGCAACCACTGTTGCAGTTCTAGATCGTATGAATCTAGATGTACAAGATGCACGCATTATTACAGCAACTAAATCCTTTAGCTTAGACACCTACGTGGTGCTTGATCGTTTTGGCACATTAGTGACAGATCCAGAACGTGAAAATACGGTAAAAGAATCATTGGTGCACGCATTAACAGATTCACAAAATTATCCAGGTTTAATGCAACGCCGTATTCCACGCCAACTTCGTCATTTTGATATCGAAAACACAATTGATATTACTTTGAACGAGGCGCTACAGCAAAATATGGTCGAGATCTCTACCCTCGATCAGCCTGGATTACTTGCCCGTATCGGTGGCTTATTTATGATGCAAGGTCTCGATATCCATTCCGCGAAAATCGCCACCTTGGGTGAGCGCGCAGAAGATATTTTCTTTGTAACCAAAAAGAATGGCGAACCTATGAATTTAACTGAAGCTCAGGCTTTTGCTGAACAATTAAAAGCAGCATTAGATGAGGCTTCAAATCAGGTCTGTAATCATCATTAAAATTTAGATTTAACCCGACGGTAACTGTTTCATGAACTCTAGTTTAAACCTATTACATCCTTATCCATTTGAAAAGTTGAATAAACTTTTTCAGGATGTAAAACCTGCAAATCTTCCGTTAATTCCATTGTCAATTGGTGAGCCAAAACATCCTGCACCTGAATTCGTAAAACAAGCTATTGTCGATAACTTCAATCATCTTTCGACATACCCAAACAGTAAAGGCTTACCAGAATTACGTGAAAGTATTTCGCAATGGCTCACACGCCGTTTCAAATTAAATGCTATTAGCGCAGAAGATCATATTTTACCTGTGACTGGCACACGTGAAGGAATTTTCTCATTCGTACAAGCGCTGATCAATCGTGATGAAGCGCCTTATGTAGTTATGCCGAATCCCTTTTATCAAATTTACGAAGGTGCAGCTTTACTCGCTGGCGCTCAACCCTATTTCATCAACTGTACTGAAGAAAATGGTTACCTTGGCGACTTCGATGCTGTCCCTGCGGAAGTATGGGAGAAGACAGTTTTGCTCTTTGTCTGCACCCCCGGAAATCCGACAGGTGCTGTGCTTTCAAAAGAACAGTTCAAAAAATTAATTGCGCTCTCTGATCAATACAATTTTGTCATCGCATCTGATGAATGTTATTCAGAACTATGGTTTGATGAAGCACCAGTTGGCTTATTAGACGTTTGTGCAGAATTAGGTCGTGATGACTATAAAAACTGTATCGTATTTCACTCTCTGTCTAAACGTTCTAATTTACCAGGTATGCGATCTGGCTTTGTTGCAGGTGATGCTAGTCTATTAAAACCTTATTTAAAATTCCGCACTTACCACGGTGCTGCAATGCCAGTACAGCATCAATTGGCATCGATTGCTGCATGGAATGATGAAGCACATGTTGAAGAAAACCGTAAACAATACCGTGCTAAATTTGATTTATTCCAACAAGAATTAGGTCATTTGCTACCACTGAAAAAGCCTGATGCGGGTTTCTATTATTGGTTAAAGGTCGATAATGATGAAACTTTTGCCAAAATGCTGATGGAAAAAGCACATATCAAAGTTTTACCGGGTCGTTATTTATCTCGTGATACTGAACAAGGCAACCCAGGTAAAAACCATGTTCGTCTTGCTCTCGTAGCAGATTTAGACCAATGTAAAGAAGTTGTTAAACGCTTAAAATCAATTCTCTAATCGTGCATGATCTTTAATTTTAAGCCCTCTTTTTAGAGGGCTTATTTTTTTTATTGATGATTCTAGGCATAGTTTGAGCGGAAATTGATATTTTCTAACAAACCTCTCTCTAACACTATCCCAGAGGAGGATAGAATTTAAAAGAATGGTTGTTCACGATAGCGTCTAGGGTTGGTTGTAAAGCTATTATTATTGTTTGAGGAGTTAGAGCTATGACAATCTTATTCTGCTTTATCGCTGTGGCTTCAATTATTTATCAGATTATAAATTTGTAAATCCGAGTCCAAGATTCACCCCGTTACTCTTACATATGAGATACGATGCGCCTAAAGGTTGTTATAAAAAATCTATATTTTATGTATGGAAATAAGCTATCTTTAATTTCTGCAATAGTACTTAACACATGATTATAACCAACACTTTCGTGTCTAGATTCATCACCACCAAATCGTTGAAGTTTGTTATGTACAAAATTATCTGATTTAAACTTTTCAATTAATTTCTCTGTGCTTTCCACAACTTTACTATCATTATTTGTAAGTTTTCTTACCAAGTTAGTTCTAGATAAATTTACCTCTTGCCATTTTTTTCGTTTCCCATAAAATTCTTTACAATTATCGCTTTTAAAGTCTGCATTCTTTTCTAAGTTTTTATAAATTCTTTCTAGATCGTCAAGCCTTTCCCAATATGCTTTACATTCACTGGCTGTAACCTCAAGCCCTTTCTGTAGATGCCAAACTAAAAAATACTTAAAGCGACTATATATGGTGTCCATCCTTTAAATGTTACCCAGCCATCTGTAACACAATTATCCATACCTTATCCTTTTAATACTCTATGAACAGTAACAACGTGACAACCAGCAGTTTTAGCAATTTCTTCTTTTGTTAAAACTTTTTAACTCTCTGATTTTACCATATTTTTAGTAGCAACTTTTTCTATTTGGATTGTATCTGCTTCTTACTAAACCTTGTTTAAAACTTTCTTGAGTCTAACAATAATGGTCAGTAGTTCCCTTTAGAGATAATATAACTTTAACTATTGATACATCATAAAATTAAAAAAAACGCCATGAATTTTCATGGCGTTTTAAAACACTTAAAGACTGTAATTTAAAAATTACAAAGTAGCCAGAATGTCTCTTAAAGTTTGATTTGGATTTTCTGATTTAGTAATCGGACGGCCAATCACCAAGTGTGTAGAACCATCTAACATTGCTTGCTTAGGTGTAACAATACGTTTTTGATCATCCGCTGCAGAACCTTCCGGACGAATTCCTGGAGTGACGAGAGCAAAGTTCTGACCTAAAGTTTCACGTAACATTTTTGCTTCTTGCGCAGAACATACAACACCATCCAAGCCACTTTCTTGAGTTAAAGTCGCTAGACGTTTTACATGTTCAAAAGGCTCAATATCCAAACCTAGATCACGTAGATCTTCTCGCCCCATTGAAGTTAATACGGTTACTGCAATCAACTGTGTTTGATAGTTACCTGCTTTTAATCTTTCTACACAAGTTTCCATCATTTTTCGTCCACCAGATGCGTGAACATTAACCATCCATACCCCTTGATCTGCAGCAGCGCAAACGGCTTGTGCTGTCGTATTTGGAATATCATGAAATTTTAAATCTAAAAATACTTCAAAACCCTGATCATGCAATGCTTTTACAACAGTCGGACCTTCATGTGTAAAAAGTTCTTTACCGACTTTTACACGACAAAGTTTAGGATCCAAATTTTCAGCCATTTTCAATGCGTCGTATTGGCTTTTTGCATCTAAAGCAACAATGATACTCAAGGTTGTTCTTCCGTCCATCTAAAGTTGCGTCATTATAAAGATGTTCAACTTAAGCTGCAAAATTAACTTTTAAAAACTCAGTTTAAAACTCAACAGTTTATTTTCAATAAAAAAAACCTCTAAAATAAATTTTAGAGGTTTTTTAAATATTTATAAATTACAGCGGATTTGAGTTACGCGGATCTGAATGCACATCTAGTACTGTCTTTTCATGACGTACATTTGCAGCAGCTTCAGCAGCAGCTAACTGAGCATTTTGGATTTGTTCTTTACGTAGATATTCAATATCTTTGCGAAGACGCTTAATTTCCCAACTATTTTGGAATACACGGAAAACTTGAACTCCGAGTAATAATCCAACGATGATCCCAAGTGCCAAAGTCAACAAAAGCAATAAACCTAATCTCATTGCCGGTACTTGAGTAAATAGAAGATCAACAGTCAGTTCTGTACCATTTTGCAGAACCAATGCCAATGCATATCCGAAGATTACAACTAACAGTGCAACTAATACGTAACGCATAACCACCCCTGAGTAATTTATTATTTTCCTGCTGATTCGTTTACAGCATCTCTTAGTGCTTTACCTGGTTTGAAATGAGGTACAGCTTTAGCAGCCACTTCAACTGACTTACCTGTTTTAGGATTACGTCCAACTCGCGGTTCGCGATGATGTAAAGCAAAACTTCCAAACCCACGAATTTCAATACGGTTATCAGCTGATAATGACTCAATCATTTGATCGATCATAATTTTAACAGCTTCTTCGACCAATGGCTCAGCCAAATGAGGATTTTTGATAGAAATACGTTCTATTAAGTCAGACTTATTAAGTGCTTCAGTAGTCATCTGCGACCTCTTTAATTATCAAGCTACTCTGTGCATAGCGAGATAATAACCTGTTTAAATACAAAACGGTAGCGCAGTAAGTCAATACTACGCTACCGTTTACAGTATTTGTGTAAAAAGTATTAGTTAAATTACATTAACAATACATTGAACACGAAAGACTTAGTGGTTCATTTGAGCTTTGATCAAATCACCAATTGTCTTAGGACCGTTGTCTTGACCTGCAGAAGCAGTTTTCAAGTTAGCAACAGCTTCTTTCTCTTCAGCTTCGTCTTTCGCTTTGATAGACAAGTTGATTGCGCGTGATTTGCGATCAACATTGATGATCTTAGCTTCAACTTCTTGACCAACTTCTAAGAATTTAGTTGCATCTTCAACGCGGTCACGGTTGATTTCTGAAGCTTTAAGAGAAGCTTCAACTTCGTCAGCCAACTTAATTGTTGCGCCACGAGCATCAACTGCAACTACAGTACCTTTAACAAGAGCACCACGTTCATTAGCAGCTAAGAAATCGTTGAACGGATCGCTGTTCATTTGCTTGATACCAAGGCTGATACGGTTGCCTTCAGCGTCTACAGAAAGGATAACCGCTTCAACAGTGTCACCTTTCTTGTAACGACGAATCGCTTCTTCGCCTTGTTCATTCCAAGAAATGTCAGATAAGTGAACTAGACCATCGATACCGCCTGGTAAACCGATGAAGATACCGAAGTCAGTGATAGACTTGATTGTACCTGAAACTTTTTCACCTTTGTCGTGAGCCTTAGCAAACTCTTCCCATGGGTTAGCACGAGTTTGTTTGATACCAAGAGAAATACGACGACGCTCTTCATCAACTTCAAGAACCATAACATCAACTTCATCACCAATCTGAACAACTTTAGATGGGTGGATGTTTTTGTTTGTGTGGTCCATTTCTGAAACGTGTACTAAGCCTTCAACGCCTTCAGCGATTTCAGCGAAGCAACCGTAATCAGTTAAGTTAGTTACACGCGCTTTAACGATAGAACCTTTAGGGTAACGGTTCATGATCGCTAACCATGGATCTTCACCAAGTTGTTTAAGACCTAATGATACACGGTTACGCTCTTTGTCAAATTTAAGTACTTTAACAGTAACTTCTTGACCAACTTCAACAACTTCTGATGGATGCTTGATACGTTTCCAAGCCATGTCAGTGATGTGAAGAAGACCATCAATACCGCCAAGGTCAACGAAAGCACCGTAGTCAGTAAGGTTTTTGATTGTACCAGTAACTGTTTGACCTTCTTCAAGTTGAGAAAGAAGAGCTTCACGGTCAGCTGAAGATTCAGCTTCCATAACTGCACGACGTGATACAACAACGTTGTTACGTTTAGCGTCAAGTTTGATAACTTTGAATTCTAACTCTTTACCTTCAAGGTGAGTCGTGTCACGGATAGGACGAGTGTCTACCAAAGAACCTGGTAAGAACGCACGTACTGGACCGATGTCAACAGTGAAACCGCCTTTAACCTTACCAGAGATAACACCAGTAACGATCTCGCCGTCTTCAAAGATTTTTTCAAGTTTAGTCCAAGTTTCAGCACGTTTAGCTTTTTCACGTGATAAAACTGTTTGACCCATACCGTTGTCAAGCGCTTCAACAACTACGTCAACTGTGTCACCAACGTTAACTTCAAGTTCACGTTGTTCGTTTAAGAATTCAGAGCGAGCTACTACGCCTTCAGATTTAAGGCCAGTATCTACAGTTACCCAGTCAGAATCGATGCTAACAACGATACCTTGGATGACTGCACCCTTTTCAACGTTGAGGTTTAATTCGCTTGCTTCAAAGAGGGCTGCAAAAGATTCGGTCATGATATACCTAGAAAAGTCAGCGGTCTTGGATCAGACAAGGCCGGTTTAGTTAAGTATCGACATAGTCCATATAGAACTGATCAAGCTATGCTTCCACTAATATTCATTAATTTATCTTATTGCGCATCAATATATGCGGTCATCAGGTTAAATACAGCGTCAATGTCCAGATCTGAACTATCGATAATGTAAGCCCCTTCAGCCGGCTTAAGCGGCGCAACGGTTCTTTCCATATCACGCTTATCACGTGCTTGGATATTAGATAAAATGTCGCTTATTTTAACATTTTGCCCCATGGCCTGCAACTGCTTTACACGTCGCTCAGCACGCGACTCAGCAGAAGCCGTCAAATATATTTTTGCTTGGGCTTCTGGGAAGATTGAAGTCGCCATATCACGGCCATCGGCAACAAGACCTGGTGCTTGAGCAAATGCACGTTGTCTTTCGAATAATGCCTGTCTTAATTCAGGTACAACTGCAACCTTGGATGCAAACTCACCGACTTTTTCAGTGCGAATTTCATCCGTTACATCATGCCCGTTAAGTAAAATTTTTGTTTTTAAATGATCACTAACAAATTGAATATCGAGATGAGTCGCTATTTCTACGCATTTAACCAACACATCTGGATTGTGAATTGAATCAATTAAATTCAGCTGATGTAATGACAATCCCAACAAACGATACAAAGCGCCAGAATCTAGTAAGTGAAACTGGTAATGCTGTGCCAATTTTGCTGCCAAAGTTCCTTTGCCTGAACCGCTTGGTCCATCGATCGTGATAATTTGAATTGTCATTACTTTACCAACTTCGCCTTAAAGGCGTTTTGCTAATTTCTTAAAACCAAGTGTAATAGCAAGTTTGAGTTGTGCAAGAATTAATTTGCTCACAAACGGTGCTCTTGCCTGTAATTCGATCGTGTATGTGACTAAAGTTTTAGCTGTTGAAAGCTCTTTAAATTCAATAATTCCAAGATGATGTTTGATTAATGGATTCTTGATAATTTTGTATTCAATACGCTTATTTGGCTCTAGTACAGTAATTTGTTCTTGAATTGGCTTTATTGGGCCTAATCCCATTTTTCGTATTGATCCAATCCCATCAGGACGACTCGGATCAGCTGCATCTTTAATGCGTACAACCTGAATCGGTGCAAATACATCATTATAAGTCGCATGTTTTGACAAAACTTCAAATACACGATCTATAGGCTGGTTAAATTCTTGTTTAACTTGGATTGAATTCATTTTTATTCCTTTTCATTGAGTCCGCTTCATACTGACAATACATTATGTCAATTTTTCCACAATCAACAATAGCAATCATTCCTGATTATTTTCTATTTTTTGTCGTACACGCTGTTGTTTTTTTTGTTCACGTCTGAATTTAAAAAATTCTGAAAGTTGATGAGCACACGCTGATTGCATGCAGCCCCCTTCAAATTCAAATATATGGTTGTAATAACCTTGATTATTCAATAGCTGTCGCGCACTGACTAGAGAACCCGCTTTCGGCTCTAAAGTACCAAATACAACACGGTGAACTCGAGCATGAATTAAAGCCCCCACACACATCGTGCATGGCTCAAGGGTTACATAAAGGGTTGCATCTTCTGGTAGACGATAGTTCTGAATTTGATTACATGCTTGGCGAAGTGCGACCACTTCAGCATGAGCAGTCGGGTCATGACTCAGGATGGGTTGATTATATCCTTCACCAATTACTTTTCCTTGACTCACAATGACAGCTCCAACAGGGATTTCTCCCAGTTGAGCTGCAAATGCAGCCTGCTCATAGGCACGCTGCATCCATTTTAGATCTTCGGCATCAAATTGAATTTCAGTCAAAATTAAATAATACCGTACTGTTTTAACAAGTTATTCCAGCTCTCGATATTTGTAACTGGTGGGTGCGCACCTAAAATTCCTTTTAAGGACATAGATTCTGCAGGTGTCCATTCAGGAGATAAATCTTTATCCACTAAACGTGCACGTACGCCTTCAACAAAATCAGGATGTCTAATTTTCCAATCAGAAATTTGAGTTTCAAGTTCAAATACTTCTTGCCAAGGATGAACTTGACGCCCCCATTGCCATAACAACCAGGTAATCGCAGCTGTACTTGGTGATCCTTTTGCCAGATTTTCACTCGCTTGTCTTAGCCAATCACTTCGTGCATCACTTAAACCGATAATTGCTTCGTAGTCATTTTCAAAGTTTGCACCACGACAGACACTGTGAATCACGTCTAACGAGATTTGCAGTGGCCCTGGAGAAACTGGTCGATGCAAACTATTTAAAGTGTCATCTAATGCCCTAAAATCACCAGCAGGATAATGATCCCAATCGATATTGATCAACTTTTGTAAAACAACATCGCGCTGAGCATCACAAATATGAGTCGCCCAGCCAATACCATAAGCTCCTGCCGCAGTCATGATCGATCCAGTTAAACCTGTAAATAGACCAATTGGGCCACGATCTGCCAAGAAACGACTAGCACCAACATCTGGATATAAACCAATATTTACTTCTGGCATTGCAAGACGCGAATAAGGTGTAACGAGTCTGAATGGTGCAGCCATAAATAAACCAAGCCCACCACCCATCACATAACCTTCTCCCCAAACGACAATCGGCTTAGCGTAGTCATGCAACAAAAGATCTAGCGCGTATTCTTGTTCAAAAAATTTATTTGCCGCATCAACCTCATTATTGATGACCAACTGACGGAGTTTGCGTACATCCCCACCGGCACAAAAAGCTTTAGGGGTTGTTGAATCAAACCAGATCGCTTTAACCGCATCATCATGATGAAACTTTTCAAAAACAGCCAATAAAGCCGTCACAATAGATTCATCAAGTGCATGTAAAGATTTTGGACGATTTAATCGAACCACTCTCCATCCATTCTGTGCTTCTTCAACAATTAAGTCAGGATGATATTGATTCGTCTCAGGAGATATTGTCATGCTTCCAGCTGCCATTTAATTGGCTCAATGCCATTTTGTTTAAGATAATTATTTGTTTTTGAAAAAACTTTACACCCAAAAAAACCACCTCGGTTTGCTGCCAATGGTGATGGATGTGCTGCTTTTAAGACCAAATGCTTATTTTGGTCAATTCGTTGACCTTTCTTATGCGCGTACGCACCCCAAAGAATGAAAACGATCTTTTCACGTTGCTCATTTAGAACATCTATCGCAGCATCGGTGAAATCTTCCCAACCTTTCTTTTGGTGTGAAGTCGGCTGGCCCGCTTCAACAGTCAATACACTGTTCAGCAACAAGACACCCTCTTCAGCCCATTGGGTTAAATCACCATACTTGGCAGGCGCTATTCCAAGGTCAGTGCTGAGTTCGTGATAGATATTACGCAAAGACGGCGGTAATGCAACACCCTTTTGCACTGAAAAACTCAATCCATGTGCTTGATTTGGACCGTGATAAGGATCTTGACCGAGAATCACGACCTTTACACGATCTAAGGGTGTGGTGTTGAAGGCATTAAAAATAAGAGAATTAGGTGGGTATATCACCTTATTCGCCTGTAATTCAGATTTGAGAAAAGCTTTCAGCTGATCCATTTTATCGCTGAGCAAAAACTCTGCTAAAGCATACTTCCAACCATCCTCTAACCGAACTTGATTCAGTTGACTTAATTCTTGTTCGGTGAGTTGCATTGTGTTCATCCCTAAATCAATCACAGCTTTAAAGTTTTACTTGTAAATCTACACTTGGGTTCTTAAAAGTTAAGCCTTGTTTCAATTGTTCGTACATTTTAGGATCAGACCATTCATTTTGAATTTGTTCTGAGAATACGATTTGATCAAGCGCCAATAAGCCCATCTGTTCATTTACGATATCTTCAGCAAAACTTTGCGCATAGCCTGTGTCAGTTTCATGCACGATCACTGAATAGACTTCAACATCACCTTCACCATTTTGCGTGACAGTTGATTTCAGTACTTGTTCTGCCAAATAAAAGAAAATTCGAGAAAATTGTTCAGCAGAAGGTGAA
Source organism: Acinetobacter sp. 24-47-67 (assembly GCF_056779735.1). NCBI lineage: Bacteria > Pseudomonadati > Pseudomonadota > Gammaproteobacteria > Moraxellales > Moraxellaceae > Acinetobacter > Acinetobacter sp. 24-47-67. The sequence goes on from NZ_JBWYIK010000001.1 coordinate 365,560, forward strand.
ACGGGTAATGAAACCCAACGCGCACTAAAAGTTTTACATGCTTGAATATATTCAGCTGAATCTTCTTGCCAAAAACAAATCGCATGATCAAAACTATCATAAAGTTCTTTGATCACACCTTTCAGCAAACCAAAATCATAGACCATTTGACCATGGTCTAGCTTTGAGGCTCTCAATAATAATTCGACTTTATAGCTATGACCATGAATTGAACGCTTACAGCGGTCTGATGTGCAATTTCGCACAATATGCGCGTTTTCAAACTTAAATAATTTTCGAATTAACATATGTCAGAGCAATAAAAAATCATGGGTTAAAATGATTATAGTGCATATTCACACAACTCATCATTAATTTTAACGTTTTAAGCAATTGGCAAAACGTATTAAAAACAAAAAAAATAAAAAGCCATCATTCAATTTGTTTAAATTAATAGTTTAGCAATTTAATCAATTGGTTTGAAGAGGTGCCAAACTTCTTGAGAAGACATAAACCTTATCTTCATCACGCATCAGATAACTCGAAAAATATCGCTTTCGATCAGATAGCATGATTTCAATATCTGCTCGATAGAATGCAGATTTAACATCAAAATTATTTTTTGCTGTGCTTTTTGCTTCTTCACTTAACTGACTTAGAGTGTTGAGTTCCCAGAGCTGATCTACGGACTCAAAAAACTCACCATTGGCTTTTTTCTGATCCAAATCACGCTGCACATTTTGCACATCCAAACTTGGGTCTATAGCAGCAATAATCATCGCTGGTGCTGTATTAATATTAATTTTAATTTCTTTTAAAGGAATCGCTGTAACATAAGGTTTTATCAATAAAAACTTATCACCTTCAAATCCTCGCACTTGCTTCAACTCTTCAACGCTATGAAAAGGACCATTCGCTGGCAAATAGGGACGCGTTAAACTTAAATAATAATTACTCTCTGCCCCCATCGCACCAATCGTCAAATCATCTTGATCTTGCCAATCAATTACCGCTTCATTCAATTCTTCTGGCAAACCAAGCTTTGTTAATAATCCCTTAAAGTAATTCACCGCATTATCATTCGGCACGCCATCATCTTTGACCAAACTGTTTAAATTAAACTTACCCGTTTCATCAACAATTCGCCCTGCGACATAACCACCATCAATTGGAAATGGTGGCATCGGTTGAGCCCAAGTTTCTTGAAGATTATCTGATTTTGAATTGGACTTAGCATCTTGAACCAATAATTCTGAGAAAAAAGCTTCAGCACTTTTTGCATAATACAGTGCTTGGTTTTGACGAATCACATAGGCCGTATTTTCACTGGTATTGTATTGACTATGGGCAATCGTCGCAGCAATGATAGTTGCCAAAGCGACTAACATTAAAATCGTAATCAAGGCGATTCCTTTTTGCTGCTTCATGCATTTTCCTAATGATTATTGACTAGATGTCGGTTTTAAATAGTCAGTATTAAGCAAACTGAAAATCCACTCGTATTCAACATCTTGTTGCTTAAATCTAATTCGCATACCTTTAGGCAATAGTCGAGCAACACCATCTTGAGCATCATTACCATTAGAACTTATTGTTGATGCATCCGGCCACAAATTCAATTCATTCGGGTTCAAAATTGTGATTTGAAACTCATCCACATTCTCTAGGATCGTACTGGATAAAGGTTGGGTTGTTTGAAGAACATTCAGATTGGGATACTTTAAACGATAAACTTTTCGATCTTGTGCATTATAACGATATTCTATTCTCTCAAATGGAGACAAACCCTGTTTCAGCGGATCTGTGACCCCTGCCTTACTAAATTGTAAAGACTGATCATCCAGTAAAAATGCAGGTTGGATTTGTCCTGCGATATTTGCAGTCAGCGGTACAATTTGCAAAGCATCTCTTTGCATTTGTAAATAACTATCTTGCAAACTGAGAAGCTGCTGCTCATGCACCGCATTGCGATCTTTGACTTTATTTAAATAATCAAAAATTTTCCATCCTAAAGCAGACAATACTGCAAAGATGGCTATGGCAACCAAAAGCTCTACCAAGGTAAAACCTTGTTGTTTACTCTTGATCATGAGTTGGATTGCTCTCTGATAGGATAGTTATAAAACACCATGGTGGTGACACCTGATTCAACTTTACCTAAATCATTGTTATATAGACTCACTTGCACTTCTATTTTCTGAACATCTGGGCTAATAGTCGCTTCTGATTTTTTATCAATTTGCCAACTTAACCCTTGAGAGGTAATTTGCTTCGATTGAGTTCCCTCTAACCATTCACCACTAATTTGCATTGCAGCGACTTCATTTTGTGCGACGAATTGTGCTTTTGTTCGTAAAATTGCATTCGCAGTCGCCTGTGTGTACTGCATAGCCACCTTCGTCAATGACATTGCTGCTACAGCGAAAATAGCCAAAGCCACCACAACCTCAATCAAGGTAAATCCTTTAAGCGCCCGCATCGATTTTACCTAAGTAATCTATTTGAATAAGATCACCAATTGCTTTTTGTTCATAATACATTTGAATTGTGACAGGTTTAACCTCGCCATTGCCCAACCAAATTAATTTCGGTGCATTATTATTCATCAAGTCTGCATTAGTTGCATTTTCAAAACTATAGTCGCTACTTTCGATCTGAAATGAAACCTTAGCAGGTAGCTCTCTCGCAGAAAACTCTGGCATTTCAACCCAAGTGGAAGGTTGACGATTATTGTTCGATACAAGCGTCTGCTCAGGACGAGTTAAATCATTATATTTTTGAAATGTATAGCGAAACTGATCACCATTCCATTGTGGCACCAATGCAACCACTAACGATTGATCAACAGCCTCTCGTTGAATACGTTTTAAATCTAATATTAAAGCTTCTCTAGCTTGCATTGCCTTACGTTGATCAATCCCACCAATATTCATCACCACCAATGCCGCCATGATGCTGATGATCACAATGACCACCATCAATTCGATTAAAGTAAATCCGCCTTGACGGTGATCTAGAGATTGCATATTAGGCCACTGATTCTGTCAAATTAATCTGTTTAGGCATCATCAACGCTTGATCAATTAAAGCAACCCTTAACGTATCTCGACAGCCTAAATAGCGTTGATAGAAACTCGAATTTAATATCGCAGCACCACCATGAGTAATCGACCAAATGGATGCTAGATAATCCCGAGAACTCATCTTACTTTGAATGGATGCTAGATGATTTTCTGTCATACGAATGATAATTCTGAGTCTACTTTTGCGGATCTGATACATTTCATTAAATAAATGATTAATACCTTGACCGGTTGTAGACAATCGCTCTTCAATTTGATGAAAGAGTACAGTACGTTCTGGATGATGCAAATGGTGCAACATAAAAAAAGCTAAATGTTCAGGAAAGCCTTTTTCAGTATCTCGAACCATTTCTAATAACATGCGCTCATTACGAATAATAAGCAACATGTACAATTCATCTTTACTTTGGAAGTGCTTATAGAGTGTTCCTTTTGCTAAATCTAACTCAGCGGCCAATGCATCCAATGTCATGCCCGCTTCGCCGTTTTCCAAAAGAAGTTGTTCTGCGACCTGAAATATTAATGCTTCTCTCGCTCTAAACTGAGCCTGACGATCCATCTTCACTCTATAAACTCTCTTCTTTCTATTTTCCGTATTAAATTTTTACTGCATTCGTAGAAGATTCTCGAAATTTTGCGTTGTAATAAAGGCAATCTCCTCGACTGACTTATCATATACATCACTTAATGCTTTGGCTACATATGGGACATACTTTGGTTCATTAGACTTTCCTCTATATGGCATTGGTGCTAAATAAGGGCTATCAGTCTCAATTAATAGTCGATCTAATGGAACTTGCTTGGCCACATCACGTAAATCCTGAGCATTTTTAAACGATACTATTCCTGAAAATGAAATGTAATAACCACAATCTAGAACCGCTTTTGCCGTATCCCAATCCTCAGTAAAACAATGCAAAATTCCGTGTGTCGACTTTTCAGCTCTTATAATATCTATCGTATCGTTTTTAGATGAGCGTGTGTGTACAACCACTGGCTTTTTCACCATCTGTGAAGCTTGAATATGTCGTGCAAAACATTCTTTTTGTTCTTTAACAAATTCAGTACTGTGATAATAATCTAGACCCGTTTCACCAATTGCCCAGACCTTATCTTTACTCGCCAATTCAACCAAAATTTCAACAGTAGCACGCTGCATGACTGCTGGATCTTCACATGGATGCACCCCAACACTGTAGCCTACTCCTTCGTGTCGAGCTGCAATTTCTGACAGAATAATATGATCATCTAAATCAACCGATATCCCCATCATTTTTGTGACACCAGCATCAATCGCTTGCTGAATTGCTAAATCGATATTTCCCTCGTAAGGTTCAAGATTGAGCATGTTTAAATGACAGTGTGTATCTACAAACACAAGGACACCTTTTAATTTTTTAAGTCAGAGCCTACATTGTAAAGCTTGCGCGTGCTGTTGACATACTTCCAGCGAGTATTTTTTCTGCTTCCATTTTGTAATAGGCTCCTTTATCTCCAGTTAACTGCAATCCAAAACCTTGTGGTTTAATGCCCGATTGCTTATAGGAAATCCAAATCACCTTACCCGTAATTGGTATTTTTTGGGTTTGATTAGGAAGTGTTGCCAAGATAAAAATTTCTTCACCCATTTTGACTGGATGTTTGGTTGGAATAAATAATCCACCACCATCAACAAAAGGCATATAACTGGATTGCAGAGTTTCGCGATCATTAATATTGACTTGTAATAAACCGCCCGGACGTGGCTGCATCTCTATCCCCTGTATTCAAACATGATTATTGAACATTCATTAATTTTATAAAAAGCTGATCAACAATTAAATTTGATTGAACATTCTGCTCAACCATTTGTTTTGCTTGATGCACATCATTATAAATATCAAATAATTGCTCTAATTGATATTGCTCAGCCAACAAACTAAAGTCTAAATCGCTATTTTTTACATTTTGTTCCATTTTATAGGCAACAAGATCAGCTAATAAGTACTCAAACATAACAATCAACTCGGAAAAGTTGAGTTGCTTATTCCATTTAGAAGCGTACTGCATTGGCATATTTTTTTGACTGACTAAATGATACCAATCATTTATAAACTCACTTCGCAGAGTTAACCATTCACTTGAGGCCAACTCAATAGCAGCTAAAGGCATACCATTCGACAGGTTAAGCAACAGTGTGCCCAAAGTCTGCTGCTCCGCATTCAAGTGCTCATTCAAATACGCATTGGCTTGATCATCAGACAACCGATCTAAGGCGTAATGTTGTAGGCGACTTCGTATAGTGGCTGGTAATTTTAAATAATGATCCGCCAAAAGAATAATCACAACACGCTCACCTGGTTCTTCAAGTGTTTTCAATAAAGCATTTGACGATGCGGTATTGAGCGCTTCCGCCGGTTCAATCACAATAACCCGCCAACCATCGACGGTTTGTTGCACGAATGGCTGTAATTCACGAATTTTTTCAATTTTAATTTTAGCGTTTTGTTTCTTGTTGTCCTCATCCGTCGTGACGTAAACATAATTTGGATGAGTATCTGATTTTAGCCACAAACAACTCGTACACTGACCACAAGCTTGATTTGGCTGCTTATCTAAACATAGCAGCCAAGTAACAAATTGCTGGGTAAAAGCTTCTTTACCACAGCCTTTTTTGCCATAAAAAAGTAATCCATGACCAACTTGAGGAAACCGCTGAGTCAGTGTGCTCCATACATTAAGTTGCCAAGGATAAACATGCTGAGTCTGAGTCATTGACTAATCTATACTATTGGAAATGAGAAATAGGCATTGCATTAAGACGGTCTAAATCTTGTTGCGTATCCACACCTGGTGGTAAGCTCATCTCTGCCACATCAATTGCGATTCGATGACCATTTTCTAAAACACGCAGTTGCTCAAGGCTTTCTAAAACCTCGAGATCTCCCTGATCCCATGTCACGTACTCTTGTAGCAACTTCACTCGATAGGCATATAAACCAAGATGTCGGTAGGCTTTTCGATGTAGTATCTGAGGTTGTTGCTTTGATCCATCACGATCATATGGAATGGTTGCACGACTGAAATAAAGCGCTTCATTGAACTTACTCATGACGACTTTGACAATACTATCGCGTTTAAACTCTTCTAATTCTTGGATCACTTCACACAAAGTGGACATTGAACATTCAGGCTTTTGCTCTAACAAAGAAGCAACCTGTTGGACTAAAGATGCAGGCAATAATGGTTCATCACCTTGCACATTTACAATAATATCTTCACTCGCCCAACCTTTGATTCGTGCAACTTCACTCAATCGGTCGGTTCCAGAAGGGTGTTCTGCACTGGTCAACACAACATCAATTTGTTCTGCCTTACAAAGATCAACAATTCTTTGATCGTCAGTAGCAACACATAAATCATCAAACCCAGTCACTTTTCGCGCCTGATCTACCACACGTAAAATCATTTCACGCCCGTGTATTTTAAGGAGTGGTTTTCCAGGTAAACGCGAACTTGCAAAGCGAGCAGGTATTACAATATGTTTCATGGATATTCCTTATGTGTTTACGATACCAAGTTTTGCAAGCTGTTGATCCAGCAAATCATAACAAGCTGATGATAAAGCTGCTTCAACAGGAACCACCCAAATTTCACGACTAAATTCTGGATGTTGTTTTAACAAAGGGAGGAGTTTCACAGCATCTTTTTCAGTGGTGATGATTGGATTTGAATCTTCAAATTGTAAATCATCAATCTGATAATCATAATGATCAGGAAATTCATGACACTGAAAATGCTTTAAGCCCATACTTTCAAGGGTTTTATAAAACCGTTGCGGGAACCCAATACCTACGACCGCATAATAATTCAAATCAGTGGCAAAATATTCAACTTGATCTTCGACTGGATTTAACAAGTACGGCGCTGCGACTTGTAATTGCATATACAGATCTGAACTTGGTTGTTCAGCATGCTCAATTACTGTACCACTGCATAACCGTGCTACTGGCTCACGCAAAAAGCCTTCTGGCAACAGTTTCTGATTGCCCAAACCACGATTGTTATCCAGCACAATCCATTCTAATTGACGATCAAGTGCCCAATGTTGCAAACCATCATCACTTATGATCAAATCAAGTTGATGCTGAGAGAGAAGTAACTCTATACTTTTCTGTCGTTGCCCACCTACGACCATCGGCACGCCAGTAGATTGCACAATTAAACAGGGCTCATCACCCACTTCATTTGGCTCAGAATCGAGATTCACGCTTGCAGGAAAAGGACCTTTACCACCATAGCCTCGACTAATTACTCCAACTCGAATATTTTTTTGTTGAAGATATTTAACCAATTGAATTAATAACGGTGTTTTACCACTGCCACCTACCGTTATATTGCCAATGACCATGACAGGAACTGGTGCAGTATAAATAGGTTTTATACCACGTTGATACAAGGCTTTGTTCAGGAAAAATCCTAATCGATAAAGCAATGACAGGGGTCGCAATACAATCAACCACTTGGATTGCTTATTCCAAGCGTTTTGAATGACCTGCGCAATAGACATAACTTATTCCTCAAAATTACGTTGATGCAGTTGGAAATATGCACCACGCAAATCGAGTAATTCCTGATGTGTTCCCTGCTCTAATATTCGACCTTTATCCATTACCACAATAAGATCTGCATTCTCAATCGTTGATAATCGATGTGCAATGACAATCGTTGTCCGATCCTGCATAGCTGCATCAAAAGCACGTTGAATGAAGTATTCAGACTCATTGTCTAATGCGCTGGTCGCTTCATCAAGAATTAAAATCGGAGCATTTTTTAAGATTGCTCGAGCAATTGCAATACGCTGTCTTTGTCCGCCAGATAAATTTAAACCTTGAGCACCTAATGGTGTGTCATAGCCTTGAGGCAGTGCCATAATAAAGTCATGGGCATAAGCAGCTTTCGCAGCAGCAATAATCTGCTCTTCCGAAGCATCTTGTAACTGACCATAAGCAATATTCTCACGAACAGTTCGGTTAAACAGCACGACTTGCTGATTGACCATAGCCACTTGTGAGCGTAACGCTGTAACTTCGATATCTTGAATATCATGGCCATCGAATTTGATTGACCCTGAACTTAATTCTTGAAAACGAACCAATAAGTTGACTAAAGAAGACTTACCAGCCCCCGAACGCCCCACCAACGCTACAGTCTGCCCAGCTTTAACATTTAAATTGAAATCATGGATGGCATGGAAACCATCGCTATATGTTAAATTTGCCTGATTAAATTCAATATTGCCTTTGAGTTGTGGTTTTAACTGCCCTTCATTTTTTTCTTCAGGCATATCCAATAATTCAAATACTGAATGTGCTGCAGCCATTCCTCGCTGTAATTTTTCATTGATATCGGTTAAAGCTTTAATCGGCTTACTCAACATACCGGCTGCAGTAATATACGCAACAAACTGACCCGCTGAAGTATCCTGTAATATCTCAGGTCTTAAAGCAATCCAAATCACAATACTTAAAGCGATCGCCATAATAAGTTGTACAACAGGACTATTTAATTGTTGTACTGCAACCATTTTTAAACCACGACGCAAGTTTTCGAGTGAGGTTTCTTTAAAACGAGTTTGCTCGTATGCCTGTCCACCAAAGCCTTTAACAACCAAATTACCATTCACGGTTTCTTGCACTACATGGTTTACATCACCCATCGTATCTTGCACTTGAGTAGACAGCTTACGCATACGTTTAGCAGCTTTTCTAATCAAAAAACCGATTAAAGGCGCAAAAATCAAAATACATAAAGTCAAGCGCCAGTTGGAATAGAACAAATATCCTAACAGCGCAATGGTGATCAAACCTTGTTGTAATAAGGTTCTTAATGACTCCGTTGAGGCAGCAGTCAGCTGTTCAACGTTGTACATAATTTTGGCAGTAATATGACCACTAGTGTTATCTAAATAATATTGCGACGGTAATCGCATTAATTTAGCAAAAACTTCTTGGCGAATATTAAAAATTAGATTTCGAGAAATCACCGAAGTGTAGTATCCACCTAGAAATAGCCCCACTCCTCGTACAAACATCAAAACAACAACCAAAAACGGGAATAAGTTCGTGAAACTTCGATCCTGTTCTTGAATGGCATTGATAATATGCTCTAATAATTTCGCAACAGAAACTTCAGTCGCGGCATTCAGCACAAAACCAAATACAACAATCAATGCAATCGTCCAGTACTGTTTTAAGTAACTCAACAAACGCATATAAACTTTAAAATCTTGCTTCACTCACTACCTCTAATTGGTACGGTATTCTTAAACACCTAAACAGATTCAGCACGTATGCAATTTAATCATACATAATTCGAACATCGAATGCTAAAGTCTGCCCCACTCTAAAATCAATGGCCTGATTGTATGGAATGATCAAAGTAAACCTTAGCTCAATTGGAGTATTGAGACCTAAATGACTTAAATCTCAAACTCATCTAAATAAATCACATTTACTGCTTTTAAATTAATTATTTTTCATCTAAACAGATATTTAGAATACCATCTAACTCATCAAGTGAATGGTAATGAATCACAAGCTTACCTTTACCTTGCTTATTGTGATCAATTTTAACATCTGCACTGAAACGTTCAGAAAGACGCTGAGTCAGTTGCTCTAAATCAGCTGAAATTGATGGTTTTGGCTTATCCTGTTTTGGTGCATTAAAATCACGCACTAACTGTTCTGTTTGACGAACAGAAAGGTTTTTTTCAATGACAATTTTTGCAATTTCAATTTGGTCTTTTGCACGCAAAGTCAATATTGCACGCGCATGCCCCATATCTAATTGACCTTGTTGGATATGGTCTTTAATCGGATCCGCTAAGCTTAATAAGCGCAATAAATTACTTACTGTAGTACGTGCCTTGCCCACCGTTTCAGCAATTTCTTGGTGACTTAATCCAAACTCTTCATGAAAACGCTGCAATGCCATAGCTTGATCAATTGGATTTAAATCTTGGCGTTGAATGTTTTCAATTAATGCCAACGCAATTGCAACTTGATCTGACAAATCACGAACAATTGCAGGAACTTCATTTAGTCCAGCGATTTGAGCTGCTCGCCAACGGCGCTCCCCTGCAATAATTTCATATTGATGCACATTATCCTCAATTGGACGAATGACAATCGGCTGCATGATGCCATGCTTTTTAATAGAAGATGCTAATTCCTGAAGGTCTTCTTCATGAATAAAACGTCGCGGCTGATAATTACCACGTTTAAGAAGTTTGACATCTACTTGTTTGAGCTGACCATGATCTAATGACTGTGCTTCTAATTGTAATTTTTCTTTTTGAATAGAGCCCAATAACGCATCTAAGCCACGACCCTTTGCTAAGCCTCTTTTCTTCACGGTCATGCTTTACTTCCTTTTTTCACTTTGGTTTTTTTTAACATTTCAGCAGCAAGATTCAAATAAGCCACTGCACCCTTAGAACTTTTTTCAAAATAAATAATCGGTAACCCATGTGCTGGCGCTTCCGCTAAACGCACATTTCGAGGAATAACCGTTTCGTATAATTTTTTACCAAAATACTGCTCCAACTCATCCGACACATCACGTGTCAGCGCATTTCGAGCATCGTACATGGTACGCAATACACCAATGATTTCTAAATCAGGGTTTAACGCTTGTTGAATACGATCAATCGTTTGTGTTAAATCTGCCAAGCCTTCCAATGCATAATATTCACACTGCATTGGAATGATCACGCTTTTAACAGCAGCCAATGCATTTACCGTGATCAAACTTAAGCTTGGTGCACAATCCACAATGATGTAATCAAACTTATCTTCAATTTGTTGGATCGCATCACGCAGAATAAATTCACGACCGTCTTGCTCAGCAATGGCTAATTCAACACCTGCTAAATCACGATTGGAGCCAATTACGCGATATCCAACTTCAGCTTTAGTGATGGCAGTTTCAATTGGCACTTCACCCAGTAAAACATCAGTTACTGAGTATAAGAGATCATTCTTTTGAATACCTGAACCCATAGTGGCATTGCCTTGAGAGTCCATATCAATCAACAATACTCGCTTTTTAAGCACTGCTAATGATGCAGCCAAATTTACAGCAGTCGTGGTTTTACCTACGCCACCTTTTTGGTTCGCAATAGCAATAATTTGAGCCATGGTAACCCCAATCCCTAGAATTTTTAAATTTGTTTAAGTAGCAATAAATGACGTTGTTCATCTAAACGAGGAACGTGAAGCTCAATAATTTCGCAACTCAACTCATCTTTATGGTTTTCAATTTCCTCAGCAGGAATTAAACCTTTCATAGAAGCAATAATACTGTTTTCATGCATAAAAGGACGAGAAGCAGTAATAAAATCTGTCAGTGAGGCGAAAGCACGACTGGTAATTACATCGAATTTACCCAGTTCATTAATACTCTCTTCATTCTCTACTCGAGTTTGAACTGCCACAACATTTTTTAGTTTTAGATCAGCAATAAACTGTTTGAGAAAACGAATTTTTTTTCCATTCGAATCCAGAAGCACACAGCTTCGCTCAGGTTGACATAGCGCGATGATCATCCCCGGCATACCACCACCGGTACCGATATCAAGCAATCGCCCTTGAGGCAAGTCTTTCAAGATGCTGAGGCTATCCAATAAATGCTTAACTAACATTTCTTTAGGATCACGAATCGCGGTCAAGTTGTACGCCTTATTCCACAATACAAGCGCATCTTGATATTTTAATAATAAACTCAACGCCTCATCACTGAGTGATAAACCTAGTTTTTGACTACCTTGTTGTAACTCATGAAAAAAAGGATGCATAAACAGTAAACATCTCAATAAAATTAATCAAAGTATACCGTTTTATGCATCGTGGAACACTATTTAACGCTTAGTGAATACTCAGTTAGTTAAATTGTCCTTCTCGAATTTGCTGATCCAACTGCATCAACCTTTCTGGAGTACCCACATCCACCCACATTTCTGCCATTTTTGCAGCAGAAATTCTGTGGTTGTGCATAGCATCTTTAAGCAAAGGTGCTAAAGGACGCTTGCCCCACTCTAGACCTTGAAATAAACGAGGATGAATCACCGCAATACCACTATAAGTCAGATTTTCGCCCTCTTTTTCTTGCTCAAAAGTATAAGCACGACCATCTAATAGTGTGAAATCACCTTGAGGATGTTGTAGCGGATTTGGTACAAGTACCAAGTGTGCTAGATCTTCTTGTAAATCAAGCTCAAGTAACTGAGCAAAATCAAACTGAGTCCACACATCCCCATTGACGAGAATAAATGGTTCTTCACCCAACAACGGCAAAGCATTGATGATTCCACCAGCTGTTTCCAAACCCTCATCTTCACGCGTCCAGCGAATGTTCACACCAAACTGAGAACCATCGCCTAAAGCACCGATCAATTTGTCTGCCAGCCATGCCGAATTAATAATAATTTCACTAACACCAATAGACTTTAATTTTTCAATATGCCATACAATTAAAGGCTTTCCACCCACTTCCAACAGTGGCTTTGGTTTATAAAGCGTCAAGGGACGCATACGGTTACCCAGACCCGCTGCTAAAATCATGGCTTTCATGCAGCTACTACCTCATAGTGACCATACTTGGCTTCAAATGCATGAAGCACTTTATCTTCAACCCATTGAATAAATGGAGTGAGTTCAGCGTAAGGCTTCGACTCTTCGAGTAAATACCACATGACACGAGGCAGGTCTTTTAAATAGCCCGACTTTCCATCACGTTCAAACAATCGCACAAAAATACCTAAAATCTTCAAATGACGTTGAATCGCCATGAAGTCAGCATCTTGAATAAAGCGCTCTAAATCACGATCAATTTTTGAATCATCTGGTAATAATTCATAGAAAGTTTTAAACCATTGTTTTACGCGTGCTGGAGGCCATTGCACGTATGCATCACGTGTAATTGAAATCAAGTCGTAGGTATCCGCACCGATTACCGCATCTTGAAAATCAATTACGCCTTGTTCTTGTTCATCATTCAACAACATGAGATTACGACTGTGAAAGTCTCGATGAACAATCACTTGTGGTTGAGCTAAAGCCGCATTTGCCAATATCGCAAAAGTACGCTTAATCAAACCTTCTTCATCAGCATTTAATCGAATATTTAATGATGGAAGCAACCAATCTGTGAATAACTCCATTTCACTGATTAATTTTTCGTAACTATATTCTGGAAACTGATCCACACCATGAATAGACTGTAATTGAATGAGTTGTTTAAAACTCTGTAAATAATGCTGATCTACCGTGTCATTGTTTAAATGGTTCGCTAAAAGCTCATCCCCAAAATCTTCAAGAAGCAATAACCCTTGCTCTAAATCCTTTGCAACAATATGTGGAACACGAACACCATGACGATCAAAGAATTCATCAATCGTCACAAAAGGTACACAATCTTCTTTTTCTGGAGGTGCATCCATTAACATAAATGATTTATTATTCAAGGTGATTCGCGCATAGCGACGGAAACTGGCATCGCCTGCTAAATATTTTATTTCGAACTGCTCTGATTGAAGTACAGATTGCACCCACGTATGTATCAATTGTTCACGTTGTGTATTCATTTGCTATAAATTCTAGTACAGGCTGAATATTTAAAGTGCTAAGTGTAGCCACTAATCCGTTTTTTCTCTATGATGCGACAATAATTAATTGCAATTTGCATACTTGGTTAATGATATAAATGAAGCATCAGTTTACTTTCAGCCCTTTGGCGACTGCTATTTTAACCTTATTGTGTGGTAGCACAGTCTCAAGTTATGCCGACTCAAAAAACAGTACAACTGAGGTGGACAATCAAGCACTTCAAACTGCAATTAAAGAAAGCTACCCTGGTCAGCGCTTCTTTGATCAATATTATGTCAATAAAAATTCAGCCGAAGCGCAACAACGTAGCACATTCTCCCCAAGCTCGAAATTTTGTGCTCAAACTTGGTTGACACCAATCAGCCCTGATACTAAAGCAGTTGATCCTGAGCAAGCAACATCGATCATTACCGCTGATCGTGCATATTACAATCCAAATGGTGATTCAGAATTAGAAGGCAATGTCATCATCGATCAGCAAGGTCGCATGGTTCGTGCGGATAAAATTAAAATTGACAATACTCAAACTCATGCCAAAGCTTCTGGCAATGTACAGTTGGCACAAGCGGGTTTATTGGCTCAAAGTGATCAAATTGACTACAATTTAAAAACCCAAACGGGACGCCTCAATAACAGCTTTTATATTTCAGAAGCGACACATGGGCATGGTCGTGCAGAAAATATTGAGCGTACCTCACCCAATATTTTACTCCTTCAGAATGCAACTTATAGCACGTGTCCACCTGAGCAAAGCCCAACATGGAAGATTCAAGCCAATTCGATTGAGTTAAATCAAGACACTGGGCGTGGCGTGACCAAAGGCACTAAACTATATATTAAAAACACACCAGTGCTGGCTGTGCCATATTTCAATTTCCCTATTGATGATCGTCGTACCACTGGCTTATTAAACCCAGGTTTTGGCTATACCAACGATGGTGGTTTAGAACTTGAAGCGCCAATTTATCTCAATTTAGCACCCAATTATGATGCGACTATAACCCCACGTTTCATTGGCGGTCGTGGATTGATGGCTGAGGGTGAGTTCAGATATCTGACTGAACAATATGGTGGCGGTCGTATTTGGGGTGGTTATTTAGCACAAGATCGTAAATATGATGATGAAGATCGTAAAGATTTACACCTCGTGCACAATTGGAAAATCAATGACCAATGGACGACCAATTTAGAATACAACTATGTTTCTGATAAAGACTTCTTTGCCGATCTAGACAGCAATCCGAATACAAGAACAGAGTTAAATCAACGCCGCGCTTGGGATCTTAATTACGCGAATGGAATTCCAGGGTTACGCGCGCAACTCAAAGTTGAAGACTTCCAGACGCTAGACCCTGATGTTGATGATGTTGATCGCCCCTATGCACGACTACCGCAATTGCTCGTCAATTATATCACTGGTAATCCGCAAGGACTGGAATATGAATTTAATAACGATACAGCATATTTCCAAAAAGATATTAATGACTTAAATGCTTCAGACAACTCAAATGTGGACACCATTTATCAACCAAGTGGTACACGTCTTTATAATGAGTTTTCTGCTCGATATAACTTCCGCAATCAGTGGTCATTCTTTATACCACAAGCATCAGTTCGCTCTATAAATACTTTCTTTGATCAAAATACGATTGATCGTATCACTGAAGAACAAAGAAAAAACACCAAAGATAATGCAGTTATAGTTCCAGAGTTTACTTTAGATGCTGGTCTTATCTTTGAAAAAGATGGAAAATTCTTACAAACCATCACACCACGTGCATTCTATGCTTATGCACCACACAGAAATCAAAACAGTTCACCGAACTTTGACTCAACCGCAGCGTCCCTGAATTACGATCAACTCTTTAATCCACGTCGCTTTTATGGCCACGACCGCCTAGAAGATAATAACTTCTTATCACTCGGAGTAAGTTACAGCCTCTTTGATACAATCGGATTAGAACGTTTACGTGCCAGCATCGGACAAAGTTACTATTTTGAAGACCGTAAGGTGACTTTGAATAATAGTCAAAATGACCCATTTAATACTGAGCGTCAAACTGGTCCTGTGATCAGCATTGCCAGCCAGCTTTCTCAGAACTTTACTGTGAATGCAAACTCAATGTGGATGTCTAACGGAGATAATGCTCAACGTGATCTACAAGTGTATTACACAGGTGATCAAGGTAACCTATACAACTTTGGTTATTTTAATCGTAAGCGACTTGAAGATCGTCAAGACCACTATGACCAAGTTACAGCATCCTTTATACAACCTGTGAAAGGTAATTGGAATTTGATGGGTCATATGCAATATGATCTAGACAACAGTGTTGCACGCGAGTACCTTTTAGGTATTAATTATGAGTCGTGCTGCTGGGGTGTTTCGGTCTATGGTCGCTCTTATTACAATGACTTAGATGATGTTAATGCACCAGACACCAAACAAAAACGTGCTGTAATGGCAGAGTTTACACTTAAAGGACTTGGTGGCTTAAACAGTAAGTTAAACTCTTTACTGGAAAATCGAATCTTGGGTTTCGATAAAGTTAAACAAAATTGGACGAATTAATGAAGATGCAAAATTTAAAACAACTCTTTAAAGCTTCAGCGTTAGCACTTGTTATTTCTGCATCAGTGTCAAGTTATGCAAACCCATCAGATCAAATCGTTGCTATTGTTGGCAAAAGCGCCATTTTAAAAAGTGACATTGCACAAGGTGTCGCTGAGCTACAACATCAGCTTAAAGCTCAAAAACAGGATGTACCACCACTTCAGGTACTTGAAAATCAAGCTCTGAATAAACTTATCATCCAAAATGCGCAACTTGAACAAGTAAAACGCTATGGCATTCAAGTTGATGAAAAAACTTTAAATGATGCTGTACTTAATGTTGCTCGCCAGTCGAACAGTAATAGCCTAGAAGACTTCCAGCAAAAGCTTGACCGTATGGCTCCAGGCACTTATGAAAACCTACGTGCTAAAGTCGCTGATGATCTTGCTATTCAGCGCTTACGTCAACAACAAGTGATGTCACGCATCAAAATCAGCGACCAAGATGTTGAAAACTTCCTCAAATCACCGGAAGGTCAAGCTGCTGTGGGTACTCAAGCTCACGTGATTCACTTCAGAATTTCTGGTGAAGCCTCTCAACAAGAACTCACTCAAGTCGCGCAACAAGTTCAAGATGCACTTCAAGCTTCGAATGATGTAGATGCGATACAGAAACAATTTTCTACATCTACAATTAAAGTTGAAGGTGCAGATATGGGCTCGCGCTCAATCGCAGATATTCCAGAAGAACTTGCATCGAGTATCGCTTTAGTTTCACCAGGCAATACTACTGATTTAATTCAGGCTCGAGATGGCATCCACTTGTTGAAACTCTTAGAGCGCAAGTCAAATGAGAAAAAGACAATTGTGCCACAATACCAAACTCGCCATATTCTGATTAAGACTTCTGAAGTGGTGAGCCCTGAAAATGCCAAACACACTATTGACAGTATCTATAGCCGTGTAAAGGCAGGTGATGATTTTGCAGTTCTTGCTGCAACTTATTCTAATGATCCAGGCTCTGCACGTGATGGTGGTAGCTTAGGTTGGGTGTCACCAGGTATGATGGTGCCAGAGTTTGATCAAAAAATGCAGACTGCGAGAATTGGCGAAGTCAGTGAACCTTTTGAAACACAGTTTGGTTGGCATATTTTGCAAGTTACTGATGCACGTCAGCAAGACATGACTCAGGAACAGCAAAAACGCATAGCGCGCCAAATTCTTGGTGACCGTCAATTTGATGCAGAGTTAGATGGCTGGTTAAGAGAGCTTCGCGCAAGTACATACGTTGAAATTAAACAACCCAACCAAAACTAATTTTTGTTAATTAAGAGCCTCCACTATGGGGGCTTTAATTTTTTGGCTGTTCACATAAAAAAGGCACCTTCATCAGGTGCCTTTTTGATTACTCAAAAATTAACGATTGTTTTCGTCTTCTTGAGCATCATCAAATTTTGTTTCGCCATCAAAGTTTGGTGTAGAAGTCGCACCAAAGCCACCTTGACCACCGAAGCCACCTTGACCACCGAAGCCACCTTGACTGCCAAAACCTTGACCGCCACCGAAGCCACCTTGACCGCCAAAGCCACCTTGACCGCCAAAGCCACCTTGACCACCGAAGCCGCCTTGACCACCGAAGCCACCTTGACCACCGAAGCCACCTTGTTGACCACCGAAGCCGCCTTGAGCACCAGCAGGAGCGCCTGCAGGAGCACCAGCAGGACGTGGATTACGTGCAGGTACAACTGTTGAAATAGCGTGTTTGTAAACCATTTGGCTTACCGTGTTTTTTAATAATACAACGTATTGGTCAAATGATTCGATATGACCTTGTAATTTAATACCGTTGACTAAAAAGATTGAAACTGGAATACGTTCCTTACGGAGAGAGTTTAAGAACGGATCTTGTAAAGTTTGACCTTTAGACATGTTATACTCCAAAAAATAAAATCAGCGCAAAAAAACTATCTTTATTTTTCAATTAAAATTTATAAAAAAGATAGTGAGTAAATTTTGCTTTATCCATATAAGTTTCGCAAGTCTTCTTGAGCTTGCTTTATCGTCAAAAAAGTTTGAAAACTGTGCGCTTCTTGCAAAGAACGTAACCAAGTGTATTGACGTTTAGCAAGTTGTCGTGTTGCAAACAAACACTTGTCTTCCATATCTTGCTTAGATTTGAGACTTCTATCACTATTTTTAAGAAAATCTAAAGCTTGGCGATATCCAACAGATCTCGCCGATGGCAAATTATCGTTTAAATCGTATTTTTCAATCAGATACTCCACCTCATTTAAAAAACCGATATCCCACATTATTTTTAGGCGCAGTTCAATTCTTTTGTGCAATTCTACACGATCAGGTAATAGCGCATAATTATGAAAATTGTAACGATATGGCTGTTTTTTAGGCTGTTCAGCTTGAAGCTCAGTGATAGGTCGACCTGTCAGACGATAGACCTCTAGCGCGCGTATAATGCGCTGACGATCACTCATTTTAAACTTCTCACCTGCCATAGGATCGACACGTTTTAACTCTTCGTAGACGCCCTCCCAACCCAATGCCATGGCTTCATTTTCAATTTGTTGACGTACCTTTTCATCAGCATTAGGGAGATTAGTTGCCAAGCCTTCCAACAGTGCTTTGTAGTACAACATCGTCCCACCCACCAAAATTGGGGTCTTACCGCGTGAATGTATTTCATCAATCAGCAGCGATGCATCTTCAACGAATTGAGCTGCCGAATAAACCTCGAGCGGTGTAATAATATCAATCAAGTGATGTGGATATCGTTCCTGCTCTTCTTTTGATGGCTTTGCCGAACCGATATCCATATCCTTATAGATTAACGCAGAATCCACTGAAACAATTTCAAAATTACCGCGCTCATATAGCTCGCATGCCAAAGCAGTTTTCCCACTCGCAGTCGGCCCCATTAAGTTGATGACTGGCATTTGATTTGACATGTACAATTACTCTCCTCGAGCAAATAATTTATCTAATTGACTAAGTGGAAAAGCTCTCCAAGTCGGTCGTCCATGATTACATTGACTTGCAAACTCAGTTTGTTCCATCTGCCTCAAAAGTGCATTCATTTCAGAAATACTTAACATTCGATGCGCACGCACTGCGCCATGACATGCCATCCCTGCCAAGATATGGTCTCTTTTTTGTTGTAAAGCACTGGCCTCATCATTGGGATCAAGATCATTCAAAAGTTCTGGGATTAATGCATTAAAATCAGCTTTGTGCAAAATAGCAGGCACACCTCTCACTATCACTTGCTCATCGCCATATTGATCAATTTCTAAACCAAGCCGCGCCAACTGAGGCTTAAGGTCTTCGATACGCGTGGCTTGCATACGTGTAATTGAAATCACTTTTGGAATAAGCAACTGCTGTGATGTCCAAAATTCAGGTTTATCCCAAGCAGATTTCATTTGCTGCAACAAGATTCGCTCATGCGCAGCATGCATATCCACAATGATCAAACCTTCAGAATTTTGCGCCAGAATATAAATTCCATGAAGTTGTGCAATTGCAATCCCCAAGGGGAACTCATCAACTCTAGACGATGTTGATTCCATCTCAGCATCATGAGGAACTTCAAAATTAGATGACGTATCTTTCAAAGGTGCCAAATAAGATTTGAGTGCATTACTGATATTAGAATTTGAATAAGGCTGGCTCGGCGCACTATATTGAACTGATTGAGGCTGTTTAACACTAAAATCTGTTAAATACCCCTCATGACTCGATTCCTGCAACGTCTGGGACATAGGGGGCGATGCTTGAGCATTTTGATGCAAATTAAATTGCTCTTGATAACGTGGTAGCTGAACTGATGGTGCGATGACATCTTGATCAAGCTTTAAAGCTTGGGCTAAATCCGCAGTCGCAGTCTGAAATTGCGACAATGTTTCTTTGGCAAAATGACGTACAAATTCGTGTACTTCACGTTGATTCAAAAAACGAATTTCATGCTTAGTCGGATGCACATTCACATCAATAAATTCAGGATCAACTTCTAAGAACAACAAATAAGCTGCATGTTGATGCCCATGTAAGATGCCATCATAGGCCATTCGCAAAGCATGAGAGATTGTTTTATCTTTTACGATACGACCATTGACGTACACATACTGCAAATCACTTTGTGCTCGAGCATCAGAAGGATGACCTAACCATCCTGATAAGCGCATATTGACACTATCAGCATCGATCCAATACGCATTTTCCGTAAATTGTCGGCCTAAAAGCTGCTGTACACGTTGAAATCTGAGTTGACCACTGTCTGCGACAGGCAAATTTAAACGGATAGTACCATTATGTTCCAGCACAATCCGAATATCGAAATGCGTTAAGGCTAAGCGCCGTACGATTTCTTCAATGTGACCAAATTCCGTATTTGGCTTTTTTAAAAACTTTCGTCTTGCTGGCACATTAAAAAATAAATCTTGTACACGTATGTGTGTGCCTTGCTGAGTAGCAACAGCTTGAATCTCTTGATGATCAAAGGCCGTGCCGTTTACTTCGACCTGATAACCAATTCCTGAATCATCACGACTACTGGTCAAGGTCAAGCGCGAAACAGCAGCAATGGAAGCCAAGGCTTCTCCGCGAAAACCTAAGCTCACAATTGCATGTAAATCTTCAGCAGTTTGAATTTTACTGGTCGCATGACGCATGACCGCAAGCGGAAGATCCTCAGGATGAATTCCTTTGCCATTATCGATAATCTCAATCAGCGTACTACCGCCTTGTTCGACTCGAATGATTAATTCAGTCGCACCTGCATCAATGGAGTTTTCTAGAAGTTCCTTCACCACTGATGCAGGACGTTCAATTACCTCTCCCGCAGCAATTTGGTTTGCTAATGCAGGAGATAAGGTTTGAATTCGATTCAAGCTAAGATCATGCGCCATAGAATTATTTAAAACTGTGTCTTTAATTTTGCTAGTAAAGCTTCATCATTTGAAGAAATCGTGACATGACGTACTGATTCATCATCAGATTTCTCAATATTCAAGATAACATCTGCATTTGGAATTTCGTCACCACCTTTAGAGGGCCATTCAAACAAGAATAGCGCATCAGCAATATCCAGATAATCACGAATACCCATCAACTCAAGTTCATAAGGATCATTCAAACGGTACAAATCAAAATGAAAGACATCCTGCTGATTGATTTTATAGGGTTCAACCAGTGTATAAGTCGGGCTTTTAACCGCACCACGATGACCTAAATTTTGTAGCCAATAACGCGTCAGGGTGGTTTTACCCGCACCCAAATCTCCAATGAGGTATATGACACCCTTTTCAATACACTGCCCTAAACATGCAGCTAATTTTTGAGTATCTGCTTCATCATTTAAGTTGAGTTGAAAAGAATATTGCATCTGGATCACATTAGACATCTGTTGAAGAGGTATAATAGCATGCTCCTGAACAGTGCCTATCTAGACTTGTTCAAAAACTCATTCATCTGATCATTTTTTTATTCTGTTGTCTTGTTATGCCAAAATCAAATTCAGAAAGTGCCCCAAGTTTTACGCCACCGATGATCAATGGTGTAACAGCCAGCAAAGTATTTCTTCCAAATCTACAAATCTCCCCAATTACGATTTATGATTTTCTCATTCAAGCCTTTTCTCATATAGACGCACTGGAGTGGCAACAACGTTTTCAAGATGGTCTTATTTATAATGCAGATGGCAACAAACTTTCCATCAACTCGGCGTATCAACCTAATTCTCATATTTTTTATTATCGTTTTTTAGCAAACGAAATTCATGTTCCGTTTAAGGAAAAAATTTTATACGAAAACGATGATCTGCTCGTGGTGGATAAACCTCATTTTTTAACCATGAGTCCGACAGGTCAATATGTTCAAGAAACCTTATTGGTGAGATTAAAGCAGTTCACTGATAATCCTCATCTCACACCGATTCATCGTTTAGACCGCGAAACAGCAGGTGTTGTTTTATTTTCAAAAAAAGTCGAAAGTCGCGGAGTCTATCAACAACTTTTTGCAGATCGAAAGGTATCCAAAACATATCAAGCCATCGCACCTTACTCAAAAGATTTAGTCTTTCCACAAACAGTAGAATTGCGCATGGAAAAGGGAAATCCATTTTATATAATGAAAGTATGTGAAGGCGTCACCAATTCTGTCACTGAAATTGACCTGATAGAACACAATTCACAGTGGGGACGATATATTTTGAAACCACTGACCGGTAAGCAACATCAACTCCGCGTTCACCTCAATGCGCTCAACATTCCAATCAAAAATGATCCTTTTTATCCGCTAATCGCGCATAAAGCTGAGGATGATTTCAGTGCTCCGTTGCAATTACTTGCTGATGAGCTTCAATTTATTGATCCGATATTAAATATTGAAATGCACTTTAAAAGCACGCAAACACTGACATTGTAGATTCATTGTAATGACAAATTTATATAATTTTCACGTTCAGACATTGAAATTACATTTACTTAGATTAAAATAAGCACTTAAATTTAGAGTCGTTTGGTTTTAATTCATGAGAAAAACAGAAGTTTATCAAGTCCGACTTGACTCACAAGAAAAAAAACAAGCCTTTGCAGTTTTTAAGCAATTGGGGATTACACCAGCGCAAGCAGTGCGTTTATTTTTCAAACAAGTTGTACTGACAAAGTCCATTCCTTTTGCAATCGAAAATCAAACGATCAACATGGATCAATTGTTGAAACTCAAAAAGCTTAAGCAAGAACAACAAGAATCCAATACTACAACTTCGAGTTTAGATGACGACGATTTTTTTGCAGAATTGAATGCACTTTTGGGTGAAAGCGATAAAGATTAATTTTTGACATAAGTTAACTTTGTCGTATTTCTAAACAATTTAATTTACAGCGCCCTGCGCAAATATGTTTAGCTCTTCATCATAACAAGATTAAAAATAATGATCTGAGGAGAGCTCAACAGTGATAGTACGGAAAGCCACAACAGAAGATCTCAATCAACTCGCTGTACTTTTTGATGAATACCGACAGTTTTATGGTGCATCATCCAATATTCAACAATCCTATGATTTTCTAAAACAGCGATTCGAAAACCAACAAAGTGTTATTTTTATTCACATCAAAAATGATGTAATCACTGGGTTCGTGATTCTTTATCTAGGTTTTTCGTCCCATGCTTGTTCAAGCTACTACATTTTAGATGATGTATATGTCACTCCAATTTATAGAAGACAAGGTTCAGCCAAACAACTCATTGACACTGCAATTTTGTTTGCACAATCCGAAAAAGCCAGTCGAATTTCATTAGAGACACAACGAAGTAACTTTCAATCTCACCAACTTTACGAAAAGATGGGCTTCGTCAAAGACAATGAATTCCAAACCTATCATTGCTTTCTATCTTAAGGCATTACATAACATATCGTCTTGAGAATAGAGTCTTTAGCATTGATGATTTAAATCTTAAGGAGTTGAGCATCAGGACTTTGATTTTTTGCGGCGCGTATTTGCTGTTCAGTGAGATAGCAATATTCACCTTCAGCAAGCTGATCTAATTTTAATTGTCCAATTTGCAGTCGATGCAATGATTCAACACGATTTCCCACAGCAGCAACCATTCGCTTTACTTGATGATAAACGCCTTGATGCACTGTAAATTGTAGGTGTTGTTCGCTTATGAGTTGAATGTCTGTTGCTTGAAACAATCCTGTTTCATTGCGAAGCTCTACACCTTGACCCAATTGAATGATTTGCTGCTCAGTGACTGGATCTGCTGTATGCATTTGATAAACTTTAGGAACATGTTTTTTAGGATGTGTCAGCGCTTGCAGAAATTGTCCATCATCTGTAAGTAACAATATACCAGTCGTGTCTTGATCTAAACGTCCGACTGTTTGCACTCCCCTTTGCAACAATATGTCATCGATCAATTCAAATACACTGAAGTGATGCGTCGCTTGATGCGAGCATTCATAACCTACAGGTTTATTGAGTGCTATATAAACTTTTTCACGATAAGTATATTCCTCGTTATACACGTGGAAACTAAGTTCCTGAAGCTTCAGTTTATATTTCGGGTCCGTGATCACATTACCATCAATGACCACTGCACCAGATTTAATTAATTGTTGACAATATTTTCGTGATCCAAAGCCTTGAGACTGTAACATTTTTTCCAGAACCATGAATCACTTCCATTAATTACAATATTCGTTGAAATTTAAAGTATGTCATCTGAATGCAGACTTTAAATCAGTTAAACTATTATAACTTTCAAGTACTGTCCTGATAAGCACTGGATCTTCTTTATGTCTCAATTAGACCTCAATTTAATCGTTCTAATCATTTTATTGGCATGTGGAATATTCAGTCAAAATACAGCTGTCACAATTGCAGTCGCAGTACTTATTGTTTTTCGTATCACCCCTTTAAACGAGTATTTTCCATTGCTTCAACAGCATGGTTTAAATATCGGCATTATTATCCTCACTATTGGCGTACTTACGCCAATTGCCAGTGGCACCATTCCGGGTAAAGATATCCTCAAATCATTCTTGAGCTTAAACTCAATTTTAGCCATTGGAATCGGGTTACTGGTGGCATGGTTAGGTGGTCGAGGCGTAACGCTTATGGCGAATCAGCCAAATATTGTCGCTGGACTGCTCATTGGTACTGTAGCAGGTGTGGCTATTTTACGTGGTGTCCCCGTTGGACCTTTAATTGCAGCAGGAATACTTTCCATTATTATTGGCACTTCTTGAAACAGGTTGCTTTAACGACTGAACAGTCATTTCACAAACGCAACAGTCATCATTTGTTGGTTTGATTTTTTAGAACTGCGGTAAAGTATTTTGATTACGGATACTTGCACAGTTTAAATTATGCAAAAAATTAAAATTATTCGTCAGGATCAATACGAACTTGCTGCTACCTTTTTTCCTGCCGAGCATTCAAAGCGTCTTCCTGTCTTGGTGTGCCCTGCCACTGGAATTACTCAAAAGTTTTATCATCGATTTTGCGAATGGCTTAACCATCAAGGCTATGCCGTAATGGTGTTTGATTTTAGTGGTATTGGTGCTTCTCTTTATGGCCCATTGAAGCAATCCAAAGCAAGTATTGTGCAATGGGGACAGTTAGATATTCCCGCTGCGATTGATCAACTCTTACAACTCACCCATGCCAAGCAAGTCATTCTTGTCGGTCACAGCGCTGGCGGACAACTGATTGGGATTACCCCTAACCATGATAAAGTTGCAAAAGTCGTTGCAATTGCAGGTTCGACTGGGCATGTAAAAGGGCTCAAAGGTCGTACGAAACTACTTGCCCCTGTGATGTTTAAAGGTATTTTTCCTCTCGCACGTATGACGCTCGGTTACGGCCCTACCCAAGCCATTGGTATGGGGGAAAATCTACCGAAAGATGTTGCACGTGACTGGGCTCAATTTTGTAGTCAACCAGGCTATGTTATTAATGCGATTGGCAAAACGGTTGCCCTAGACCAAGACTATCACCAAGAGATACGAATTCCTGTCACTGCTATTTGGGCAAGTGATGATGAGATTGCAACCGAAGCAAATGTTCAGGATTTACTTCGTTTATATCCTAATGCGCCTACTGAAGCGATCGAACTCAAACCCAAAGAGCTTGGCCATAAAGCGATTGGACACATGATGATGTTCAAACAGTCGCATCAAAATATTTGGCCGATGATTGAATCTCAACTGCATATATAAATCTCCATAAGTAAAAAACCGCCTTTAAGGCGGTTTTTTTAAACTTAGTCTATCCCAATATCCCAATGGAGAGCTGGATCACTATCGCATTTACAATATCGATGAAAAATGCACCTGTGAGTGGAATGAGTAAGAATGCTTTGTGTGAAGGACCATAGGTATTGGTTACTGCTTGAATATTGGCAATAGCCGTTGGCGTCGCACCCATACCAAAACCACAATGACCTGCTGATAAAACCGCAGCATCGTAGTTGCTCCCCATCACCTTAAATGTCACAAAAGCAGTGTATAAAATCAATACCAGCATTTGCACAATCAGAATCGTGACTAACGGACCTGCTAAATCTGCTAATAACCACAGTTGTAATGATAACAATGCCATAGATAAATAGAGCGATAACGATGCATTTCCAAACACATCAATCGCACGATCAAAGATATTTACTTTGAATACATGTTCAAGCAGATTTCTCAAAATCACACCTGAACCTAGCGCCCAAACAAAGGTTGGAAGCTCAAACCATTTACCCTGACTAAAATCTGTCATTAAGTTTGCCGTGAATATACAAAGTGCAAACATACCAAGGGTCGAAACCGCATTACTTGCAGTAATTAATCGTGTCTTTTTTGGATATTCAAATGGTGCAGATTTTAACTGATCATCCAATTGTGATTCGTTTTGATCATTGTCAATTTTGTCAGCCAGTTGATGACGTTTAATTAAAAATTTAGCAACTGGACCACCCACGATACCACCAATGATCAGACCAAAGGTCGCACTTGCCATACCCAATACAATAGCACCTTGAATGCCATGCTGGGTTTCAAGCACTTGGCCCCATGCACCTGCCGTCCCATGACCACCCGTTAAGGTGATTGAACCTACAATTAAACCGATGAGCGGATCTAAACCTAATACCGTCGCTAAACTCACCCCAACAATATTTTGAACGATCACAAATCCAATCACACAGAACAAAAATATAAATAGGGCTTTACCACCATCTTTTAATTTAACAAAATCTGCACCTAAGCCCACAGAGGTAAAGAACATCAGCATTAAAATGCTTTGAATTTTCGCATCAAAGGTGGCACTAATATTAAAGAATTTAAATAAGATGAATGCTGTAATTGCTGCGACCAAACCGCCAATCACAGGTTCAGGTAAATTGTAGTTTTTAAAGAATTGGACGCGGTTGACTAGATAGCGCCCAATAAATAGAAAAAATACGGCAATCACGATGGTGCCAAAGGCATCAACTTCAAAATTCATTGTATTTCCCTAATGTTTTAATTTTAATCAATTTTCACAAAGAATTTTGCTTTATTCAGCTACTGAAATGTAATTTTCCAGTGATTTATAGGCAGTACATTTATTTGTACTGCCCTGTTGGTTTATTGCGCCTGTTTTCTTCTTTGTTCTCGAATTGATTCGCGAACTCGATTTGGCTCGACTACACCTAAGTGATGCTGATTGTAATAGCGTTGTTTATCATATTCAGACATATTTACTGTTTCATCTTTATATTTCTGATAACGTGCATCTTCTTCTGGATCATAATTTTTAATCTCCACACTTGAACATGCAATGAGCGATAGACTGATTAAACTTAATGTGAGTATGCTTTTCATTATATTCATGCTGTGTTCATTTTTCGCTTATTCTATTTATTTCACCTTTCTGGATTGTTGCTGTCTGTTTTATTTATGGTTATGGGCTTGTAAGCTTTTCACAGTAGTCGATTTGAATTTATATTCGACTCAGCATGACGAATCTGTGTGAATGTGTTTTAATGCAGGCAGTATGAGATGAGCCTTATATGAGTATCACGTGAGTGGTACGACTAGTCCCGTTAATTTTTTAATTACGGGGCTTTTTCATGGGCTTTCTTTTTCGGTAAATGACGGTTTCGCCGTATTTTTGAAACACCCACTCTTTGGCTTGCTGTTCAGTGATATTTTCAAACACATAGTAGTCATGATCCCATGCTTCTTGATGGAAAATGACCATCTTTGTATAAGTTTTACTCTTTCCATTGGTCATACAAACAAAGCTGTCACCTTGGTCTTTGACTTGAGTTCCGTTGAGGAAACCACCGATACAGAGGAAACGGGATTGTGAGGACATATACGGATTCAATTTTAGAATTACGACT
This sequence comes from Acinetobacter sp. 24-47-67, assembly GCF_056779735.1. NCBI lineage: Bacteria > Pseudomonadati > Pseudomonadota > Gammaproteobacteria > Moraxellales > Moraxellaceae > Acinetobacter > Acinetobacter sp. 24-47-67. Next base: position 393,716 of record NZ_JBWYIK010000001.1, read on the forward strand.
AATCTAACAAAGATCTTATTTAAAGCATACTTGAATAAAAAATTATTTATTTTTGATATGATAAACGCTTAAAATAGAATCATTAGGTATTTCCATTTTTATATACTTTCCATTTTTTACAAAACCAATAAATGTATTTTTACCACCACCCCTAAATAAAATATCGACATTAACAATTTCTGTATATCCTTCATCAACATTTTTCTTTTTTAAAATCAAATTTGAAAACTCATTTTTTACATAAATTCTACTTTTCATAACTCTAACATTTGATTTTTCCATTGAGAAGTTGATTATTTTTTCAATTACATTATATTGACCACCCATTACAAACGGAACTATTAAAAAAGCCATCAGAAGAATTGATAATACATTCTTTTTTTCTCTACGTTGATTTTCTAGTAATAATTCATAATCAGTTGTAATTTTTGACTCATTATGCAGAATTTTAGCAAGATAGTTATATTCCAAAGAGACATTGTAAATTAATATATAAAATATATAGAAATATATACTAACCAACCCATAAAACAGTAATCCTAAAGAGTTCTCTTTAACATATACTATTAACAAAAAAAGTATGGCGACTGGATAGATAAAAAAATTATTAATTTTTTCAACTTTAGGAATAATTATAGGATTTTTAATATTTATCTTCTCTTTAATATAGCTTTTTACTTGATGTGGTAAAAATGAATAAATTAAAAATATAAGATCAAAAAAAGCCTTACCTTGCATCCACAATAATAAGAAAATAAGACAAAAAATTATACCTATTACAGTCGATAGCATAAGTAAAAGTATTCCATCACCTAGTGCAAATTCACTTGGTAGATATCCTATTTTTAATAAATAATAAACTAATCCTACACCACCTATACCTGCCCCAAATTTAATCAGATTAATAAAAGAATTACTGAGCTTAGAAAAATTTTCGAGCATTAATAAACTTAATGGGTTCATAATATTGACTTTTTATTTATATAAAATAAGGGCTGATTACTCAGCCCTTATCTTATACCGCTTATTGCTTAATTATTAATCAATTAAGACAATTGAGCAGCAGCAATTTTCTTCGTATCAACGTCTTTAGCAGCGTCTGTATAGTCGCTCATTTGATCGAAGTTCAAGTACTTGTAGATATCCGCAGACATGCTGTCGATTTGAGCAGCATACTGTTGGTATTCTTCAGGCGTTGGCAACTTACCAAGTACCGCAGCAACAGATGCAAGCTCAGCAGAAGCCAAGTAAACGTTCGCACCTTGACCTAAACGGTTCGGGAAGTTACGAGTAGAAGTAGATACAACAGTTGTATTTGGAGCTACACGTGCTTGGTTACCCATACATAATGAACAACCTGGCATTTCTGTACGCGCGCCAGCTTTACCATAAGTATTGTAGAAACCTTCTTCCATCAATTGGCGTTCGTCCATACGAGTTGGAGGAGCTAACCAAAGACGAGTAGATAAAGAACCACCAGGTACTTTGTCTAAAAGTTTACCAGCTGCACGGAAGTGACCGATGTTCGTCATACAAGAACCGATGAATACTTCATCAATTTTGTCGCCTTGAACGTCAGAAAGAAGTTTTGCATCATCTGGATCGTTCGGGCAGCAAAGGATAGGTTCTTTGATGTCAGCAAGGTCGATTTCATACACTTTCGTGTATTCAGCATCAGCATCAGCTTTAAGAAGTGATGGGTTCGCTAACCATTTTTCCATGTTCTCAACACGGCGTGCCATAGTACGAGCATCGCCATAACCTTCAGAGATCATCCACTTCAACATTGTGATGTTTGAACGAAGGTATTCAGCAACTTTCTCTTCAGAAAGTGTGATCGCACAACCAGCAGCAGAACGTTCAGCAGAAGCATCAGAAAGTTCGAATGCTTGCTCAACAGTTAAGTCTGTTTCCATTTCTGATAAGTCGATCTCTAAGATACGACCAGAGAAGATATTTTTCTTACCTTTCTTCTCTACAGTTAAGTCACCTTCTTTAATTGCGTAGTAAGGAATCGCATGTACTAGGTCACGTAAAGTGATACCAGGTTGCATTTTACCTTTGAACTTCACAAGTACAGATTCAGGCATATCAAGTGGCATAACACCAGTTGCTGCAGCGAACGCTACAAGACCAGAACCCGCTGGGAAAGAAATACCGATTGGGAATCGAGTATGCGAGTCACCACCAGTACCTACTGTATCTGGAAGAAGCATACGGTTTAACCAAGAGTGGATAATACCGTCACCTGGACGCAGTGATACACCACCACGGTTCATGATGAAATCAGGAAGCGTGTGTTGCATTTGAACGTCAACTGGTTTTGGATACGCAGCAGTATGACAGAAAGATTGCATTACGAGGTCAGCAGAGAAACCTAAGCAAGCTAAGTCTTTCAATTCGTCACGCGTCATTGGACCTGTTGTATCTTGAGAACCAACAGTTGTCATCTTAGGTTCGCAGTAAGTACCTGGAAGTACACCTTGACCTTCTGGAAGACCACAAGCACGACCAACCATCTTCTGAGCAAGCGTGAAGCCTTTGCCAGTTGCAGCTGGTTGCACTGGAGTACGGAACAAGTCAGAAGCAGGAAGACCCAATTCTTCACGTGCTTTAGTAGTCAAACCACGACCAATGATCAAGTTAATACGACCACCCGCACGTACTTCGTCTAGAAGTACTGGAGTTTTTAACTCAGCTTCAGCAATTTGAGCGCCATCTTTGAACGCTGTAACTTTTGCAGTCGCTTTGTCAATCTTCAACGTGATTTCGTCGCCCATGTTCATGTTTGCAACGTCGATCTCAACAGGTAACGCACCAGCGTCTTCCATAGTGTTGAAGAAAATCGGAGCAATCTTAGAACCTAAGCAGTAACCGCCTTCTTTCTTGTTTGGAATGTGAGCGATTTCGTCACCAAAGAACCAAAGCACAGAGTTTGTTGCTGATTTACGAGATGAACCTGTACCAACAACGTCACCCACGTAAGCAACAGTATTGCCTTTCGCGATTAATTCTTTGATTTGAGTTAATGGACCAACTTCACCTGGAACTTCTGGCTTAATACCATCACGTTCGTTTTTCAACATTGCGTTAGCGTGTAACGGAATGTCTGGGCGGCTCCAAGCGTCTTGAGCTGGAGACAAGTCATCTGTATTTGTTTCGCCAGTAACTTTGAAAACTGTAAGTTTGATTTCTTCTGGAACGTCTTTACGGCTAGTGAACCATTCAGCGTCAGCCCAAGATTGAAGCACAGCTTTCGCGTTTTCGTTACCTGCTTTTGCTTTATCAGCAACGTCATGGAACGCATCGAAAACAAGAAGTGTTTTCTTAAGCGCTTCAGCAGCTAAAGCACCAAGCGCTGCGTCTTCTAATAATTCTACTAAAGGAGCAACGTTGTAACCACCAAGCATAGTACCTAGTAAGTAAACCGCACGCTCTTTAGAAACTAATGGAGAAGTCGCTTCACCTTTCGCCAAAGCAGCCAAGAAAGCAGCTTTTACGTAAGCAGCTTGGTCAACACCTGCTGGAACACGGTTTTCAAGCAAATCAACTAAGAATGCTTCTTCGCCAGCTGGTGGATTTTTTAATAATTCAACTAATGCAGCTGTTTGAGCGTCATCAAGTGGCTTCGGTGGGACTCCGAGTGCGGCACGTTCTTCAACGTGTTGGCGGTAAGCTTCTAGCACGGTGTTATTCCTCTTCTTTAAAAAATTACTTGCAATATCCTGCTTATAAAGCCTGCAAATAATATGGACTGCTAAATTTTACTAAAATTCCGGTTAAAAGTTAATGCAAGAAGAGTGTTTCTTTGTGATGACCATTATTTTCTTACTAAATGATCTCTCTTCTGATTACTCATTGTTCAATATGTTGTTTTATCGAACAATTCTGACATTAACATGAAGCTTTTACGGATCTGAAATAAATAAAAGGCAACAAGATGTTGCCTTTTAAATCCTTTTTTGACTATTCAACCTTAGTGGACAGTCGTGCGATCTAAATATTGTTGCAGACTTTCTCGTGTTCCTTCGAATCTGACCAGAATTTCATCATCATGTAGCATGCGGTGTTCGGCACAGGCAAAACTAATGTGTACCTGATAAATTTTGGCATGTTCATTGATCATATTTTTAAGATAGACTCGATCCCCTAGACTTAGGACGTAATGGCTGCCATTAATTACAGCAACACCATTGGCATCTTCAAGCAGAAGATCGGCATTATTCAGGTATGCGACCACTTCCATTGTTTCGCTCCTTTTGTTTTATTTATCTTATTTTTATATAAGCTTTTCTATTTTAATGCTAATTAAAATTTGTAATTAATTTCAACAAAAAAAGGGAAACTTACGCTTCCCTCTTTTTTATGATCAATCTTTTTGTAGCGCCTTAAAACTGTTTGTAGTCAGGCAGATTATCTTTATCGTAAGGAGTGGCTAAACACTCATCCGTTGCTTCTTTTTTGAATTTAGCCATTAATGCATCACGATCCAATTCTAATTGATTCGCAGGATAAGCATAGACCTTCTCAATTTGAGCATCTACGAATTTCTTCGTCGTCGGATCGGTCAGTTTAGAAGCATGTTCGACCGCCGCAGTTTTCTCGATACCATTTTGACGGTCTAGCAAAATAGAGCGTGCAGCATTACCAATACTGGTACAGTAACCATGCCAGACTTCTTCAGGGGTTAGTGGCTTTTTTTCTTCACAAGCACTGAGCAAAACGGCTGAACCAAGTACAGCACCCAGAATCACGAATTTGTTCATACATCTCTCCTGTTGCGGCTATGATAATCGAGTTAAACCGAATAGGAAATCGTGTAATGACATTTCTCGTTCATTAACCGCAGCTTGAACGAATAATTTTATTCTGATCATCCACGGTTACTGTAATACGATCATTTCGATAATCCATAGTAACCAGATCATTTGGTCCGACACGGCGAATAATTATGGCTTTGGTTTTATTCAAAATCTGTTGATCATCAAGATTATGCATGCCGACTAATTTTTTTGCTTCTTCAGGCTTGCAAATATTTTGATGATGTCTAAATAGTTCCCATTCTTCTACCACAACACCATCTGGCAACTGGCAATAACCCACTTGACCATTTACCTCATCACGTATTTCTAATTTTCCACCTTGTTGAACACAAAATTTGCTTGCAGGATTAGCCATTCCAATTTTTGGAGTAAGTTGCTCAGTTTGAGTGGTTTGACAGCCCGCCATGAGTGTTGCCGCTATCATCGCGATGAATATTGCAATTGTTTTCATTTTTTAATTCTTTCTTGTCCGATAAATTTTAAGTCTAGCATTTTAACAATAGGGCTTAAATTTAATTTCGGTTTATACATTGAATTAAAAAGGGCTTCGATTGAAGCCCTTTTACCTTTTAGAATCGCCAGTTGTAGAAAATATCAATGGCTTTTTCTAAAGACTGACTTGCTTCCAGATAGAGTCTTTGGTTCATCTGATATCGTAGCGTCAATTTATTGACTGGCGTAAAGACACCAACACCATAACGGATATATAAATCAGGGGTCAGATAACCTGTCACACTCACTTGAGTATCATCGCCTGTTCCTTGCGCATCAAGAGCAAGACCACTTAACCCAAATGTCTGTCCAATTTGATTGGTTAAAGCACGTGTACCACCAAGCCCTAAACTAATCCCCGCTGCAGCAATGGTATTGTTCACATCTGATTTAAAGCCTTCTGCTTGACTCAAGCTACTAGAACCTTCATTGATTCGACCTGTAATCAAGGCATTCATCGCCTCTTGTTCAGATAATCCCGCATCATTAAATACTTGGATATTTGGACTACTTGCGGTTCCAGTAACACGCACACCAACTGTACTGCCTGAAATGAGTTTACTTGCTTCAACCTCAAGGGTTGGGTTGGACAATGCACCATTGAAACGCGCAATTGCACGACTTAGTTCTAAAGACTGCCCATAAGCTTCAATAGTAACGCGCTTACTTACACCAATCGCACCATTGGCACGCATGGCAGTTTCTAAACCGCGTTGCGTTAAGTAAATTCGCCCAAGCAATGGAATACGACTATTAAAGCCTTGGAAAATCACTTGGTTTCCTAAATTTAATTCTAAGTCAGCGCGGATATCCCATGGCTTTGCAGCCTTAAGTACCGCGAGTTGATTATCACCTTCACGTACTACTCGAACATCGGCGGATAAAGGCACTACGGATGCGCTCGATTCTGGCATTGAAATCAGCGCACGCGGAACTTCAACTTTACCATTCAAAGTTAACTGCTTACTGACAGGACGTGCATCTAAATCCATTTCAGTGTTCACAACAGCTGTGATTAATGGTGCTTGGCGAATAAATAAATTATCACCTTTGAGTTTTAAACGAATTCTAGGATCATTTTTCCAATCGATATCACCCGTTAACTTACCCACACCTCGACCACTATTGAAAGCGCCATCGATCGTCGCTTGGTTTTGACGAATAGATGAATACAGCTGAATATTCGTGAGATTAACAGGTAACGAAATCATGCTGATTGAACCATTTTTAAGTCGCATTTCGCCGTTAAATAACGGTTGAGTCAATGTCCCACTGATTTTACCCGCAAGGGATAAATTACCATCGATTTTACGCACATCCGAAATGAATGGTTTTAAAATTTTCAGTTGTACTTGACTCAGAGCAACTTCACCACGCATTGGTTTCGAATCAACAAATGGATTCACCACAACATTTGCATATCCAGTCCCAATATTCGGAGCTTTCAAATCAGCACGAAGTAATAATCCTTCACGAATACTTCGTGCAATAAGACTTACTTCATCGTAGTTCATTGTAGTGCTGATATCATCAGGATCGGCAGCTGCTAGACCGACAACACCATTACGCGTAACAAGTTTGGCATCGATTTTTGGTTGAATGCCTTGCCCCCAAGACGCTTTAGCATAACCATCCAATTTACCCGTAATTGCGAAACCTTCAGGCATAAATGCGGCAAAGTCACCAAGATCTAAATTCCGACTCACAAATGAGGCGCTACCTTTGGTCTTACTCACACGTAAGGGCTGATCAAAGCAAAGTTGGCTCTGATTACTGGTCCAGCAATGAGCACCCACAAATAATTCTGTTTTCGCAGTATTATAAATCACAGGGGCAGATTGGGCCTGTTTCAAATGCACCCGTGCAGAGTCAAAGTCACCTTTTTGAATTTGACCTAACCAATCATTCGCAGGATTAAATCCACCTGCCAGTTGCACATAAAATTTAGACAGCTTGTTCGAGGCTTGCACTTTCAATAAATGTGCTTTTCGTGTACCAGCAATTGAGACTTCAGCGTTTTGAATCTCACGATTGCCACTTCTTAAACTGTCCATTCTTGCAGTTAATGCAGTAGGCACTGTGTCTGAAGTTGGTAATTCCCCTTGGATGTTGAGTGATTTGATACTGACAAGATCATTGAAACCAAAGTTATTCACCCTCACATTCGCAGTTGCAGACAATCTCGGTTGAGACTGCACGTTTACAAAACCTTGCGCACGACCACGTAAACCAGGATAAAGCTCAAATAATGCAGGCGCGTCAATCTTAACGCGAAGATTCTGAGCATTCCCTTCGGCTTGAATCTGATTCTGCGCATACACAAAATACAAATTATTGGCTTCAAACTGTTGTGGTAGGAAACCTGTCTGATTCGAATTAAGAATAACAGCAAGATTACCTTTTGCTCTCAGCGGTTTTTTATTGATCATGCCAGCGAGATTGAGTCGATCAATATTAATTTTTTTCAAACGATCTGACCAAACACCATCCGTTTTGACATTACCTGAAATTTCCCCTTTAACACTTGAAACAAAATAATGAGGCTTAAAACGTATTAAAGAAGCATTAATGTCCCATCCGATTCCATTGGCTAAATTGACTAAACCATTGGCATTGATCTGACCCGCAGCACCCTGATGTTTAAATTCGGAAATATTGATGCGCTGAGGTGTGCCTGCTACACGTATTTTAAGCTGACCATCCCCTTGTGGCAGTTGGCTTGCATGTAATGCACCATCATAATTGACTGCGAAACCTTTAAAGCCACCACCCGACTTTTCATCATGTAGAAGAATGGCTGCTGTACTTGAGCCAGTCAGCTTAATTGTTTCCGGTGGATTTTGATTGGCAAGTTGACCTGAAAGATTGATCTGATTTAACTGAATAATTTGCTGGTTAGGTCGAGCAAAGCCACTCGCTTGAATTTGTCCATTTAATAAATTTACAGGAGCAGCAGAACTGATGGTTTGCGGATTAAAGTCTTTTGCATTAAGCACCGCATTCCACTTCAACTGTCTTTGATCAGATGGTAATTCAACCTTGGCATTTGCTTGTAAAGATCCTTTTCCATCTGCTTGATAGATAAATGAAGGAACATGAAGATCATTACCTTTAAGGTCTAATTGGGCATTGTATTTGCCAGCAGGTAAAGTTCCTTTTTCATTTGCACCAACTACGGTTGCCACATGAATATTTTGTTGACCTTCAACTAAAGCAAGTTTTACATCCCCAGATTCACTACTTAACCAACCAATGTACGGAACAGCACGATCAATATTTTTCCAAGCGACATCTAGCAACATCGGATTCGGTTTATTATTTTTTTGTTCAGCTTGATTAAGATTTAAATTCCATGTTTCATATTGGTCAAAATCAATAAGTGCTGTGAGAGCTAATCCCTTCTCTAACGACCCAGCTGAGGCGATTTTGGCATCCAAACGTTCTGGCAGAAAATCTTGCACCACTTGTGGAATCACTTTATCTTTTGGATTGATTTTATCTAAGCGACCTTGCACATCCCAAGTGACTTTATCCTTCCACCCAACGACACCCGCAAGATTCAGCGCCCCGTTCATCAATTGACCATTCAGGTTTGAAATATTCAATTGATTGACGAGATCTGTATGCGCCAGCGCAGTATATTGTCCTTGAGGAATATTTTTACCAGAAATATCGGTATTAATATCCAAATTCAAACGTTGGATATCTCCAGAAAACTTAGCAACTCCTTGTTTAGATAAGAGCTCCTGCTCTAGCATTAAAGGCCAGTGATAATCTTTAAAGTTTAAAGCACCTTGCATTGGTACATTTTTTCGAACTGGATGTACCACTGCCCAACCTGTTAATAAATCAGGGGTACGTGTGGCAATGCCCGCTTGAATGGTATCTAAAGAGCCTTTTGCATGGAGATAAATATCCTCAACGTTGATCGACTTTAAAGATGGGAGTCTTACAACCGCTTGCGCATCTAACGGATATTTACCTTTAAAATCCATCTGACCTGTTGCTTTTTTTACAGACAAATAACCCATATCAAACTGCGAATCTTCAAACTTAAGCTCAGTACCGGACCATAGTGCTTCGTTTAGGATAATGTCATTAAATTGTACTTTAGAACTTGAAGTCTGAATGACCAATTGATCGATATCGGCTTGATCAACACGTAAAACAAAAGGGAGTTTAATTTCACTAAACTTAAATGGCTCATCACTTGGCGGTGACTTGTTAATGACACGCAAATTTCGGACATCGGCACGATTCAAATGAATTTCTTTATCTAATATGGCACGCCAACCCAAAGTGACATCAGCTCTATCAATTTTCACATCAACTGATTTCAGCGTCACCAATACATTTTTTAGAATGATGCCTTGAAGTAAATTTCCACCTTCATATTCATACTGAATAATCTGTTGAGTGGACAAAGCACGGTCAAGTAAGAATTTACTGCCTTTGTCTGTTGAAAACATTACGGCAAGCGAAGCCACAAAAAAGATCAGAATAAATAAAATGATCAGCAATACACGGCGTAATAAACTTCGCTGTGGCGTCACGTTTTGATCAGGTTGTTGCTCAGGTTGCTGCTCGATGTCTTCAGCCATACTTATTCCAAAAAATGTTTGAGTACTTTTATTATCTTAAATATTAAAGTTGCGGCCCGATAAAGAAATGTAGACGAATAGGTTTACCAGGATCAGATATCCCCGATGCCACATCTAGACGAATTGGACCAATTGGAGAGTTCCAGCGGATTCCTGCTCCTATGCTATATTCAGTATCATTGGTAAATTTTTCATCATAAGCATTACCAAAATCACTAAATAACGCGGCGCGCCAGCCTTCTTTAAATTGGTAATTGTACTCTAAAGTCCCAATCGCACGCGCTTGACCTCCGACTTTATATCCAAATTCCACAGGGGACAAACTCTTATAGTCAAAGCCTCGTAGACTTTGGTCACCCCCTTCAAAGAATCTCAAGTTATAGGGCACTTTTTGAAAATCTTCTGTGATGATATAACCGAGGTTTGCCCCACCAATGAATTGATGATCATTGTTACTGCCTAATGAATATAAAAATTTCCAGTTCGCATTTACAATCGCCATATCAGCATCGGATAGCAGGCTTTCACTCCCCAATTGGATTTTGTAGTTTTGTTTAAATCCTTTTGTCGGATTTAATCGATTATCACTGGTGACTTTAGTGGCTTCATAACCAAGTAATAAAGATTGCTGCTCATCATTACCCGTTGCAACGACGAACTCTGGAATTTCATCCCAATTGGTATCTGGGTCAAGTGTCTCAGGAATATCACCTTCAATCGTCATACGATCTAGACGATAACGCACACCAAAAATATGCTGCCAATCACGACGCGCACCTTTAATAATTCTGTCAGCTCCGGCAACGGCGGATTCCACAATGAGATTTAATCCATTCCCAATTTCATCACGATCTTCACGCTCGTAACCACCAACTAGACTGACATAATCATTTAATGGGTGTTTATATGGAATATTATAGCGACCATCAATCGATTGTCTGACTTGTGACAACTCCAAGTTTGCATCAAATGAATGACCACGTTCATTCACAATAGAACGGCGGTACTGACTTCGTAAGCGCACACCGGTATCAGTACCATAACCAATACCCGCTTCAACACTATTTAATTTATCCGCATTCAATGTCACGATGACAGGGATTTTTTTCTCTTCACGTGCTAAGGCTTGTAAACGCTCAGTTTCTTCCTGCTTGGCTTGCGCTTGATTATCAGCATCATTACGCTCTTGCAAAGTACGACGTTCATTTCCACCCGCAAATTGAGTTTCATCTGCCACATTCTGCGTGACTTCTTCTGATGAACTTGCCTGTTGTTCAGCCTTTTCTTGACCTGTTAATAAACTTCTATCAATTTTTTGCTCATCCACTAAAGCCTGCAAATCAGGTGCGAGTTCAAGCGGCTTAATAATTGGATCAGGTTTAACAGCGTCAACAAGGCTATAGTTAAAATAACGTGAATTGGTTAAGTTGTTGGCTAATACATTTACACGCCATGCGGTAAAGTCTGCACCTTCTTGCCAAGGAGCTAAGGTTCTTAAAATATCTTCACGAATCGGTATTTTTTTTGATGGATCACTCATTCTAAACTGCACATCATCCAGCTTATAACGTTCACCTGTTTCCATCTTCAAATTTATATCTGCTTGATTTTGAGGGCGGGCCAACATGACATCGTGCATTCGCCAATAATAATCAAAGAAACCGTTGTTATTCGCCGCTTCAATGATTCGAGCTTTTGTCGCTTCGTATTTACCATGATCGAAAATATCACCCACCTCCAAATCAGGAAGCACTCGAATCACTTGCAATTGAGCAAGATTCTCCCCAGGCCCAGTAAATTCAATATTTTGTTCTCGCACCACTACTGGATTATGAGGTGTGACATTGACACGCACTCGGTTATCACTGACTTTTTCAAACTTAAATTCAGCATCGTAATAACCTACGGCTTGTGCAGCTTGGACAGTCATATTACGGAGTTGCGGGACGGCAGCATTGAAATCTGAAAATGACTCAACAGTGAATGATGATAACTTTGCTTTGATATTGTCCGCGAGTGGTTTAGGTGCGCCTGTAACATCTGCGGTAATACGTGGCACAGCAGCGGGCTGATTAAGACGTGGAGGACGTATTTTGTAGAAAATGCGTTTAAACACATTTACTTTTTCTGGTTCTTTATTTTCAGGTTCTTGGGTTTGAACGGATAATGAACGTCCTTCCACATTTTCAGACACCTCAATCTGACGATCAGACTGAATATTTTGCATCAACTGATCAATGTTGACTGGAGCTTTTGTTAACTCAGCCTCTGAAATGTCATTCGCAGGTAGATCTTGTACTTGAACTGCTGGAGTCGTCAATCCCGATCTGAAATTTTGCGCTTCCTGCTTGGCTTGTTCAGCGACTGATAAAATTTCATTGGCAAGTCGAGGGTCCACACTTTCCTCAGGCAGCAACTCCAAATCATCAAATTCTATCGGTTTGAATTGCTCTTGTGGACTCAATTGCTCTTGCTGCTGAAGCATTTCATAACTATTAAAATCATCTTGCCCACTCAACTGATCTATTTTTTGATCAATACTTTCAATTTTCTCTTTTGACAATCCCTGTTGCTGCGCAACATTTTCTATTTTTTGTTTATTATTTTCGATGGCTTGTACAGATGTCGCAGGCTCAAGCTCCTGACTTGATACCACTGTGTCAGCTGCAAATAACACAGGTGAAGAAAGAGCACCTAAAAAAACACTTGCATAGAACCATTTATTGATATCATTTAATATCCATGTGTGCTGTACACATTGGGAAAGTAATGATTTTTTAAATTGTGTTTTCGATGGCATACTGCGCTCTGAATACTTTATATTTTAAATAGAAAATACGGATTTTTCACTCAAGCTAACTGAATCAAATTTCTAGTATTTTCAAAATTTTTAGGATGAAAATATGATACATGATTTTCCGATATTGTTACTAAATCATCACATTTCTTAATAATTTTTAAAAAAGCTGAATTGTCATGCAAAAACAAGAGCATCTACTGAGTTCGCGCCGTTTTTTACCTATGTTTTTGACTCAATTTTTTGGAGCCTTAAACGATAATGTCTTTAAACAATCCTTATTGCTTGTCATTACCTATGGTTGGATTCAACAACAGACCGCAAGCGTAAGCACACTGAATAATCTAGCCGCACTTCTCTTTATTCTACCTTACTTCATTTTTTCAGCGACTGCAGGACAAATTGCAGACAAATACGAACGCTCTTTCTTGATTCGTAATATCAAATTGCTTGAAATCTTGATTATGCTGATTGGTACTGCTGGATTTTTACTCGGCAATTTATGGCTATTGTTATTTGCATTGTTCCTCATGGGTACACACAGTACCTTCTTCGGACCGATTAAATACGCCATTCTCCCTGAAATATTAAAACCGAATGAATTGATGTCGGGTAATGCTTTATTCCAGTCAGGTACTTCCATTGCAATATTGATGGGGATGATCTTGGGTGGTGTAGTGATTTCAAACTCTGAAGGTAACTTAGTTTGGATCAGCCTGACGGTCGTGACCATCGCGATACTTGGTTATAGTTGTAGTCGCTTCGTTCTTAAACAAAAAGTCCGTGAAAATCATATCAATGTCGATTGGAATTTCTTTCGAACCAGTTTCCAAACCATACGTTATGCAAAAAGCTTACCCCTCATCTTTACCATTTTATTGGGTAATTCTTGGTATTGGTTTTATGGCGCGACTTATTTAACCCAAATTCCTCAAATGACTCAGCAAAATCTGCATGCCAATGAAAATGTGGTTAGCCTCCTCCTTACCTTTTTTTCTGTGGGTATTGGTGTAGGTTCATTGTTATGCCGAAAAATTGGTGGCTCAGAGGTCAATATTAAAATGGTGCCTATTGGTGCAGTAGGCTTAACCGTTTTCGCCTTCTATTTAGCAGCAAGTTTAGCCTTTGTTCCTGAAAGGACGGGCGATTTTATTGGCATATCAGACATGTTTAATTCTGGTATGATTTATTATCATGTGATGATTGCAGTTACATTATTAGGGATCAGTGGTGGTTTTTATATTGTTCCGCTGTATGCCATGATGCAAGCCTATTCACCGTGTTCACATCGTGCTCGAGTAGTGGCTGCTAATAACATTATGAATGCAGTATTCATGGTGTCTTCTGCTATATTCTCCATTATTATTTTAAGTATCTTAAGTATTGATATTAAGATTCTATTCAGTATTACAGCAATATTGAGTGCTCTGTACACGATTTGGTTGTTAACACGCTTAAAACCAATGTTAAAAAATGCTCAAATTGATTTAGAGGATTAAGGTTATGCGTCACTACACAGGTCTAGATAAATTTATCCATTCATTTGATCAAGCACTGCGTAGTTTGGTGCCAGGCACCACCACCTCACAACGTGAAAATCCAGCAAGTCAAGCAGAGACTCATCTCGCAGTGAGCGAAGCAAGGCATGTTGCTGGACTCATGCGTGTTAATCACAGTGGTGAAGTCTGTGCTCAAGCGCTTTATCACGGTCAAGCATTAACAGCTAAGTTGCCTAATGTTCGTCGTGAAATGGAGCATGCCGCGATTGAAGAACAAGATCATTTAGCATGGTGTGAAGATCGTTTAAAAGAGTTAGATAGTCATACAAGTCTACTCAATCCTGTATGGTATGGTCTTTCTTTTGGTATGGGTGCGATTGCAGGTATTGCTGGTGACAAATACAGTTTAGGCTTCGTTGCAGAAACTGAACGCCAAGTGAGTCTGCATCTGCAACACCATCTCGACCAACTCCCACCGCATGATGAACGCTCTCGTCAAATTTTGACACAGATGAATCAGGATGAACTTCAGCATCGAGATACTGCACTAAATGCAGGTGGTGTGGAATTACCAGCTGCGGTCAAAATCGCAATGACGGGTATATCCAAACTCATGACCAAAACAAGTTATTATATTTAAAAAAACGCGGCTCATGGGCCGCATTTTTTTATAGATGATGGAATCGTCTAAACTTATTTAATTCACGCTCAGCATGATTAAAATTCAAATCTAACCGCAATTTATCCTGCTTTAAGGACTTTATTTTCTTAAGATACTCTTCCCGCTTTTCTTTGGTGATTTTGTCATCCAGCAAGTAGTCTCGATATGTTTCAATTTCTTTATCTTTAGCATCTTTGTCTTTCTTAGAACGATAGTACTGATCGGCCACATTATAAAAGGGTGCTAATTGAGCATGTAACTCCGATGGGCAAACCCTATAAACACCTCCTCCCTCCAAAGCTCGATCAAAAATAACTTCGGGTTGACAATATGAACGAAGCCCAAGTTGGTAACCTTGTTCATATAACTCATGATCTGGTTCAATATTCACTTTTGAACAGGCTTTTTGATGTTTAACAATGCGATTCGAATAACCACTGCTTCCATCTTTTTCACCTATTTCAGACCATTGAGCAGTTCGACACTCTTGAGGGGAAAGCGTTGCACAACTTGAGAGGAACGCCAAAATTGCGCTTAACACAATAATTTTATACATCTTCTTGATATGGAGCTTATTTATTTTGAAGTGCCGTATTATAAAAATTAGTCCATTCAAAAGAAGCCGATTATTGTTAAATCAGAGCCTATTTGCGTATCAAAGATATATTTGATCAATGCTACCGATGGACTATTCAGCGAAACTCATCCTATTTTAGATAATGAACCATCTAGTGACACTTGAGGAAAATGATGCGCTTCATGCTCAAATAATGGATTTTCCCAAATATCAAACATTGGAATTTTAACATCTAAGGCTAATGGCATTTTTTTTGGATTAAATTGCATATTTTGGAGCGTATTTCCCCATGCAATGAGATCTACATCCAAAGAGATATCATGTGACGGACGGACTCGACCAGAAGCTTTTTCCAGCGCTTTTAAAAGATTGGTAATTTCATTGACTTGCTGCTTTGATTCTAATAAACATGCAGCATTCCAATAATCTTGTCCAACACCATCTCGACAAGGTATGACATAGATGGGAGAACGCGTAATACATCCCAATGACGCAATTTGTTTTAATGCATTCACCAGATGATTGTGCGGTTGGCTATTACTCGCCAATGCTAGCGCGTAAATCATTACGGTGTCTTTCAAGACGAATTCCTACTGAATTGGCTTGTGGAATAATGGCAGGCTTACGCACAGTAATTTGAATAGACTCAATTGCTGGATATTGATCAAACAAAGCTTCGAGAACAATTTTTGCAGCAAATTCAATTAATTCAGGTTGAGCTTTTTGAATTGTCTGAGTCGCGATTTCACAAATTTCAGCATAATTTAAAGTATCAGCGAGAAGATCTGAATTTGATGCCTGCTCTAAATCTGTCTCAATATGAAGATCAAGCAATAATGGTTGAATGATTTGCCGTTCCCAGTCAAAACATCCAATGACTGTTTCAACTTTCAATCCTTCAATTAATATGGAATCCATCTTCAATCATGACCTTTTCGTAAACTATCGAACAGTGATAGTACACTTGACGGGAGGCGATAAAAGCAAATCCTCTTCTATTGAGGATTTGCTTTTATATTTTAACACTTGTTTAAGATTTAATGTTTCAACAAAAGATTAGGATCGATTGTTTGTACCATTTGTAAGCGCTGATCTGCATAAATATCAGTGTACGGCGCAAGAATTCTCATAAAACGATCAAAATAAAGCATTTGTTTAAACAGCAATGCGAAATCCCGTGGGAAACGGATGCCATGACGCTCACCTACAGCCACCATATCCATCATGATGTCATTTAAGTCGGCTGGATTAGACGACAGAATTTGCTGAGGATCAGCGGTGAGCACGCCACTGAATAATCGTTCTAAATCGTTTGCCAAAACTGTTGTATCAATTTGCGTATTGGTCATGCCCATTTTCAGCATATTTTCTGCCATCAATGGATAATTGGTATTTTGCAATGCATCCATGAAAGCAATACATGCCGTCCATACTTCAGGCTTTAATTGTCCCACAATACCAAAATCAATGAATCCAATGCGACCATCATCCAAAAGCATGAGGTTGCCAGCATGTAAATCTGCGTGGAAACTTTCACACATCATCAAACTACCAAACCATGTGTTCATGGCAGTAATCAAAACCTGTGATGGGTCTTTAGAAACTTGACGAACCACATCGAAATCCGTCAACGGCACGCCATAAAGACGCTGCATTGTCAGGACACGACGTGTTGAATATTGATGATATACCTTTGGTGCAGTCGCTTTAGTATTTTGAGTAATGTGCAGATAATTAACAAAATCATCAATATTTTTTGCTTCTTCAATAAAATCAACTTCACGAACCATACGTGTTTTGATTTCTTCAACAATATCCGCAAGTGAAGCAAATTTTACTTTAGGAACTGCCTTCTCTAGAATCTTGGTCGCCCAATGTAGGACATTTAAATCCGTATAAAGGATAGTTTCAACACCAGGTTTTTGGACTTTGATCACGACATCTTCGCCGCTCACCAATTTAGCAGCATGCACTTGTGCGATCGAAGCAGAAGCTAATGGCGTTTCATCAATAGATGCGAAAATTTCACCTAAATCGCGACCGTCAAACTCAGCATTCAAAACACTTTCAATATAGCTAAATGGGAGTTTAGGTGTCTGATCTAAACACCCTTGAAATTCCTCAACATATTCACGTGGAAATAATGAAGGCGTACTGGCAATAAACTGTCCCAACTTAATATACGTTGAACCAAGTGACTCGAAAGTTTCGCGCATTAATTTCGCATTACTCGGTTTTTCTGTCGCGTATTTAATCCCTGCTCGCGCAGCAATGACCACAGTTTCACCTACACGGGCCACTGAGCGTAAACCATCTAACCAAATATTATTTTTCATAATGTCGATATTAAATTTCGATATGTTGAGTGTAGCAAATTAAATTGTCTTTGCGGATTGACTGATGTGACAGATTTGACATTCTTTATCCTTGTCAAAATTCAAAATTCGCTGTTGCATGTTCCTTCCATTCCATAGAAGGATCTTCTGTTTTAATGGTGTTAAATTTAACCCCAGATATAATAGCGCATGATGTGCTTGCATACTTGCCATCAGGTTAGGAGTTGTTGCTAAAACTCCTGAATCTGCACACCTTAAACTCTCATCTGCATGATCTTCTTTAGGAAAAAGACATTCATAACATGCTGATTCACCATCCACCATAAATAACTGCCCCTGCAAACCAATCGCAGATGCACTAATGAGTGGAACATTTGCATCCTTACAGATTTGATTGACCAAATAACGGGTTTCAAAATTATCACAACCATCTAACACAAGATCTTGATGTGTAATCAGTGCGGCAGCATTATTAAAATCAATTTTAGAAGTGATGTATTCAATCTTAATATAAGGATTAATTTGAGAAATTTTCTTTGCTAACACTTCAGCTTTGTAAAAACCCACATCATGATGATCAAAGGCAATTTGTCGCTGTAAATTACTGATTTCTACAGTATCAGCATCGATGAGTGTCAATTTACCTACGCCTGCTCTCGCCAATAACTCTGCAGTCAAACACCCTATTCCACCACAACCAATAATAAGCACATTGGACAGCTTTAATCTTTCTTGTGCATCAATATCCCAATCCTCTAGTAATATTTGTCTTGCGTACAACTGTAGTTCAACATCACTCAGTTCAATGCTATCACTCACCTAAACACCCTGATTTCATGCTTGTATAAGCCTATGATACCGAATAAATAACCAGTCTATTCATATAATTCTGAAGATAATTTTTACCTTAGAAGATCCATACCTTATTGTTACAATTCGATTAGATATTTAATTTTTCTTATTTTATTTTTAATTATTTATAAACATAATCTCAATAATTGCTTCACTAGCAATTGATTTTAAAAACATCTAACTCCAATAAATGACAGTCCTACTTATGAATAAAAAAATTTTAGCACTCGCTGCATTATTAGTTTCGAGTTTATTTCTGGCAGCGTGTAAAGATGAAAAGATCACCAACATTACATACGTCAATCAAGGTTCGGATACCCAACCAGAATATATAGAAAGCACGCTTTATGATCTGGACGAAGAGAATACTTCACCCAATCAAGACAATCGGCAAATGTTCTTGATTCTGCACTACACAGCAGTATCTAAAGACGAAACATTGGCTTTGTTTAAAGATCCTAATTTCCCTGCCAGTAGTCACTATTTTGTACCCGAATTATCAACCAATGGTAAATTTACTGTGTACCGTCTTGTGCCTGATGATAAAAGAGCTTGGCATGCTGGCGCGAGTTCTTGGCAGACCAACAGTAGTTTGAATGCCTCGAGTATCGGAATTGAAATTGAAAATCTCGGTTTCCCTGCAGATGATGAACAACTCCCTTTGATGCAACGTCGATGGTATCCATTTTCATCAAAACAACAAATCGAAGTCCTTGCAGATATTATTTTAAAAATTACTAAAAAATACGAGATCAGACCCGACCGAATTTTGGGGCACAGTGATATTTCTCCAGGTCGTAAATTTGATCCAGGTCCGCTATTTCCTTGGAAACGTTTATATGAAGATTATAACATCGGTGCTTGGTACGATAACGACACTGTAAATTATTATCGTACTTATCATCCTTGGAAGAATGATATTGCTTCGTTACAAAGCAAATTGGCATTATACGGATATAACATTCCTGTCACTGGTCAATACGATCAAGTCACTCAAAATGTTGTATCCGCATTCCAAATGCATTTTTATCCTGAGAAATATGATGGTTTCGCGGATATTGAAACTGTAGCCCGCCTTGATGCATTACTTGAGAAGTATCGAAATGTAGCTCGTCCGGCGATTTCACCATAAAACATCTGAGATCAGTTTAGTCGTCTATTTAAGTGAAGACTAAACTGATTTTCATATATTATTTTGGCGCCATACGAATTGCGCCATCCAATCGAATCACTTCACCATTTAAATACGAATTTTCAAAGATATGTCCAACCAGTTTCGCAAATTCTTCAGGTTTGGCTAAACGTGGTGGGAATGGAACCATCTGTCCCAATGCATCCTGCACATTTTGCGGAAGACCTTTGAGCATCGGGGTTTCCATGATTCCTGGCGCAATAGTCATAACACGGATCTTTTCACGTGCTAACTCACGCGCCAATGGTAAAGTCATACCAACAACAGCGCCCTTGGATGCAGAATATGCAGCTTGACCAATTTGACCATCAAAAGCAGCAACTGAAGCCGTGTTCACAATGACACCACGTTCTTCCTCTTCCCCCGAAAGCGTATACTGTGACATTAATTGCGCAGCATATCGCAACATATTAAAGGTTCCACTGACGTTGATATTCAGCACTGTTTGGAACATATCTAAGGCATGCAGGCCATCACGACCAAGCACTTTAGCTGATGGTGCAATACCAGCACAGTTGATTAAACCATTTAATTGTCCATATTTTTCTTGTATGTATGCAAAGAATGATTCAACTGATTTTTCATCAGTTACATCTAGTTGAATAAATTCTGCACCAATTTCTTGACCCGTCTGCTCGCCCAAAGATGCATTCATATCAACAATTATGACTCGAGCACCCTGCTGTTGAAGATAAGCTGCTGTCGCCGCACCTAACCCAGAAGCGCCGCCTGTAATAACAATCACTTTTCCTTGAATATTCATAAATCTCATTATCCTTTTTTAGTTTTAAGTTGGCTTTAGGGTAATCCTCCTCTAATACGGATTCAATTTATTCAGTGACCAATTGGTATAAAAAATTCGAAAAAGTTATAATTTAATATTTATTTTATATAAAAATTAATCACACATTACGGTTAAGTTTGCTTTAGTGACATGATTTAAAAACCATACAGTCATCGTTATTCTTTTGAATTCGGCTAATAATTAGACTATTTTAATCTTATTCATTTCGGCATTTTGCCATATCTCCTAAAGGTTCAATCATGTTTAAAATGATCGATGTCTTAGAGCAAAATTTTGCTCAAACTTTCCCCCATTCACTTAACCAAGATGCAGATCGAATTTCAGAGCAGCTTCAAATGAGCATTCTGAATGCATCTGAAATAGATTTAAAAAATGCAATCAATCATTTCCTAGACACTCAAGATGCAAGTGAAACTGCACTTGCGTTAGATATTTCAACTGAACGTCTTAATGAACTGAAATCTGGCATTGCGTTAAAAGATGCTTCGAAAATTTCGGACACTCTAAAAGTAGTGGCGCTATGCTTGGCTTTGGAGTCAGACTCATTAGACCTTCTTGAAGTGAGCGATATTTCAACTGAGTATTTTGTATAATTTGAGTGTTGAGATCAAACTCATAGGGTTTGGTCTCATTTTCTCTCTTAGTCTTATTATATTAAATTATGTGACCTTCATCTCATTGCACTAATTCATATAAAGTTCTGATAAATCACTATATTTTCACAAAACCACAATATTTATAAAATATTGATTTGATTTCAATGTGTTAACTCATAATTTTAACTTTATCAAAATTTATTCTTTTAATATCTCATTTTCTTTTTTGTCACAAATCATCTGAAAGGCTATTTATATCGAAAATTTAGCGAATTAAATCAGGTACTTTAGTGAAAAAATCAATATCTCTATTGAAATTAGGACTGTTGGGTTTAGTAATTAGTGTTGTTCATAGTGGAGCTATTGCTGCCCTCCCTAAGGAAATCAAACTGGATTATGCCTATTATGCTCCTACGAGCTTAGTGGTTAAAAATCAAAAGTTATTAGAAAAGGCTTTACCCAATACCAAAATCAAATGGGTATTTAGTCAAGGCAGTAATCGCTCCTTAGAATATCTCAATAGCGGCAGTGTTGATTTTGCTTCAACAGCTGGTCTTGCCGCTGTATTAAGTCGTGCCAATGGTAGCCCTGTTAAAACGATTTATATCCAAAGCCAACCTGAGTGGACAGCTTTGGTCGTGCCAAAAGATTCCCCGATTAAATCCCTAAAAGATCTAAAAGGTAAAAAAATTGCCGCGACAAAAGGAACTGACCCATTTTTATTTACGCTACAGGCTTTAGATACCGTTGGATTGAATAAAAAAGATGTACAGCTTGTTCATTTACAGCATCCAGATGGCAAAACGGCGTTAGAGCGTAAACAAGTGGATGCTTGGGCTGGCTTAGACCCTTTGATGGCATCAACTCAAGTCCAGTCGGGTGCAAAACTGCTTTATCGTAATGTAGGCTTTAATAGTTATAGCGTGCTAAGCGTCAAAGAGCCATTTACTCGATCTAGCCCAGAAGCAATTGAAGCCGTAATTAAAGCGTATGAGCAAGCACGTAAATGGGCAAAAGCCAATCCAGATAAACTGGCGCAGTTACTCGCCACTGAAGCTAAACTACCTTTAGAGGTTGCAAAACTTCAGCTTCAGCGTACTGACTTTAATCAAAATATTCCTAAAGCCCAACACATTAATGCACTACAAAAATCCGGCAAAATCTTGACTGAAGAAGACTTAGTTCGTAAAGGAACAAATGTAAATCAAGTTGTTCAACAGTTATTTAATGCCTCATTCGCTCAAAAAGTGGTGACAAAATAATGGCGATCAGTGAAAAAGCGATTGAACATCGGAATATCGATGTCCATTCACAACTGTCGACAAAAGGGAATAAATGGTTGAAAGGTATTTTCCTCCCTGTATTACTGGTACTGCTGTGTGAAATTTTGGTTCGAGGTGGTGTAGTTGAACCTTATCTGCTACCTGCTCCAAGTAGCTTATTTGTTTCCCTGCAAGAACTTGCTCAGAATGATTTAGGTCAACATATTTGGGCAAGTACATGGCGAGTGTTTTTAGGGTTTGCTATTGGTAGTGGTTTAGCACTATTTTTTGCAGTTTTGGTTGGGCTCAATCGCCATGCAGAAGAGTTTATTGAACCGACCTTTTCTGCAATTAAGTCAATTCCTAGTCTTGCGTGGATTCCTCTCCTTTTGTTATGGCTTGGTATTGACGAATCCTCAAAAATCACCCTCATTGCGATTGGTGCTTTTTTTCCAACCTATACCAATACTGTGACTGGTATTCATGGTGTCGACCGAAAATTGATTGAGTTGGCTCAAGTGTATAGACTGAATCGCTGGCAACAAATCTACCAAATCGTTTTACCCGCAGCTTCACCATCTATCCTTACAGGCTTGCGCAATAGTCTGAGTTTAGCTTGGATGTTTATGATTGCCGCCGAACTCATTGCAGCAACGCAAGGTATCGGATATTTGTTAAGTGATGGACGTGAAACATCGCGTCCAGATATTGTGATCATTGCCATTATTTTATTGGCAATATTGGGGAAAATCACTGATACCATAATGAAAGTATTTGAATCAAAATTATTGTTATGGCGTGATGTCATCAAAAGATGAATCAATAAAAAAGCGACCTAAAGTCGCTTTTTTATTTCTAATGAGGCCATTGTGCTAAAGTCACGCGATCGTTACCACCATAATCTTTAACGGTTCTCACTTTCTTATAACCTGCTTGACGAAATAGATGCTGAACAGCGTCTGCTTGATCATATCCATGCTCAAGTACCACCCAACCTTCAACAGTCAGATGCTTCTTGGCTTGTAAAATAATTTGCTCAAGATCCGCTAAACCTTTTTTATCAGAGATTAATGCACGTTGAGGTTCGGTCGCCAAATTGTGCATATGTTCATCTGCTGGATCAATATAAGGCGGATTAGACACAATGACATCAAAAAATTGACGGCCAAACGGTTTTAACCAACTGCCTAATACAAATTCAACCTGATCTAAGTCATGTTGCTCAGCATTAAATTTAGCGACCTCCAATGTAGGCTCATAAATATCGGTTGCTGTTACAGACCAATTAGGACGTTCGGAAGCGAGTGACAATGCAATGGCGCCTGTCCCAGTTCCTAAATCTACAACGCGCGCATCCTCAGGCAACTCTAACTTTAAAACTGTCTCCACCAAAACTTCGGTGTCTGGTCTAGGCACCAAAGTATCGGACGTCACTTTTAAGTCCAATGTCCAAAAAGGTTGCGAACCTGTGACATAAGCTAAAGGCTCACCTGCTTCAATCCGAGCAATCGCCTCTCGATACGCCTGCTCTTGTTCTGCAGTGAGCTCTTTATCCTTCTTCATCACCAAATCGAATGAATCGATTTTAGTGATATGTTCGAGCAACCAAGCATTTTCTTGACGCTCATAACTTTCAGGCTCACCACGCAGTGCAAGCGCTTGTTGAATGTTCATTAACCACCATTCTGCTGTGCAAGCATTGCCAATTGATCCGCTTGATATTCACGATGTAAGCTATCTAAAAGCTCAGTCAAATCTCCCTCCATCACTGCATCCAACTTATATAAAGTTAAGTTAATACGATGATCAGTCATACGACCCTGAGGATAATTATAGGTACGAATACGTTCTGAACGATCACCTGAACCCACCAAATCACGGCGCATTTCAGATGTCGCAGCATCAGCTGCTGCACGTTTAGCATTCTCAAGACGAGATGCCAATAATGCCATTGCCTTTGCTTTGTTCTTATGTTGTGAACGCTCTTCCTGACATTCAACAACAGTACCTGTCGGAATATGCGTGATTCGTACAGCAGAATCCGTTTTATTAACGTGCTGACCACCCGCCCCAGATGCACGATAAGTATCAATACGCAAGTCTGAAGGGTTAATATCTACAGTCGTATCAACATCAATTTCAGGAAGAATTGCAACGGTACAAGCTGAAGTATGAACTCGCCCCTGTGATTCAGTTGCAGGAACGCGCTGAACTCGATGAGCACCGCTTTCAAATTTTAAGCGTCCGTAAACACCTTCACCATTAATTAAACAAATAATTTCTTTGTAACCGCCATGTTCACCTTCATTTTCAGAAAGGATTTCGACACGCCAACCCTGTGATTCAGCATATTTACTGTACATACGGAATAAATCACCAGAGAAAATCGCAGCTTCATCGCCACCTGTCCCTGCACGTACTTCCAGATATGCAGAGTTCGCATCATTTGGATCTTTCGGAATCATCAGAATATTCAATTCTGCCTCTAAAGATTCAATTAATGCTTTATTCTCTTTAATTTCTTCTTGTGCCATTTCCTTAAAGTCAGGATCTGACAACATTGCTTCAGCCGTTACAATATCTTCTTCCGCTTGGGTATATTTTTTCCAAACAGTGGTGATTTCAGTCAAATCATTGTGTTCACGTGACAAATTACGGAAACGCTTATTGTCGGAAATGACTTCAACATCAGCCAATAGCGCTTCTAATTCTTCATGACGATCACAAAGTTGGTCTAATCGTAAACGTAACGATTCTTTCATGTTAAATAAAATCTCTAATACTGGATTAATTTAAGGACTGCCTTAAATTAATATTTCTAAAATTGCGAGTAGTTTAACGACTCTGACATTCAATTAACATATTTATATAGAATGACTTTGCAAAACCATTTTCATTCCTTGTCACACCCAATTAATGGATAATCAAAAATTAGCTCCATAACTGCCAAGTTTAAAAACTGTTTACTGAATCAACTCTCCATAGTTTCTTCTTAATCAGCCCAATAATGCATATTGAATGATCAGTTGTAATATAAAAACAACATTGTGCAACCAAAACGTAAAACTCTAGGTTAACTTCTACATATTTAGCGCTTCAATTCTTGTTACATTGTGCTCAACGAATTATTACTCGTCCACGAACAAGGACATGGAGTCACACATGAAATTAAATACCCTATTAATGTCAGCCACCTTAGCCACTGCATCAATGTTCACGGTATCTGCACATGCAGACAGTACAGCGCGTGTCGCTGCTGCGAGTGCTTTAGGTAGTGTAGCAGGTACAGCAATTGGTAAAAACATGGGTGGCACAACAGGTGCAACTTTAGGTGCAGCACTTGGTGGTGCTGGTGGTGCTGCTGTTGCTAGTAATAAACGTAACCGTACTGAATCTGCCATCGGAGGTGCATTAGGTGGCGGTGCGGGTTATACCGTAGGTAATAGTATGGGTGGAACCAATGGCGGTTATATCGGCTCTGCTTTAGGTGCTGCTGGTGGTGCTGCTCTTGGTAACAAAATTGCGAAAGACAAAGCATATGATTCACGTCAAGATCGTAAATGGAAAAAGAAAAAACATAGCCGTCGTTAATATAATCTGATTGATCGTTTCCCCTTTGAATACTCTGTATTCACCTCGATGCGCCTTAGGGCGCATTTTTTTATTAACAAATTAATTATGGATAAATTAGGGAGAGAAAAATACAAACCAGCAACTTGCTCTCCAAAATGATTGCAGAAATTTGGATTAAATTAAAACCATCAAATATAAGACTTCGACAAGGAGTTCACCATGAAATTTAATTCAAAGTTATTTGCTGCTGCGATCGCAACTGCGGCCTTGAGTACAACAACTGCTTATGCTGATAGTTCGTCTAGAGTTACCCTCACATCTGCTTTAGGTGGAGTCGTTGGTGCTGCGATTGGTCAACAAATGGGTGGCTCGACTGGAGCAATGATCGGATCAGCGATTGGTGGTGCTGGTGGCGCAGCTGCATCAGCGAACAAAAAAGATCGTAATGCTGCTGCAATTGGTGCTGCATTAGGTGGTGCTGGTGGTTACACCGTTGGTAATAATATGGGCGGAACAAATGCTGGTTATGCTGGGGCCGCATTAGGTTCAGCTGGTGGTTCAGTTTTAGGTAAAAAAGTGGCTGAAGATCGTCGCGAAGATGACTATAGAGATCGTTATGATCGCCGTGAAAGCGGTTATCGCAATTCAAACTATCGTTATAATGACCGTAATTACAGAAGTGACAATGGTCGTCATTTAGGCTGGTATAAAAACGGTAAACGCTAATCCCAAACTCTTAGAATTCAAGCGCTCAACTTAGAGCGCTTTTTTATTTACACTTATATCGTTTTTTTTCAATATACAAATACTCAAGTTCGTATTAACATCTTTATGAGTGTTCAAAAGAGTAGAAAGTTATGCGAAGCTTAAAAGATATCGAGTTTTCAGTATTGGAACTCGCTCCTGTACGTGATGATAAAACGATTGCTTTTTCACTACAGCATGCTTTGGAGTTAGCACAAAAAATCGAACAATTGGGTTTTAAACGACTGTGGCTTGCAGAACACCATAATATGGACGGTATCGCAAGCTCAGCTACAGCTGTATTATTAGGTTATATCCTTGCTAACACCTCCTCTTTAAAAGTAGGTTCTGGCGGAATCATGCTGCCTAATCACGCACCACTTGTTGTAGCAGAACAATTTGGAACACTAGCAACGCTTTATCCTGATCGAGTTGAGCTCGGACTAGGACGCGCACCAGGTACAGATCAATTGACCATGCGTGCCTTACGCCGAGGTCGTCAAGAGACTGAAGATCAATTTCCACAAGACGTGCTCGAAATTTTGAGCTATTTGGGAGATCCATCGCCACATCAAAGAATCAAAGCGACACCAGGTCAAGGAACACATGTTCCCGTATGGCTGTTAGGTTCTAGCTTATTTAGCGCACAATTGGCAGCTAAACTTGGCTTACCTTATTCTTTTGCTTCTCACTTTGCCCCTCGTATGCTGGGTCAAGCGATTCAACTTTACAGAGAAAACTTCGAACCTTCTGAATATTTGGATCGTCCTTATGTATCAATGGGCGTTCCAACTGTTGTAGCTAATACTGATGAAGAAGCTGAATACTTGGCTACTAGCGCTTATCAACGTGTATTAGGCTTAATGCGTGGGCAAAGCTTAAAACTCAAACCTCCAGTTAAATCAATGGATGGAATTTGGTCTGCTCCAGAAAAGATGTCAGTTGACAATTTTTACGCAATGGCTCAAATCGGATCACCAGAAACAGTGAAACAAGGTCTTGAACAACTACTGGTGCCTTATGATGTAGATGAGTTTATTTTTACCTGTGATATCTACGATACTGACAAACGTATTCAAAACTTTGAGTATTTAATGCAAATTAAGCAAAACGCTTAGATCGATAAGATCCTGAAATGATTGAGTAATGGTTTTGATTTCAAATCTATTATTAATTACTCTTTCATTTCTTGAGTTTGTCAAACAACTATTGGCAATAAATGACATCGAATGTCCCTAAAAGACTATTCCAATGAAAAAATTCTTTTAACCAACAATATTAATTATTCATAATCAAATACTTAAAATTTGGCATTTTATATCAAACTAAAATAAGCACTTCTGCAAAATACATCACATTTTTAAGCGATAAAATTTCATGATTAAAAAATAAATACGGATGTATAACATGGCCTCTATCGACTTAGAAAAAATGTTGGATAAAGTAAAACATACTCAATGGACACTCTCGTATATTGACTGGGATGCTCCTGGCAAAGAATTAGTCACCGCAGAACAGTGGCCCAAGCTTAAAGATTTTATGGCTGATTTAATGTGGATCGAACATGTAGGTGCTCGTGCATTTTCTGCGATGTCAAAAAAAGCACCGACAGATACGCTTCGCGAAATGTATGCCATTTTCCACGCTGAGGAACAGCGTCACGCCAATGCCGAAATGGCACTGATGAAAAGATGGGGTATGCTTGAAGGCGATATTCCTAAACCCAATAAAAATTTAAGACTGATTATCGAATGGCTCGACACTTATGCTGATGAAATGCCCTTCTATATTCTAGGTGCTGTCATTCCGATGCTGGAAGTCGCTCTTGATGGTGCACTTTGTACATTCCTATTGGATACTGTAGAAGACCCAGTTTGCCATCAAGCTTTTAAACTGATTAATGGCGATGAAGCTCGTCATTTAGGTGTTGGATTTAGTGTCATGGAAGATCAAGGCTACAATAAAACCTTTATTGAGCTTTCTAAAATGGCAGCGCGAGTTGTAGATCCACGTTTATTACTTGGTATTCTTGCCTACTTACCACTCATTAATAAAATGCGTGATAATGTGATTAAACTAGGTCTGCCAGAAGAAAAGCTCTATGCAGCGATGCACAAATTTGCTCGAATAGGTGGACGTACTGCAGAAGGTCGTCGTAATCCTTGGTATCAAATTATTAACTTCCATGCACGAAGTGCCATGAACCGACGTAATAAATGGTTTCATATCCCTGTCGACACTATGGTAAAAATGACTGATAAGATTCCAGAAAAATCTTTACCTAAAATCCCATCTTGGATATATGAATTAACTGCAGAACCAAAAGCAACCCACTAAAACAATAATTAGGTACAGAAATGAAAAAAAGGAATAAAGCCCACACGGATTCGTTCTTTCATAATGAAGCTGAGTATTTTTCCAACTTTAAAGGAAAAATTATCTCAGCTGAGGACATCAAACAAACCGATTTTTCAGGATTAAAGGTCGCGATTATTGGTGCCAATCAAATGTCAGTTTCACATTTAGATGTGGTTTGTCAAAATGCGCTATTCGTCAAAGTATTTCAAATGACACCTCATTTCGTTTTGCCACACACTGAAAAAGGGATTCAAAAAATTATTGCTCATCCCCTTATCGCTAAAAATAAACGATTATTTAATCAGCGAATTAAGACGACATTGGCAATACGATATTTAGATTCTCAGATTTCAGATACTTGGTTAAAAAGACAATTGATGCCAAATCCAGCTTCGTCGCAAAAAATATTTTTTAAATCCGATCATTATTACAGCGCCTTACAGCGAGAAAACTGTAAATTGATCACATGGCCAGTCGTGAAAATTACTGAAAATGCCGTTCAAAGTATGGAAGGAATCGAACACTTAGTAGATATTATTATTACAACGTACGAATAGTGATCATCATTTTGTAGATAAATGTGATTCTAAATGATATTTTATGATGAAATTATAGACACTTGAATTATATAATTTTTGAATTTTATGAGTATTTATGACGATTAATCTCTTAATAAAAAGAAGCACAGCTAGTGCTTCTTTTTTTTAAATTAGATTTACCGATTTAACCAATCCGGCGTTTCAAGCCTGTCATTTGCAATACTCGTGTTGAGATTTCTTCAATCGACATTTCTGAAACATTTAGATATTTAATCCCTTCAGAAATATAAATACCTTCGATTGCACGCAATTCCATCTGACATTGGCTAAAACTTGCATAACGACTGTTGGCTTTGCGTTCAGATCGAATTGCCACCAAACGATCAGCATCAATCATTAATCCAAACAATTTATGCTTATGTGGACGTAAAACTGCTGGCAAACGGTTGTCATCCAAATCTTCTTCAGTTAACGGATAGTTCGCAACTCGAATACCAAATTGTAATGACAAATAAATTGAGGTCGGTGTTTTACCAGAACGCGACACTCCAATCAAAATTAAGTCCGCTTTATCATAGTGTCTTGTACGTGCGCCATCATCATTATCCAGCGCGAAATGTACAGCATCAATACGTGCCTTATAAGACTCAGAATCAGTCACAGCATGCGTTTGTCCGACTAAAGTTGTAGGGGCTGTTCCAAGCACCTCAGATAGCTTACTAATTAACCCTTCAAACACATCTAAATTAACTGCATTTGCCGTATTGATGATATCCCGAACATAGGGATCCACAAGAGTATCAAAGACAAGAGGTTGTTGGCCATCAGACTCTGCGCGCGCGTTAATCTCTGCAACGACGTTCATTGCGGCTTCTTCTGTAGTGATATACGGAATGATATGAATATCAAAATCGACATGAGGAAATTGAGCCAATAAAGAATGCCCGAGTGTTTCAGCCGTAATGGCAGTACCATCGGAAATAAAAAAAACACTTCGTTTAATATCTTTACTTTCTGCCATTAAATTAATCCTCAAATATTTGTCTAAGTACTATATAATCTTTATAGTAAACCGATCTTACATGACTGTCGCTTAGTAATGAAAGTTTGCTAAGTTTTCACAGAAAAATATCATGCCAAGATAGTGATTAATACTGCAAAAGTGGAGTAACAACTTTGGAAGCACGCGTAATCGGTCTGGAAAAATTAGGTAAACACGACGTAGAAATCGTGGGCGGTAAAAACTCATCTCTAG
This sequence comes from Acinetobacter sp. 24-47-67, assembly GCF_056779735.1. Taxonomy (NCBI): domain Bacteria; kingdom Pseudomonadati; phylum Pseudomonadota; class Gammaproteobacteria; order Moraxellales; family Moraxellaceae; genus Acinetobacter; species Acinetobacter sp. 24-47-67. Next base: position 424,678 of record NZ_JBWYIK010000001.1, read on the forward strand.
GCGAAATGATCAGCCATTTAGCAAATGCTGGTGTATCAGTTCCAGGTGGTTTTGCAACAACTGCTGCAGCTTACCGTGAATTCCTTGAGCAAAGTGGTCTAAATGCCAAAATTTCAGCCGAGCTCAAACAACTCAATGTTGACGACGTAAATGCACTTGCTGAAACTGGTGCTAAAATTCGTCAATGGATCGTTGATACTCCGCTTACTCCAGCACTTGAAAAAGAAGTTCGTGATGCATTCGCAACTCTTTCTAACGGCAACCCTGAGATCGCGGTTGCCGTTCGTTCATCTGCGACTGCAGAAGATTTACCAGACGCATCTTTTGCAGGACAACAAGAGACTTTCCTAAACATCCGCGGTATTGACAACGTCTTAATCGCGATTAAGGAAGTTTTTGCTTCACTTTATAACGACCGCGCAATTGCTTACCGTGTACACCAAAACTTCGATCATGACATCGTTGCTCTTTCTGCTGGTGTGCAACGTATGGTTCGCTCAGAAACTGGTGCTGCTGGTGTAATGTTTACACTGGACACTGAATCTGGTTTCCGTGACGTTGTATTCATTACTGCATCTTACGGTTTAGGCGAAATGGTCGTACAGGGTGCTGTAAACCCTGATGAATTCTATTTATCTAAGCCACTTTTAAATGCAGGTAAACACGCAGTATTGCGTCGTAACCTCGGCTCTAAACACCAAAAAATGATCTATGGTGAAGAAGGCTCTGCAGGTAAATCAGTTGTTGTTGTGGATGTTGAAAAAACTGAACGCCAACAATTTGCTTTAAATGATCAAGAATTACAAGAACTTGCTAAGCAGGCGTTAATCATTGAGCAACACTATGGTGCGCCAATGGATATCGAATGGGCGAAAGACGGTGATGATGGTCAAATTTACATCGTTCAAGCACGTCCTGAAACTGTGAAAAGCCGTGAGAATGTCGGCACAATGGAACGCTACCTATTAAAACAAAAAGGTACAGTTCTTTGTGAAGGTCGCTCAATCGGTCAACGTATCGGTTCTGGTAAAGTACGTATTGTTAATTCAATCAAAGAGATGGACAAAGTCCAAGATGGCGACGTTCTTGTTTCTGACATGACCGATCCTGATTGGGAACCAGTTATGAAACGTGCTGCTGCGATCGTTACAAACCGTGGTGGTCGTACTTGTCATGCCGCGATTATTGCACGTGAACTCGGTGTTCCAGCGATTGTTGGATGTGGTAACGCAACAGAAGTTCTTGTTGATGGTCAAGAAGTAACTGTTTCATGTGCTGAAGGCGATACAGGTTTCATTTACGAAGGCGCTTTAGATTTCGAAGTTCAACGTAACTCGATTGAATCTATGCCAACACTTCCGTTCAAAATCATGATGAACGTTGGTAACCCTGATCGTGCATTTGACTTCGCTCAAATTCCAAACGAAGGTATTGGTCTTGCACGTCTAGAGTTCATCATCAACCGTATGATTGGTGTTCACCCTAAAGCATTACTCAATATTGACAGCTTACCTCGCGAAACACGTGCAGCTGTGATGACCCGTACTGCAGGTTACTCTTCACCGATCGAATTCTACGTTGAAAAACTCGTTGAAGGTATTTCTACACTTGCTGCTGCATTTGCTGATAAACCTGTCATCGTACGTATGTCAGACTTCAAATCGAATGAATACGCGAACTTAATCGGTGGTAAGTTATACGAACCTGAAGAAGAAAACCCGATGTTGGGCTTCCGTGGTGCGAGCCGTTATGTTTCTGACAACTTCCGTGACTGCTTCGAATTAGAATGCCGTGCATTGAAGAAAGTTCGTGATGAAATGGGTCTAACTAACATTCAAATCATGATCCCATTCGTCCGCACAGTTGCTGAAGCAAAACGTGTTATTGAACTTCTTGCTGCAAATGGCTTAAAACGTGGTGAAAATGGTCTTAAAGTGATCATGATGTGTGAATTACCAACCAATGCCCTACTTGCTGAACAATTCTTAGAACATTTTGATGGTTTCTCAATCGGTTCAAATGACTTAACTCAGTTAACGCTTGGGCTTGACCGTGACTCAGGCATCGTTTCTCATTTATTTGATGAACGCGATCCAGCAGTAAAAGCTCTTCTTTCAATGGCGATTCACGCATGTCGTAAAGCAGGCAAATATGTGGGTATTTGTGGCCAAGGACCATCAGACCACCCAGATCTTGCTCGTTGGTTAATGGAACAAGGTATCGAATCTGTTTCACTCAACCCAGACTCAGTTTTAGATACATGGTTCTTCTTATCTGAAGAAAAGACTAAACAAGCTTAATAAACTATGTTAAAAAAAGACCCATTCATGGGTCTTTTTTTTTCCCCATTATTTTTAGTAATTTTTGAGAAATTAGGTTTATGCAAATTTACTTGGCGAGAAATAATCAACAAGCTGGACCGTATACGGTAGAGCAGTTAAATCAAATGCTCTCGAGCCAACAAGTTTTACTCACAGACTTGGTCTGGCATCAAGGTATGACTGAATGGAAAGCTTTAGGTGAACTCACTCAAGGAAAATTATATTACCAACCTGAAGGCTATCAACCCACTCCACCAGCACAACAAAGCTATTCAAATCCTTCAATTTCGAGTGTCAATGTTCAAAAGAATACTGCACAGCAAGAACTTGCCTCAATTGGATCACGATTTTTAGCTAAACTCGTTGATCTGGCGCTGTGGTTGCCTGCCATGGTGATTCCTTCATTCTTTATGCAGGAAGAACAAGTTGCTCAATTGACTGAACTTCAGCAAAAAATGCAGAATGCTAGCTCATCAGATCAAGCAATCAAATTACAGGAACAGTTATTTACACTGATTCCAATGGAAGCTTGGCAAGCAATGTTGGTTTACATTGTATTAATGCTAGCTGCTCAAGCATTTTTAATTGCGAAAAGTGGTCAAAGTTTAGGTAAAAAAGTAGCAAAAATTCAAATTGTTGATGCTGAAAATGGACAGCAAGTAAACTTAATGCGCGCATTCACATTGCGTAGTGTGATTTTTATTGTATTGAATTTACTCTTTATGCCATTCATTACCATCATTGATCATGCCTTCGGTCTAAGTCAAAAAAGACAAACTTTGCACGATAAATTAGCAAAGACTAAAGTCATAAAACGATAATTTTTATCTTAGGGGAGCAAATGCTCCCCGTTGTTTTGCCTCTGTTTTCACATCAAAAGTAATCAATTCTTCAACCAATTCCGACCAAACAAATTGGGTTTAATCCTTATATTTAAAGGCACTTTACATATAGCTTAGTTGGTCGTTATAGGGCATAATGCCCTACAACGTAGCGGTGTCATATGACTGAAATTCAGTAAATGTAATTTTCTGTTTTTCAATCATGTGACACTATAATCGCTATCCCATAATTTTATTAGGGAATGGGACTCTTCACCGAGGTTGTAAAATGAGACAAACAATTTTAGCTGTATTGTCTTTATCAACGCTTGCCGTGCTCTTAACAGGGTGTGGCGGTGATATGGTACTTCTAAACTCAAAAGGTCCAGTAGCACAAGGTCAGTCTGATCTTATGATGACTGCGATCTACCTCATGCTATTGGTAGTAATTCCATCAGCATTGATGGCTTTATGGTTTAGTTGGAAATATCGTGCGTCAAATAAAGATGCAGACTATAAACCTACATGGGCACACTCTACTATTATTGAAATCGTAGTGTGGGGTATCCCGTGTATTATTATTGGTATTTTAGCGTATTTAACATGGTGGGGCTCACACAAGTATGACCCTTATCGTCCGCTAGAATCAGAGAAATCACATTTAACTATTCAAGTTATTGCTGAACAGTTTAAATGGGTTTTTGTTTACCCTGAACAAGAAATTGCAACAGTTAACGAAGTTCGTTTCCCAGAAAAAACTCCGATTAATTTCAATATCACCTCTAACTTCACAATGAACTCTTTCTTCATTCCTCAGTTAGCGGGTCAGATTTATGCAATGGCGGGTATGCAAACTCAACTTCACGTCCTTGCGGATAATGAAGGTGTATACCGTGGTTTCTCTTCGAACTATTCAGGCTATGGTTTCACACAAATGCGCTTCCAAGCTCATTCTGTTTCAGAAGCTAAGTTCGCTGAATGGGTGTCTGCAGTAAAAGCTGGTAACGGTACTTCAATTAACCCTGAAGCTGTTCAAAAAACAGTTTTAGACCAAGCTGAATTTGCAACCTTGCGTGATGGTAACCGTTCAGAGAAACAAATCGCTGCGATGGTTCGTAACGCTAAAACCGATCTAGAGAAGCAACAAGCTGAAATTGCTCAAAAAGAAGGTCCATATAAGGCACATCCTCATCCTGTGACTTACTACTCTTCTGTTGAAAAAGGCTTGTTTGAATCAATTATCAACAAATACATGGCAAACTACCACGGTGCGGATCACTCAGCTAAAGCTGAAGGTCATGCTGTAGCTGCTGATGTAAATGCTGAACCTGCTTCTTCAGTTGTAGGGGAATAAGACATGAGCTTCTTAGGTAAGTTAAGTGTAGATGCTATCCCGTACGATCCAATCGTACAGGTAACAGTGTTAATGATGATTTTAGGTGGTATTGCAGTATTTGCCGGTATCACTTATTTCAAAAAATGGGGCTACTTGTGGAACGAATGGTTCACATCTGTAGACCATAAAAAAATTGGTATTATGTACCTTATCGTTTCTGTAATCATGTTATTACGTGGTTTCGCGGATGCGATTATGATGCGTCTTCAATTGTTCCTTGCAAAAGGCGGCGGCGAAGGCTATCTACACCCTGAACACTACGACCAGATTTTCACCGCACATGGTGTAATCATGATTTTCTTCGTAGCGATGGGTCTTGTAGTGGGTATGATGAACATTTCTGTTCCACTACAAATTGGTGCGCGTGACGTAGCATTCCCATTATTAAACTCTTTAAGCTTCTGGTTATTCGCTGGTGCTGCTGGTTTGATGATGGTTTCTCTTGCGCTTGGTGAGTTTGCGGCAACTGGTTGGATGGCTTACCCTCCTCTTTCAGGTATCGAATACTCTCCTGGTGTTGGTGTTGACTACTATATCTGGGCACTTCAGATCTCTGGTCTTGGTACACTTCTTACTGGTGTTAACTTCTTCGTTACCATCATTAAAATGCGTGCTCCTGGCATGGGTCTTATGGATATGCCGATCTTTACGTGGACATCTTTATGTACTGCAGTATTGATCATCGCATCATTCCCAGTGTTGACTGCAACAATTGCAATGTTAACGCTTGACCGTTACTTCGGTTTCCACTTCTTTACAAATGACATGGGTGGTAGCCCAATGTTGTATGTAAACTTGATTTGGACATGGGGTCACCCAGAAGTTTATATCTTGATCTTACCTGCATTCGGTCTATTCTCTGAGATTACTTCTGTATTCTCTCGTAAGACATTGTTTGGTTACAAATCAATGGTGTATGCAACGATCGCGATTACAGTTCTTGCATTCGTTGTATGGTTACACCACTTCTTTACAATGGGTTCAGGTGCCAACGTTAACGCGTTCTTCGGTATCATGACCATGATTATCGCGATTCCTACAGGTGTGAAAATCTTCTCTTGGTTATTCACAATGTATAAGGGTCGTATTACCTTCACATCACCTATGTACTGGACAGTTGGCTTCTTAGTGACTTTCGGTATCGGTGGTTTGACTGGTGTACTTATGGCGGTTCCACCTGCGGACTTCCTTGTACACAACTCACTATTCCTAATCGCTCACTTCCATAACGTAATTATTGGTGGTGTTGTATTTGGTATGTTTGCTGGTATTACTTTCTACTGGCCGAAAATGTTCGGTTGGCAGTTAAGTGAATTCTGGGGCAAAGCATGCTTCTGGTTCTGGTTCTTCGGTTTCTACTTCGCGTTCATGCCATTGTATATCCTAGGTTTCATGGGTATGACTCGTCGTCTAAACTCGTATGACAACCCAGACTGGGATCCATATGTTGGTATCGCATTATTCGGTGCTGTATTAATCGCAATTGGTATTGCTTGTTTCATCATGCAAATCATTGTTGGTTTCTTACAACGCGAACAAACTCGTGACGTTACAGGCGATCCATGGGATGCACGTACGCTTGAATGGGCGACTTCATCTCCAGCTCCATTCTATAACTTTGCAGTATTGCCTCAAGCGAACGGTATCGACCGCTTCTGGACTGACAAAGAAAATGGTGTAGCTTACGCACGTCCTGCTAAATATGAAGATGTTCATATGCCAACTAACCGTGCTGCGGGTGTACTTATTGCACTGATCATCACTGTTATGGGCTTTGCACTTATCTGGCACATTTGGTGGTTAGCGATTGTTTCTTTCGTTTCTGCAATCATCGGCTTTATCTGGAGCTCATTCACGAAGAAAGTGGATTACTATGTTCCAGCTGCTGAAGTAGAACGTATTGAAAACGAACGTTATGCGTTACTCGAAAAACACTTGAAGAAGGACTAAGGATATGGCTGAAGTACTTCATCACGAAAACCACGAGCATGATGAACATCATCACGATGATACAGACATCACGGTCTTTGGTTTTTGGACTTACTTGATGAGTGACTTGATTTTATTCGGTACACTCTTCATCGCGTTCGCTGTATTAAGCAGTCATATTCCACCTGGCACTCCAAGTGCAAAGGATCTTTTTGCAGATTCTTTAGGTTTCGTTTTAACTGAAACTTTCGCACTTTTGATTTCATCAGTGACATTTGGTTTTGCGGTACTTGCTTCTTACAAGAAAAATGTTGGTCAAGTTCTAGCTTGGTTAGCAGTTACATTTGTATTCGGTGCAATCTTCATCGGCATGGAACTTTATGAATTTAATCATTTAGTTCATGCTGGTCATGGACCAAGCGTTAGTGCGTTCTTATCTGCGTTCTTTACTTTAGTTGGTACGCACGGTATTCACGTTACTTCTGGTTTGGTATGGATGATCGTGTTGATGATTCAAATCAAAAAATATGGTTTGACTACAATCAATACTCGTCGTCTTGCTTGCCTAAGCTTGTTCTGGCACTTCCTTGACATCGTATGGATCTGCGTATTCAGCGTAGTGTACTTAATGGGAGTATTATAATGAGTCATGATCATAATGCTGCTGGTGCATCACACGGTAACGTAAAGCAATACACAATCGGTTTTGTACTTTCTGTTTTATTGACTGTAGTTCCATTCTACATGGCAATGAATACTGATAGCTTCAGCCGTGGTGCAATTATTGCTGTTATCGGTATTACAGCTGTTGCTCAGGTACTTGTACAATTAGTTTACTTCTTGCACATGAACTCATCTTCAGAGCAACGTTGGAACGTGATTGCATTTATCTATACAATTCTAACTATTGCTGTTCTTTTAGTTGGTTCTGTATGGATCATGAACTACTTACATTCAAACATGATGATCTAAACTGATTGTCATGTTTAAAAAGTACTTATTCCTGACTAAGCCAGGAATTCTCTTTGGTAACTTTGTTACCACTTTGGGTGGCTACTTTGTAGCTACCCAAGGTTCAGTAGATTTCCTTCTCCTGCTTCTTACCCTCATTGGCACTACCCTCGTAGTTGCATCTGGATGTGTGGTTAATAACGTTATTGATCAAGACATCGACCAAAAAATGCAGCGCACTCAAAATCGTGCGTTAGTTAAGAAAACCATTTCTGTTCAAATTGCATTAGCTTTTGCTTTGCTGTTAGGCATAATCGGTTTTGGTATTTTATGGTTTTGGGTAAATGCGTACGCTTTTTTATTCGCAGTTATTGGTTTTGTCGTATATGTTGGTTTTTACAGCTTATGGACAAAACGAACAACGATCCACCAAACTGTGGTCGGTAGTATTTCTGGTGCAGCCCCCCCTGTCATTGGATATACAGCGGTCGCGAATCAGTTCGATTTAGGTGCGCTACTCATTTTCTTGGGTTATGCATTTTGGCAAATGCCTCACTCATGGGGAATTGCAATTTATCGTTTTGATGATTATAAAAATGCAGGTATTCCGATTCTTCCTGTTGCGCGCTCGATTGTTCGCACCAAGATCGAATCGCTGATTTACATTGTGCTATTTGCAATTTCAATGAACGCTTTATTTGTATTTGGCTATGCAAACTGGCTTTATTGTATAATTCTCAATGTATTGACTGTTTATTGGCTATATTTAAATATCATTGGATTTAAAGCTGAAAATGATCAATTATGGGCAAAGAAATATTTCTTATTCTCTGTTCTCCTAATTACGATTATCAGTATTTGCTTTAGTTTTACTGCTACTGCACCAATAAACAATCTTGTCATTTTTTAAAAGATAGAGAAGCCTCTATCTTTTTTTTATTTTGATACAGATTCATTTAAAATAAGAATAAACACAAAAAAGGATTCTTTATTATTTAGTTTCCACTGAATACCCATAAATTACTTAAAATCGAAAATATTAATTCATCACCTAAAACCAACTTCAAATAAAAATGAACTGACTAAAGCTGAATGAAATGCGCTCAGTTTCTTATTTGCAAAAATGCTATGCCCACCATCAACTTGTTCATAAAAATATACATTTGGAATATTCATAGATTTCATTTTAGCCGCCATTTTTCTGGCATGCGCAGGCGTAACTCGATCATCGGTAGTTGTGGTGTAAAATAGCACAGCGGGTAATTTAGCTGTACTTTCAAAATATTCGTCCAACAAATGATAAGGCGAGATGGTTTTTAAATATTTTGCATCTTGGCTATCTAAAGGATCTCCGTATTCGGCAATCCACGAATAACCTGCCCCTATTTGAGTAAATCTCAACATATCGAGTAGAGGAACCTCACAAACAATTGCACTGAATAAATCTGGGTATTGCATCAGCATATTCCCCATTAATAATCCACCATTACTACCACCAATAGCAGCTAGCTTTTCTTTTATAGTCACGCCTCGATCTATAAGGTGTTGTGCAACTGCAGAAAAATCCTCATATGACTTATGTCGATTATGTTTTAATGCTTGTTGATGCCAATCAGGGCCATACTCATTTCCCCCTCTAATATTGGCTATAACATATACAACACCTTTAGATATTAACGATTCAATTTCTTTTCCAAAAACCTAGGTGTAAGTGAAACTTCAAAACCTCCATATCCCTCAATCAAAACTGGTAAGTGATTCAACTGAGATTGTTCTAAAGAAATTTGAAAATATGGAACTTTGGTACCATCTTTTGACAATGCAAAATGTTGCGCAACTCGATAGTGTGATTGATCAATTGAATGAGCCTTAGACTTCAATTTTTGTTTTTTCATTGATTCAAGTTCGACAAAATATTGTGTTGGTGGATTTATAAAACTCTGAATCGATATCAATACATCGTTATTAAAATTTTCGACTGAATCTATGGTTATTTGCGAATACGGCTCATCTGGATAGATTGCGTCGACTAATTTTATCCCTGATTGAATATCATACACTTCCAGATAATTGGACACATCTTTCATGATGTCTAAAATCAGGAAATCCTGAGTGAACGTATAATTACTTAGAGTTTTACAAGTAGAAGACTTGAAAATCACATCAAACTCACGATCTCCATTTTTAAATGCATCAAAATCTATGCACATTAAACTACCCGCTAGATAACCAGCCGAAATATCCCAATGGGATTTCAACTCAATCAACATTAAGTTACGGTAGAAAGAAACACGCGCATCTTTGGGCACATTTAATTTAAATTGCTCTTCACCGACAAAATACTCACTCTCGTAAAAGTTTATGATTCGAGTAAAGACATGTCTTTCATAACCCTTACAATGATCTAGAAATGCAAATGCCGACAAATCCTGATCAAAAACTTCAAATACAGTCTTTGCTTCATTTAACGGTGTATCTCTTTTCCATCTCTTAACGATTTTTGGATAACCAGATAAAGTTAAACTGCCGTCTCCGAAGTCTGTCATCACATATATTTCATTTTGGCTAATCCAGCGAACTTGTGTTTTAGCAGATTCAATAAAAAATCCACCATCGACAAAGTTTCTTTCAGCAAGATTAAATTCTCGAATTTGAACTGAATCAGCTCCATTTTCTGATAGGTACACGAGACAATACTGATCATCAATCTCTAGCCTTTCAACGCCACCAAAAAACCACTTCACGCCCTCATCGGCACTTAACTGATCGAAATCAATCAACGTTTCCCATTGAATATCCTCTTTCTGATAGTTTTCCAATAATGCTCTACGCCAAACTCCTAGTACATTAATGTGGTCTTGCCAAAAGTTATAAACATAAGCACCTATTTTAGAAATGTATGGAAGTGCTTGTGCTTCGAATAAAACTTTCTCCAAACCAACATATGTCTCTTTAAAAAATTGATTTTGAGTTAATTCTTCTGATGTTAATGTGTTTTCTTTCTGTACCCAATCCAATGATTTTTTGCTGTTTATCTCTTCAAGATATAAAAATTGATCAGTCATTATGTTCTTATTTAAGCAAATTATTTAGACATCACTGTATTTAGAATCATTGTAATGATCTAGCAGACTGTCATTGAATATATGTAATGCAGAAAATTTTCGTATTTCAACTCATTGACTTGAAATTTAGGTTCAAAACACATAGAATCCAACCTTCGCAAATTTTGCGACACACTGTTTGTTTACATTCAGCTGTGACTCCTTGCTTCTAACAAATGCGTTAGAGGCTGCATAAAACCGTAAGGAGCTGACAATGCGTCACTACGAAATCGTAATTCTGGTACATCCAGACCAAAGCGATCAAGTGGTAGGTATGGTAGAACGCTATATCTCTCACATTAAAGATGCTGAAGGTCAAATTCACCGTCTTGAAGATTGGGGCCGTCGCCAATTGGCTTACCCAATTAACAAAATTCACAAAGCGCACTACATTTTAATGAACGTTGAATGTAACCAAACTACGCTTAATGAATTGGAAGAATTATTCCGTTACAACGATGCTATTCTTCGTAACGTTATTATTCGTCGTGAAAACGCAATCACTGAAGAGTCTTTATTGGCTAAGAGTGCTGAAGAAAAACGTGCGCGTAAAGCTCAACGTGAAGAAGCACAACAAGCTCAAGACTCTGCTGAAGCATAAGGAGAACATCAATGGCACGTTTCTACCGTCGTCGTAAGTTCTGCCGCTTTACAGCTGAGAACGTTACATATATCGACTATAAAGATATCGATACTTTAAAACAGTACATCACTGAAAACGGCAAGATTGTTCCTAGCCGTATTACAGGTACTAAAGCTCGTTACCAACGTCAATTAGCTCTTGCTATCAAACAAGCTCGCTACTTAGCGTTGATTCCTTACACTGACAATCATAAGTGAGGTTGAGCTGTGGATATTATCTTATTACAACGCATTAAGAACCTTGGTAAATTAGGTGATAAAGTTTCAGTTAAAGCTGGTTACGGCCGCAACTACTTAATCCCTCAAGGTAAAGCAGTTGCTGCTACTGAAGCTAACACTGCTGCATTTGAAGCTCGTCGTGCTGAACTTGAGAAGCAAGAAGCTGAAGTATTAGCTGCTGCTCAAGCACGTGCTGACCAATTGAACGAAGTAAATATCGTAATCACTGCGAAAGCTGGTGACGAAGGTAAACTATTTGGTTCTATCGGTACTCGTGACATCGCTGACGCGTTGACAAATGCTGGTCTTGAAGTTGACCGTGCTGAAGTTCGTTTACCGAACGGTGCACTTCGTCACACTGGCGAATTCAACATCGCAATCCAATTGCACCACGATGTTGTTGCTGAAGTTCTCGTTACTATCGTATCTGAGTAATTTTATGCAAAGAAAAAGAGCATGCATCAGCATGCTCTTTTTTTATCCCTAATAATTATAAAATTTGATTTAGCAAGCTGAAATTTAGACTTAGTTTTTTATTTGTTATCGATATTATTTGTTGCACTGTCTTGCTTGTGCATTTTGCATTAAGATAAGTCTCCCCTATTCATTTTCGTAATTATTGTAAATCAAGGTTTTATATGTCTCAGGCGACTGCCAAAAAAAATACGAATAACACTGAGTTAGATTTGCTAAAGAGTGAATCTTCAGCACTCAAAGAGTTTCGTACGCCTCCGCACAATCTTGCTATTGAACAGGCTGTTCTTGCCGCACTCATGACAGTAGCTGAGTCATTCGAACAGGTCAGCGATATATTAACCGAGAATGATTTTTACGCGACTCGACATAAATATATTTTTAGAGCAATTGAAAAACTTTCTAAAGAAAGTTCACCTTATGATGCCGTATTGGTCAATGATTGGTTAATCAAACAGAACCTGCTTGATGTGATTGGCGGTGAAGAATATTTAATGCAATTGATGGCGGATTCTCCATCAAGCTTTTATAACCTTGAAACTTATGCCAATAAAATACGTGAATTTGCAACTTTGAGAAATATGATCAAAGTTGGTAATGAAATTCTACAAAATGCGTATGACACGAAAGGTCGAGAAGTCAGTGAAATTTTAGATTTAGCTGAGACCAGTATCTTTTCTTTGGCTGAACAACACAATAACAATGCTAAAGCTCAAGGTCCAAAAGCAATTAATACCGTTGTCGCAGATGTATTCGATAAACTCAACGAATTATCACAACTTGATGGGAATATTACAGGTCTGACCACAGGATTTGTGGAGCTTGATAATAAAACATCAGGTATGCAAGCTGGAGATATGATCGTCGTTGCTGCCCGTCCATCAATGGGTAAAACAACTTTTGCAATGAATTTAGTCGAAAGTGTGCTATTCAATTGCAACCTTCCTGCTCTCGTATTCTCCATGGAGATGCCTGCTGACTCTATTGCCATGCGTTTAATTTCCTCGTTTGGTAAAGTGCATCAAGGACATTTGCGATCTGGCAAATTAGATGGCGAAGAATGGAACAAGGTCACGGGAACGATTCTTCAATTGCAAGAAAAACATCTTTATATTGATGATTCATCTGCCCTCCCACCGACTGAAATGCGCGCACGTGCAAGACGTATCGCGAAACAACACGGTGGTAAACTGGGTTGCATCATGGTCGATTACCTGCAGTTAATGAAAGTACCAGGTATGGGTGATAACCGTGTGGGTGAAATTGGTGAAATTTCTCGAAGCTTGAAAGCATTGGCGAAAGAGATGCATTGCCCTGTGATTGCACTTTCGCAGCTTAACCGCTCACTCGAAAACCGTCCAAATAAACGTCCTGTGATGTCAGACTTACGTGAATCTGGAGCAATTGAGCAGGATGCCGATTTGATCATGTTCATTTACCGTGATGAGGTATATAACAAAGAATCTAAAGAAGCAGGAACTGCTGAAATCATTATCGGTAAACAACGTAATGGTCCAATTGGTACCGTTCGACTCGCTTTTGAAGGTCAATATACGCGTTTTAGTAACTTGTCACCTGAATATTACGCGCAGAACCAAGAAGAAGAGTAATTTTGCTTTGATCAATTCTTAGTTAAGAACGCACGAATTGATCCAACACAATTATCTTTTTTTCAGTTTAAAAGATTTAACCTTTCCACATGCCTCTAGGAGTAAATTAGAGTGCGCCAAGCAACGGTTTGTATTGACACACACGCATTGCAATACAATTTAAATCGCGTGAAACAACTTGCACCAAACTCTAAAGTTGTAAGTATGGTAAAGGCAAATGCTTATGGTCATGGAGTCTCAGACTGCTTAGCCGCATTGAGCCAGTCTGATGCTTTTGGCGTTGCATGTTTAGAAGAAGCACTTGAAATACGTGAATTAGGTTTTAAACAACCTATCACCTTAATTGAAGGTGTTTTTTCTGAAGATGAAATGCAAATTGCGATTGAGCAACATATTGAAGTAATCGTTCATCATCATCAACAACTGCAGTGGTTGTTGCAAGTTAAAGATGCTTATATCGCCCGAAATCTAAAAGTATGGGTTAAACTAAATAGCGGAATGAACCGCTTAGGCTTCAAAATTGATGTAATCAAATCGATTATTCATCAATTAAAAAATGAAGGTTTTACCTGTGTACTTGCAATGCATTTTGCTAATGCAGATGTTGATCACCCTTTAAATGAACAACAAATATCTCAATTTCTTGAAGTAAAACAAGATTGTGCACCAATTTTAGCTTCATGTTGTAATTCAGCGGCAATTTATAAATACCCTGAATTGCATTTTGACTATGTTCGTCCTGGTATTATGCTGTACGGCGCAACGCCATTTGCAGATCGTGACGTCCACGCTCTAGATTTAAAACCTGTCATGACATTTAGTGCTGAGATTATTGCACTTAACTCCATTCAATCAGGTGAAGCTGTAGGTTATGGCTCAACCTTTGTTGCACAGCGACCTATGCAATTAGCAATTGTCTCGATCGGATATGGTGATGGGTATCCAAGAGCTTTTATTCGTGAGAATTCGGTTTCACTAGATGGTCAATTAACCCCAGTGATTGGCAGAGTTGCCATGGATATGATTGCCATAGATGTCACTGATCTCAACGCAAAAATTGGTGATCCAGTAGAATTATGGGGTAAACATCGTTTAGTGGATGATGTTGCTGAAGCGAATGGTACGATTGGTTATGAGTTGTTATGTCGATTAAGCCAACGTCCGAAGCGTCTCAAAATGTAATGAGCAAATTAAATCAACGTAATGCTAAACAGCATTACGTTGTAGTTCATTAAAATCCGTATCCTGAGCGCGTGTCAAAAATCGAATTAAATAATCAGCTTGATCTTGTGTAAACTGTGTAGGCGTAAATTGACTAAATCCCATATCTATTAAAGCCTGCTTCACTGGACTTTGTCGTCCTACAAACTTCATAGACCATTCTTGAAATTGTTTTTTTTCAATATTTTTTCGCTGGAATAGGCGAATTTGATGATGGCGTTTATCCTTGTGAAGCTTTTGCAACAATATATCTAGTGTGGTTTCATCACCCTCTAGACATTGAAAATAGTGCCCATCTGCATAATATAGCGCTCCAGAAATTTTATGCTCAAAATTGAAATGACGGGCTTCATTCAAGATTTCACGAACATCAATCAATAAGCGACTTGCATCTGCAGTCGACACACTCGCATAACTGAACTGTTGCATTGCTTCCCCTAATTTTTATAGTAATGATTTAATATTCAATGCAACTCAATTTAATCTAAACTCAATCATAAAGCAAAATTATTGCCAATAGTCTTCTGTTGGCCGTGGCAAACCGTTCAATCCTTGACGCAAAGTATCTGACCAAAGTTTACTAATTGATGAGAAATATGGATCATCATCATGAATACGTTTAGACAATGGAATTGCAAAACTATCTTTTTTATAAATACATGCATCTAGTGGTAAGCCCACAGAAACATTAGATCTAAGGGTTGAATCAAATGAAATTAAACCGCATCTTAATGCTTCATCTAATTCAGTATTGTAATTTAATGCACGATCTAAAATTGGTTTACCATATTTACTTTCCCCAATCTGAAAAAAGGGCGTATCTGACGTCGCATTGATAAAATTACCCTGAGGATAAATATTATATAACTGAATATCCTCCCCTTGAATTTGACCAGAAAGTAAAATCGTACAGTGATAATTACTTTGCTCTAGTTGATCAGTAGTCACATCCATAATGACACGCTTTAAAGTATGACCAACCAATTCAGCCATCTCGAACATGCTATTCACACTATACAAATTAGGTTCGTGTTTTAAATCTAGCTGATTCTGTAAATGTCCTATAACGGCTTGTGTCGTCGCCAAATTACCCGCAGTTTGTATACTGATAAAACGCTCACCCTCAACACCGAAAAGATAGAGTTTACGAAATACAGAGATATGATCTACACCTGCATTTGTTCGCGTGTCACTGATACAAATTAAGCCATCACGTAAACGCATAGCACAACAATAGGTCATTGAAATCTCTCTTCTAAATTTTGTTCTAACACGGTAATACCTGAACGATGGTCGTCATACTCTCCACGCCACCAGCTTCTCGCACACCTCTGATAGGTGCAACGTCCCAATAATCACGCCCTAATGCAATATAAATGTGTGAACTTGGCGTATAGAGCTGATTGCTAACATCAAATGTATACCAAACTCCATCTATATAAGCTTCAGCCCAAGCATGGCTCGCCAAATGACTCATTTCTGGAACGTAAAGATATCCAGAAACATAACGCGCAGGAATATTTAACTCTCTACACATACCTACAAATACATGAGTATGATCCTGACATACCCCTTGTTGATGATGGAATGCATCTATTGCCGTAGTATTCACTTGAGTAGAATCTGAAATATATGGCATATGCTCAAGCAATGCAGAACTTAAATGTTTTAATTCATCACGAGTCTTTTTACTCACATGCTGAGCTGCAAAAGCTTTCATTTCAGCATCACATTGAGTCGCTGGGGTAATTTGTAGAAAAATACCGACTGGCACTTCTGACTCGATAGCTTGTTCTGAAACTGTATCGATTTCAATAATGCCCTGCGCCATAATACTTAAATTTTGATATGCATAGCGTTGAGTCGAAGTGATCCAAATATTATTAAAGGCATCTTTTGCTTCGACCGTATGACCAGGAATACTCACTGACCAAGCATCTACTTTTTGGTGAGCATTACATTGAGGACACATTCGTATATATTGGATACTATTTTTTGCCGTTTCCGTATATTGATAATGGGTTTGATGATTAATCATCAATTTCATGCATCCACCTCAAATAAACATTGCACCTGATCATTCAATTGGTAAAAGCTATTAGCATTTGGATGCGCTAAAAGATGTTGCCAAGCCTCATCTAAGCTGTCCCATCCTTTAGACTTCAACAGTTCAATCACAACACTTAAAGAATTGATTGTAGAATTAACATCCTGATTCAATCTTATTTCACGATCAAGATTTTCGAAATATTGTCCTAGACTAAAAAACAGAAAAATGTCTTCATTTTCAGCTTCTAGAATATCGCTACACTCATCAACAACAGTACAAATTAATCCTGCATTTTGTGTCGCTGTATCCACCATCTGTTTTAATTCTGAATAAGCCTGAACTGACAATACACCACGTAAATCTTGAATATTATTTTTCACACATTCAAATTGTTGAAAAAAAGAAGCAGGCTGATCATTACTCAGAATCAGCTCATTGAGCGAACACGCATTAAAAGCAGGTAAGCAAAAAGCATGTGCATACTGCAATGCTTGAACATCATCTTGAAATGGAAACTGACCACATAAATGTTGAATACGAGATAAATAACGGCCAACCCAGTAAATATTTTGTGCATTGCTGTTTAATATAATCATGACAAGCTCCTGGTTGTATATTTATGAATGTAGCGGATCTATAACCCACGTATCTTTAATGCCACCACCCTGTGATGAATTTACAACTAATGACCCTTCTTGCATCGCAACTCGGGTTAAACCTCCTGGCACGATTTCTGTACGATACGGTGAACTTAAAATAAATGGTCTTAAATCAATATGGCGTTCAGCGATGCCGAATTCAGTTAAAGTGGGAGCGACTGAAAGCGCTAAAGTTGGTTGTGCAATGTAAGCATGTGGCTGTGCAATTAACTTTAATCTAAATTGTTCAATTTCTTGTTCGGTCGCTTTAGGACCAATTAACATGCCATAACCGCCTGAACCTTGCGCCTCTTTAACCACTAACTTTTCTAAATTACAAAGTACATAATCGAGTTCTTCACGTTCACGACATTGGTAAGTCGGTACGTTATTTAAAATTGGCTTCTGGTTTAGATAGTAATTAATCATTTTATCGACATAAGGATAGATTGATTTGTCATCTGCTACCCCCGTGCCAGGCGCATTCGCAATCACGACATTGTGTTGTAAGTAAGCAGACATTAGGCCAGGTACACCTAATGTACTGTCTGGCATAAAACACAATGGATCAAGAAATCCATCATCTAGGCGTCGGTAAATTACATCGACTTGTTTTTTACCCCAAACGGTTTTGGCATAGACCTTAGCATTTTCAACGAATAAATCCTGACCTGTAACTAGAGGAACATCCATCTCACGTGCGAGGAAGCAATGCTCATAATATGCACTGTTATATCGGCCGGGTGTAAGCACCACGATAAATGGTTTATCTACTTCAGCATTTTCCTCGAGTATTTGTCTTAAAAGTTGAGGATATTGCTCTACACCTTGTAAATTTGATGACTTACAAAGTTCGGGCATCATTTTTTCACTAATTTTTCGACTTTCCAACATATAAGACACGCCTGATGGTGTTCTTAAATTGTCTTCTAGTACGAAGAAGTCACCTTGCTGATCACGAATAATATCGATTCCGCTAATTTGACTATAAACTTTACCTTTCAATGAATGTTTATACATCAATGGTTGGTATGCCTCATGAGTGAGCACTTGCAGCTCAGGCACTAAACCATCTTTTAAAATCGCCTGATTATGGTAAATATCATCTAAAAAAAAGTTCAATGCTTGCACCCTTTGTGCACAGCCTTGCTCTATTTTGTGCCATTGTTGTTTGGCAATTACACGTGGAATTAAGTCATAAGGAATAATGCGATCTGTACCCTCAGCATCACCATAGACTGTAAATGTAATGCCCTGATAGAGGAAATGTTCCTTCGCTTGATGATTTAATGATTTCAGCTCATCCAAGCTTCTTTCACATAACCAATTTTCGATTTTGCTAGATGCCTCTAATCCAATAGTTTTGTCATCTAAAAGTTCATTATACAATTCAGATTTAAGTTGATCGAACAAGTACGCAGTGCTGTTTTGTTTAACTTCGATCTGCTTAGATTTTTCAAAAGCTTCGACGGTATGATCAGCCTTAAAATTTGCGAGAATTGAAGTGGTATCTTTTTCCTCTTTTAGCATACATACCTCTTAATTGTTATCAATTGTAAACAAAATTAAGCAATTTCAATGCCAAAAATTTACCTATTCATCTATTAATGCCCCATTTTTGAAGCATTCACAACGAAAAATGACCTAAAGATGTATCGAAATATAGTCAATAGCTTCACTTTCCATGCTTGCTTATCTCTTAAAGATTTTTTATTGTGTGTTTGAAAAATATTTTCTCTTTATTCATTAGTTGATTATGTCCTCTCAAGAAAAAGAAACATCGAATAGCTTATATCGACAGTGGCAAATTCTTTCACGCTTAACCACTGGTAAATGGATGGGTACACGAGAGTTGCAAGAGACCCTGCAAAGAGAAGGTATTGAAATCAGTTTAAGAACCATTCAACGTGATTTAAATCAAATTTCTCAAAGATTTCCTATTGAGAGTAATAAAACTGTACCACAAGGTTGGCGTTGGCGATCAGATGCCCCTATTCAAAGCTTGCCGCATATGACCAGCTCTCAAGCGGTCACCTTTATGATGGTTGAAGAACATTTGAAGCATTTGCTTCCACCAAGTTTAATTGAGGAGATGAACCCTTGGTTCGAGCTTGCAAAACGCAGCTTATCTACACAAAACAACGTACGTCAATGGATTAACCGTGTCCGTATTGTTCCAGCAAGCCAGCCCTTGATCCCTCCTGTTGTAGAGAAACATGCGCAGCAAGCCATTTATGAAGGTCTATTACAAGATAAACAGATCGAATGCATATATCGTGCGCGTGGACCTGAAAGTGAAGAACGTGGTTATACCTTAAACCCGCTCGCATTGGTTCAAAAGGGTTCAATCATTTATTTGATTTGTACTCGACATGACAAATCAGAAGTTCAAACCTTTGCTTTACATCGCTTTAAATCTGCAAAAGTTCTAGAACAACGCGCCTTACACCCTGTTGACTTTGATATTGATGCTTACATTGAATCTGGTGCGCTCGGCTTTAGAGTTGATTTCAATAAACCCACTGAGCTCGTTCAACTCGAACTCTTTATGAATAAAGCTGATGCACTTTACTTTTCCGAAAGCCAACTCAGTAAAGATCAATCCATCACACAAGTATCTGATGATCTCTTTAAAGTGGTGGCTAATGTGCCCTTTACTTCACAATTGGTTTGGTGGCTCAGAAGCTTCGGCAAAAAGATCATTCGTATTGAACCGCTCGATGTATTTAACGCCGTTCATGAAATTGAAAATTAAAAAAGAGCCAAATTGGCTCTGAAGATTTTTTATTATCATATTTTCAGTATTGCGCTGATTTCTTATTGTGTTGAGTTTAAATACGTGAACTAAACTCCCCTCTAGCTCACGTACACTTTTCAATGTCGTTGGATTATGATTTACATCGTGCAGCATGCAATTTCATAACCATTATAACGAATACGCTTCATCGTCATGGCCTTTCCTCTTTGTTGTGAACGTAGAATCAATATAACGACATTAACTTGGATTGAGAAATAATCATAATTTCTTTATTAATCTCTATTCTTGTTAAACGTAAATAATAAATTATTTATCTTATTTATGAATAAATCGTTATATGAGGATCAAAAAAACCCGCATCAAGCGGGTTTTTTGGACTGCAACAGGCTTAAGCAGATTTTTTAGTTTGTGCATTCTTACGAATCGTAATCATCACCAATTGAACAGCAGCAGGTGTAACGCCCGGAATACGACTTGCTTGAGCGAGAGTTTCAGGGCGAACTTCTTTGAGTTTCAAAGTAATTTCACGAGATAAACCAGATACCACGTCATAATTAAAATCAGCTGGAATCTTAGTCTCTTCTAAGCGCTTCATTTGCGCTACATCCTGATGCTGACGGTTAATATAACCCTCATATTTAACTGCAATCTCAATTTGGTCACCCACTTGAGCAGAAACATCAGAACCAGTGAGTTCCGCAATTTGAGCAAAAGTAATGTTCGGACGTTTCAACAAATCAATCGCAGAACATTCTTTAGAAAGATCCGCACCTGTCATTTCAACGAATTTTTTACCCATTGGATTGTTAGGTGCAGCCCAAAGATGTTGTAAACGACCTGTTTCACGCTCAACCGCTTCCATTTTTTCGCAGTACGCTGCCCAACGCTCGTCATCCACAAGACCCATTTCACGCCCGATTGGTGTCAAACGTTGGTCTGCATTATCTTCACGAAGCATCAAACGGTATTCCGCACGTGAGGTAAACATACGGTAAGGTTCTTTCGTACCTAAAGTGATTAAGTCATCGACCAATACACCCATGTACGCTTCATCACGCTTCGGTGTCCATTGTTCTTGATCCCACGCACGGCGTGCAGCATTCAAACCTGCAAGTAAACCCTGTGCACCGGCTTCTTCATAACCTGTCGTACCGTTAATTTGACCCGCAAAGTACAAGTTATTAATCGCTTTAGTCTCTAAAGTGAATTTCAAAGCTTGTGGGTTGAAATAATCATACTCAATGGCATAACCCGGGCGCAGGATATGCGCATTTTCCATACCACGGATTGAGCGTACTAATTCAAACTGGACATCAAACGGTAAAGATGTAGAAATACCATTTGGATAAAGTTCATGTGTATCTAGGCCTTCAGGCTCTAAGAATACTTGGTGAGAATCTTTATCGGCAAATTTATGAATTTTATCTTCGATTGACGGACAGTAACGTGGTCCTACACCTTCAATCACACCAGTATACATCGGTGAACGGTCTAGGCCGCCACGAATAATATCATGAGTTTTTTCGTTGGTATGCGTGATATAGCAGTTGACTTGCTCTGGGTGCATAGATGCATCACCCATAAATGACATCGTTGGTGATGGGAAATCACCCGGCTGTGGTGTCATCACGGAGAAATCTACAGAACGTGCATCAATACGTGGTGGCGTACCTGTTTTTAAACGACCTACTGGCAATTGAAGCTCACGTAAACGGTGCGCTAAAGAAATTGAAGGTGGATCACCTGCACGACCGCCGCTTGATTTCTCAAGACCAACATGAATCACGCCACCCAAGAATGTACCAGCGGTTAACACGACAGTTTTCGCATCAAAGCGAATCCCCATTTGTGTTACCACACCTTTAACGGTATCGCCGTCAACAATGAGATCATCTGCTGCTTGTTGGAAAATATCAAGATTGGCTTGGTTTTCTAATGTTTCGCGAATAGCCGCTTTATAACGTACACGGTCAGCCTGCGCACGCGTTGCACGAACTGCAGCACCTTTACGTGAGTTCAGAATACGGAACTGAATACCACCCTTGTCTGCTGCGAGTGCCATCGCACCACCTAAGGCATCAATTTCGCGAACAAGGTGTGATTTACCAATACCACCAATCGCTGGGTTACAGCTCATCTGCCCTAAAGTCTCAATATTATGAGTTAAGAGTAAAGTCTGTCGACCCATACGTGCCGCAGCAAGCGCTGCTTCTGTACCAGCGTGTCCGCCACCGATAACAATGACATCGTAAACTTTAGGATAATGCATAGTGGTATATGAGGAGATAAAAATAATGACAGAAAATTATAGCAAATTTTGTTTGCCTTGAGACAATCGAGAACGATTTAATTCTAATTTTTTTGAAGTCCAATAATATAAACCATTTTGATATAAAAATTTATAAATTTTGCAGATTTAAGCGATTTTTTAACAATTTAGAAAATTTATTTACAGCATTGCCCTTCCATTGATTCGACTATTTTTTCAACATATTCAAGTCATATTTTTTAACAAGAGTATACGAACATGAAAGTCCAGTTATTTACGATGTCAATGTTATGTTGTTTGGGTCTAAGCGTAAGTAGTATGAGTATTGCGAATGACAAAGTTGATAATGCCTATAATGCCAAACAATTCCAAAGTGTATGTAAGGGTAAAAGCGAAGGCGATGCTGTCAGTTTCCCGTATAAAGGAATCATTTGGAATGGTACTTGCCAAACTCAATTTTTCCCAACCCAAAGTAAAGATTTAAAAGGAAATGAAGAGCAGCTTAATTCAGCTTGTAAGTCTGATGCAGCGAGTGTTTCCGTGAATATTGAAGGTCAAGAATATAAAGGCAAATGTGCACTCGGATATGCGCCACCGATGCCAAAAGCGTCTTAATCCAATTTTTTAAATTTGACCATTTATGCAACCAATTGAAAAATTGGTTGCTTTTATTTATTGATAACGATAAAACCAAATTAAAAATAACGATCTATTTACAAATAACACAACAAAATTCAGGATGAATTTATGGACACAGGGATCCTTACGATTTTTTTACCTTTAGCACTTGCAATTGTGATGGCGGGTTTAGGACTTGAACTCACTGTTCAAGATTTTCTACGCGTTCGTAAACACCCTAAAGCAGTGCTCATCGCATTATTTTCCCAACTCGTCATTTTGGTTGGCGTTGCATTTATTATATGTAAAATACTCAATCTTTCGCCTTACTTGGCTGTCGGCTTAGTATTGCTTGCTGCCTCACCAGGGGGTGCGACAGCCAATCTGTTTAGCTATTTATACAAAGGTGATGTTGCCCTCAACATCACCTTGACTGCGATTAATGCCATTATTGCTGCAGTGACCTTGCCGCTTATCGTGAATTTTGCAATCGCACATTTCATTCAGGATTCAACCCAAATTGGTCTGCAATTTAGTAAAATTTTACAAGTGTTTGCCATTATTCTTATTCCAGTTGCCCTCGGTATGTTTGTGCGCTACAAATTTCCAAATGTTGCAACTAAACTAGAAAAACCAGTGCGTATTTTTGCCGTTGTATTCTTAGTGTTAATTATTGTCGGTGCAGTACTTTCTGAACGTGCCAACATTATGAATTATCTTGCTCAAATTGGTTTGGCGACAGCGTTATTTTGTATCGCAAGTCTTAGCGTCGGTTATTTTCTCCCTCGCTTCTTTGGTGTACCGAGTTTTCAAGCAAGAGCGTGTGCTTTTGAAATTGGTATCCATAACAGTACTTTGGCCATGGCGATTGCAATCACGATAATGAATAGCAGCGAAATTGCGATGCCAGCAGCTGTTTATTCAATCTTTATGTATATCTTCGCTGCTATTTTCGGCATGTTGCTGAATCGTTTTGCACCATTAGACCATCCGGCTGAGTTAACTCGAAACCACTCACAAATTAACTGATATTAATTGAGTTAACCCACTCATCTTAAAGGCACTGTAATCGTGCCTTTATTTATGCTTCAGGTTTTATCTGCATTCTTAAAGCGAATACAGTACAATGCTAACTCTCGTATTGCATATTTAGGTTTTTTTACTGTGAAGTGGTTACAAATCCATATTACTGTCGATCAAGCACAAGTTGATTTTACTGAAACATTATTATTATCTCTTGGTGCAGTCAGTGTGACGCTAGATGATGCAGAAGATCAAGCATTATTAGAACCACTTCCAGGTGAGACTCCGCTTTGGAACAAAGTCATCGTAACGGGTATTTACGCTCAAGAAGATGATGAAGAAATCGATGTCGTCGCACTAGAAACTTTCATTAAAGACCAGATGCCTGAAGCGCCTTTACGTTATGAGTTTATCGAAGATCAAGAGTGGGAACGCACTTGGATGGATGCATATGAGCCAATTCAAATTGGTGAAAAATATTGGATCGTGCCTGAGTGGATGGAAGCACCTGAAGCGGATGCGGTCAATATTAAATTAGATCCAGGCCTAGCTTTTGGTACAGGTAATCATGCTTCAACATTCCTCTGCCTACAATGGTTAGGTAAAACCGATGTAAAAGACAAAATCGTCATCGATTACGGCTGTGGTTCTGGCATTCTAGGTGTTGCTGCCCTATTGCTGGGTGCAAAAAAAGTATATGCAACAGATATTGATCCTCAAGCTGTACTCGCTACACAACAAAATGCTGAATTAAATGGCGTTCTCGAAAATTTATATGTCGGCTTACCTGAAGAATTTAATCAAGCACTCGGTGAGCAAAAGGCAGATGTATTTGTCGCAAATATTCTTGCTGGCCCACTGATGGCACTTGCTGAGGAGTTTTCAACACTCATTCAACCTGAGGGTGAATTCGCACTAGCCGGTATTATTGAAGAGCAAGTTGATGATGTTTCTCGTGTTTATGCTGAATTTTTTGATATATTAGACAAAGAAAAGCGTGATGAAAATTGGTACCGTCTTTCTGGGAAACGCCATAAATAAGTAGAGCTTAATTTAAGATATGAGTGATAAACAAACCCGCTGCCCAAATTGCTCCACAATTTACAAGGTATCAGTCACCCAGTTAACTGTTGCCGAGGGTATGGTTTGTTGTCCTAAATGTTCTGCTGAGTTTAATGCGCTTCTACATCTATTCAATCCTCAACCGAAAGTGATTGAACCTTTAATCACAGAAGCCCAAGACAGTACAGCACCATCTGAAGATGTGATTGAACCTAAACAAGAACAACACCTATTGGATATTTTCGATCGTAAAGTTGCAAATTCAAACATAACCTTGCGTACGTATTTAAATAACTTAAATACGTTCAATCATGATCCGATTACCAACTACCCATCTTTAAATCTTTCATCATCAATCCATGCCAATAGCCAATCGAAACCAAGAACTAGGCTTTATATTGCGACATGGGCGATCGTAAATACAATTTTAGCGTTATTACTGGTTTTTCAATTTTTATGGTTTAACCCAAATGTATTGCAACGCTCACCTGCGCTAAATCAGGCATTTATATCAGCATGTAACTTATTTAATTGTGACACGCTTGATGAACGCTATACCCATATAAAAGTACAAGACCTCAATATTGAGTCAACATCAGCGATCTCCACTGTTTTTTCAGGTCACTTGGTGAACGAATATAGCAAAGGGCTAAAACTGCCTCTGTTGAAAATAAGCATTTTTCAACAAGGTAAATTGATTTCATCCTCTATTAAAACACCCAATGAATATTTAGTAGAAAGTTTGCATGGAATTACACGAATTCCTCAAGACAGTCCATTTGGTTTCAAATTTAGTATAAATTTTTCCCAATCTGAGTTTGACAATTATAAATTGGAAGTTATACGACCATAAGATCAAAAAAAACGATAAAAAAATTAAAAAAAATGTAGTTTTCTTGCTCACTTTTACATAGACAATGGTATGATACGCGCCACGAAAGCTTTGTACCGCAAACTCCTCGCAATTTCTCAAAATAAATACAGTTCTGTTCATGTGCTTAATTTTTTTATTCAGCGCATCAGGGATGTTTTTTGTTTTATGTGGAACCGTAACAAATATTAAACTATTGTTACGCTTATTTTTCACTCAATTGCTCTAGTTGTGGCAAGCTAATTGTTCTTGTTTTAGAGTCGACCGTTTTAGGACCTAAAACGGAGCTCGTTTTTTTATTTTGACCACAAAATCACTTTTACCCTAAGTGATTATTGATTCTCGGATTAACTCGCATGAATAGCAAATCTCCTATTTTTACTGCACAATCTGATGTCGCTCTTCGTATTCACGTAGATCGCGCAGTTCGCCATTATTTTGCACAATTGCAAGGCGAGCAACCATCTCAAGTTTATGACATGGTTTTAGCAGAAATGGAGAAACCTCTTTTATCTGTAGTGTTAGAATATACACGTGGCAACCAGACTCGCGCTGCTGAGATTCTAGGCCTTAACCGTGGTACTTTACGTAAAAAGTTGAAAGCTCACGGTTTAATGAGTGAATAAATGATAAAATGCTTGCGGCTTCCGCGGGCATTTTTTTTACCTGCTATTTAGCTTTTTTGTTTTAATTCTTGATAACTGTGACTAAATCATGACTATTAAACGCGCATTAATCTCTGTTTCTGATAAAACAGGCATTGTTGAATTTGCCCAAGACCTTGTTGCTCTAGGGGTAGAAATTTTATCTACTGGCGGTACTTATAAGTTGTTACGTGACAACAATATTGCTGTAGTCGAAGTTTCAGAGCACACTGGTTTCCCAGAGATGATGGACGGACGTGTAAAAACACTTCATCCGAAAATCCACGGTGGTATCTTGGCTCGTCGTGGTCTAGATGAAGCTGTGATGGCTGAACACAACATCGATGCGATCGATTTAGTTGTGGTAAACCTTTATCCATTTGCTGCAACTGTTGCAAAACCTAACTGCTCACTTGCTGATGCGATTGAAAATATCGACATCGGTGGTCCAACGATGGTTCGTGCTGCCGCGAAAAACCATGCGTCTGTAGGTATCGTTGTAAATGCATCTGACTATGCGACTGTAGTTGCTGAGCTTAAAGCTGAAGGCTCACTTTCTTATGCAACTCGTTTTGACTTAGCAGTTAAAGCATTTGAACATACTGCTCAGTACGACGGTATGATCGCATCTTACTTAGGCGCTCGCGTTGGTAAAGAAGAAGGTCAAGCTGATCAATTTGCACGTACATTCAATACGCAATTAAATAAAGCTCAAGATTTACGTTACGGTGAAAACCCACATCAATCTGCTGCATTCTATGTTGACCCTGCTGCAACTGAAGCTTCTGTTTCTACTGCTAAACAGTTGCAAGGTAAAGAATTATCTTATAACAACATTGCCGATACTGATGCAGCACTTGAATGTGTTAAATCATTTGCAAAACCTGCATGTGTAATCGTAAAACACGCAAACCCATGTGGCGTTGCAGTCTCTTTAGACGGCATTAAAGCTGCATATGATTTAGCTTATGCAACTGACCCAGAATCTGCATTCGGTGGCATCATTGCGTTTAACCGTGAATTAGACGTTGCAACTGCACAAGCTATTGTTGATCGTCAATTTGTTGAAGTAATTATTGCACCAAGCGTTGCTGAAGGTGTATTAGAAGTTACAGGTGCGAAGAAAAACGTACGTGTACTTGTATGTGGCGAATTACCAGCTATTGACGAACGTGCTCCACAAATGGACTACAAACGTGTAAACGGCGGTTTACTCGTTCAAGATCAAGACTTAGGTATGATTACTAAAGATGATCTTAAAGTTGTGACGAAACGTGCCCCAACTGAACAAGAAATTGATGACATGATCTTTGCTTGGAAAGTTGCGAAATACGTTAAATCAAACGCGATTGTTTATGCTAAAAACCGTCAAACGATTGGTGTGGGCGCAGGTCAAATGAGCCGTGTAAACTCTGCTCGTATTGCTGCGATCAAAGCTGAACATGCAGGCTTAGTCGTTGAAGGTGCAGTAATGGCATCTGACGCATTCTTCCCATTCCGTGATGGTATTGATAACGCTGCTAAAGCAGGTATCAAATGTATCATCCAACCGGGTGGTTCAATGCGAGATGAAGAAACGATTGCTGCTGCTGACGAAGCAGGTATTGCAATGGTGTTCACTGGCATGCGTCATTTCCGTCATTAATTAATGGTTCGTGTCATGATGACTTCTCATAAGTCACCTATAACACTGATAAGAGATTTTTAATCTTGCCTAAAGTCCTCTTCTATTCATTTAGTTGAGGACTTTATGTCATTTTCGATTCATGGAGTATGAACCGATGAATATTTTAGTTTTGGGTAATGGCGGTCGTGAACATGCGTTAGCATGGAAAATCGCTCAAGATGAAAAAGTAGCTAAAGTTTTCGTTGCACCGGGTAATGCTGGCACAGCAACTGAACCAAAATGTGAAAATGTAGCACTTAACATTTTAGATAACCCTGCCATTATCGACTTTGCAAAAAATAATGCCGTGGACCTGATTGTTGTCGGTCCTGAAGCACCGCTTGTAAATGGTGTAGTCGATGCTTGTCGCGCTGCAGGTGTGAAAATTTGGGGTCCTACCCAATTTGCAGCGCAATTAGAAGGCTCTAAAGCATTTGCGAAGCACTTCCTGAAACGTCACAACATCCCAACGGCTTTCTATGACGTGTTCACAGAAGTCGATGCTGCTAAGGAATTTGTTGAGAAAAATGGTGCGCCGATCGTGATCAAAGCTGATGGTCTTGCTGCTGGTAAAGGCGTGATCGTTGCGATGACCAATCAAGAAGCATTCGATGCAATTGATGACATGCTTGCAGGCAACAAATTTGGTGATGCAGGTTCACGCGTTGTCATCGAAGAGTTCTTGGCAGGTGAAGAAGCATCTTTCATTTGTATGATTGATGGCGACAACATTTTACCTATGGCTACGTCACAAGATCATAAACGTATCTTTGAAGGTGACCAAGGTCCTAACACGGGTGGTATGGGTGCTTACTCTCCTGCTCCTGTTGTGACGGCTGAAGTTTTTGAAAAAACCATGAATGAAGTGATGCGTCCTACCGTTGAAGGTATGAAAAAAGACGGGCACGTTTATACAGGTTTCTTATACGCAGGTTTGATGATTGATGAACAAGGTCAGCCTAAAGTAATCGAGTTTAACTGTCGTTTTGGTGACCCTGAAACTCAACCGATCATGATGCGTTTAAAATCATCTTTAGTTGATTTAGTTGAAGCAGGTATTGAAGGTAAACTTCCTGCAGAAGCTGAATGGGATGAGCGTAAAACTGTCGGTATCGTACTTGCATCCAAGGGCTACCCTGAAACCTCTAGCAATGGCGATGTGATTTCTGGTTTAGATACGGAAATGGCAGATGCGAAAGTGTTCCATGCAGGTACGAAAGCCAATGAGAATGGTGACATCGTAACTGCTGGTGGTCGTGTCCTTTGCGTGACTGCACTTGGTAATACCATTGGTGAAGCACAAGCAAAAGCTTTAGAGCTTTGCCAAAAAGTAACGTTTGACGGCGTTCAATACCGTAAAGATATTGGTTACCGCGCGATTGCTCGTGAAAATGCTTAATACAGTTTAAGTATTAAAAAACCCCGCTTTGTGCGGGTTTTTTAATTAATTTCTTAAAGTTCAATTGTTGTTTTATCATCTAATTCATCAAGATAATGATTGACTGATTTTCTAAAATCTAATGGTTTAGCAATATATGGAATTGGGGCATTAGAACCACCAGTTCCTCTAACAATAATTGAACCAAAATTAAATATGCGACCTAGGATACCTTGATCTACACCAAGACTCTCTACACGATTGATTTTAAGTTCAATTGTATTACGGCGAATTAACCCAGTTTTAGCAATAATCCTTCTATTCGTTATAGCTAGCTCTGTGGTCCATACGTTAATAATAGCTACTAAAATAAAAATTAGACCAATTCCAGCCATAGGTAACAATAATACCCCTATAATAATATAGCCAATTTGAGACATCCAAGACACATGTGCCCTTTCTAATATTTTTTCGTCTCTAGCTAGATTAGACTCAATGTAACTACCCATCACTACCTCATAATTATAAATTGTGCTTAATATTAGGATTTATTGAAAATATTTATATTGCTTGCAACAATATCTAACATTCCAATTCATTTCAACAAATACACAATAATTAATAAATAGTTAAATCATAATCTAAAGTAGTCCTTAAACCCTTAGAAAGAGCTTTTCCTTATTCCTGATTTACTTTAGGATGCAGCTTTACCATCATCTTAGAATATCCACGAACAAAATTAGACTGAACAATCTCAGGTGTTTCAAGCACTTCAATTCTGTCATAACGTTTGAGAATCTCCTCCCAAAGAATGGTCAATTGCATCTCAGCTAAACGACTACCCATACAGCGATGAATTCCATAACCAAATGATAGATGTTTTTTCACATTTTCACGGTCAATACGAAATTCATCCGCATTTTCAAACACAGTTTCATCACGGTTAGCAGACGCATACCACATAACAACTTTGTCACCTTTACGGATATACTGACCTTTATAAATTAGATCTTGAGTCGCTACACGGCGCATATACGCCAATGGTGTCTGCCAACGAATAATTTCACTAACCATATTAGGCAACAGATCAGGATTATTCTTCAGCTTGCCTAATTCCTGAGGGAACAAATGCATTGCGTAAACCCCGCCCGACATCGAGTTACGAGTCGTATCATTCCCGCCTACGATTAATAATGCCAAATTCCCCAGAAACTCTAATGGTCGCTGAATCAGATCATTTGTCTCATCACTCCGAATAAGCATACTCATCAAGTCAAAACTTGAAGCCTCACCTGCTTTTATACGTGCAGCCTTATCATGCCAAAGTTGAGACAAATCTCTCACCATCTCTTTTAAACCATCAAAAGTATTTTCAATAGTCATCGTACCGCCTGTCGTACCTGGTGATGAGGATGCAATTTCAGACCAATAGACCAATTTACGGCGTTCTTCGTAAGGAAAATCTAGCAATGTTGCCAACATTCTTGAGGTCAGTTCAATTGATACTCGATCTACAAAGTCGAAAGCTTCATTTAAAGGCAAGTGATCAAGTACGTCTTGGGTACGTGTCCGAATCAAGCTTTCCATGTCTTTCAAGTTTTTTGGTACGAAAACCCCCTGCACAGCTTTACGCTGAATATCATGCTTCGGTGGATCCATCGCAATAAACATTTCAAGCTCTAAACCTTGCGGTTGCTCACCCAACATAATGATCGGTTCTGAAGAGAAAAGCTGATGATTTTTATCAACGTACATGACATCTTCGTACTGTGTCATCGACCAAAAAGGACCAAATAAACTGTTTGATTGATAATGTATCGGTGCATCTTTCCGTAATCGTTTAAAAGCATCCTTCCATACACCTTGCTTGTATAAAAAAGGGCTACTGACATCAAGCTCTTGTAAGGTGCAAACATTTGGATCTGGAAGTCGAGTTTCTTCAATTTGATCAAAATCAGGATTCTTAAATAAGCTACTTTTTAATTTATGGTACACATGGGCAGCTTTGATATGATTTTCTAAGGGAATATAGCGAGCGCTAAAATTCACCAAATCTACTCGAACAGCATTCATTTTTTTGACTAAATTATTCATGACAATGTGTCCTATGTGATCTCATCTTTAAATTTATATTCAGCCTTTATTCCATTAAGCTGATGATCTAAGTTTGAGCATAGAATTTTAAAAATACACAATCAGGTCATTTTTTGACATTAATAAGTCATTTTTTGACATTCTTTTTATTCAAATTAGCAGCTCTAATGAGGCTAGATTTAAGAATGATCAATATCACGCTATCTGGACTTATGTATGATGTCTAAAGGAATAGAACATAGCAATCAGGACGATAATGCAATTCGGGCATTGATTCCCTGCGCATATGTCAGAATCATTGCGCAACAATTGGGAGGTGGGCTGCGTGTATTCCCAACTTTATTGAATGACACATCTCTGACTGCTGAATTTATTCAACAGGAAGATTCCCGGATTTCAGCATCTGATTTTATTCGTATATTTGACAATGCATTGAACATGGCAGATGTTCCCGACTTCGGTTTAGAACTTGGACATCGCCTTAAACCAACGACTCATGGCGCAATGGGCTTTTTGATGCACAGTTGCCCAAACCTTTATGCTGCACTTGAAGCGATTCAACATTATCTACCTACTCGAATTGGATTTGCAGAAGTCATTCTCGAAATGCGTGATCAGCAGATGAATTGTAAAATTCAATTTAATATCGATTGCTCCACCCTTGTATATCAAAGCATGATCGAGTCTTGCATGGTGGTATTTAAAGAGTGTGCTGAATTTATTTTAGGTAAGCCATTAACTGAGGCGAAGTTGCTTTTTAGCTATCCTAAACCTGCTTACCATGCTGCTTATACAAAAATTTTTCAATGTGATTTCGCATTTTCACAATCTTTTGATGGCATTCAGATACCTTTATCTGTGTGTAAAATCCCGAATGCTTCAGCAAGTCAGGAGAACTATCTCATTGCAAAAAAACAATGTGAAAATGTACTTAAGGAACTTCTTACACCCCAAAATACTTATCAGTTTCGTGTCAAAAAAATACTGATTGAGCATTTATCAGATCCCAAAAATGAATCTGAGATTGCCGCTTCATTATTCATGAGCAAACGAACCTTAGCTCGTCATTTAGAAAAAGAAGGTTTAACCTTTAAAGAAGTCAAAGATCAGGTGCTTGCACAGCAAAGTGCTTATTTTCTTGAGCATACGCAACTCACGATTGAAACAATTGGTATGCTTCTTAATTATCACGATGCCTCAAATTTCAGACGAGCATTCAAGCGTTGGTTTGGTATGCCCCCTAGCCAATATCGGCAGAAATACAATAATGATCTTACCAAGCAAATTTCTAAATTAAATTAAATCCATATTTTTCATATTGATATATTAAATCATTATAAGGTGTTCGGCTGATAACGGGTCTTTCTAATTTTAAACACTCAAATTATAAGTATGATATTTAAAGTTTATTTATACATTCTCATAAATTGTATATGACGCTTTATGCTAAGCTAGTTCATTAACATCACTATATTGAATAAAAAAAAATTGTTATCATCAACCAACTTTTTTGTTATCAATGCTTAAATAATTGATAGCTAAATACCGAATTATCTCTAACAGATGAATAGCTTGAAGTGCTCTTGAAACAAGGACAGTTCATTTCACTATTCACCTCACTGCATATGTAAGTTGAAGATCGTTTCAACATACTCAGGAAATATCATGAAGAAAATTCTTGGTTTAGTTTTGGGCCTATCAGTGGGTATCGCTGGATGCTCAAAACAAGATGCTCCAGAAACCGCTGCAAACAACACGAATAAAGATTCAGTTCAAACCATTACAATCGCTTCTACAGGTTCAGATGCAGATATCTGGAAGTTCATTGCAAAATTGCCAGAAACTGAAGCTGCAGGTTTAAAGTTAGATGTTAAAAACTTTACTGATTATGTTTCAATGAACACTGCGGTAGCCAATAAAGAGATTGATATCAATGCCTTCCAATCATATGCATATATGGTTGCATACAATGATGCCAATACTCAAAAAATTGCGCCATTATCTACGACTTATCTTGAGCCAATGGGGATTTACTCAAGCAAAGTTAAAAATCTAAATGATTTCAAAACAGGTTCGACCATCGCAATTCCAAACGATGGTGCTAATGAATCACGTGCCCTTTTATTATTGCAATCTGCTGGTTTAGTAAAGTTAAAACCTCAATTTGACAATGTCAAAGGCACTACTTCTGATGTAACTGAGAATCCTAAACAAATCACCATCAAACCGATTCAAATGGCAACTGCGGTACGTGTGAAAGATGAAGTGGATGCCATTGTATTAGGCAACACCTTAGCAATGGAAGGTGGTTTGAACGTATTAAAAGATGCGATCTACTACGAGCCAATCGATCAAAGTACAAAAATGAATGTGAATGTACTGGCTGTAGCTGAAGGCCGTCAGAATGATCCTGTATTACAAAAGGTAGGTCAGCTATATCATACAGATGCAGTTAAGCAATATGTGAAAGAAAACTTTGGTGGCACTAAGGTTAATGTTGATAAACCAACAACATATCTCACAGAAGTTCAATAATTCTAGACTTCTGTATTTTTAACAGGCAAATTTAATTTGCCTGTTTTTCATTTTTAATAGTTCTTGACGTTATGATTGAATTTAAAAATATTAGTAAACATTATCAGCTTAAAGGCCAAACTATTCACGCCTTAGACAATATTAATCTGACGATTCCAGATGGAAGTATCTTCGGAATTATAGGCTATAGTGGTGCAGGTAAAAGTACACTGATCCGTTTGATCAATTTACTAGAAAGACCCAATCAAGGTCAAATGATCATCCACGGTCAAGATTTCACTGCTTTGAGCGCTTCAAAATTACGTCAAGAACGCGCCAATATTGGTATGATTTTCCAGCATTTCAATTTACTACAAACCAAAACCGTTGCAGCCAATATTGAAATGCCAATGAAACTCCTTGGCTGGAGTAAAGCTGAGCGTCTAAAACGCTTAGATGAGCTACTTGAGTTTATCGATTTAAAACATAAACGTGATGCTTTTCCAGATGAGCTTTCTGGTGGTCAAAAACAGCGTGTAGGTATCGCTCGGGCACTTGCCAATCATCCAAAAATTCTACTCTGTGACGAAGCAACATCAGCGCTTGATCCTCAAACGACAAAGTCTGTACTTGCCCTTTTGAAAAAAATTAATCAAGAGCAAGGAATCACCATTGTTATGGTTACGCATGAAATGGATGTTATTGAGTCGATTTGCGACTTTGTTGCAGTTATGGAGCAAGGCAAAGTGATTGAACACGGCAGTACTCTCGATATCTTTAGTCAACCTCAACACCCGACGACCAAAACATTTATTCAAACTGTTTTACAGCAGCAATTACCTATCAATATTTTAAATAACTTAGAAAATCAAAATCACCACAGTATTTATAGCTTGCAGTTCTTAGGTACTTCGGCCCAAGAAACTGTTGTGCAAGCTGCCATTAAACGATTTGATATTAGTCTCAATATTTTATTTGCCAACATGACCGAAATTAATGGTGCTGTGATTGGGCAAATGTTTGTGCAATTACTGGGTGATCCAGTCATTATTCAAGAAACCATCAGCTTTTTCCAACAACATGGCGTTAAAGTTGAGCAATCAGGAGTACGTGCATGAGAGATATGATTGTTCAATGGCTAACCGAAATTACTGAACCTTTTTGGAAAAGCTCACTTTCAATTGATCAATTTGTGACAGCCCTGCAAGAAACTTTTCATATGGTTTTCTTTGCAATGCTATTCGGTACGATTTGGGGTTTAATTCAAGGGATAACCCTACTTGTTACACGACCAAACGGGATTTTAGCCAATCGTGTGATTTACTATGGATTAAACCCTATTGTGAATGCATTACGTTCCCTCCCGTTTATTATCCTCCTGATCGCGGTTATTCCACTGACAAAAATGATTGTGGGTACTTCGATTGGGACATGGGCAGCTATTGTTCCTTTAACCATTTATGTAGGACCTTATATTGGTCGTCTGGTTGAAACTTCACTCCTTGAAGTCAACGAAGGCATCGTGGAATCAGCGCAAGCTATGGGCGCAACACCCCTACAAATTATTTTCAAGTTTATTCTACCTGAGGCACGCAGTTCCCTCATTCTCAATTTAACTACAGCTGCAATCAGCTTAATTGGTGCAACAGCCATGGCTGGCGCTGTCGGTGCAGGCGGCATTGGTGATCTTGCGATCTCCTATGGTTATCAACGCTTTGATACCAGTGTCGTTATACTCACCGTCATTGTTCTTTTAGTATTAGTACAATTGGTGCAAATGACAGGCGAAAAACTCGCCAAAATGCGATAGTAAATTAAAAAAAGATCTCAACTGAGATCTTTTTTAATATCAATCCATCCAAAGTGAAGCGATTTTTTCCATTAATTGCGCACGTAACGGCGCAGTCGGATTGCATGGATTACGCTTTGCTTCATGCGTATAAAACGCTTGCCATTCGCGTATCATTTCCAAACTAACACCTTGAGCTTTAAACTGATGAATGTCTTGCTTAGATACACTTTCTAAGCGTGCTTGAGCACCTTCTGGCCCTGTTGCCCAACCGATAACCCCTTGCCCAAAACTCGGAAGGCTCATTTGGTTGGGTGTTTGAGGAACCGCTTTACGTTCGATTGTCTCATTGACCTTACAGCTGCTTGGACGCTCGTATAATTGAGACTTTTGCAGTTGACCAACTTGAGAGTTCTGCATACAACCAACAAGAACAATCTAACTCATCACTGCGCTGATGCAAGCACTCAATCTCACTTTTATCATCATTTACTTTTTACTCGAAATTAGTTCATCAGATCATATAATCTTAAGCTAACAACAATGCACCTCATCAAATTCGAAATCAATATTTACAATACATCGCTGTTTAAAATTTGGGTGAATTTTACAATTTGATAAGCTTGATCTAGGATGAGATCAAATAAGTCACATGCTTTAGGATCGTTTAGGATGCGTTATCAAGTTCGCGTAATTGATGTTAACAATGCGCTACAAAACTATATATGGATTATTGAAGATACTGAAACCCAAGAAATTGCAGTGGTAGACCCTACAGAAGCCAATTTGGTGGTCAACTATTGTGACTCGAATGGTTTAACACTTAAGCAAATATGGCTTACCCACTGGCATAAAGACCATATTGGTGGTGTACCAGAGTTAATCGCGGAAAAAAATATTGAAGTTTATGGTCCACGCGAAGAATTATCTAAAATTCCATTTATCAGTTGTCCACTCAATCATGATGATAAATTTTATTTTAATGACTTAAAGCTTGACGTCATCGCTGTTCCTGGCCACACCTTAGGTCATATCGCAATATTTGCAGATGAAATCGACAGTTTATTCTGTGGAGATACCTTATTTGCAATGGGATGCGGACGCCTTTTTGAAGGAACAGCTGAACAAATGTATCAATCACTTAACCGACTTTCAGCGCTCCCTCCAAGAACTCAAGTCTACTGTACCCATGAATACACGCTCTCAAATGCACAATTCGCTTTACAAGTAGAACCTGAGAATAAGGCATTGCAAGAACGATTTGAGCAAGTTCAGAAACTTCGAGATCAAAATCAAATAACCTTACCTTCCACCATTGAAATTGAACTTGAGACCAATCCTTTCTTGCGCGTCAACAGTGCTGAAGAATTTAAACGTATTCGGGAAATGAAAGATAATTTCTAAATTTAGCATTATCTATTCAAATTACAGGTGTTTATTACTGAGCGATATTCGCTCAGTTTTTTTATCCCTTTCAGATAAAATTTTCTATTCTTTACTTCAACACTTCATAAAAAATTGATCAAATTTCTTCTTTCAATCGCATGAAATATATACTTATTTATAGAATTAAAATATATTTACATTAATTTAGGTTAAAGCCCTTTAAAAAGAACATCATTAACCTTATTAATATTTCATTAGTCAAAGGAGTTGTCTCATGAAGAAAGTGGTCAAAGCAAAAAATTTAATTGCATTCAGAATTTGGTTAGAAAAATTAGGGTATTCCGTTCGAAATTTAAAGGATAACCAAGGCTTCACTTTCAGTTTTAAAAAAGAATATGGTTTAGTGACATGTGACTTATCTGGAAATACTCTAGCAATGCAATTAGGTGAAGAATTCGAGGATCACTTAAAAGCTTAATCTCACCTTAATTCAACGGAATGAATACTAAATAGATCATCTTAATATTAATATCGCCTCTTTGTGGGCGATTTTTTTTGTTTGTATATTTTGGTCTTGTTTATATAAAAATATAGGCAATAAAAAAGCAAGGTATCAAACCTTGCCTTAATATGGTGGGGACGGAGAGACTCGAACTCTCACACCTTGCGGCGCTGGAACCTAAATCCAGTGCGTCTACCAATTTCGCCACGTCCCCTTTGAATACTCAATTATATTACTGAGCTTCATAAAACTTGGCAGAGGATCAAGGATTCGAACCTTGACGAACGGTTTTGGAGACCGTCATGCTACCATTACACCAATCCTCTATTTCACTTACTTCAGTCGTTCCACCTAGTAAATTACTTGGTGGGGACGGAGAGACTCGAACTCTCACACCTTGCGGCGCTGGAACCTAAATCCAGTGCGTCTACCAATTTCGCCACGTCCCCGATGGCTGTGTATATTATAGAGATCATTATCTCATGACAAGCCCTTTTTTTGAAAAACCTTATTGTTTGACTAAATATAAAACAATTATCCATTTTACTGGTTTTTCTTTAGACAAATTCGCTTAATATCTGTTTTAATTGATAAATATTATCCAATCTTTGTGATTTATTTTTCATCAACATCTGCTGGAGTACTGGTGTTAAGTCAGAAAAAGGCCTAATAATTTCAACTTTTAATTGCTGACAATGCCATTTTGCCCAATCTATATAGCTTTTTTTACGGATTGAGTACTGATTTAACCATTCTAACCAAATAATACCGAGTGCATATATATCTGATGCTTGTGATTTTGACTCACCATGAAACAACTCAGGCGCCATATACCTTGGTGTTCCATGTGTAGAAACTTGAGGATGGCACTCAAAGTGAAACATCTGTTCAAAATCAATTAATTTGGGTTGACCATTCAATATTCTAAAATGTTCTCTTTTGATATCTGCATGGACCAATCCTTGCTCATGAATCGATAGTAATGCATCTAGACTATGTAATAATAAATTGACCACATTTGAAAACTCATTGTGTGGGAAGGTCTGCATTTGAGTATAGACAGAATTTTCTACTTCAAATAGCGGCGCCGCATTTTCAATCAGAATCAATGATGAAGAATCATGTTTTGATGTAGGTGTATTGAATCTACTGTTTTCGTCATACACGATCTCAAACGGCACTAAGATCTTTGAAGAGCGAGTACTGAGTGATTGGTAGTGTTTTATCTCATTGTCGAACCACTGCTCATGCTGTGAACTGATACCCTGCTGTTGTCGCTTAACCCAATACGTTTGGTCGTCTATTTCGATACAATAAATTAGACGACCATACTGCTGACTTTGTTCAGAATTAACTGGTTGCCTGAGCAGAGGCTGAATGGTTTGCCACTGTAGATTGTTTTTTAAGAGATTCATTTTGCTGTTTCAGTTGCGTCAGCATATCCAAACAATGTTCAATGGTTTTTCCTATACGCGCATGTGTTTCAATACTGGACAGTTTTGACCAAGTTGCCCGTTCCCCTTCTCTTTGAAGGACTTTAAACAAATGAGGTCGCGGATTTTGTAACATATAATGATAATGTCGCAGACTATAATTACCTACAATATTTAAATCACCATAATAACGCTGATCAACAATACCATAACCGTGATCCAATAGTCGTCTAATCGTCGGCACACTGCCCATTCGGTCACGAGTGAAATTCATGACATCCATTGCAATCGTTTTACCATGTTTACGCACTAAACGTTGCGGCCAGCTGAGTAGATCTGTTCTAAAACGCTCCGCATCACTTTGCATGAATGGCACAATATGTGGATTCACCTGACTGGCAATGGTGTAATTAATATTGTAAAGACGAGCCATTTTTTCTTGTGGAAAATCACTTCTCACACTGCCATCCACCCAACGAATACTTGCCAAGTATGGTGTATGCACCCCATCATAACGCTTACTGGTCAGTCGTACTGGAGGAAATAAGATAGGAACCGCGCATGATGCCAATACTGCACTCCATACCAGTAAATCTGGTGCAGTATATTTATTCATGATACGAGCATCTTCCTGAGCGACATCATAAGGTGCGACACTGATATTAATATCAAGTCCAGACTTTTCATACGCTTCTTGAAATGTTAAGTCCCCTAAATTTTCCACTAAAAATTTCTTAAGATATCGCACATCAGCAATACCACCATTTCCTCTAAGCAACTCTTTGAAACTTCTAAAATGGAATGCCTCGCTATAAAAGCTCTCTCCTGTCAGCAGCTGATCAATATCTTTTTGATTAGAAACGCCTAACATCGCCGTCATTAACGCACCAGCACTCGAACCTGATAAAACTTTCGGCATCAAATCTTGTTCCATCAGCACCTTACACACGCCTGTATGAAACAAACCTAATGAGGCCCCACCTGAAAACATCATTGCTGGTTGACCATAGGTCAGTTGACAATTTTTAAAAAAATCAAATTTTTCTTGATGTGTCAAACCTGAACATTCATCTGAAGCGATATAAATTAAACTCTGTGAAACCTCTTCAATATAGTCCTCAATAAGTTTTTTAGTGCCAATATATGTTTGTGTGAACAGCATAGGATGACCAATATTGGCGACATCATGACTCAGGCCTTCTCGCAAAATATAGATCAGATCAATTACACGATGATTCAGCTTGTAACGGCGTAAGAGATTTAAACGATGCGATATAATTTCAGCATCAAAATAGGGTGAAGTATTATCAAACTTCCATTCCTGAGCGCCCGTCTCCTCATCCAGCTTTAAGGCAATGTCTTTCCACTCTTCATAGCTCTCCGCACGTTCAAGCTCATGTTGCATTTTTTTAATTCGATACGCTTGATGCGGATTAATTTGACTACGAGTGCCTAAAATCATTGAGCTAGTCCTTTGATTTTTATTAGTTCAATTAGTTTTGTTCAGTTTTTAAACTATGCAAAAAAAGCAGAAAATAATCAACTTAATAAAATTTATTTCTTGTATCGACCAGTCATCATAGATTTATCCCTTAGATCAGTTCACATCGCTGTCGTCATCATGTAGATTAAACTTGATTTTATTGAATTGTATTTCACGAATACCTATGGCGACTCTAGAACTACCAGATCAACTGTTAACAAAAATTTCTCAACTTATTGACCAACTTAATCACACATTATCTGAACCGAGTCAGGAAATTGATTTCTCAGCACTAGGATACAAATGGCAAAATAAACGGCTGATCCCCATTCAAAAACCTAAAATAATTCATCTTGATGATTTAAAAGGTATCGAAAAACAAAAAGAAAAAATACTGCAAAACACTGAACAATTTTTACAAGGTTTACCTGCAAACGATATTTTATTGACTGGATCTCGTGGAACCGGAAAATCATCTATCGTAAGATCTTTACTGTCAAAATATGCTGACCGTGGTTTACGCATCATTGAAATTGAGCGTGATAATCTGTCAGACCTACCAGAAATACAAAAAATTATTGAAGGTCGTCCCGAAAAATTTATCGTGTATTGTGATGACTTAGCCTTTAATGCTGAAGACGAAAATTATCGTAGTTTAAAAAGTGTGTTAGATGGTTCACTAGAGTCAGGTTCTGGCAACTTTATTATTTATGCGACCAGTAACCGCCGCCACCTACTCCCAGAATTTATGCATGAAAACACCCCGATTACTAAAGTGGACGTGCCTCAATATACTGAATTACATCCGCAAGAAGCGATCGAAGAAAAAATCTCATTGTCTGATCGTTTTGGTCTTTGGCTTTCATTCTACCCAATGGATCAAAATCTTTATTTAGAGATTGTAGAGCACTACTTAAAAAAATCTGATATTGAAATGACACCTGAAGTACGTGCTGAAGCGCTACGTTGGTGCCAAGCCAGAGGTCAACGCTCAGGTCGTTCTGCATTCCAATTTTCAAAACATTGGATCGG
This sequence comes from Acinetobacter sp. 24-47-67, assembly GCF_056779735.1. Lineage (NCBI taxonomy): Bacteria > Pseudomonadati > Pseudomonadota > Gammaproteobacteria > Moraxellales > Moraxellaceae > Acinetobacter > Acinetobacter sp. 24-47-67. The sequence goes on from NZ_JBWYIK010000001.1 coordinate 466,576, forward strand.
CTCTACTCAATTAAAGCGTGATTAAGCATTTACATCAGCTTCTGCAATAAGAAACTAAGATGGAATGACATCTTAGTTTCTCGACTTTCACTCTTTAATCTAAGTAATTAGCTTTTATTACGATAAAAGTTAATAAATTATTCATGAATAATTATAAAGATAAAATTAACAATTTAACTCATTGCTCTCTATCGATATCAAAAAAATTTAAATAAAAAAAATCTCAAATATTACTTTAAGCTATTAATTTAAATAAAATTTATTAACTAAATAAGAATTAAAAAAAATAATTTAAATTTAAAACAATATAACATAACAACCATTTTTTGTTTTTCGAAAAAATTAATGTAACCCAAACTTAACAATTCAAAAATAGTATGAGGGACGCAAATAATTATAGAAAAAGGGTGCATCCATGCTTCAAATTAAAAAATATAGTAACCAACATACACAATTCCCAGAAGTTCAAAATATATTAAAAACGCTTCATCAAGCGATCTTCATGACACCAGAGGGTTGTGATTTGAATGACATTGCGCAAGCCTATGCCCCCGATGATGCTGCAAGCAAACGGGTTTTGATCTATTTTGATGAAGAAAAACCTGTTGGTTTTTTATGTATGCAACGTTATGAAATTAAAAAGAATGACAAGACAATGAATGTTTTTCGCGGTCAAGCCGGTCTTCTTAGCACTTATCGGAAATCAAATCTGTTAAAATTCCAATATATTTATTTCATTATTTCTCAAATGCTCCGCCATCCAGCACCATCATATTTTTTTGCTGTGTGTTTACATCCCTCAAGTTATCGTGCAATTACACGATATGCTTTCAAAAAAAATACATGGCCTACTCGCCTAAACCTCGATAACAATACAGAAATGCAAGACCTTTGCACCCTATTCTCTCAGCAATTCAATTATCAACTTTCAAAATCTGGCCATGTTTTTATTTATAACGATGGTCTTGGAGGAACACGCGGTTGTAAGCACGAACACGATAATATGAATGAGGATGCTGCATTTTTTTTGAATCACAATGCCGGATATATCAATGGTGATGGCATGTTAGTGATTGCGAAAATCACTGTCTTTGAGGTGTTTTACCGTTTAACTTGTCATACTTTGGGTAAAATGAATCGCAATAAATATATTCAATGGACAAAACAGCGACAACAATAGTCCCGCTTTAAACGCATCTAGCACATATTGCTCACCACAATGTTGCTTAATCATCGGTAAGAATGCATCACAGGACAGTACACCTGTGGTGCTAATTGCTGCTTGTGGTCGATGTCTTCCAAAAAGCTGTAGAAAAATGATGGAAATCAATCCTCGGATCATATCCACAATTAAGGCTTGAACTGCCAATAAGGGATTTAGTTTTTGTGAAATCATCGCAGCAGACAGACTTGCCCAACCGAATCCAGAAAGCAATACAGCACTTTCCTTCCAAATTATCAGCATAAAGCAGGCAAATATTGTATTTGCCAATACCATTATGATTGGGAGTTTAAAATCATGCCATTGCAATGTTTTGATGTTAGAGGCTGATATAAAAACTCCGATCAAAAATAGAATAATGTAGATAAGCACGTTTTGAATACTTAAAGCTATTTGCTCATCTATTAAATCCATTCGATAAGTGAAGATCCCTCCCACAAACACCAAACTAAGCAAAAGATACACTGTCAATATTTTAATGATGTCCTTAATTTGGATTGTGCCTCGTTTACTGTTTTCCTGCTGTTTCTTCTTATAAAATAGAGAACTAAACCAGTAAGTAAATACGCATACCCCGATTCCAAGAAAAACTAACTTGTTCAAAACAGCTTTAGGATTTTCTAATGCGAGTAGGTTTGGCGCTGCGTAAACAGTGCAAAAAAATATAAATAAAATCAGGGCTAAAAAAAATACTTGTTCAATGTACTTTTTGGGATGAAATTTGCGACCATATAGATAGCCAAAAATGATGATGATAAGATCCAATCAGACTTCCAAAATTATTTTTATACGTATCGCTTAGATTAATCCATAGACATAAAATTAATATGACAAAATGTTTCTTATAGAGCATCGTCATGTCTCATCACTTTTGGCGGCTAGATTTTAAGTTTAAAACTTAATTTCGCCCCGCTATCGTCCATAGTCTAATTCGTTGTTTTGATTTCTCGTACAGTTTAATTTCAATCTTTCGGCGTGTTTAGCGCATCTCTTTAAAACAAATAATCACATTTTTAAAATATCACTCACAATTCTATAATCGTTTTTCATTTCAGATCACCTAATATATTTTTTAAAAGTACAAAAGAGAACGTGATGGCTTACAATCATAACGACCTTGATACCATCCCACATAGAAGCACTCGTGTTTATTCTCAAAGTTTTGACTACTCTTTGGACTTTAAAAAAATTAATTTCAGAGAGAGACCGGAACTCTATCGAATTGGTCGTGGTGAACAGGGTGTATTACTCGTCGAACCTTACAAATCTGAAATTCTGCCCTTTTGGAAATTTGCAGATGAAGATAAAGCTAGAGAGAGTTCTAATAAGATTTATCAACTCTTTCTTGAATATTTAGCAGTCGATGATTTTGTCGGTGCAGATATGGCTCGTAAATTTTTACAAATGGGTTATACCCGAGCGAGACGTTATGCAAACCATAAAGGTGGAAAAAAATATAAAGGTCCTGTACCTAATGACAAAAAAGGTTTAAGTGGTGCTCACGGGCGTGAAGAACTACCACGCCAACAAGAAGACCCTATTAAGGCTGCAGCAGCACGAATTTTTAAATTGAAATGGGATGAAGCTAAACAGCATTCCCACTATATTGCATTAAAAGAACAATTTAAAAACTCAATTGCGAGTCAATAAATACATTCTCACATCATTTATAATACAAATAAAATTATTTGTTTAGTTTTTATTTACAATAAAAAAATAGACAGTACAATAAAGTTTGCCAAAAAATGATCACCATTTTTTGCATTTAAAGATAAATAAATCACAAATAATGAGCATGCGCCATGATAACTAAATTTTTAAAATTGGGTTTAATCCTCTCGATGACCACTTTAACAACGACAACTTTTGCCCAACAACATACCGTTTCATTGGGTTATGCTCAGTCTGAAATTGAAAATGCGTTTGATATTCGTGGTGTTCACGCTCAATATCGCTATGAACTCGAGACTCCTTTAAGCGTTATGGCAACAATGTCGTATCAAACTGGTGATGAAACTTGGATTGAACCAGGTGAACGCCAAGATACAGATGTAAAGCATTTTTCTTTGCTAGCAGGCCCTGCATATCGTCTCAATGAAAATTTCAGTGTTTATGGTGTTGTCGGGATCGCGCATTCAAAAGTTGAAAGTTCATATCGCGCCTTGAACATATACGAAAACATGGATCTAAGTGAAACAGCATTTGCATATGGTGTTGGTATTAATATTAACCCTGCTCCGCAATATGCGATCAATATCGGTTATGAAGGCACTAAAGTTGATGGGGCTAAATTTGATGGGTTCAACATCAGCGCAGGTTATCGTTTCTAATTCAGTTTGAATACATAGAGAATTAAAAAAGAGGCTTTTTGCCTCTTTTTTGTCAAAATCATTGGATAATGTTTATACATTATTTGGATAGCTATAAATAGACGAATCCTATATAGCTAGAGTAAGTCTTATTATTCTACTTAGGATGTTTCATGCAAAAAAGAAAACTTGGACAAACTGATTTATTCATCTCACCCATCGTATTCGGAGGAAATGTATTCGGTTGGACGGTTGATGAAAAACAAAGTTTCAAAATTTTAGATGCACTGTATGAGCGTGGATTTAACACCATTGATACAGCAGACTTCTATTCCATTTGGGCACCAGGCAATCATGGTGGCGAGTCAGAAACAATCATTGGTAATTGGTTAAAACAAAATCCAAGTAAACGTGAAGACATCGTGCTATTTACTAAAGTCGGTTTAGATATGGGGATTCCCGGCCATCAAGGTTTATCTGAACGATGGATTATGCAAGCAGTTGAAGACTCACTTAGTCGTTTAAAAACAGATTATCTTGATCTTTATTTTGCACACTGGCCTGATGAAAACACACCTCATGAGGAAACATTATCAGTATTTTCAAAGCTCAAAGATCAAGGAAAAATTCGCGCCTATGGCACTTCTAATTTTTCAGCTGATCAATTAGACGCTTCTATTCAAGCTGCACAAAAGATTGGTGTGCAACATTATCAGGTTCTTCAACCTGAATATAATCTTTACGATCGCGATGTATTCGAACAAACACTGCAACCCATTTGTGAACGCCATCAAATTGGTGTAGTAAGTTTTTATAGTCTGGCTAGTGGATTTCTATCTGGGAAATATTCGTCATTAGACAATATTCAAGGGCGTCAACGTGCAGATACGCTTGTAAAATATTTTGATGAGCGAGGCTTAAACCTTTTAGATAAGCTCAGAGAAGTGGCATCGCGCCACAATGCGGCACCTGCTGAGGTAGCTTTGGCTTGGTTACTTGCGCAAAAGCATATTTCAGCACCAATCGCCAGTGCAACAAACCTTGAACAAATTACCCAATTTTCAAATGCAGTGAATCTTCAACTCTCACCAGAAGACATGCAAATTCTTTCAATAGTGTAAATATAAAAAAAGAGGCTATAAGCCTCTTTTTTATCGTGACCAAACATCTATGCTTCAGTCGGTTTTTTGAGTTCCGTCATCGGCCAACGTGGCGTCGTTGTCACGGCTAAGCCATCATGCTGTCCTGCTTTTAAGCGTTGATATCCAGCAAAAGCAATCATGGCGCCATTATCCGTACATAAAGCTGGTTCAGCATAATATACTTGAGCTTTTATTTTAGCTAAATCTGCTTCAAGACGTTCACGAAGACGCTTATTGGCACTCACACCACCAGCAATGACCAAACGCTTAAGACCAGTTTGCTTTAATGCTTTAACTGATTTTTTGACCAATGTATCAACAATAGCCTCTTGAAAACTCGCAGCAATATCAGCGTCTCGGTTTTCATCACCTAATTTTTTCATTTGGACAGAAACCGCTGTTTTTAAGCCACTAAATGAAAATTCCAAACCTTGATGCAACATAGGACGTGGAAATTCAAAAGCAGTGGCATCACCATGTTCAGCAAGTTTAGAGATATTTGGACCACCTGGATAAGGCAGCCCCATCATTTTAGCAACTTTATCGAATGCTTCACCCGCTGCATCATCGATTGACTCACCTAAGATTTCATAATGTCCAATATCATATGCCGCCATTAATTGTGTATGCCCACCCGAGACTAACAAGGCGACAAACGGAAATTCCGGTGGAGTGGCTGATAAGAGAGGCGCCAACATATGCCCTTCCATATGATGCACACCAATGGCTGGTTTATTTAACGCAAATGCAAGCGTACGACCAAACAATGCTCCGGTCATGAGTGCACCCATTAGGCCTGGACCACGTGTATAAGCCACTGCATCAATCTCAGATTTTTTGATTTGACTTTCTTCAAGCAATTGATTGATTAAAGGAATTAATTTACGAACATGATCGCGTGACGCCAATTCGGGTACCACTCCACCATATTCAGCATGCAATTTAATCTGACTATATAACACCTGTCCTCTTAAGCCGACTTCGCTGTCATAGAGTGCGAGACCAGTTTCATCACACGACGTTTCTAAGCCTAAAACGATCATTAAATTGCCTTTAACCCATTTCAAAATATTGCTAAAGCTATTATAGACTTGTGATATGAGATGTAAATGAGTAAAATACTGACCTTCACTTGTGACTCAGCGCAATTCGGTGCTTAGTCTTATCCATAAACTAGAGGATTCTTCATGCCACAAGTTAAATTGAAAGAAGGCGAACCAGTAGACGTAGCTATCCGTCGTTTCAAACGTTCATGCGAAAAAGCGGGTGTTTTAGCTGACGTTCGTAAACGTGAATTCTACGAGAAACCAACTCAAGAACGTAAGCGCAAAAAAGCTGCTGCTGTTAAACGCTACCAAAAGAAATTGGCGCGTGAATCAGTACGTACTACTCGCCTTTACTAAGATTAATTTGTGATTGACTGCTCGGATATATAAATGACTACTTTAAAAAACCAAATTACTGACGTTTTGAAAGCAACAATGCGTGCTAAAGAAATGGATAAGTTAACGGTGATTCGTAGTCTCCAAGCAGCAATTAAGCAAATCGAAGTCGATGAACGCGTAGAACTAGATGATAGTCGAGTTCTCGCGGTCATTGAAAAACAAATCAAGCAACGTAAAGAATCGATTAAAGCTTTTGAAAGCGCTAATCGACAAGACTTAGCTAGTAAGGAACAAGCCGAGGTTGAGGTTTTATCTCAATTTCTACCAGCAGCTATGACTGAGGAAGAACTTGATTCAATTATTGCGCAAACGATTGCTGCGCAACAAGCTACTAGCATGAAAGATATGGGTAAGGTGATGAATTCTCTACGTCCGATCATAGCCGGACGTGCCGATCCTGCACAAGTTTCGAGTAAAATTAAAGCTCAACTTTCTTAAGTTTTCGTATTATGTTTGATTTGGTCTATTTAATAATGGCATTAAATAGTCCAGTCTAAATCACGTATCCCCGATATTATTACAACAATACTTTTTAGTTTTTCACTTTCTGATTATTTAAGCTCACATTGAATATTATATCTTTGTAAAATCTGCATTTCTTTCGATTGCTTCACTTTCACAACAACATCCTGCTTACTCATTCTAGAGTAGGAAAATGGTAAATCCTTTCGATATTTATCCACCACCTGATAAAAGCCATCGACATAAGTTCCAACAATGACACAATATCTTTGAGTCTGATCAACACTAAACTGTGTTGTATTTGGCGCTAGTGTTTTTAGAAAATGCCTCATATCGGCATTATATATTTGCGATACAACTTCAATCTCTTGTGTAAATTTAACAGGAAGTGTTTCCGCATGAGTGAACACACCCACCCCAAACAACATCATAAAAAATAGTGGCAATTTCATTATTAGATTCAATCACATAATTTAAAATATTTATTCATTCATCATTCTAAAACAATCTAACCATTAAGAATGAATAGTTTCAATAAAGTTAGGTTTGTATTCCTGGAAAAACTCTTCATAAGGTGGCGGTATTTTCCCTTCAACCACAGAACCGAGCCTTAAACGTATAACGCCTGGTAAATCAAGCCGATGTGAATATAAAGGACTTCCACATTCACCGCAAAATACTCTTGCCTTTAACTCGGTATGAAAATAAGACTTAAGCACATCTTCACCAGAAATTAACTCGAAGTTTTCAAGCGGGATCGGGCTATTCCATGCAGCAAAACCGCCTTGAGCCAACTGACAGCGCTTGCAATAGCACAAGATACTTTTCTCAAGATCACCATGATAAATATATTGCACCTTTCCACATAAGCATTGACCTTTTATCATTTAAACCTCTTATAATTTTTGTTGACGCTCATCCTGCATCATCCGCAGTCTTTGATTGATGACTGCACTCATAGAGTTATTTTCCTTGGCTAAACGCTGAGCATGAATGAGTGAGCGAATCGCATTCTCTTCCGCTCCCTTCCAATATTCAACTTCAGCCCGATATCGCAATACATTTACAGTACGTAAAGGATTTTTAATATCTAAATTTGCCGCTTGTTGTCGAATGAACCATGCTTGCGTATCACGATTATTGATTTGGATAAATTTATTCGCCAACCTTTCAGCAGCAACAAAATTTCCCTGTCGAATATAAATTTCAGCTAATTTATAACTTAAAGCACGATTTTCAGGTGTTATTCGTTGGCGCACCAATATCGTTTCCTGCGCAGAATCAAATTGATTGGTCGCCAAGTAGATATCTGCTTGAATAAGCGCGATAAGCTGATGATTTGGCTGGACTTTCTTAGCAAGCTCAATTTCTTTTTGTGCTAGATCAAAATCACCACGCTTTAAATAAAAAGCAGACAGTGCAATTCTTCCAGCCAATGCATTTGCTCTCACCACTCCCTTTAACTGTTCCTCGTTGGTTTGATTGGTCACAACTGCGGTATACCACTTGATCTGATCAAACTCAGAGAGTGTGTTGCTATATGGAACTTTAGGAAGTTGATCTGCACGTAATCGAGCCTCGCTCATACGCTGAGTAGTCAAAGGATGTGTTAACCAAAAATCAGGAAGATAACTAATTTTTGGAGTCGCACGATTCATGGTTTCAAAAAACTCAGACATACTGTACGGGTTATATCCAGCACGATACATCAATTGCATTCCAATACGGTCTGCTTCACGCTCTTGATTACGACTATAACTTAACTGTCGATCCACCAATGCAGCTTGAGTTCCCATCATCAGGGCAGCACCTGCATTACCATCAGCTTGTGATGCAATTGCAGCACCTACTATGATACCAGCGAGTGCAAGCAATCCCTGCCCTTTAAAAGCCTCTTGAGAACGGCTATAGTGTCTTTGCGAGACGTGTGCCACCTCATGAGCAACCACACCCGCAACTTCATCCATGTTCTTTGCCGACGTAATTAATCCGCTATTCAATGCAAATAAACCGCCAGGTACAGCAAAGGCATTAATTTGCGGATCGTTTACAATCACCAAAGCAATTGGTTGACCCAACTGTGTTTGCGCAATAATTTTTCGGAATACAGCCATAAATTGATCTTCCAACCAAACATTGTTTAACACTGGAAGTTGTTGCTGTACTTGACGATAGACTTTTTCACCGATCATTTTTTCTTTTTGTTGATCGATAAATCCAACACCACTATTAATATCAGGCACTTCAAATTGAATTTTATTGGCATTGTAGAGTTCATCAGCCGCCGCTGAAAAACTCGAACTCGCTATCAATAAAGCCAAAATGATCTTCTTCAAACCTGTATTCCTAAACGTGTACTTCATCGACTATAACATTGAATAATGTGAAGATTAATGATGAACTGTTACGTTTATTATCATGCTCAACAGACTTTACTTATTCACAATATATTGAGGCTCATCCCCATCTAAGGCTTTTACCAGATTATCATAAGCAAGATTTGCCATTTTCATTCTGGTTTCTGCTGTCGCCGAACCTACGTGCGGCAATGTCACTACATTTTCCAATTGAAACAATGGTGATTCTTGGAGCGGCTCTTTCTGATAAACATCTAAACCAGCAGCAAAAATTTTGTGATTTTCAAGCGCCTCAATCAAGGCCGACTCATCCACAACTGATCCTCTGGCAATATTCACAAACACAGCATGTTTTCGCATTTTCTCAAATTGAGCTTGACCGATCAGCGCTTTCGATTGCTCATTTAAATCGACTGCAATGACGATAAAATCAGACGTTGAAAGTAAAGTATCAAGATCACAATATTTCGCCTTTAAAGGCTCAGCTCGCTCTATACATGGTTTTCGATTATGGTATTGAATATTCATATTAAATCCATAAAAACCACGTCGAGCTATCGCAGCACCGATATGACCTAAGCCAATGATACCGAGCGTTTTCCCATAAAAATCTTGACCAAATTGTGCAACACCAGCGGTACGCGTCCAATGTCCATGCTTTGTCCAAGAATCTAAATGTGTCACTTTACGAGCCGCACTCATCAATAAGGTAAAAGCCAAATCAGCAGTCGTCTCTGTCAACACATGAGGCGTATTGGTCAACCAAATACCCTGTTGTTTTAAATATTCAACGTCGTAATTATCATAGCCCACACTGACCGAAGAAATAATTTTAAGTTTTTTTGCGGTCTGTAAGTTGTCTTGATTTAAACGACGCCCAGCGCCTATCATCCCATCTGCATCCGCAACTTCTCTTAAAAGTTGCTCATTAATGTCACCCTGTTTTGGATTAATTTGAACGACCTGATATTTCGATTCTAATTGATTTAATATTTTCGGATCTATCTGACTAAATACCACAACCTTTTTTTTCATAAAACTCCCTCTTTAGATCCAGTATCGATTTAATTTTTAATTAAGTTCCACAAGCGACGCTTTAACAATGGCTGCTCAATCATGTCTTGTAAGCTTGCAATCTGCACATGCTGCGTCGTCGATATATGCGGCAAATACCCTAAGCTCAATATTTTTTTATCAACAGATAATGCATCGATAAAACCCTGTATAAATACTTGAGCACCTCTTCCATCTTGGAATTGTGCGAAATTAAATGGCCATTTTAAATCGTAAAACTGTGAACTCACACTACGCTGGATATTCACCCATAAGTTTTCTTGTTCTGTGGTGAGCGCTGTAGCATCTAGCAGAATAGTATGTGTTTTAGTGATCATCGCTTGAATTTCAAAAGCATCGATTACAAGCGGTTGACGCTCAACAACTTCATCTTGAGACTGTTTGTCATTTTCCACAAACTCTCGAGGAAGCTGCACACCATCTGGATTACTTTTTAACTGAAGCGAAGAATCATCTTTATTTAGCTGTTCAGCTTGTGAAGCTGGTTTTGTGATGAACTGTTCTAATTGAGCTTGCGCAAATTCAGGAAAAGATACATCTGTTGGATGATTTTCTTCAACTTGATCGCGATATAAGGAAGGTTTGTAATGACGTGTTTGTGCCGTATTTTGTGGAATCCATATATCGATTCCCATCACAGCTAAGAGGCTTCTTTGATGCTCTAACATATTCACATTCATTACAGATGGACTGGCATGAGGGCTGGGTATTCTACCCACTTTTTTAATCTTTTACTGAACTTTTAATCCGCAAACAATCATAACTTAATTTCATTTCTGACGCATTAATATCCTTGCACCTTTTAAATTCAGAATGCATTGATAGCTAAACAATAATGACGCTATTTTTCTTATGCATTTGATCCACAATTTCATCACTTTCAAATCCAAGTCGCCAATATAATAATTCAAGTACATCTAACTCATCTTGTGTAATGATTCGATCATTCCATAAACATAATTCAGCAACACCCAAAATACTCAACCGATCTCTCAGCAACAATCCAGCAATATCATTAAGAATTTCACCTAAGTCGATAGGTTCATCTGAAATTTCTTCATAAAATTCAATTTCATCACGAGTTAAAATTCGTTCTAAGATTTGGGTTCTAACTTCAAGCTGATTAGCAGTATTTAACTGCTGAACATGTAATAACGCATCTATTAGCCTAACAATTTGCGGCTTAGCATCCTCAATTGAGGTTGGACGATGTATTGGCAATAAATCCAGTTGAGACTTCACCTTTTCAATCAGTAAAGCATCCAAAAGCCCAATTTCACCATCTTCTTGAATAATTTTAGCCAATTTAGTAATAAACTGACGCGCACTTGTAGCAGGCATATTTCCCAACTGCTTACATGCCTCATGAAAAATTTGAATATGCACTCGACCATCTATATTTAACAGTGAGTCGACAATTGCACGACTCACAGGCGCATCCGAAGGAATAAATTCACGGTACTGCCGAATCATTAAAATCGCAACCATCACTTCACGCGCACCAGTCGAAGTTTGCAAAGCCCTTTGAATGAGTTCTGGACGTTTCATCTGCTGTCTAACTTCACTATTTAAGGGTTTGATGGCATCCTTAATTGCAAAGCTGATCGGTGATAATCTTAATAATGGAAGTGGCTGTGGTGACATCCATGGATTATATTCTTCAGCAATAGACTCCTCTAAAGAACGCATTAAACTAAATAGTGGTTGATTTCGTAATTTTTGTAAATTTTCTAATTGAATATCTTCAAGTAAATTCGGATTTAATTCATATATACGATCTTGAATACAAGGTTGGATATTCAACCAACTTTGAGGACTAAGTGAGTTAGCAAAGCACATATGAGAAATAGCTTCAGAATATTCACTATGAATCTGTGATCCTGCGTGATGAACATAGATTCTTAATAAGGTTTGAATATTTGCATTACTACTCAATAATTGTCTTGTCATTGCATCGTTATACAATGTTCGACTACCCAAAGTAATATATTTCATCAGACGCGTAATAAAGACGCCTAAACTACCAATTAACCATATGACTCCACCGATCGCCACAAAAGTTGTTTCCAAACTATCTCTCAATTGATCCCGATTACGTCGAAATCCCTGCTTCGCGATTTTACTGCCCCATTGACTAAAGGTAATTAACCCACTGTATAAAATTTTAAGACGAGTATTTTCTCGAGTTTCACCCGATAAAATTTTATGGAATTCATGACCCAACAATCCATAAAGCTCTAACTCATCGAGATTTTGTAGCGCCCCCCAAGTCAGAATAATCACAGTATCTTTGGGATGAAAACCCGCAGTCAGTGCATTAACCCCTATTTCATCGGGTAAGACATAGAGTGTAGGTGTATCAATTGAGAAACGATGTGCTAATTTTTCAGCAAGCCTAAGCGCTGTACTTTCTTCTGGAGTACTTTCAATAAAAGTGAGTTGTCGTGCTTTCAATTGTTTTGCGAGCGTATGACCACCAGAGCGGAAGACATAAAACTCATAAACGACAGAACCACCGATAATGCTAATCAATAGCACCATCATATATGGACTGAGAAAATGCCACCAAATGGACTCAGAAGGATCAATATAATGAACCAACAATCCGAGCGTCGTGTTTAAAATGATAATTGCGAGCACAATAACAATTAAACATACGCTTAATGACCACAGCATATTTTTGTTTTTAATAAAGTAACCACTAACATCTTTCAATGTAAAATTTCCTCATTACATTGTGTTGTGATCATAAATTAAAAAAGCGGGAAATACCCGCTTTTTCAAATAGAAAACTATAAATTAATTTTCTTTAATACCACTCAGATCAACTGAGGCTGCATCAATATTTAGATCGATATAACCATCTTTGGTTTTCTTGGCAGAGTCATTACGCTTGCGCTCTAAACCATCGAGATATGACTCATCAATGTTACCCGCAACGTAAATACCGTCAAATACTGAGCAGTCAAAGTCAGTTAACTCAGGTACTTTTTTCGTACGAACAGCTTGCTTTAAATCTTCCAAATCTTGGAAAATCAAACGATCAGCACCAATCATTTCACGAATTTCTTCAACATCACGATTTGAAGCAATTAATTCGTTTTTAACTGGCATATCAATACCGTAGACATTCGGGTATTTCACCATTGGTGCAGCCGATGCAAAGAAAACTTTTTTAGCACCGGCGTCACGCGCCATTTGAATAATCTCATTACACGTTGTGCCACGCACAATTGAGTCATCTACAAGCAATACGTTCTTATCTTTAAACTCTAATTCAACTGGATTGAGCTTTTGACGTACAGACTTTTTACGCAACTGCTGACCCGGCATAATGAAGGTACGACCGATATAACGGTTTTTCATGAAACCTTCACGGAATTTCACACCGAGTGTATTGGCAAGTTCTAAAGCTGATGTACGCGAAGTATCTGGAATAGGAATGACAACATCAATGTCATGGTCCTCACTCCATTCACGCAGGATTTTCTGCGCCAACTTCTCACCCATTTTCAAACGTGCTTTGTATACCGAAATTCCATCAATGATGGCATCTGGACGAGCAAAATAAACATACTCAAAAATACATGGGCTATGGTGTGGGTTAGCCGCACATTGCTTCGTGAATAGATTACCCGCATCATCAATAAAAATTGCTTCACCTGGCATCACATCACGTTCAACTTTAAAACCAAGCGCTGTTAAAGCAACTGATTCGGAAGCAAGAATATATTCAACACCATCATCGGTATCACGCGATCCCAAAATTAAAGGTCGAATACCATTTGGATCACGGAAGCCAACTAAACCATGACCTGTGATCATCGCAACAACAGCATAACCACCTTTACAACGCTCATGCACACGAGTGACTACATGGAAAATATCATCCGCAGTCGGTGTAAGTTTGCCGCGTTTTTGTAATTCATGTGCAAAAACGTTTAATAACACTTCTGAATCTGAATCAGTATTCATGTGACGTAAATCTGTTTTAAACAGATCATCATGAATCTCGTCAGCATTGGTTAAATTACCATTGTGCGCTAAAGTAATACCATAAGGAGAGTTTACGTAAAATGGTTGTGCTTCAGCGCTACTCGATGAGCCAGCTGTTGGATATCGGACATGACCAATTCCGTAATTACCTAACAATGCACGCATATGACGTGTATGAAATACATCACGCACCATGCCATTGTCTTTTCTCAAAAAGAGACGACCATTATGGCATGTCACAATCCCTGCAGCATCTTGTCCACGATGTTGTAACATCGTTAATGCATCAAACAACATTTGGTTAACAGGTGATTTACCAGCTATACCAACAACTCCACACATAGCAACCTCGCAGACAAGCTAGGATTAATAAAAAGGATTATTCGTTGAATGAGATGACGAATCATCTTGTTCAGAAGATGATTGACGAGAAGAATCTGATGATTGATTCGACTCTTCTGATTTCATATGACTTAAAGCTTTTGACGCTGTCTCTTTGGTGTACTCAGTCGCTAAAGGCGCGTAAGGCAATAAAGTTTGAATAAACTTAGATTGTTTCCAATGTGGAGAGCTCTCTACAAATGAACCAATCCCTTGCATAGTAATGAGGACGATTAAGAGACCTTTCAAGGTGCCAAATGCACCACCTGCCAATCGATTTAATGGACCAAGCTTTAAGCTTTTCAGCAACCGATTTAATATTGCAGTGACGATCCAAGTCAAAACAACAATAATCAGAACAATAAAAGCAAATGCCGCTATTTTTTGAACCACAGGATCTTGACTGAGTGCGGACATTGAAGGCGCAATTTGACCCGCAAATTTTGCACCCATAATGAGTGCAAAAATCCATCCTACCAAGTTCGCAAAGGCTTTAACGAATCCTTGACGCAAACCGTTAAGCCCTCCAATGAGCAGAATAATCAGTATAAAGATATCGATGGTATTCATAGATTAGGTCATAGCTTGTACGCAATCTTTAATCAGTTTTGGCCCTGTATAAATTAGACCACTGTAAATTTGAACCAATTGCGCACCCGTTTGCTGTTTAGTCGCGGCTTGATCACCACTAAGAATACCACCAACACCAATCAATGGGATTTGACCTTGAAGTAATTTTGAAAATGCAGATAGACATTGTGTACTTTTTTCAAATACAGGCGCACCAGATAAACCACCTGCTTCATCACCATGCGCTAAATTTTCTACACCCTCACGTGACAAAGTCGTATTGGTCACAATCAGACCATCAATTTTAAATTGAATTAATTGAGATGCAATAAATTCAATATCTGACTCAGTTAAATCTGGGGCAACCTTTAATACCAGTGGAACATAGTGTTGATATTGTTCAGCAAGTTCAAGTTGACGATTTTTTAAAGTTTCAAGAAGTTCTGTTAATGCATGTCCACTTTGTAAACTACGTAAGTTCTTGGTATTCGGAGATGAAATATTAACAGTAATATAAGATGCATAATTATAAACTTTTTCTAAACAAATTAGATAATCAGTTACAGCATCTTCAACTGCTGTATCGGCGTTCTTACCGATATTGATGCCTAATACACCTTTATAATTTGCTGCTTTAACATTCTCAATCAGCTGATCTACACCATCATTATTAAAACCCATACGATTAATAATCGCTTGAGCCTCTGGAAGGCGGAATAAACGCGGTTGAGGATTACCAGACTGAGGTCGAGGGGTAATGGTTCCAATTTCGATAAAACCAAAACCTAAACTCGCAAGTGCATCAATATATGCACCATTTTTATCTAAACCTGCAGCCAAACCAACTGGGTTTGGAAATTGAATACCCATACAAGTCACTGGCTTTGGGTCTATTTTTTGACGCATTATGCCAAACTTATATGTCGATTTAAGCATTGATAATGTCAAATCATGTGCACGCTCAGGCGCCAATGAAAATAGAAATGGACGAGCAAGCGAATATAACATATCTCAAAAACTGCGGTTTTTTAAGTTGCCACATTATAGGCTGAGTATGCCCAAAACGCTATGCCTGTCATAGGTTTATTTTCACCACTTACTGTACTGATGCTGTTAATTTAATCGCAGCTCCAGACTTAATAAGTTCCAATTTTTCAACACTTAAACCCATTTGAACCAATTGGGTAAGAAAATTTGCGAGGATCGCGTAGTTTTCATGCTCAGCACTGATCATCAATTTATTATCGCTTGGTTGTGTGACCACAGATAATCCTGCTTGTTGTGCTACACGCTGAATTTTATCCGAAGGTGTTAGGCTTAAATCTGTTGAAGATTTCATTGTCACCACATTGGATTGCATCCACACCAATGTGTCTTTCAGTTCATTCAATCTTTTTTGCTGATTATCTGCTGCTTCATGCATTTTCCACAAAGCAGAACCAATCAATGCGACGACAACGATAATCGTTGCAGCGATGACAAGTACACGCTCACGTACACTCAATGACGATAAATAGTCATCAATCTTTTCAAATAATTGATCAAATTGATTTTGAAATTTTTCTAAAGTTTTCATTATTGTACTTTCACCAAACCAACGACCATTTTATCCTGAGTTTGCACATTCCCAAGTTCAGCTTTGAAGCCTTGCTGATTCATTTGTTGAATTAGATTTTGTAATTTTTCGGATGAGTCCGCCACCAAATCCATACTCAATCCAGATGCTTCATAGGAAACACGATTTGCGATGATTTGATGTTGCATTAAAATCGGACCTACACGACTGATTAACTGTAAGACCTCAGTATTTGCAGGCTTACTCATCCGCAAATTACTTTCAAATTGGCTTCGTAAATTTTGCTCATTGAGACGACTGTTGGGACCAAACCAAGATTGATATTGCCCTACCGCAACCAAAGCCGTTTGATCAGATACTTTTTTTAACTTTACCCAACGCACTAGATCATAACTGAATTGCGCTACAAGCAAACCCACAAGCAGTGCTGCACATGCTTTCCAATAACCTGAGATTCCACCCTCTGTGTTTTTTGCTTTAGGCAAAACATTGAATGGATGATTCTTTAATTTTTTTTCAGCTTTAAATACATAATTAAAGCTTTCCCGCTCATTTTGTTCCGTTGCATGAATCAAACTCATCATCTGATCATCATTTAACCGATCATGCAAAATATGTATAGGCTTTGGCAATAGATCCAAAAACAATGGTAAATCATCAATCGCAAAACCTTGATTTGATCCTGTTCTCGCCAATAAATGCCCATGAATATTAGCTAAAATAGTTTCCCCCTGTTCTGGCACTGGTAAGACCAAAAAATCGGGTAATAGCGCAACCACTTTCACCGGAATCAAGTTCAGAGCATGTTGCATTGTTTGGACTTGGTATTGACTGATCCCCATTACTGACAATTGGTCTGGTGCCTCAAATTGAGTAAGCACTTTCATCTGATCAATGGAGTGAATGGTATATTCTTCAAGTAAATATTTAGCGCCTTCGCTTCCAATTTGCTTGAATTGAGCTTTGGGCATATTTTGTTGAATAATTTGTACATCATGGCTTGAAAAGAATACAACAGCTTCTTGTCCATGATACGGTTGAGTATCTTGAATCAACTCTTCTAGCGTTGTTGATGAATTCCAATTTTCACCATTTGACCAGAGCCAAACCCCATTCGACACTGGCATCCATAAATACAACATTAATTTTATTCTGCCGTTTTATTCATTAAACACTTATGGTTATTAAGCTGACGGTACAAAATGTTTTAATTTTGTGGAAAGTCCCGCAGCAATGACTGTCTGATCATAAATCCGCGCTTCAGCAAGCGAAAAAGGAGTAAAAAATTCAGACGTAATAATTTCTTCAATATATGCCACAACATTCATATGACATACAACCACAATATTCTCAAAAGGTAGTTGAGATAACCACTCAACTGCAACTTTAGCATCATCGTCAGGTTTAATTTTATCACATACTAAAACTTCAACATTTGGAAAGAATTGCTGTATATGTTTTAAAGTTTCCTGCGCCCTGAGCAAAGTACTCACTACAAATATATCAGGTGCAACCACGTCTTTTAAAAAGTGCGCAGTTTGTTCAGCTTGAATATGACCCCGCTCAGTCAGTGGTCGTTTCGAGTCATTACCATTAATTGGTGGAGCGGCTTCACCATGACGAACTAAAGTGAGTTGCATTTGTTTTCCCTAAACCATGTGTCATCCATCATATCTAAACATTATGACAATGATGATAAACCATTCATTAATCTTAAACTTTATGATGCGGCAATACGAATTCAACATCACTTCGATGACCATTCTTCATCAAAGATAATGCAATATGTAATGGTGGTGCACCTTCATAAATCACTTCGTAGAGTGCTGTGGTGATTGGCATATAGACATCAAGCTCTTTGGCTCTTGCATTCACTTGCACAATGGTATTAATCCCTTCAGCTGTTTGACCCAGTTCCGTCGTTGCCTGCTCTAAGGTTTTACCTGAACCTAAAGCAAATCCAACTTGATAATTTCGACTTAAGGGACTATTACACGTTGCGAATAAATCGCCAACACCAGACAAACCTAAGAATGTCAGTGGATTTGCACCTAGCTGTACAGCGAAGCGACTCATTTCCGCCAACGCACGTGTCAAAATCATGCTTTTGGTATTTTCGCCAACGTTATAAGCTGCAGCCATCCCCATTGCGACAGCATAGATATTTTTAAGTGCACCTCCAAGCTCCACGCCATGTACATCATCGCTTCCAAATACACGAAATAGTGCACTGTGTAATGCTTGTTGCACTGCATATCTCACCAATTCAGAATGGCTGGCAATCACTGTTCCAGCAGGCATTCCTGACATAATTTCTTTCGCTAGATTTGGGCCCGAAAGGACGCCATAAGGCACTTCTGGAAGCTCTTCACGAATAATATCACTCATGAAACTAAAGGTTTTAGCTTCAATCCCTTTTGTGAGTGATACAACTGCCTGAGCGGTGATAAAGGGCTTAATCTGTTTGAGTACATCTCGGAATGAATGGCTCGGAATAGCAACCAAAATAATGTCTCGATCTCGAACAGCTTTTTCAAGATTGGATTCTGCTTTTAATGCTGGCTCAAGGTTATAATCTGGCAAATATCTTGAATTTACATGTGTTCGATTTATTTCTTTCGCAATTTCCTCATCACGGATCCAAATCATAGTATCACAACCATTTCGTACTGCCGTATTCGCCATGGCTGTACCAAAACTACCACCACCAAGAATCGTAACGCGCAATGCTGTTTTATGATCAATTGCAACTGGCTCGACCAAATCTGAAAACTTTAATTCCGACATTCTTTTAAATCCTAAACATTCTTTTTCTAATCGTTAAATTTGCAATGTTGCAATTACGGCTGCCAAAAACTGACGAATGCATCTGTTTCAATCTCAGCGCGTGGTGCAATCGCCTTAAAAGCAGTCCCTACATAAATGATACCTGAAATTAAATCATGCGTTTGTAGCCCTAACTTTCTTTTAAATAGATCCGACTCCACAACAGCACCACTGCGCCACATGGTATTGAAACCCTGAGCTTGTAAACTGAGCAAAAGATTTTGTATTGCAGCACCTGAACTTAAAGTTTGTTCAAAATATGGAACTTTCGCATGATCATGAAATCGTGTTACAGCGATAATCAGCATAGGTGCACGCATAGGATGCTGACGTGCGCGTTCAATTTGAATTGAATCAGTTTCACCAAGGTCTGCTACTGCTTCACTGAGTAAAACTCCAAATGCTTCTCGTAGCTCTCCTTTCACAACAATAAATTGTGTCGGTTTCAGACGATGATGATCAGGCGCGGTTAAAGCTGCTTGAAAAGCTAATTCTAATTGTTCTGCGTTAGGATGAGGTTCTACCAAATGACCAACGGATTGACGCTGATGAATATTGTCATGCACTACTTGAGAAAATTGATCTGACATTTGAAGACTAATCTTTAAACTAACACTATGTACTTAAGCTTAGCATAAACATTGAAAACTACTCTACAGTTATACTTATACACAATGCATCCAGCATGATTACAATCAAACAAAAATCAGGTATTTCACTTCAAAATCGATACAAAACATGCTTAATTCTTTGGAATTTAAACCCTAGCATACATGACAGAGCTCCAAACTTTATATTGCAAATGCTAAAGGAAAAATAAAATGAAAAAATTAATGACATTGGCTTCATTAGCAACTACAACAATTCTCCTGAGTGCTTGTGCATCAACACCGACTGAAACACTTGCCATTCAAAAACCAAACAATCAATATGAGGTGTCAGGATTAGGCAAAACCCAAGTTCTTGCAAAAAATAATGCAATTTCTGCCGCGAACAAAACTTGCGGTAAGAATTCTGCACCTGTGCTAATTGACGAAAAAACTGAATATAACGGCGCTCTAAAAGGTGTTGTAGATGAACAGACTGGTAAACTCATCACAGCCGCTTCATCAGTACTTGGCTCTGTGATCGGTACTAAAAATACAATCCAAAAAGACACTGACTACCAAACAACAATCACCTTCAGCTGTAATACAACTCGCTAAAATTTCCTATAAAAAAAGTCCCTTTGATGGGACTTTTTTTTATTGAGCAATTAGCAATAACCATCTAAACGTGTCAATGGAATCTTTTGACCGATCGCTTTTTCGATCTCAGGTAAATAAAAAGCATCATCTTCTGACAAGAAACTGATACTCACACCTCTTGTTCCTGCTCGACCTGTACGCCCTATACGGTGTACATAATCATCAGACTGCTCAGGCAAAGTAAAGTTAATCACGTGTGACACACCATCCACATGAATACCTCGACCAGCCACATCTGTTGCGATCATAATGTTGTGTTTGCCATTTTTAAATTGATCCAACATCTTTAAACGTTTATCTTGCGCAATTTCGCCAGACAACATTACTACCTTATAACCATCATGTTTAAGATGATCATACAGCTTACGGACTTGATCACGGCGGTTTGCAAATATCATAACCTTTTCAATGGGCTCATCACGCAATATTTCTTGCAGCAATTTGTATTTATCTGATTTCCCAACCACATAAACACGTTGCTCTACGTCTGCATTGGTTTTCTTCTCAGGCTCAATTTCGACAGTAACAGGTTCAAATAACCATTGTTGAGCAAGATTGAGTACATCATAACTAAACGTTGCAGAAAACATTAAAGTTTGACGTTGTTCTTTGCGTGGAGAGAATCGAACAATGCGTTTTACAGAAGGAATAAACCCCATATCCAGTAAACGATCTGCCTCATCAATAACTAAAAATTCAATTTGATCCAACCAAATTTCTTTTTGTTCAGTGAAATCAATCAAACGTCCTGGTGTCGCGACAAGAATATCAACGAAATTTTCATCCAGTTGTTTTTTTTGCTTATCAAAATCTACGCCACCCACCAAAGTCACAACATTTAAGTCGGTAAATTTAGTCAGATCACGTGCATCGTTTTCAATTTGAATCGCAAGCTCTCGCGTTGGCGCCATAATTAAGGCACGGGGTTCACCACGATAACGCTGTGCTTGTATCGGATTATTCAGTAAATCATTAATAACACTAATTAAGAATGCTGCGGTTTTTCCTGTGCCTGTTTGTGCACGTCCAATTGCATCATGCCCTGCCAACGTATATTTCAATACTTTCTGTTGAATGGGGGTCATTTCATTAAACCCTAAAGCATCAATCGCTTGCTTAAGTTGCGGATGTAAATTAAGGGTTTCGAAACCTGATGACATATAAGGGGCTCTACAATCAATATTTGATAATGGTCTATAGTATAAACAAAAAACGCCCCAATTTATCAAAATTGGAGCGCAACCTAATTTTCAGTGGAAAGTAGGATTAGTCTAAAGGCTGAACTTCTTCAGCTTGAAAACCTTTTTGACCTTGTACAACGCTGAATTCTACGCGTTGACCGTCACGAAGTGAACGGTGGCCTTCACCTTGAATAGCACGGAAATGAACGAATACGTCATCACCGCCTGCGCGTTGAATAAAGCCAAAACCTTTAGTATCGTTAAACCACTTAACAACGCCTTGTTCGCGAGCTGTCATAAGTTAATCCTCAGTTGGTAAGAAAAGGGACCACCCGGTGTTGCAAACAGCAGAGCAAACAAATTTTAAAACATTTTTTATTTCAAAGCTTGTAATCATTCTGTAAAACTATTAACAAAATCCCGGTTATATCCATTATAAATAAGGCTTAGAGAACAAATTTCTCTACGCAATCCTTAAGTACGCATTGAGCTTAACATGGGTACAACACAATTAATAGAAAAATTTTAGCTAATTATCTAACTAAAACTTGTATATTAATCACACAAATTTAGTGCAAAAATTGCACTTTATTTGAACAGTTCATCTAAATCATTTAATTTTATTCTTAAGTCACACTTTTGCTAGAATAATGACCAACTTTATTATTCAATCTCGTGTTTTACTATGTCTCAAGTGTTAATCGATGCGATGGGTAAACCTTGCCCTTTACCTTTACTGCTACTTAAGAAATCGATGAAACAAAATAGTGCACCTCAGCAATTTTTATTAAAAGCTTCAGATCCGAACAGTCAAATCGATATTCAACGTTATTGTCAGCTACATAAATTGACATGCGCATTTAAACAAGTTTCGGATTCTGAATTTCATTACGTGATTGAATCTTAGGTGTTTTCATCTAAATTAATCATGGATAAATATTGTATTTAAATTTACATTTCACTACCCAAATTCGCTTAATTCTGTATGCTATAAGGATTAAGATGAATGTAATTGGTTTTTTAAACTATTTTCCTATAAGGAGTACTCATGACTGACAGCAGCAATCAATTGATGCCCCTGTCATTGTCTGCGCCCGGGGTCAATTTAGGTGCTTACATTAGTACTGTAAATCAGATCCCTATTTTGACAGCTGAACAAGAAAAAGAGTTAGCTGAACGTTATTTTTATGACCAAGATCTAGACGCAGCTAAAATGCTGGTGATGTCCCACCTTCGTTTTGTTGTGCATATTGCCCGCAGTTACGCAGGTTACGGCTTACCTCAAGGCGATTTAATCCAAGAAGGTAATTTAGGCTTGATGAAAGCCGTAAAACGCTTCGATCCCAATATGGGAGTACGCTTAGTTTCTTTTGCAGTACATTGGATTAAAGCTGAAATCCACGAATATGTGATTCGTAACTGGCGTATTGTTAAAATTGCGACAACTAAAGCTCAACGTAAACTGTTCTTCAACTTAAGAAGCTTAAAAAAATCGAGCAAGAAATTAACGCTCGAGGAAGCGCAATCTATTGCGGCTGATTTAAATGTAACAGCTGAACAAGTTCTTGAAATGGAAGGTCGTTTAACAGCTTATGACGCAGCCTTCGAAGCTCAATCCGATGAAGATGATGAAAGCTCAATTCATGTCGCTCCTGCGCTTTACTTAGAGGATAATCGTTATGACCCTGCTCGTTTAGCAGAGGAAGAAGATTATGAATCTCAGAGCACCTCTGCTTTACATGAAGCAATGGATCAGCTGGATGATCGTTCACGCAATATTTTACAGCGCCGCTGGTTAGATGATGATAAGTCTACGTTGCATGAACTAGCAGCCGAATATAATGTTTCCGCTGAACGTATTCGCCAGCTTGAAAAAAATGCCATGGACAAGATCAAGATCGCCATGTCATCAAATTAATACGATTACAAAAAAAGAGCTATAAGCTCTTTTTTTGTATTTACGCTATGCAAGTTTAAAAAAATCGTACGTCATGTATGCTATCGTATGACGCAATTTTCGATTGGGAATAACCTGATGTGGATCTCAATATCAGCCATTAATTTAGCGCTTGCCGTAATGCTAGGTGCTTTCGGCGCTCATGGCCTTAAAGCTCGTGCAACCGAAGCCCAACTGACATGGTGGCAGACTGCAACTGATTATTTCTTTTATCATGCAATTGGATTATTAATACTCGCACTCATACCAAAAATAATTCCAAACTTTTCAACTCAATTCAGCTTTATCTTCATCCAGTTCGGTATCATTTTATTTTGTGGATCTCTATATCTCATGGCTTTAGGGCTCCCGCGCGGGTTAGGGGCAATTACACCTCTTGGTGGAGCATTGATGATTATTGGCTGGCTACTTTTAGCATGGCAAGCATTCAAAATTCAACATTAATTTGAAGGTCATCTGATGAATATTTTTTTAAATGGCGAGTCGATTCAAACGCAATGCCAAAACTTATTAGAACTGGTTCAAGAATTATCGCTAGAAGGTAAACGATTTGCTGTTGAAAAAAATGAAATGATCATTTCAAAAAGTAAACTGGCAGATACCCCTATTTCAGATGCTGACCGTATAGAAATAATTCATGCTGTTGGCGGTGGTTAACTCGGAGTAAATATGGAAGATAGTCCGTTGATCATAGGATCACGTTCATTTAGTTCACGACTATTAGTGGGCACTGGAAAATATAAGGATATGCAGGAAACTGACTTAGCAATCCAAGCCAGTGGTGCTGAGATCGTTACTGTTGCAATCCGTCGCGTAAACATTGGTCAAAATCCAGATCAACCTAACCTACTCTCAGTGATTCCACCGGAAAAATACACCATTCTTCCCAATACAGCTGGTTGCTTTGATGCCAATAGTGCCATTCGCACTTGTATGCTCGCACGTGAACTTTTAGATGGTCACAATTTAGTCAAGCTTGAAGTATTAGGTGATGAAAAAACGCTTTATCCTAATATTACTGAAACCTTAAAAGCTGCAAGAACATTGATCGATGATGGTTTTGAAATCATGGTTTATACCTCTGATGATCCTATCGTCGCGCAAGAACTTGAGAGTATGGGCTGTGTCGCTATTATGCCTTTGGGGAGTTTAATTGGTTCTGGTTTAGGTATTCTTAATCCACATACCATTTCTATCATCAAAGAAAATGCCAAAGTCCCTGTATTGGTGGATGCTGGGGTTGGTACAGCTAGTGATGCTGCTATTGCGATGGAATTAGGTTGTGATGGCGTACTCATGAACACTGCAATTGCTGCTGCACAGAATCCGATTCTAATGGCTTCTGCTATGAAAAAAGCCGTTGAAGCTGGACGCGAGGCTTATCTTGCTGGTCGTATGCCACGCAAACGTATGGCAAATGCAAGCTCTCCAGAAACTGGATACTTTTTTAAATAAAAAAAACCCACTTTTTAAAGTGGGTTTTTTCTTAACTCACTCGACGATACAAAGGATCATCCAATCCATCAATTTTGATAAAGTTAGGTAAATCTTTTATTCTTTCAATCCAAGCGCGTACGTTTGGATAAGGCTCTAGAGAAATATCACCCATAGGTGCTAACGCGACATAGACAAACACTGCGATATCCGCAATAGTTGGTCTATTATTCGCTAACCATTCACGGTCTTTGAGCACACCATCTAAAATAGCCAAAGATTTGTGACCACGTATTTTCGCCTCTTTAAATGTTTGCTCAGTACTTTCTAATCCCAAACCATTGTATGGACCTTTGAAAGACAATATCGCGCGTGCCGTGAAAACCCCGAATTGCACCCAACTGGCAGCAAAGGCAAGCCAATCTACAATTTTAGCTTGTTCTACTAAATCTTCAGACCACCATGTGTTTTTATCTGAATATTTACCTGCTAAATACACCAAAATTGCGGCAGAATCAGTTAAAACAATATCGCCATCTACTAATGCTGGCACTTCGCCTTTAGGATTAATTTTTAAAAATTTCTCACTATGCTGTTCATCACTGAAATAATCTAGTTCTACAATTTCAAGATCCACTTTCAATAATGCTGCTAACAGACGTACTTTATAACTGTTACCTGATTCGTTGTAAGAATATAATTTCAAACTCATTTTCTAGTCCAACGATTTAAATACAAAATATAAATATCAGATTTAAATCAGCAACTTAAATAATATTTAATTCAAAAAATATCATGAATAACGATATCTTATTTAATGAATTACCACTGAATCTGAAACGAATTATGATGAAAAATTTGTCTTTTTAATGCTCTCTATTTCTGAAAAATATTTGTGAAATTTCTGTGAAAATTTTAGAGTAAAAAAAGAGCCTTTCGGCTCTTTCTCGAAACAAACGGAACGAAACCTTACCTGTTAAGGAATCAATCCTTCATCTCGCATCGCAATCTGTACAGACTGTCGCTCTGCAACTTTATTGCGTATATGAATAATATTTTTATAAGGACTCAAGTCATGTTCAATATGATTAGACCAATTGGTGAGTACAAATAAGTACGCATCTGCAGGTCCAAAATTATCATCTACCAAATAATCATTATTAGATTCACCAATTGTTTTATCAATAAATGTCAGTAAACGATCAACTTCGGCATACGCTTTTTGTTTAGCATCGTCCGTGAGCGGTGCACCGAAAAACACTGCATAAGCATCGTGTAATTCAGAATTTAGATAACCAAGCCACTCTAATACTTTTGCTCGACCTAATCCAGAAGGTGGGATTAAATCTTGAGCAGGATCATGCTGTGCCAAAAATGGTAAAATTGCGACATTTTCCGTTAAAATTAAGCCAGGATTAATTTCTAGCGCCGGCACATAGCCTTTAGGATTAATTGCGAAGTAATCTTCGCCTTTTTCAGTGGTATGAGTTTTAAGATCAACACGAACCAAATCAAAATCAACATTAATTTCATTTAAAATAATATGCGCTGCGAGTGAACATGCACCTGGCGAATAATACAACTTCATACTTTTTCCTTGTTATCTAACTACTATCATTTTTAAATTGCTTCACGCTTTTTTTCAATAAGAACTGTTTTTTAAATTGCAAGCAAGCGTAAACATCGATGATCTCTTTATGAATATTGTGCAGATTGAATTAATTTTCAAGCTTTTTTCAGCTTTTATTTGTGTGATGTTTTACCATAGCGCTGCTACATCTTTGTGAAAGGCAAATTGTGATTTATTTAAAGAAAGATCAGTGGTTTTCTAACATTCGAACTGACGTACTTGCAGGCTTAGTCGTAGGCTTAGCTTTGATTCCTGAGTCAATCGCATTTTCGGCGATAGCTGGCGTTGATCCTCAGGTAGGTCTGTATGCCTCATTCTGTATAGCTGTTACGATCGCCTTCTTTGGTGGTAGGACTGCTATGATTTCGGCTGCTACAGGTGCGATGGCGCTGCTGATGATCACTCTTGTTAAAGAACACGGATTACAATATTTATTGGCAGCTACGATTCTGACAGGTGTAATTCAAATTATCGCTGGATATCTCAAAGTCGCAAAACTCATGCGTTTTGTTTCCCAGTCAGTGGTCTATGGTTTCTTAAATGCTTTAGCGATTCTCATTTTTATCGCTCAATTTCCAGAAATTGCTCAAATGAAAAGCTTAGGCTATATATTTTTAGCGATTGGTTTATTGGTCATTTACGCATTTCCCTATTTACCCAAAATCGGAAAAATCATACCATCGCCATTAGTGTGTATTATTGTACTCAGTGTATTGGCACTTCTACTTGGCGCTGACATGAGAACAGTTAGTGATTTAGGTGCATTCCCAGATACCTTGCCTGTATTTTTAGTTCCTGAAATTCCATTCAATCTCGACACTTTACTTATTATTTTACCGTACTCTCTCACGCTCGCCACAGTTGGTTTGCTTGAGACCATGATGACTACGACTGTGATTGATGAAATGACTGAGTCTGAAGGAGATCGTCATCAAGAATGTCGCGGTCAAGGGATCGCGAACATGGTAAGTGGCTTTATGGGGGGTATGGCTGGATGTGCAATGATCGGTCAATCCATCATCAATGTCAGCTCAGGTGCAAGAACAAGATTATCGACATTAGTGGCTGGTGTTTTTTTGCTATGTCTCGTGGTCTTCTTTAAAGATTGGTTGGCTTATATTCCTATGGCTGCTTTAGTCGCCATTATGATCATGGTCGCGTTCACGACATTTAATTGGGATTCAGTAAAAAATTTCCGTAAACATCCCGTGCAAAGTAATGTTGTCATGCTTACTGTCGTGGTGATTGTTCTTGCAACACATAACCTTGCTCTAGGCGTATTGATTGGTGTAGTTCTGTCAGCCTTATTTCTCATTAATAAACTCGAGAGTGAAGTAAAAGTTCAATCTGAATTAGAAAATCACGTACGCTACTATACGGTGAAAGGTCAAATATTTTTCAGTAGCGCAGAAATTTTTTATGCATTTTTTGATTTCAAAGAAGATATCAAGCAAGTAGAAATAGATCTCAGCTATGCTCATATTTGGGACATCACTTCTGTCAATATGTTAGCGAATGTCGTGGCTAAATTTGAAGCCGAAGGGACTCAGGTACGTGTGATTGGTTTAAACCAAGCGAGCATAACATTGATAGAACGTATCTCAAATACTTAAAAAAAAGAGCCAAATGGCTCTTTTTTTTACTGCTAAGTTTTAGGAATGATTTCTGCGTCTCCAACCAACCAAGGCTAACAGGCTTAATCCTAAAATGGATAGCAAGTTCAACGAACCACCACCTGACTTAGTGTCACGCTGTGGCTGCTCAGCATTTGTTGAGCTGTTAAGCTCTAAGTCGACAATCACTGGATCATGATCAGATGATCTAAATGCATGATCAGCATAAAAGAGCGACTTCTGCTCTGTAGTCTTAAATTCTTCGTTATAATCTAGGTTCGTTGGCTCATCAGCGTTAATGTGCCATACAAATGCACGCTTAACCGCAGGAAATAACGAAGCATCAGCTAAAGCATGATCCAAATTACCTGCTCCACCAAATCCAGCTTTGTTACTGTCGACACCAAATACATAGGTATACGCCTGTTCGCCGAGCCCTACAACTTTGTCCGCCAGTACATTCGTATAATTAGCACGCTCTAAAGCCAAGATAGGATCTTCTTTTGCATAACTGTTTAAATCACCAATCAAGAGCGTATTCGGATGACCTGTAATTTGCGTTGGATTCTTTGCAATCCACTGCATGAGTTGTTGTACCGCTTTAACTCGTGTCGCATTCCAACATCCCTGACCATCACCTTGATCCGCATCAGCAGATTGATCATTTGAAGGACAACTTCCTTTAGACTTCAAATGATTCGGAATAACCGTAAAGATTTTGCCGCCACTCACTGGTTGAAAACTTTGAGCAAGGGTCACTCGATTTCTTTGTGACTGGTCATCAAACACTGCAGCAGCGTTAACAGGTTTTACACGCTTACTGTTGTAAATAATCGCAACAGCAATCGCATCATCGCCTAATCGATTTGAATTTGGCGGAGTGATATATTTCCACTCCGATCCAAGTGCTCGTGTTAAATATGCAATGGCACTATTTTCACCATAACCATTATTCGCAATTTCCATTAAACCAAATACATCAGCATCGATTTCTTTCATTGCACTGACTATTTTGGCATGTTGCTTCTCAAACTCAGCTTTGCTGCTAGCACCTCGCTCAGTTGGAAAACCATTTAAGCCATTGTCATAGTTCAAAACATTGAAAGCCACGACACGGGTTTGGTTTGAATTTTTCTGAATCATTGGTAGCCGCGGGTTATTCGCTTTAATTTGGATTTGAGTACGACCTTGTATAGGTTGAATACGCCAAGAATTGAATCGATATTCTAGAATACCCTCAACAGTATTTAACTGATCACCTGCACGTAGGGTATTTAAAGCACTAAACTGACTTGGCAGTGTAGGCGTTAAATTTTGTGCATTATATCCATCATCAAGTTCAATTTTGGACAAAAGATTTTTTTGCGCCAATGCCGTTGCTTCTGCTGATTTAGCTGGATAAATATTGGTCGGCATAAACAAACGTCCTAGACTTAATGACAGTTGTCCGTAGCGACCATAATTGTAATTTTCACTTACCGTTAATGTTTGAGGGATTTTAACCAACATACCTTGATAACGCTTTGGCGCATGCCCTGACGCGTTAGTTAAACTCTCAAATGGTAACTCGATTGATAATGGCGTTATCCAAGCGCTTGCCGCTTGATTACAAGTTAAAATATTTTCGGATAAATTATCAATCTGTAACTGATTTTGATATTCAGTTAATCGACCTTTAAGAACGACTTCTTCTCCGACTTTTCCTCCTTTTATAGGACTTGAAGCAGGAGCATATACAAAAATCGCGTTAGTTAGATCGGGTTTTGCTTTGGCATCAGGGGTTTGGATATAGAAACCTGAGAATCCATTCGCATAACGATAATCCGCAGTAATCACCCCCTTCACAGTATAGTTTTGATTCTTAGCTGCTTGTGAGAGTTCAGCGATAGGTGTATTCGCAGAGTTACAACTTAGAGTCGTCGGAGATGGCTCTATTGGTTCATTTGTACTAATCGCTAAATACTGGTTAAAAGCATTGCGATCCGACCATTTAGCCCACTCTTTTTGAATTTCAAAGGGTGCAGATGGATCTATCGAAACGACATCATGTGTTTTCTTTGTACGTTCAAAGCTTAAACCGGTTGCCCAGTTTTGCTGTATTCCAATCGCACCAAAACGGTCGACAGCCACATTGTTTTTATAGAGAACAATTGCATCATCGCCATTAAATGATAGGTTAGCAGTTTGCTGAACTGCTTCACCCAATTCAGTTTTTAAATTTGAATGTCCAATTAAAAAGTGCTGCTGAGCTGTTAAAGTTCCTTGCAGCTTAACCGTCAAATTCGCGGTGGTTAGACCATTCGGAAATATTTTTAATTGATACGCGGATAAATCAACAACACCTCCATCTGGATTGTATAGTTCAATACCTTTCTTGTTGTTATTACCATCCACATACTGGCTGATCATGAGTTCAGCATACGGCGTTGAACTAAATCCGATCAAACATAAAGATAATGTGAGTTTATTGAACACCCATTTATTTAGCGTTATTTTATTCATTTTAAGTCTTATTCATTGTTCATATTATTTTCCAAGCCTAGTGTACAGGCATGACAAGTAGATGAACAATTCATGACATTTTGAAAAAGTCCATGAATAGATCGACAAATCATTGATAGCTACGTAGTGCTTTCAGGTAGAAAAAGGTTTGACTTAGGAGACTCAGGTCTTAAAATACCGCATTCGAATTTTTTCTCATTTGCCAAAGTTATGTCGAACGATCAATTAGACCCGCAAGTTGTAGAATTAGACAACTTGAACGAGCATCGCGAAATTGTCACATTTATGCGCCGTTCATCTCCGTTGAATACTTCTCAACGAACTGCGCTTGAACAATATGGTCACTTAATTTTGGAATATCCTGTTGGTGATTTACGTCAGCAATTTGAGCATCCTGAACGTCCATTGACGGTTGAAATCGGTTTCGGTATGGGGCGCTCTCTTGTACTTATGGCAAAAGCCAATCCTGAACGCAATTATGTCGGCATTGAAGTACATGTTCCTGGCATTGCACAATGTGTATATGAAGCGGGTATGGCTGGTTTGACAAACTTACGTTTACTTGATGCGGATGCAATTCAAGTTTTGCGTGAAATGCCAGATAACAGTATCAATGCAATTCAACTTTATTTCCCCGATCCTTGGCAGAAAAAACGTCACCATAAACGTCGCTTTGTCTCACACGATCGTATGCCTTTAGTTGAAGAAAAACTTGAAATGGGTGGAACATTCCATGCTGCAACCGATTGGGAACCCTATGCAGAATGGATGTTAGATGTATTAGATAACCGCCCTCGTTTAGAAAATATGGCGGGTAAAGGTAACAGTTATCCTCGTCCGGACTGGCGTCCTCAAACTAAGTTTGAACGTCGTGGAATTGAAGAAGGTCATAAAATTAACGACTTCTTATTTAAAAAGATTCAATAATAAAAAAACAGGACTTAAGTCCTGTTTTTTTATTCTGATTGTCTTTTATAAATTTGATCACTCACCACACTATACACTTGGCTTAAATCCGTACGTCCAGCCTGCGCCAGCATCTCTTGATGCATATGGATAATGTTTTGATCACCACGCATCGCTGGACCAGTTTGCACCTGTTTTGGGGGATTTAAAGTCGCTTTTTTCGCAGTTTCCAAAATCAATGGGTACAATAAATTAAAATCGACTTTTTGTGCATCTACGAGCTGCTTAGCGACGTCATAGCAGTAGTTGGTAAAGTTACACGCGAAGACAGCTGCTAAATGCAAACTCAAGCGCTGTGTTGAGTCATATTGATAAACCTTTTGACTCAACTCTTTTGCCATTTGAGTCAAGGATGCTAAATCCTGGTCGCTCATCGCTTCAACAAATATTGGCGTACTCAACCAATCAATTTGACTTTCAAAGCTAAAGGTTTGTAGTGGATAGAACACACCTGCACGCTCATGATATTGCGTGATTTTCGAGATATGTGTACTGCCAGACGTATGTACAATTAAAGCCTGAGGAAGCTGTTTTGCAACTTTTTCAGCAACTTCTTCAATTGCCTTATCACTCACCACCAATAATGCAATATCAACAGTGTCTTCGAGATCTTCAATTGCATTGCATGGTCTAGCTCTTACTAAAGCCGCCAACAAATTGGCTTTAGATTGCTCTCGACTAAACACTTGGACAATCTCATGATGCTGACTCAATACCTGAGCCAAATGATGAGCTACGCGCCCTGCTCCAATCACACTAATACGCATATCGCTTCCACATATATTCTGTATACCTAAGCATGCCGATAAAAAAAGGGCGAATCAATTCGCCCTTTTGCTATATTGTAATGAATTAATTAAACACATTGTTTAGGTACACAATTCTCTCATTGGTCTTTTGAATGAAACATTTAGAATATTGCATCTCAACATTCATTTGATTCATTTCATTGTCCCAATATTGATAATGTTGCTGATAAGTTTCGCGTTCTTTTTCTGGGATACTTTCAATTGACTTTTGAGAGACCACTTTACAGTCCACGTCACGACGTTCGAACCATTCAGTTTGATCGCTCTTTAGCTGCTCTTTTTGTTCGCCGCTCAAATTATCCCAAGTTAAATTAAGTCGCTCGACAGCTCGTGCTTGCTCTTTATCTAAATCAGATTTTCTCAATTGCATGGCTTTGAGTGCCAAGGCCTTTTGTTTTTGTTGTGCTGCCTCATATTCTTCGTAAGCTTTTGATTCATTCTGATTTGCTTTACGAAATGCTTCAAATTGAACAGCATATCTCGTCATACTTGCAGCAATATCTAACAATGCATTATCAGGTTGCACACTTAGCATTAAACCTTCTTTATCTGTCTTGGTAATCTCATAATTCAAAGTGCCTATGAGCTTATCTTGCCCATAACTGATATTGCCATGAACATCATTAATCCAATGTTGGAGCGTATAACTACCTTCGTCATGTTCACATTCATATTCGCAAGGTTTTTCAAGGTATGCATTTTCAGCACGACGTTGAAGCCCCTTCGGCAGGTGGATAACTAACTGGCTTGAACACGTCAGTTTGTTTGTTGCATTTGAAGGATCATTCATTGTTGTAATCGACTTGAGTTCAAATCTAAGCGATGAGTTGATTTGGGAAAGTAATTTTAAATCTGACTCATACTGATGTGTTGCTTTTAAACGACGATCTAAAATGTTGTTATATTCCTGTTGCACAAAGCGTTCAATTTCTTTGACATTCGTAGGAGAAGTACAACTCCAATCAGCAATTTCTACATTCTGTGAGGTGTCTTTGCTTTTCTTATTCAGATCACAACCTGCAACGAAGATGGTAGAGATAATCAAAGCCAATTTAATCTTATACGTCATTTTTTATACCGCATATTTATAATTTTGACATATTTAATCAAATAAAAAACAACAACTCCATCACATTTTTATTTTTTTAAAATTTGATGCGTAAAAGCTAACGCTCAACAACCCTGTTTAATCAATGCTTAACTTAGAGTGAAAATTTTTTGCTGTAATTCAGATGTTCGACTAATCGCCATATTTGTTTCGCAATTCAATCGAAAAACTTCAGGATTATCGGCGCCTTCACTATTTAGTTTGCATTCTAAATTACGCTTTTTAGCCCACAGTTCTTGCTCATATTGTATTTTTTGGCGTGCTTGAAGTGAAGCTCTACTCCATACAGAATTTAGATCCTCATTGGCTTGATCTAATTTAAGTTGTGCTTCAGCAATAAGAATGGATTGATAATCATCTGAGGTTTTATTTTGATTATTTAAAAGTGCTTGTTTCTTTTGACGATCTAACGCAAAAGCCGTCAAACGTGAAGGTTTTAAATGGGCATCTATTAGAACTTTTTGCATAAAGCTGGTGAAATGTAGTGCATTCACCAATTGTACAGTTACTTCATGCTCTGAAATTCGTACACTATAATTTAACTCAGTAGAAATCTGATTGTTCTCAAAGTTTAATTGAGAAAGTGCAGCTGATTCTAACACATTTGACTCTCGATTTAATGCGCGCGATACATCAGCATCCGTCAGATAATTTGATGGTAGTGCAGCAGTGACTCTTGCTGTACACATCGTCTGATCAGAGGATCTCATTTTCTTTATTTTATCAATGTTTTCAATTTTAAATTGAACTGGTTTCAAACTACGCTGTAAGAGTTGACCATCTATAATAACTTGATCATTTTCTATAATACTTTTGAGTTGAGTCGCTGAGATATTCGCGATGTCTTTATGGATGACTTGTTCGAGTTTTAATTGCACTTCAGGTTGATCACAACGATTAAAAGCATACATGATTGAATACACTTGTTGGCATCCTGACAATGCACCAACCATGCACAATGTGGTCAATGTTTTCATCCGAAGTTTCATGCTACTCCCCCAATCAAACTCAAGCTCTTAATACCAAACCTCATTGGTTTTTTTATTCTTCTTGAAGCTCTCAGTTAAATTTTATTAAAAAATAAAGATCTTCATAAAATATACTGAATCATGAATTATTCAATCATCCATAATAAAAAAGGCCGATATTAATCGACCTTTAAATGTTTGAATTCACATTATTTTATGAAAGTACGAATTACCTTACCTTTGACTTTTTGATTAATCAACGGTGTATTTTTACCTTGAGAAATAATAGAAGATTTATCAAGTGTCCATTCCAAATCTGGATCAACCAGCACCCATCCAGCCTGTGCTTTCCATGTCTCAGTCATTTGTGCGACAGCAGCTGGCGCACTCGTTACTTTTTCAACCCACTCTAATGGACTAAATAAACCTTCTTCAATCAATTTGATTCCAAAAGGAACATACGAGTCAAACGCAGTAAAACCTGGCAAAGTCTCTGCAAAAGGTGCCATTTTTGCAGAACTACTAAGTGGTTCATGATGCGTACAAATCGCGTCAATTACCCCAGATTTTACCCCCTGACGAAGTAACTCTTTATCAGATTCTGAACGCAAAGGTGGACGTACATGTGCCAAGGAATTGAATCCATCAATTAAAGATTCCGTAAGATGTAACTGATGCATTGCAACATCACACGTGACTGGCAATCCTTTTTCCTTCGCGATACGTATTAACTCAACCGAAGCACCACAAGACAGTAATCCGAAGTGTGCGCGGACTTTTGTCGCCTCTATCATTAATAGATATTTTGCGATCGCGACCGTTTCTGCCAAAGCAGGAATCATTGGTAAACCTTGGCGTGAAGCAATAAAGCCTTCATGCACACAGCCATCTTTCGCAATTTGAGGCTCTTCAGCATAGAATACGACAGTTAAATTCAAACCTGCAGCATATTCAAGCGTACGAAGCACCACATCGTCATTCGCAAAAGGTGCATTTGCATTTGATACAGCAGTACAACCACCCTTTTTTAAACCTGCCATGTTGGCTGGTTGATTTCCTTGAAGCCCTTGTGTTTGTGCACCTATCACTTCAAGGTAAATCCCGCCATCTAACATGGCCTTTTCAACAAGACCATGAATTAAAGCACCATTGTCCTGAACGATAGGTTTTGAATCTGGTGGGGTAAATACATGTAAAATGCCATTTTCACGTGCTGCTTTACCTTCAGATTTCAACGTTCCATGTTGTTGTTGACCTGGCTCTCGTAAACGTGCACACAAATCAACCATCGTTGGCATCAACCATTTGCCTTGCCCATCGATGCTTTCATGCACATCTGAAGTCGCTTCGATGCGTTTTCCATCTTGAATAAAAATAGTTTCTATTTGATCAGTTTGAGCAATTGGATCTAGGACGCGTACATTTTCGACTTTAACAATAGACATGACTGATTCCTTATACCGCAACTGCTTCAATTAAACCTTGTTCTTGTAACTGACCCTGCATCGCCAGCGCGAGAACTGCCATACGCACCGCAATACCATTGGTCACCTGATTCAAAATCACTGATTGAGGACCATCTGCAATACTTGAATCAATCTCAACACCACGATTCATCGGCCCTGGATGCATCACGATACAATCAGGTTTGGCCAAAGCCAAACGCTCTTTGTTCAAACCATACATTTTGTAAAATTCAGCTTGTGAAGATAATGCAGGAGAATCAATACGTTCATTTTGAATACGTAAAGTAATGATGACATCACAATCCTTAATCCCAGCTTCCATATTGTTAAATAGGCGAACACCTTCACCATATTCATCAAAGCCATAAGGAAGTAACGTATTCGGCGCAATCACACGAATATCTTTACAACCTAATGTTTGCAATGCAGCCACATCAGAACGTGCAACACGTGAATGTTTAATATCCCCAATGATCGCAATGGAAATATCTTCAAATTTTTTATTGGTTTCACGGCGAATTGTAAGCATATCCAACATTGCTTGAGTTGGATGCGCATGACGTCCATCACCCGCGTTGATAATGGCAACAGTTGGACAAACATCCTTCGCAATAAAATGTGCAGCACCTGATGAAGAATGTCGAACCACAAAGATATCGGCCGCCATTGCTTCTAAATTCCACAGTGTATCTCTCAGTGTTTCGCCTTTAGAAGTACTTGAGCGAGCAATATCAATATTGAGCACGTTGGCAGAAAGACGTTTTGCCGCTGCTTCAAATGTCGTTCGTGTACGTGTCGAATTTTCGAAAAACAGGTTCATTACCGTTTTGCCTTCAAGCATATTATTGGTAATGAGCTGATTTTGGTCATTAAAAAAGGACTGTGCAGTGTCCAATATTTTTGTAAGAGTTTCTTTTGAAAGGCCTTCGATGGTGAGGAAGTGTTTGAGATTCCCATCTTGGTTGAGTTGAATCTGGCTCGGTGTATGCAATGCAGCGAAGTGCATGAGAGATTCCTTATACGTTAAGTCAACGTATTATACAGATTCTAAAATGATTTGGCAGTGACCCACACCGCAGCTGATCAATAACTAACTTAATCACGACTTATGGTGTTTCATAAAAATTTTCAAAAACTTAATTTAACCAAAAGCATTTGATTGAAATCGTCTAAATCCTTAAAAATAAGGCTCACAACTCCTAGATAAAAGCTTGTTTATCTTTATTTTCATACATATATTCAATCAAATTTCCCTGAAATAGTGAGTTAGATTTTAAAAATAGAAATTTCAACAAATGATCTACTCATGGTTTTATGGATATGTTAAAAAATGAGTGAGACACATCTGTATAGCAATCACGATTAAAAGACTTCCCATCACCCTATTCAAAATTCTTGCTCGATTTGCCACATTAAGAAACTGAGCCAATTTTTCCCCTGCATATCCCCAAAGCCATAAAGAGACATAGCAGACCATAAAATAAATCAAAACAAAAAGCGCTAAATAAACACTATTCTCTGAAGCTGAAAATAGGGCTGTACCTGAAACGGCGGCAATCCAAGCTTTTGGATTCAGCCACTGCATTAACGCACCTTGCGTAAAATTTGGAATCTTCTCTAGATCTTTGTGATCTGTTCGATTTTTTTCGCCTTTAGCGCTTAAAATATTCCAGCCAATCCAAACCAATAGAGCCGTTCCTAACAGCGCAATAGCATCCAAAAGAACCGGATACGATAAAATAATCTGATATAGACCAAAGCAAACTGCTGCAAGTAAAGCAGTAAATCCAATGGTTGCACCTGAAATAAAAGCAAAAGTTTTTCGAACACCAAAGTTCATACTGCTACTGAGAATAGTTAAATTAACAGGTCCAGGAGAGATAGACATCGATAATGAAAAAGTAAACATAGAGAAAATTAAAGCCAGCATATTTTTATCTTTTAGTGTTTTTAGTTTTATGAGGCTATATCAACCAGTTTCAATCAATCTTTAAATTTAAATTATTTTTAAAATGGTTGTATCAGCGCATTAAAGCAGTTTTAAAATCAAAAATAAGTTAAAATACGCGATTGCTTTATTTGTCTTTGGGAATGTTCATGAATTCTAAACCTCGTCTTTCTACATATTGGGTTACCTGTGCAGATGGGCTTGAAACCTTACTTCAAGAAGAAATTGAAGGTTTAGGAGTACAAAACGTTGAACGTTTCCCTGGGCGATTGGTTTTCAAAGGTCAATTGGCTGATGCCTACCGGATTTGTATGTGGTCTCGTCTTGCATCACGTGTTTTGACGCCTATCCATACGTTTGAAGTTGAATTTACTCACGATGCACGCGATGTAGCTGAAGAACTCTACGAAGGTGCAAATAGTTTTGACTGGTCGCTTATTTTTGCACCTCAAAGTACATTTGCTGTGCGTTTACATGTCGAACGTGAGATCAAAGTCAACAGCCAATTCGCCACCTTACGTGTGAAAGACGGTATCGTAGATTCCTTCATGGAGGCTGTCGGTAAGCGTCCAAGCATCGATATCAAACAACCAGAAATAACCATATACGCTTTGGCTGGTAAAAAAGAACATACTTTCTGTTTAGATTTGTCTGGCGATTCATTGCATAAACGTGGCTATCGCCACTATATGACTGATGCACCGATCAAAGAAAACTTGGCTGCAGCCATTCTTCAACATGCAAAATTAATTGAAAATAATCCAGATATTGTTCTTGATCCAATGTGTGGTTCAGGAACATTCATTATTGAAGCTTTAATGATGTTAACTGACCGCGCGCCTGGTTTGGTTCGTCGTTTTGGCTTTAATGGCTGGAATGGTCATGATCATGATCTTTGGATGCAAATTAAAGGTGAAGCTGCGGAACGTCACAAGGTTGCCTTAGAAAAACCGCTTCCAAAATTCTATGCCTTTGATGCAGATTGGGAAGCAGTAAAAGCAACCAAAAATAATATCCGCGCTGCAGGATTTGAGGCATTGCTAGATCAAATTCAAATCGAAGAGCGCACCCTTTCTGATTGGCCAGATTTTAAGGCAGAAGGTAAATCTGTGGTCGTTGTCACTAACCCACCTTATGGTGAGCGTCTTGGGGATAAAGGCTCTAGCCGTTCATTCTATCTTGGTCTATCTGGCTTACTTCAAAAGAACTTTGCCAACCAAACTGCCGCAGTTATTGCAGCTCAAATTGAACAAGCAGACGTGTTGGCATTTAGCGAAACTCAAACGCTTCGCTTAATGAATGGTAAGCTACCTATTTATATTCGCTCAGGTAAGATTAAGCCACCTGTTGTGACACAACCTTTCTTAGCCAATTGGCAACCACTTCAATTCGATAAAATTGAAGGTGCTGAAGATTTTACAAATCGTTTGCAAAAGAATATGCAGAATTTGAAAAAATGGGCTGTAAAAGAAAATATCTATTGTTTGCGAATTTATGATGCTGATCTACCAGACTTCAATGTCGCTGTAGATCTATATGGTGACCGACTGCATGTTCAAGAATATGCCCCACCAAAATCAATCGATCCTGAAAAAGCGAAAAAACGTTTTAATCTTGCTTTGCAAGCAATCCGTGCTGTCACAGGTTTGGGCCGTGATGCCATTTTTATCAAGACTCGTGCTCGTCAGGAAGGTAAAAACCAATACACCAAACAAAGTACTGCCTCTAAACGCTTTATCGTTCAAGAAGGCAAAGCGAAAATTTTGGTTAACCTCACAGATTATTTGGATACTGGCCTTTTCCTCGATCATCGCCAAATTCGCTTACGCATCGCTGCTGAAGCGAAAGGTAAACATTTCCTTAATCTATATAGTTATACCTCAACTGCAAGTTTACATGCTGCGTTAGGTGGTGCTGCGAGCACGACCAGTGTCGACCTTTCAAATACTTATTTGAACTGGTCTAAAGAAAACTTTGTCTTAAATGGTTTAACGGTTGATCATGCCGACCAACAACACCAGTTCTTTGCCAGTGATTGTTTTGAATGGTTAAAAGAAGGTCATGAACAATATGACTTAATCTTTATCGATCCGCCAACGTTCTCGAACTCTAAAAAATTCCATGGTACGTTTGACGTTCAACGTGATCACTTATCCCTGATTAAGCGTGCAATGAATCGTTTAACCACTGGTGGTACACTGTATTTCTCAAATAACTATCGTGGTTTTGAATTAGATGACGAAATCAAAGCGTTCTATGACATTGAAGAACTCACCCATGAAACAATTGGTCTAGACTTTAAACGTAATACTAAAATTCATCGTTCATGGAAAATTAGACACCTTCAAGCCTAATGACTAGAGAGCTTGACCAATAAAAAAAGGGCAATTCGTTTGCCCTTTTTTATTTTCTTAAATTTTTTGAAGGTGAATATTCCTTTGTCACAATAATGGTTGGATCTGTTGAAACATAGACAGTACGTGGTAGCGTATCATAAGGATAATACGTCAGTGGTTTAATGGTTTTGCTAATCTGCTCAGGATCTGCTTTTTTGCTCAATTCAAAATCAGAAACTGCATTTGAAACCAATTGCTTCTGATTAAATTCTTCTGCTTGAGTCTGAGCCAAATATTGTTGATTTTGTATTTGTACCTCAGCGCTCTGTGATACTTCTTTTTTTAATTCTTGTACTAAATTTTCATTCAAATTCTGATCAATCACTTGCTGTTCGATGAGTTCAGATTCATCTAATTGCTGTGCAGTTGCCCATTGGAAACCACACATCAGCATGCTAGAAATTAAAATTGACCGTCGAAAAGTAACACTTATAAATTCCATTTTTTATCTCGAGAATTATTATTGTAATTTTATTTATATATTTATTAATTACAGCTAATCAAGTGCGTTCACCCGCATTCCGATGAACGCACCATATTCTTAAATACGACTCACTTCAAAGTAAGAGTATTTAGAACGATCAATCACGTCATAGGGTTTACTTTCATAACTATGAAGCGTGTGAACTGCTTTCATTTTATGTGATGAACACTGCTCTAGAACTTGCTTACGTGGGTCATTCTCAACCACAGTCACACAAAATGATGTTTTACCCTGAGCCTTCACTAATGTGTTGACATTGGTCAGCATAAACTTTAGTACGTCTAACGCACTTGGATCACAGAGGAAACTATGCGTCATGAGATAATCAAAGGATTGCCCTTCTTTGGGAAGCGTTAACTGTCCAGTAATACGAGCATAAGTGTTATAGACAGGTTTTAACAGTTTTAACGTTGTAGAATAACTCGCCACTTTAGTTTGTTTGAAATCTTTTTGATCCCACAAACCAAATAAACCTACGATTTTATGATCTGAATTGAGCACTAAATGAAAGTCTTCTAATCTCAGCCCATACCAAAAAGGATGATTAGCTTCCAATAACTGTCTAAAGTCATAATCAGGTAAAAAATTATAATGGGAAGCCATTTCTTGTATAAAACCATTGACCGCATCAATCTTATCTATGGTCATTGTTTCAAGGCGAAGTTCAGCAGACTGCTTAAACTTAGGCACCTTAGAAATGGTAAAAGTGGTCATCGAATCAAAGATATAAGGTAAAGCATATCCTTCTCTTTCACGATGCATCATATTACGAGCTACTTTATTATCTTCTAAAATCACACTTTGAAAGATAATTTCACGAGGGAAACATTCAAAAATGTATTCCATAAATACATTAAACGCTTTTTTACCCCGAGCTGTAAGTTTGATTCGTAAATCTGATACATAGCGTAATTGTTCAGTGACGCCATTGATCCAATACGATTTCCAACCGATGTTCATCATGGCAATAATTTGATCAGGCTGATCTTGATGTACGACAACCAAAATTTCAGGCTTATTATATTGTGCATGTGTAGCCCGAAAATAACTCGGTTTCCGCTCAAATGAAATCACCATACCGTTACTCGGCATACTTTCAGAAATCAGCTCAATCAATTGAGGATCATCTTGCTCCGCAGCATAACGTAGATAAAATTCAGGCGAGATTTTTGATCGATATAGTAAATTTTGCTCTGTCATTTTTAAATTCTTAAATAAATTTCATTTTCTTCAACGGTTCTGGCTTGATATTCCCCTCAATCATGCCATTGCGCATTGCGATTGTCTTATATTCATGCCATGCATCTTCCACATGCATCACGCGTGCTTCATCTAATTGCCCTAAATTACGTGCCAACTCATAGTGAAAATTTTGTTTTAGCAATTGATCTAACTGTTGATCGGACGGCTGCCCACTCACACTACCCTCAGAAAGCAAAACATAATAAGGTTTCGATTCGGTCTGTTCTATACCGAGTAAACTAATGGGTAAAAAACCGTTTTGTTTAAATGTATCGATCACACTCAAAGCAACAGATTGATCAATCTTTTCTCCGACCAAATCAACTGTCATCTTTCGACCAAGAAATTTAAAGCACGGAATGCCCTGATAAAAAGAATCAACCAATAATTCATCATCAATAATGTAGCGTTTTAGGCCAGACCCTGTCGTAATAATCGGACTCACGATTTGACCTGGTTTAAGCTGCCAAGCAGGGTAAATTTGCTGAGTATCTAAATCTTGAAACTCATAAAAATGAGCTTGATACATCAAGGGATAATGATCATCTAAAGGTATAGTCACTACGCCTTCAGTGGCCCAAAGCCCTTTACCTTCAAAACTTACACCCTTAATTTTGGTTTTTAAAATTTGTGCCCAGTGCTGTGCGCTTGCGGTATCCCAAGATGAAATTAAAAATAGCTTTGGCCACAATTTTTTCCAACAAGTCGGATCTTCCAAATCTAATCGTTCTAGAATCTGGCTACGTTTTACTGATTTTTTGATTTTTAAAAAATCTAAACTTTGACGACTCCACTGACCAGTCGATAAAACCTCAACGATTTCACTCTTATTTTCTTGGATAATTTCGATCAGTTGCAGTGCAAAAGTTGGGCTCCACACTGAAATCATGCCGAGATTTTCATCTCTGACTAAATACACAGCCGTAGCGAACATCGCATCTTCAGCAGTTTCTGCCAAAGCAATGTCCGCAGGGACTGCTTGTGTAATTTGAGTTAAAATTCGTTTTGAAAAAGAAAGTAAGGCACTATCATCATTTAAATTATGAGTGGTCGTCAGTTGACGCTGGCTTTCAGGCAACCAAGATACAGACCAATAGTGTGTTGTACGTTTTAGTTCAGGATAACGACGATATAAACTCGTGAGCCATAAACCAATCGCCTGATCTATTTCACTTAAAAATTGTTGGGTATATGGAATAAATTTGAGTGCTTCACTTGAACCACTTGTAGGCTGGAATCGGATAATTTTACTTTTATTAAGTAAATTTACGCCTTGATTACGTGATGCTTCAACTTTCTGCTTCCAATCAGCATAACGTGTTACTGGAAAATGTTGAGCAAACGACTCATATTCCATCTTTGGATCATCACATATAACTTTTAATTTATCACGCTGAACTTTTTCCAATTGATCAGCGTATTGATAAAAGTCTTTAAATGATTTTTTACAGGCCAAATTTAAAACTTGATGAGCTGCAAATATCACAGACATTAGGCCACCTTAGAATCTTGATCTTGATCTTTGGTTTGAGCCGATTTAGATAATTTATCTTTATTCAGATTCGACTTATTTTTTTTGAGCGATGATTTTTTCACAAACCTTACCGCTGTTTGCAAAATATCAACCCAACGCAGCTCACCAATACACGGTAATTCAGTACCTTGAACCCAAGATGGATTACATTCCTCAAAA
Source organism: Acinetobacter sp. 24-47-67 (assembly GCF_056779735.1). NCBI lineage: Bacteria > Pseudomonadati > Pseudomonadota > Gammaproteobacteria > Moraxellales > Moraxellaceae > Acinetobacter > Acinetobacter sp. 24-47-67. Next base: position 510,580 of record NZ_JBWYIK010000001.1, read on the forward strand.
AACTCAATTTTACGATTTTTCTGGCGCATTTCTTCTGTTATTGGGGCCACATCAGGTTTCAGACACTGATAGTTTTCTCCAAAATCAATCAGCTTTGATTCATCATCATAGTATTCTGCAAAATACTCACGACAATATGCTTCAACATAATCTTTTAAATATTCATCTTTATTTTCTGGATTTGGATAATAGTGATAATAATTATTTGCAAGAAGTAAGTAGGTCTTAAAGCCCTTTGAGATCAGCATCCAATAGATCGGTACACCCGTATGACGTAATTTGAAGGTCATTACATAACGGAACATCGCACGTTGTAATGCTCGACTACCCCAATACGCCTCCTCAATAATGGTATCACCACTAAAAAAAGCATGGGCAGTTTTACCGTTCACGGTAAAATTTCGCTCCATTACAGTTGAGAAACCCACTAAAAAATCTTTTTTGGGTTCTCGAATGATAAACACACCAGTCTTTTCCAAAAGGTCTCTTTCAAAAATTTCAAAGACTGTATTTGAATAATAGTTACTGTAAATATTGAACATCTTTTCAATATCACGAGGTTTTAAATCTTTTACCTTAACAAACTCACTATAAGGTTCTTTTTTTAATTTTCGGAGTCGTTTTAATTCTAGCATATTGATCCCATTAAGCTAAACAATGAATTCCTTTTGTGAATCAATAAACAAATTAAACATTTATTCACAAAAATATTGAGTGCAATCTTATACTTAATAGATTTGAGTAGCAATTTTATTAAAAAATAAATTTATTATTTTTAAATCACTTAAATAAAAAAAAACCTGAACGAATTCAGGTTTTCTAAGTTTGTTTAGTAAATTCTAATTTAATTTAAGTTTACTAAAACTCAAATCTCCATCAGTGCTTTGTATAACAATTGTATCTCCTGGCAAAAATTCTCCCGCCAAGATTTTTTGAGCCAATGTATTTTCAACCTTTTGTTGAATAGCACGTTTAAGTGGTCGAGCCCCATAGATTGGGTCATATCCTGCCTCAATTAATTCATCGAAAGCAGTGTCATCTACAGTCAAACTTAAATCACGATCAGCCAAACGAGAACGTAAGCGATCTAACTGAATATCCGCGATACCTCGAATCTGCGATTTTTTCAGTGCATGGAAGATTACAAGCTCATCAATTCGGTTAATAAACTCTGGTCTAAAATGCTCAGAAACAGCAGCCATCACAACACTGCGTACATCTTGTTCCGTCGCCATGTCACCTAATTCGCGCACTTCATTTGAACCTAGGTTTGAAGTCATGACGATCACTGTATTTTTAAAATCCACCACACGCCCTTGCGAATCAGTCAAGCGACCATCGTCAAGTACCTGAAGCAGAATGTTAAATACATCTGGATGAGCCTTCTCTACTTCATCAAATAACACCACGCTATAAGGCTTACGGCGTACTGCTTCAGTTAGCACACCACCCTCTTCATAACCAACATAACCAGGAGGTGCTCCCACCAAACGACTAACAGAATGTTTCTCCATAAATTCAGACATATCGATACGGATCATGGCATCGTCACTGTCAAATAAGAAGTTTGCTAAAGCTTTAGTTAACTCAGTTTTACCGACACCTGTTGGACCTAAAAATAAGAATGAACCACTTGGGCGATTTGGATCTGAAAGTCCAGCACGTGAGCGTCGTACAGCATTAGAAACTGCAACTACCGCTTCATCTTGGCCTACGACGCGGTTATGTAAAAATGTTTCCATACTGAGTAATTTTTCACGCTCACCCTGTAGCATTTTTGCTACAGGAATTCCTGTAGCTGCACTTACAACTTCGGCAATTTCATTGTCCGTCACTTTATTACGCAATAATTTAGGTTCAACTTTCTCTTCAGATGCTTCTTCACTGAGTCGTTTCTCCAAATCAGGAATTACTCCATATTGAAGTCGTGCCATTTCAGCTAGATCATTTTCACGTTGTGCCTTTTGCATCGCGATACGTGCTTGATCAAGCTCCGCCTGAGTTTGTTGATCGCCTTGCACTAAACGTTTTTCAGAAATCCACACTTCTTCAAGATCGCTGTATTCCTTCTCTACTTCAGCAATTTGTTTTTCTAAGTGTGAAACTTCAGCTTTACTTCCTGCATCTTCATCTTTTTTTACAGCCTCAAGCTGTAATTTCAGTTGAATAAGACGACGTTCTAATTTATCTAGAGACTCAGGTTTTGAATCAAGCTCCATCTTAATTCGAGATGCCGCTTCATCAATCAAATCAATCGCTTTATCTGGTAGTTGACGATCTGTAATGTATCGATGCGACATTTTAGCTGCAGCAATGATGGCAGAATCTAAGATTTTAACACCATGATGTACTTCATAGCGCTCTTTTAATCCACGTAAAATCGCAATCGTGTCTTCAACACTAGGCTCATCAACCAATACTTTTTGGAAACGACGTTCAAGTGCTGCATCTTTTTCAATGAATTGTCGATATTCATCTAATGTTGTAGCACCTACACAACGTAATTCTCCACGTGCTAAAGCAGGCTTCAACATGTTACCTGCATCCATTGCACCGTCGCCTTTACCTGCACCGACTAGAGTATGCAACTCATCGATAAAGAGGATAATTTCACCATCATGTTTAGCAAGATCTTTTAATACAGCTTTTAAGCGCTCTTCAAATTCACCACGATATTTTGCACCAGCTAAAAGCGATCCAAGATCAAGTGATAAGACACGTTTATTTTTTAAACTTTCAGGCACTTCTCCATTAACGATACGCTGTGCTAAACCCTCAACAATGGCAGTTTTACCAACACCCGGCTCACCAATCAAAACAGGATTATTTTTTGTACGGCGTGATAAAACTTGGACTGTTCGACGAATTTCATCATCTCGCCCAATCACTGGATCAAGCTTGCCAGAAAGTGCTCGCTCAGTGAGATCAATGGTGTATTTGTTTAATGAATCACGTTGATCTTCATGATTGTTACTCATGACTTTTTCATCACCTCGAACTTTAGTTATCGCCGCTTTTAAACCTGCGGATTGAACACCAACCGCATTTAAAATAGTTTTGGTTGCACCTGTTTCTGCTAAACCAAGTAACACCCAATCTGTTGAAAGAAACTCATCACCCGATTTTTGTGCATAACTATCTGCCAAGTTAAGCGCTTTAACCGCATCTGGACTGAGATTGATATCCCCAGTTGGATGGGCAAGTGTTGGTGCATCAGCAAGCGCCTGTTGCAACTTTGTGCTCAATTCTCGTAAATTCGCCCCTGCCTGCTGCAACAAACTCATATTTGATGGCTCTTCAAGCAGTGTCGATAGTATATGGATGCCTTCAATCGCTGTATGATCCTTGCCCATTGCTAAAGATTGCGCATCAGATAAGGCTTGCTGTAAGCGATTTGTAAATTTTTCAAAACGCATTATTATTTTCCTCACAACAAATTTGGTACTTGCTTAGTTAATGGGTGAGAAGCGTCATATTTCAAGTCGGTTTTTTAATTATTTTCTTAAATTTCAATTATTTAAAAAATAAAGATAGATTATAATTATAATATTTGTGCTGCTCATACATTTTTCAATACCACTTCACAATTTTTTCAAGGTGATTATGATATTTATTTACTATTCACTACATATGACAAAGAAAATATATTCTCAGTAAACGGTCATTATTGTTCTCAAATCATCACATAGGAGTACGCCGAACTTATATCGACCTAATCGGTACATGTTGTGCAAAATCATTCAATATGAATTTATAAGATAAACAATTAATTTTATATTTATTTAAAGAATATAGATAAAACTTATAATAATCACCGTTTTCCATAAACGGATGATTTAATCATTCAGGCATACTTACATGAATCATTTTATAAATCTCTCAGAAAATAAAGTCCATCAAGATAAAATTAAATTTATTTTATCTGAAGCAAAAAAAAATGTAGAAGATCATACACTCCTCTTTGCAGGCTCTTTAAAACCCCAAGATGCGTGGCTTTTGTTCCAATCCCAACAAGCGATCATTATTGATGTCAGAACACATGAAGAGCGAAAATTCGTAGGTTATGTCGAACATTCTGAACATATTCCTTGGCTCACAGGCATCTCACTTGAACGTAACCCTGAGTTTTTAGAGAAGTTACAATCTTTTGTTAATGCATATGACATCATTTTGCTCATGTGCCGTAGTGGAAAGCGCTCTGCAGCAGCAGCGAGTGTGGCGTATAACGCTGGTTTCACAAACGTATATAATATCGATCAAGGTTTTGAAGGTGATTTAGATCCCAACTCCCATCGTGGTACTTACAATGGCTGGCGATTTCACAATCTGCCATGGGTACAAGAGTAAAATTGATTCGCTCAACTTACATAAAAAAAGCAACCTTAAGGTTGCTTTTTTCAACTCGATAAAATCAAGCTTCGGCTTCAATGATTTCAAAATCATGTGTAATTTCAACACCGCCATCTGAAAGCATTTTACTTGCTGAGCAATATTTTTCTGCAGATAGCTCAACCGCTTTAGCAACTTGCTTTTCTTTAACTGCTTTTCCTGTAACCACAAAATGCAAATGTATCTTCGTGAAAACCGCAGGAATTGTGTCTGCCCTCTCGGCTTTCAACTGACATTGAACACCCATCACATCTTGTCTAGATTTTTTTAATATGGTCACAATATCAAACGAAGCACACCCACCAAGCCCCATTAAAATGAGTTCCATCGGACGTGGACCACGGTTTTCACCACCGTAAGCTTCAGCACCATCCATGATAATTTGGTGACCGCTTTCAGATTTTGCTTCAAAAGCAACATTCTCTAACCAATGTACGCTAGTATGCATTGCAACTACCTAAAAAAAACTATAAATTTACTTAGGACTGTACACTAGCATATATTGAGCTGATAAGGAATTTCACCTCTTATGCTTCACGTGGCAAGTTTATTTAGGTCTAAAGATCTAGTTACTATCCAAATCGGAATTTAAAAAGCATGACTTCTAATTTTTCACAACTTAGTACAGATGCTTTGTCGCCAGGTCAATTACCTGAATCTGTCAAAGCTTTGCTCAAGCGTGCGCACATCAATAGATTTCCAAAACGAACTTCAATTATTGATGCGGGCTCAGAGTCGAAATCTCTGTATCTAATTTTAAAAGGGTCGGTTTCAATTATTTTACGTGAAGATGATGAACGTGAAATTGTGGTAGCCTATTTAAACCCAGGGGACTTTTTTGGAGAGATGGGATTATTTGAAAGTAATCCTCAGCGTACTGCAGAAGTACGTACACGTGATGTATGTGAGATTGCTGAAATTTCATATGCTAACTTCCATGAAGTAAGTAAGCAGTATCCAGATCTTAGCTATGCGGTGTTCGCACAGCTTGTTCGTCGCTTAAAAAATACAACTCGAAAAGTAACTGACCTAGCATTTATTGATGTATCGGGTCGTATTGCACGTTGTTTAATCGACTTGTCAGCTCAACCTGAAGCAATGATTCTTCCAAATGGACGCCAAATTCGTATTACTCGTCAAGAAATTGGTCGTATTGTAGGTTGTTCACGTGAAATGGTTGGTCGTGTTCTTAAAACACTTGAAGAACAAGGCATGATTGAAACTGATGGTAAAGCTATCTTAATTTTTGATTCATCATTAGAAGCAGTAAATTCTGTTGAAGAAGACTTTGACAACAATGATGATGAATAAATTTTCATCTGATCTACATTCAAAAAAGCAAATCTGACGATTTGCTTTTTTATTGCCTTTTTTCTGAAAACTTTCGAATTTATTTTACATACGTTTTGAATCTTAGATTAGGTATGATTTCAATATATCAACTTAAAAAATACAGCAAGGATGTTGAGCATGAAATTTAATCGACTTGGGCAAACAGATATACACGTTCCCGAAATTTGTTTAGGAACAATGACCTTTGGTGAGCAAAATAGCCAGTCCGAGGCTTTCCAACAACTGGAATATGCACTCGAGCGGGGGTTAAATTTTTGGGATACTGCAGAGATGTACCCAGTACCACCTAAAGTCGAAACTCAAGGCGCGACGGAAGAAATTATCGGCAATTGGATTCAGCAGCGCGGCCAACGTGATCAACTTTTTCTTGCTTCAAAAATTGCAGGTCCAGGCCAAGGTGGTAGCAATATTAGAGGCGGCACAACTCGCTATACTGCCAGCGACATCAGCTCAGCCTTAGACTCAAATCTTAGACGCTTAAAAACTGACTATATTGATCTTTATCAGCTGCATTGGCCTCAACGCCCAACCAATATGTTTGGTCAATTGGGTTATACCAATCACCATGCTCACAGTACACTAGATATCACACCACTCGAGGAAACCTTATCTGCCCTTCAAGCGGAAATTAATAGAGGTAGAATTCGTTATATCGGACTCTCCAATGAGACACCATGGGGAACCATGAAATTTCTACATTTAGCTGAAAAGTTAGGGCTGTCTAAATTTGTTTCTGTACAAAACCCCTATAACTTATTAAATCGTACCTATGAAATCGGCATGTCGGAGATTGCTAAATTTGAAGGCATCGGTTTACTGGCCTATTCACCGCTCGCTTTTGGCTATTTAACAGGAAAATTTAGACATGGTGCGAGACCTGCAAATGCCAGAGTCACCTTATACTCTAGATTTGTGCGTTATAGTAATCCTGAAAGTGAATGGGCAACTGAACAATACGCCCTCTTAGCAGAAAAACATGGACTGACATTAACGCAATTGGCGTTAGCTTTCATTAAGCAGCAGTTCTTCGTGACCAGCACAATCATTGGTGCAACCGATTTAAATCAACTCAAAGAAAATATTGATGCTTTTAATGTGTCATTGTCAGAAGAAATACTTCAGGAAATTGAGATCATCCATAAACAACAGCCAAATCCAGCACCTTAAGTGTCTAATAAATTCGATTTCAATACATTTGAATCAACGCCATACTGTGATAACAATTTACTAAGTGGTGAATATAAAAAAAGGATGCTAACGCATCCTTTTTTAGCTTTATTCTTTTAACGGCGACTTTGGTTATAAATCGCTTGAGCTGCAGGTAAGTTTTTACGCATCGCCTCAATTCGTTGAGCATTTGAAGGGTGTGTTGATAAGAAAGATGCATTGCCACCATTACTTGCTTTAGCCATTTTCTCCCATAATGTAATCGCTGCTTGTGGGTTATAACCAGCTCGAGCCATTAACATTAATCCACCCTGATCAGCACGGCTCTCCAAGTTACGTGAATAAGGCAACCCTACACCCAGTTGAGAACCAATTTGTGCAACTGCTGCGCCACCTTGACCTACCCCAGCTGCACTTAAACCAACACCTAAAGCCAAGTCAGTTAAAGCTTGAGCACCCAATTTACTTTTTGCATGCTCTTCCAAAGCATGGATCATTTCATGTCCCATGATGGCCGCAATTTCAGCATCTGTTAAATTTAAACGTTCCACAATACCTGTATAAAAAACAACTTTACCACCCGGCATGACAGAAGCATTTAATTCACTTGATTTAATTACAGATACCTGCCATTGGAATGGCTGACCCGTTTGATTCATTTGATCAGCATATGGACGCAAACGATTGTAGACATTGGTAATACGCTTATAGGTATTTGAGCTTGTATCCAATAAGCCCTTGCTGCGAGCTGTATCAATGGCTTGCGAGTAACTTTGTGCAGCAGCTGCATTTAATGTCGCTGAGTCCGCACCCGCCATATCCGCAAATGTTGTACACCCTGAAATCGAGATCACCGCAGATGCTGTAAGACCGAGCAATAATTTGTTCTTCATTATAATGTTCCAATCTACTTGAAAGTACTTGTTCATAATTATAGACAAACTCAACTAAGCTTAATATCTCATTTTTCTTCACTTTTTTATTTGTTATGTAATTTAGTAAACAAATTGATAGCTGATCCAAAAGACCAAACAAAAAATATTAAGTACGAGATAGGTTTGACTCCACGGTTTTAAACGAGTTTCAAGCTTCTCATCTTTACGTTTAAAAAATAAATAGGTGTTCTGAATTAAAATAATAGGGACCAATATGCAAGCGATCATAATCGACAGCCCAATAAAGACTTGGTAGACCACATCTTCGGCTACTGTTTGAGATCGAATTATCATCATCGCAATCGTGGGTGCCCCCCCCATTGCAAATAACAACGAATAAAACATTGTTCCAGAAATATTTTTATGCATCCTGCACACTCTATTATTTTATACATTCGATTTTAACAATCTCTAAGATTCAGCACAGCCAATTTTTATACAACTTTGGTCGTTGTTTAGATCAAAAAAAGCCCTGTGATATCACAGGGCTTTTTTAAAACTTTTAATTAAGCTTCAAACGGGTGACGAAGAATAATCGTTTCATCACGGTCTGGACCAGTTGATACGATGTCGATTGGACATTCGATTAACTGTTCAAGTCGCTTAATATAGTTGATTGCTGCTTCTGGCAATTGGTCTAAAGATTTAGCACCAAAAGTAGACTCAGTCCAACCAGGCATTGTTTCGTAAATTGGTTTTAAAGTTTCAAATGCAAGTGCATCAGAAGAACCTACGCAGCCCGAATCTGCAGCTTCATAACCTACACAAATTTTGATTTCTTCTAAACCATCAAGAACGTCAAGTTTAGTCAAGCAAATACCCGAAAGTGAGTTTACTTCTACTGAACGACGAAGGATTTCAGCATCGAACCAACCACAGCGACGTTGGCGACCAGTAGATGCGCCAAATTCTGAACCTACAGTACCAAGGTGCTTACCAATTGCATCACCAACATCGTTTGCAGCATCATAAACCAACTCAGTTGGGAATGGACCTGCACCTACGCGAGTTGTATAAGCTTTAGTAATACCCAATACATAGTCAAGGTGTAATGGACCAAGACCAGAACCAGAACTCACACCACCAGCAGTCGTATTTGAAGATGTTACGTATGGATAAGTACCATGGTCAACATCAAGAAGTGAGCCTTGAGCACCTTCAAACATAATGTTGTCACCGTTCTTACGATATTTATGCAATTCGCCAGTAACATCAACAACCAGTGGAGCAACAACTTGACGCCATTGATCACATAACGCAAGCACGTCTTCAAGCTTAACCGCTTCTACACCGTAGAATTGTGTTAATTGGAAGTTATGGTATTCAAGTAACTCTTCAAGCAATGCTTTAAGATGATCACCACCACGCACTAAATCAGCGACACGAACCGCACGACGTGCAACTTTATCCTCATACGCTGGACCAATACCACGACCTGTTGTACCAATCTTGGCATTCCCACGTTTTTTCTCACGTGCTTGGTCTAATGCAATATGGTTTGGCAAAATTAATGGACAGTTTGGAGAAATACGTAAACGTTCTTTAACTGGCACACCTTGCTCTTCAAGAATCGTCATCTCTTTGATTAACGCTTCAGGAGAAAGCACTACACCGTTACCAATTAAGCAAAGTACGTTTTCACGTAAAATACCAGATGGAATGAGGTGTAAAACAGTTTTCTTACCACCTACGACGAGAGTATGACCTGCATTGTGTCCACCTTGATAGCGAACAACTGCAGCCGCTTGATCTGTGAGCAGGTCAACGATTTTACCTTTACCTTCGTCGCCCCATTGGGTACCAAGTACCACAACATTCTTGCCCATAATAGCCTCATTGCATCATGCTGTTAAAATTGAAGAACATGATTTGAAATTTAGTATTCAAATCAGGTGATTAAATCTGTTCGAGTTTCCACTCACCCGCTTGATTCACCAACTGGTGAGTCGCGTTAGGTACTGAATTCAACTCATCTTGACCAAGCAACTGCACAACGCTTTTGCCTTGATCACGTAATCCTTGAATTGCTTTGACTAGGTCAGCATTATTGCCCTTAGGTGCAACGATCACTTCCAATGCTTTAAATTGACCAGCGCTTAAAGCGTATAAGTCACATGAAAAGCCAGTTGCTGGACGTGCACGACCAAAATGCTCACCAATACCATCATAACGTCCACCTTGAGCTAATGGCGCAGCACGATTTGGTGCATACACTGCATACATTAAGCCAGTGTGATAGTGATATGAACGAAGCTCTACTACATCGATACCAATATGCAGATTTGGCCAACGTTGCTGAATCGCATCTTGTGTGCTTTGAACTGCATTAAATGCTTCTTGGAATGCCGAATCTTCTAAGATTTCTTGGCTTAAATGTGATTTTAAAGCGACTAAATCACTTGCATAACGACCAAGCGAATAAAAATCAGATCCGAATTTAAGTTGTTGCGTATATTCAGCAAGTTCTGGCAATGCTTTACGCTGATATAAATCAGATAGATGCGACTCTGTAGCTTTGTTCAATCCTGCATGTTTAACTAAGCTACGGAATAGACCAACGTGTCCAATATCTAAATGGATCGCCTCAGTTACACCTGTATTTTTTAATAATTCCAACATAACATCGATCATTTCGACGTCAGCATCGATACTGTCTGAACCAAACAACTCAGCACCGAGCTGTAAAGGCGCACGTGTGGTATTGAAACCTTGTGGTTTGGTATGAAGTACCGTTCCAGCGTAGCAATAGCGTGCAACACCTTCAACTGGATACACGTGTGCATCAATACGCGCCACCTGAGGCGTCATATCTGCACGCACACCAAGTAAACGACCTGAAAGTTGATCGATTACTTTAAATGTGGCTAAGTCTAAATCTTGATTCGATTCTGAAAGAGAAGATAGAGATTCGATGTATTCAATAAATGGCGTGTACACCAATTGATAACCTCGAGCTGCGAGGAAATCTAACGCGGTACGACGCAAAGTTTCAATAACTTGCGCTTGCTCTGGTAATACATCAGCTACACCATCAGGTAATAACCATGTCTCTGAAATGGGCATGTTGTAAACCTAAATTCTGTCAGCGCGGAACAAATCCGCATAAAAAAATCGGGAACACACCCGATTTCTCCTAGTCTATCACGATCAACCCCCATGTGCATCAGACTTTTAAATAATTAAATCGGAATTTTAGATTATTCATAAGCTTCTATTGGTAATTCTGAACGCACTAGCAGTTGATCTATGTTATAGACTTAAGCCTTTATAAAAGACACAGCATTTCAGTTTCATGACTGATCTGGAAATGAATGACATAAATCCAGTAAACGATTGGTATATCCCCATTCATTATCATACCAAGCATAGACTTTAGCTTGCTTCCCGACCACCATGGTTTGAGTTAAATCTACAATGAGTGAAAATGGAGAATGATTAAAGTCAGATGATACTAAAGGCTCATCTGTTACCGACATAATTTCCGAAAATTGCTCTCGTGCTGCTGAAATTAACGCTTCATTTAACTGATGGTCTGTAATTGGCTGTTGCGCTATAAATGTCAAATCAATAGCTGCCACATTAATGGTAGGAACACGAATTGAGTAACCGTCTATTCGCCCTTCCATTTTTGGCATGACACGTTTGATTGCACCTAGAGCAGATGAAGTCGTTGGAATAATGTTTTGCCCAGATGCCCTCGCACGACGTAAATCGCGGTGAACATGATCTAAAACGGATTGATCCGCTGTAACAGCATGAATTTCTGTCATTAACGCACTTTCTATGCCAAAGGCATCGTCAATAATTTTGACCAGAGGAACCAATGCTTGTGTCGTACATGAAACACTCGAAATAATCTGATCCGTAGTTTTAACCTCTGTATGATTTACCCCGTAGACAATTGCAGCATCAACCGTATCAAAAGGTGCAGCCCCAATTATCACACGTTGAGCGCCAGCATTGAGATGGCGTGTCGCTTCTGCTCGAGATCTAAATAAACCAGTACACTCTAAAACAACATCAACGTTTAAACGCTTCCATGGCAGTTGATCAGGTTCTGTTTGACAGTGGACTTCAATAGATAATTTTTTTTGATAGGCATAAATATTGAGAAATACTTGCTCTGCAACATAACTCAACTCCACTTCCCCATGAAATCTTCCATGTGTGGTGTCATATTTAAATAAATGAATTAAAGTTTCTACATCAGCCACATCATTAATCGCAACGATTTCAAAATTGAATTGTTTTGGATTTTCAAACCAAGCTCTTAAAACATTTCGCCCGATTCGTCCAAATCCATTAATTGCGATACGCTGCATATGTAACCTTCAACTCTTTAATACAAGTTCTTGAAAGCTCTATGTTAAAGTATTTCTAAAATATTCAGTAATAAATAATGGTCTTATGACTACTCAATATTTTTGATTGATCTTCGTGCGAGATACACTGCTTAAGCATTTGAAAATGATCTCAACACCAATAATGATTAAAATTTCACCTAAAATCAGAATTAAAGAGAATTGTCATTAAAACACTTTAAAATCATTGGTACAGGTGGCAAATTCCGTTATAATTTGGCGTTTTTAAACTTTTAGCCCGGTATGCTGGGGTGAATTTTTTTGTGAATTCGCACTTTATTTCCCAGACATATTATTTGCCAATACAGAATTAATGGAGTGACTTGGTTGTGAGTACTCGTTTTATGACATCAGCTGAAATTCGTGAAGCATTTTTGCGTTACTTTGAATCGCAAGGCCACACACGTGTCGCGTCGAGTTCTCTAGTTCCTGCCAACGACCCAACTTTGCTCTTTACAAATGCTGGTATGAACCAGTTCAAAGATTGCTTCTTAGGCCTAGAAAAACGAGATTATGTACGTGCAGTGTCATCACAAAAATGTGTTCGTGCTGGCGGTAAACATAACGACTTAGATAACGTGGGCTACACAGCTCGTCACCATACGTTTTTTGAAATGTTAGGTAACTTCTCTTTCGGAGATTACTTTAAACGTGACGCGATTAAATTCGCTTGGGATTTCTTAACCAATGAAAAATGGTTAGGTCTACCTAAAGACAAATTATATGCAACGGTTTATCACACTGATGATGAAGCATTCGACATCTGGAACAAAGAAATCGGTCTAGATGAGTCTCGCATTATTCGTATTGGCGACAACAAAGGCGGTCAATACGCTTCAGATAACTTCTGGGCAATGGGTGACACAGGTCCTTGTGGTCCATGCTCTGAAATCTTCTTTGACCATGGCGATCACATTTGGGGTGGTTTACCAGGTACACCAGAAGAAGATGGCGACCGTTTCATCGAAATTTGGAACAACGTATTCATGCAGTTTAACCGTACTGCTGATGGCGTACTTCACCCTCTTCCAGCACCTTCCGTTGATACAGGTATGGGCTTAGAGCGTATTTCTGCTGTTTTACAACACGTAAACTCAAACTACGAAATCGACCTATTCCAACATTTGCTTAAAGCTGCAGCTGAAATTATTGGTTTAGATACTGCTGAACTTGAAGCGAAAGCACAAGCTGAAGGCAAACCAGTTGAATACCCAGCATCACTTAAAGTCGTTGCCGACCATGCACGTTCATGTTCATTCTTGATTGCTGATGGTGTAAACCCTTCAAACGAAGGTCGTGGTTATGTACTACGTCGTATCATCCGTCGTGCAGTACGTCACGGTAACAAATTGGGTGCGACAGGTTCATTCTTCCACAAAATGTTAAAGCCTTTAATTGAGGTGATGGGCGCTGCCTATCCTGAACTTGAAGCACAACAAGCGCGTATTGAAGCTCAACTTTTAAAAGAAGAAGAGCAATTTGCTAAAACCTTAGAACAAGGTTTGAAATTGCTTGAAGGCGAACTTGCGAACTTAAAAGGTTCTGTAATTCCAGGCGAAGTGGTATTCAAACTTTACGACACGTACGGCTTCCCAACCGACCTTACAGCGGATATCGCACGTGAGCGTGATTTAACGATTGATGAAGCTGGTTTCGAAAAAGAAATGGCTGCTCAACGTCAACGTGCACGTGATGCGGGTAAATTCGCAATCGACTACAACAGCGTTGTAAAAGTTGAAGGCGAAACTCAGTTTGACGGCTACGATGCAACTGCTGGTGAGGGTCAAATCATCGCAATCTATAAAGATGGCGAACAAGTTGATGAAGTCGTTGAAGGTGATGGAGCTTTAATCGTTCTAAACCAAACACCTTTCTATGCAGAAAGCGGTGGTCAAATCGGTGATACAGGTATCTTTAAAAACGATACAGGTATTTTCGAAGTTCAAGACACAAAAAAATCTGGTGGTGCGTTCGTTCACCAAGGTATCGTGACCATGGGTAACTTTAAAGTTACTCAAAATGTAGAAGCAACAGTTAAAGCAGACATCCGTGCAGCAACAGCACGTAATCACTCTGCGACTCACCTTCTACATGCTGCACTTCGTCAAATCTTGGGTTCACATGTTCAACAAAAAGGTTCATTGGTTGCTTCTGACGTGTTACGTTTCGACTTTGCCAATGATCAACCCGTGACATTTGAACAGATTCAAGAAATTGAACGTCTGGTAAATGCTGAAGTGATTGCCAATACGCCTGTAACAACTGAACTCCTTGACATCGAATCTGCAAAAGCAAAAGGTGCGATGATGTTGTTCGGTGAAAAATACGGTGAAGAAGTTCGCGTACTCTCTATGGGTTCTATCATTGAAGAGAAAAACTTCTCGATCGAACTTTGTGGTGGTATTCACGTTAAACGTACAGGTGACATTGGTCTGTTCAAAATCACTTCTGAAGGCGGTGTTGCTGCAGGTGTACGTCGTATTGAAGCAGTTACAGGTTCGAAAGCAATTGAGGTGGCTCAAAAAGCTGATCGAGACATCAACACGATTAATGGCTTATTGAAAGCACAAAAAGATCAAACGATTGAGAAAGTTGAAGCCTTAGCGGACACAGCATCAAGCTTACAAAAGCAAATCGATCAATTGAATCAAAAACTTGCACATTTACAGGCGGCTGAACTACTTAGCCAAGTTAAGGAAATTGCAGGTCGCAAAACGTTAATCACGACTGTTCAAGGTATGGATGCGAAATCACTTCGCAATCTACACGACGGCGTGAAATCAAAATTAGAAAATGCTGTGATTGTCCTTGCAGGTGTAGAGGGTGACAAGGTGAGCTTGATCGCATCTGTAGCTAAAGACTTCACAGCTTCTATAAAAGCAGGTGACATCATCAAACACTTAGCAACTGAGCTAGGTGGTAAAGGTGGTGGTAAGCCTGATTTGGCACAAGGTGGCGCGCCACTTAACGAGAAGTTTGCTTCTGTCATGGCAGAATTAACTGCTTGGCTAGCTGCAAAATAAAACTTCACCTTTTGTGTAACTGACCTTGAACAACTCTTCAAGGTCATGGTTTATATGGAACAACTATGGCATTAATCGTTCAAAAATATGGCGGTACTTCAATGGGTACTCCTGAGCGCATTTTAAATGTTGCTCGTCGTGTAAAGCGTTGGCATGATCACGGCCACAAGGTTGTGGTTGTTGTATCAGCAATGAGTGGTGAAACTAATCGCCTACTCGCTTTAGCGAAAGCCATTACCGACACCCCTGACCCACGAGAATTAGACCAAATGGTTTCAACGGGTGAACAGGTAACGATTTCAATGTTAGCAATGGCACTGAATTCTATCGGTGTGGAAGCGAAATCTTTGACTGGACGCCAAGTTGGTATTAAAACTGACAGCTCATTCACAAAAGCACGTATTGAATCAATTGATACAGATGTCATGACTGAACAATTAGATGCTGGTCGTGTCATCGTTGTTGCAGGTTTCCAAGGTTTTGATGCTAATGGAAACACAACAACTTTGGGTCGTGGTGGTTCTGATACTTCTGGTGTTGCATTAGCAGCTGCACTCAAAGCGGATGAATGCCAAATTTATACAGATGTGGATGGTGTATATACAACGGATCCACGTGTTGCACCAAAAGCGAAGAAAGTTGATCGTATTTCTTTTGAAGAAATGCTTGAAATGGCTTCTCTTGGTTCTAAAGTTTTACAGATCCGTTCTGTTGAGTTCGCGGGTAAATATCAAGTCCCTTTACGCGTACTCTCTAGCTTCGACAATGAAAATGATGGCGCATTTGACGAAGAATTTAAAAACAACGTCGGAACACTTATCACTACTGAATTGGAAGACAACATGGAACAGCCAATTATCTCTGGTATCGCATTTAACCGTGACGAAGCTAAATTAACTATCTTAGGTGTGCCTGATCTTCCTGGTATTGCATCTAAAATTTTAAAACCGATTGGTGATGCTAATATCGAAGTGGATATGATCATCCAAAACGTTGAAGAAGATGGTACAACTGACTTCACATTCACAGTCAATCGTGGCGAACTTGCTAAAGCTAAAAAAATTCTTGAAGAAACTGCTCAAGCAATCGGTGCTCGTGAAGTTGCAACACGTGATGATATTGTAAAAGTATCTATCGTAGGTGTTGGTATGCGCTCTCATGCTGGTGTTGCAAGTAAAATGTTTACAGCACTTGCTGATGAAGGCATCAATATCCTGATGATTTCAACTTCTGAAATCAAAATCTCTGTTATTATTGAAGAAAATTATTTAGAGCTTGCTGTTCGCTCACTTCACACTGCGTTTGGTCTTGACCGCGAACATGGTGAGTCTAGCGCACGTGCTTAATTTTCTGCCATGAGTTAGCAGAAACAATGCATACTTGATGAAGAAATATTCAGAGCCACTATAGTTTTTCCTATAGTGGCTCTGTTATATTAGGTCTAGAGGTTTATGGGATAATTTCAATAGTCCTGTGCGAATGGTTAAATTCGTCACATTTATCTATTAAAATATTTCGTGGTGCCGAGGTTGTTATTTTCACTTTTTGAAAAAACTATCGCAGGTTTAGCGTTTAAGCAAGGAGATAAACATGCTGATTCTCACCCGTCGTGTTGGTGAAACATTAATGATTGGGGATCAAGTCAGTGTCACTGTACTTGGTGTAAAAGGTAACCAAGTGCGAATTGGTGTGAATGCGCCTAAAGAAGTATCTGTACATCGTGAAGAAATCTATCAACGAATTCAGCATGAACGTGCGATGCATGAGCACTTGCAACATCTTGACCAAGATTACCAACCTTCTTACGAAGAAGAGAATTACACTCAAAATGATTTCAATCGTTGATTAGAAATGATTTTGTGACTAAAGCGGCTAAATTTAGCCGCTTTAAATTTTTGGTGTTTAAGCTGTTTAAAGTCCCAATGATTTGCGTACTGGACCAAAACTACGCCTGTGCTCTTCAACCACGCCAAACTGTGCAATAGCTTCAAAATGAGCTTTGGTCGGGTAGCCTTTATGTTTTGCAAAACCAAACTGAGGATATTTAGCATCAAGTTCTAACATTTGATGATCACGTGTCACCTTAGCCAGGATACTGGCAGCAGAAATTTCTGGATGTAATGCATCTCCTCCAACTACAGCATCACAACTCATACTCAATCCTTGGGGAATTTTATTGCCATCAACCAATACATGTTGTGGTTGCACACTCAATTGTTCAACGGCACGACGCATTGCCAACAATGAAGCATGCAATATATTGAGTTCATCAATTTCTTGATGACTCGCTTCAGCGATAGCCCAAGCTAGTGCTTTTTCTTTGATCTCTATAAATAATTTTTCACGTTTTTTTTCACTGAGTTTTTTAGAATCATTTAACCCAAGAATCGGATTGTTAGGATCCAAAATTACAGCAGCCGCAACGACTGATCCTACCAGTGGACCGCGCCCTGCTTCATCAGCACCAGCAATCAACATCATTTTCCTAATTTATCCTTAAAAAAATAGGCCGATCAAAATCAGCCTATTCATGTATCTTTGAAATTAACGTACAGCTTCAGCTACACATTCATTAATAGTTTTAGTCACGATATTGCTGACGATTGTTGCACGTGCTGTTGGATCAATCGCTGCTGTAGCCAAATCAACCGTAGTTACGCTTTGAGGAGCTTTTTCACTTACACATCCACAAATCTCACCTTGGATATTTTCTTTCTGCTCTGCAGTCATTAATTTCGTTGCAGTTTTCCAAGCAGAAATATTGTTCAATTCAGTTGTGCATTTTGCATTGATCGCAATTTTAAGTGCAGCCGAACCTAACTGTTGAGTGGTATTTGCGGCAGGTGATGATGTCCCTGTTGTACCTGTAGCACAAGCTCCGAGCACTAATGTCATTGGTGCAAGTAAAGCGATTAATTTTTTCACAGTATTGTCCTTATGATCTTACGAATTGAGCTATTTTGCCTAATGTAACATCATGAAGAAATAGATTTTTTGTATTTCCCGACTATATGTTCAGTTATAAGTCGCATTCCGTTGCATATTTTCAACACTGTGTCCCATTTCAATACTTATAAATAATTTATGCTTAAATTATTATGTGCGAAATTCAATCATAAGTTTATATCATGAATAATAAATCCAAATATTACACACGTACAGCTCAAGTCTTGCATTGGGTCATGGCGATTATTTTTATCACGGCGTGGGCGATCGGCTTTTATAGCGGCAATTTTTTAAGTTATGAAGTAGATGGTAGCTTCAAAGGTGACGTCATCACGCTTCACAAAAATATTGCAACCACCATTATTTTTCTGGTCGTGGTTCGTATCTTTTGGCGCTACACTCATCCTGCACCCGAGTTACCAGAGACAATGTCTCCCCTCATGAAAAGACTCGCACATTTAGGGCATCTTGGACTTTATTTTATGCTTCTGGCTTTACCAATTACGGGTTGCTTATGGAGTTGGAGTCTCGGCTACCCTGCACCAGTATTATTCTTATTTGATCTACCTGCTTTAATAGGTGAGAATCCTCAAGTAACTGAAATTGTAAAACCACTTCATATTTGGATTTCTTGGGCTGCAGGTTTACTTTTACTCGGACATATTGCTGCGGCATTAAAGCATCACTTTATAGATAAAGATCATGTCTTAGACAGCATGACCAAACAACCTAAAGATTGATTGAGTACGGCTCTAAATTTCTGAGTTAGATTTAGAGCTAATTACACATGCTTTTAGGCTATTCAACATGGCTTTTCGAATGACTTCTTGCTTGATATCTTCGTTAACTGTTGCTTTGGCAAGTTCCTGAGCCGGAATATCTTTTAAAGCATGATTTGATACACAATCACAGGTTTCTAATTTTAATTTCTTTTTGTTTTCTTCATTCATTAAATATGTCGTTATTTTCCATATTTTCGAATGATCGACTTCACGCTCGCATTGATACTGGATGACAGGCTGTAATACACGCTGTGTCAAAGTCATATTTGCATTCGCGATAACTACAGGCAACGTTAGCAGACTCAGGCAAAGCACAGATTTCAATTTCAACATCACATTCGGCTCTATTGTTTAAAGCATCTTAAACCAAAGGTGGGATTTTGACCCCCACCTTTCAGTATGTTACATAAACAAGTTTAACTGTTTTAAATCGTGAGAATTTTATCTTTCCACTTTTGTTTTTGCTCATCGGAAATAAACGATGCTTCAAATGAATTTATAGCGAGTTGCTTTAATTCATGATTTGTTAAATCCAAGGCCTCAGCGATCGCAATAAAGTTGTCATTCATGTAGCCACCAAAATATGATGGATCATCAGAATTTACTGTAACATGCACACCCTGCTGTAACAAACGGCGAATATTGTGATCTGCCATATCATCTACAACACAAAGCTTTAAATTTGATAATGGACAAACCGTTAAAGGCATTTTTTCAGCAATCAAACGCGCCAACAACTTTGGATCTTCTTCAGAACGTACACCATGATCAATACGATTCACTTTGAGTAAATCCAAAGCTTCCCAGACATATTCTGCTGGACCTTCTTCACCTGCATGTGCAACCACCAAGAATCCTTCATCACGTGCTTTTGCAAATACCCTTTCAAATTTAGAAGGTGGATGCCCAACTTCACTTGAATCCAACCCTACCCCAATAATTTGGTCTTTGTAAGGTAAAGCTTGTTCAAGTGTTTCAAATGCTGCCTCTTCACTCAAATGACGTAAGAAACACATAATCAAATGCGTTGTGATGCCTAATTTTACCTCAGCATCGTGGCAAGCTCGTTTTAAGCCTTTAATTACCGTTTCAAATGACACACCACGATCCGTATGGGTTTGCGGATCAAAAAACATTTCAGTATGAACCACTCGATCTTCTGCACATTTTTCAAAATATGCCCATGCAAGATCATAAAAATCTTGCTCATTGATCAATACATTCGCACCTGCATAGTAAATATCTAGAAATGATTGCAGATTGTGAAAATTATAAGCCTGTTTGACTTCTTCAACTGATTGATATGGGATTGCAATTTCATTGCGCTGAGCAATGGCAAACATCAACTCAGGTTCAAATGTCCCTTCAATATGGACATGAAGCTCAGCTTTAGGTAAAGCTTTAATTAACTCAACACGGTTCATTGCTACTCCTCATGAAACCAAAAAATAAAAAGGGTGCAAACTGAGTTTACACCCTTTTAAAAACTGTTAAAAATTAGCCGCCAAACATTGCAAATTTTAGCGCCCATAATACTGCGATAATCCATACCATATATGGTACTGTAGATGCTTTACCTGTAAGTAACTTCACCAATGCATAACTAATAAAGCCCATGGCAATACCATCAGCGATTGAGTAAGTGAACGGCATAAACACGATCGTTAAGAAAGCAGGAACCGCTTCAGTAATATCATCCCAATCAATATGCGTAATACCCTGAATCATCAATACCCCTACAAAGAGTAAGGCTGGTGCAGTTGCAAACCCAGGAACAGATTGAGCTAACGGTGCTAAGAACAAACAAGCAATAAAAAGTAAGCCAACTATTACCGCTGTAAGACCTGTACGCCCCCCTGCTGCTACACCCGCAGAAGACTCAATATATGGTGTCGTTGATGATGTACCTAATGCAGCACCAGCAACAATCGCTGAAGAGTCCGCAAACAGAGCTTTCTTTAAGCGTGGCAATTTACCATCTTTGAGTAAACCAGCACGATGTGAAACACCAACCAGCGTTCCTGTTGAATCAAATAGATCAACTAAGAAGAACACAAAAATTACACCGATTAAACTTGCGGTAAATAAGCCTTCAAAATCCATTTGCATGAATGTTGGTGCAATTGAAGGAATTTGACCAACCACACCTTTAAATTCACTCAATCCTAGGAATGTTGAGATTGCAGTCAACACTAAAATACTAATGATAATCGCACCACGTATTTTAAAGTGATGCATAACAACAACCATCAAAAAACCGAATAAGGCTAAGAGAACGGTTGGTTGTTTTAAATCACCTAAACCCACTAGAGTCGCAGGATTATCCACAATGATGCCAGCATTTTTCAAAGCGATTAATGCTAGGAATAAACCAATACCACCACCAATAGCCAATTTTAAAGACATTGGAATGGCATTCACGATAGCTTCACGAATTTTAAACATACTGATCGCGATGAAGACCAGACCAGACACAAATACCGCAGCTAAAGCGGTTTGCCAAGGCACACCCATTCCTAAACATACCGAATAGGTGAAATATGCATTTAAGCCCATACCCGGAGCCAATGCGATTGGGTAATTGGCAATAATACCCATGACAAAACAACCAATTGCTGCTGCCAAACATGTCGCAACAAATACCGCACCATGATCCATTCCTGTTTCAGACAGAATCATTGGATTGACAATGATGATGTAGCACATTGTCAGGAATGTCGTCATCCCTGCAATCATTTCAGTTCGAAAAGTTGTTTTGTTTTCGCTTAGTTTAAATAAGCGTTCAAGCAAACCCGCTGAAGAATTTGGATTTGTCATTGTCGAGCCCCTGCTTAAGATCGAGCGAGTCGTAAAAATTATTTAGATCATTTATTCAATGATTCATTGGCAAATGTAGCTCAGATGACGCATTCAATAAACGTACCAAAATGACATTTCCGATAAATTGAAGCACAATTAAAAAAGCTGCAATAAAGCAGCTTTGATATGATGATCTATCAATTGAACAGTCGCTAGACAATTCGATCTATCGGGATATATTTTTAATTATAACATAGACTGAATTTGAAGGGCTGAATACACAGTCATAGGTTATAAAACGCTAAAATTTAATCTTTATTTAAATCACGTTAAAAAATATAAATTTAAATATACCCTTTAAAAAAATCACTGATGATTTTTAGATCATTTAATTTTAAATGGTAGAGTAAATTAAGCTTGCTAACAGTGAATACTTTCTAAATTTGCACTCTTACCGATCAATATGAACATTATTTCATTTGGAGGTATTCCCAAATTAGGTAACCTAATCCAAAGCCCAAACAGGAATACGCAGTAATAATAAAGAAAACGAAACTTGCTTTATTCTTTTTTTTCAAGAAATTCATAATGCTCGCCTTAAGTTAACTCGTCATGCACTATGATAATACATTTAGCTAATAATACCAGTGAAATAGAATTATTTCCCTTAAATATCAATAAATTACTATTTTTAATAAATACTATCAGTACTTTTCATAACCACTTCATTTTATGATAAAAAATTGAGTACCCCAACTAGATGCATCGATTTGCTGATCTTTAAAAGAAAAAGGCCACTCTTCATAGTGGCCTTTCATTCGATTAGTTTTGTTGAGAAACAAAACGTGCTCTGGCAGCATGAAGCTTCTTATAGCTCTCAATAAGTTTTAAATGACGATCGAGACCTTCAAGTTGCATATTGGTTGGCGTCAATCCATAAAAACGCACATCACCTTCGATTGAGCCTATTGCAGCATCAACTCTCTCATCACCGAACATACGTCTAAAATTCGGTTCATAGTCTTCAATTTCCATTTCTTCATCTAACAACACTTCTAATACAACATCCATGCATTGATAGAATAAGCCTCGTTCTACAGTATTGGTGTTGTATTGTAAGAACTGTTCTACTTGGTCTTTCGCTTCTTCGAAATTTTCCAAAGCTAAGTTAATTAATAGTTTTAATTCAAGAATAGTTAACTGACCCCACACCGTATTATCGTCAAATTCAACACCAATCAAGGTAATAATATCGGTATAGTCATCCACTTCAACTTCTTCAAGTTTCTCTAGCAAAGCTTCGAGCTGTTCATTATCTAAACGATGTAAGTTAAGAATATCTTCTCTAAAGGCTAAAGCTTTATTGGTATTGTCCCAAACCAGATCTTCAACCAAATACACCTCAGAATATCCTGGCACCAGAATTCGGCATGCAGTTGCACCTAAATGTTGGTATACAGCCATGTAAACTTCTTTACCCATCTCTTTTAGGATATTGAACATCTTTTCAGCTTCTTCAGCGTTTGTATTTTCACCTTGACTGGTGAAATCCCACTCTACGAAATCATAATCAGATTTCGAACTGAAGAATCTCCAAGACACAACACCCGATGAATCAATAAAGTGTTCCACAAAGTTATTTGGTTCTGTCAGTGCATGGCTATTGAAAGTAGGACGTGGTAAGTCATTTAAACCTTCAAAACTACGACCTTGTAAAAGTTCGGTAAGGCTGCGTTCTAATGCAACTTCAAAGTTTGGATGAGCCCCGAATGATGCAAAAACGCCACCCGTTCTTGGATTCATTAATGTCACGCACATGACTGGGAATTTCCCACCTAATGAAGCATCTTTGACCAGCACTGGAAAACCTTGCTCCTCAAGTCCCTTAATACCCTCAACTATTTTTGGGTACTTTGCTAGAACATGTTCAGGTACATCTGGCAGGGTAATTTCACCCTCTAAAATTTCGCGCTTAACCGCACGCTCAAATATTTCAGATAAACATTGTACTTGTGCTTCAGCCAAGGTATTTCCTGCGCTCATACCATTTGACAGATACAAATTTTCGATCAAATTTGAAGGGAAATATACAATCTCACCGTCTGACTGGCGCACAAATGGTAATGAACAGATACCTCTCTCAATATTGCCAGAATTGGTGTCGTACAGATGTGTGCCTAATAACTCATCTTCAGGATCGTAAATTTCAAGTGTATATTCATCTAAAATTTCTGATGGCAATTCACCATTTGGACCTGGTTGGAACCACTTTTCATCTGGGTAATGCACAAATTCAGCATTTGCGATTTCTTCACCCCAAAATTGGTCGTTATAGAAGAAATTACAATTCAAACGTTCAATAAACTCGCCTAATGCAGATGCTAAGGCACTCTCTTTCGTTGAACCTTTACCATTGGTAAAACACATTGGCGCTTGTGCATCGCGAATATGTAAAGACCATACGTTTGGCACTATATTCCGCCAAGACGCAATTTCAATCTTCATCCCTAAGCCCGCCAAAATTGCAGACATGTTGGCAATCGTTTCTTCAAGCGGCAAATCTTTGCCCGGAATAACAGTCACATTTTCCTTGGCAATATTTGGCATAAGTAAAGCTTGAGCATCCGCATCAATGCTTTCAACTTCCTCAATAACAAATTCAGGACCTGTTTGAATCACTTTTTTTACAGTGCAACGGTCGATTGAACGTAAAATACCTTGTCGATCCTTCTCAGAGATATCTGAGGGTAATTCGACTTGAATTTTAAAAATTTGTTTATAACGGTTTTCTGGATCAACAATATTATTTTGGGATAATCGAATATTTTCTGTAGGAATATCTCGTGCAGCACAATACACCTTTACAAAATAAGCTGCACATAATGCTGAAGACGCAAGAAAATAGTCAAATGGGCCTGGCGCAGATCCATCACCTTTATAACGAATAGGTTGATCGGCAATAACCGTGAAATCGTCGAACTTTGCTTCCTGTCGAAGATTGTCGAGATAATTGACTTTGATTTCCATGCGGGCACCTACAGAACTTATCCAAACAGCTAGATAAGTTAAAAATAAATTAAAACGCATTGTAATCAGAAATGCTTGCAAATTGAATGAAAGTTTTTTAAATCCTCCCCTTAAGCTCTCTCTAATTGGGCGTTATCAGTGTTTTATTTACAAAAATTTTAATAAAAAAAGCTGGTACCGAAGTACCAGCTTTTTTAATCCGCCAAACTGAAATTCAGTTCAAATTAAGTGTTATTAGATGCTTGCAATAGCAGCATTTAAAGTTGCACTTGGACGCATAACTGCATTTACTTTCTCTTGATCGATTGCGTAGTAACCACCGATATCAACAGATTTACCTTGAACTTCTGCAAGTTCAGCAACGATCTTCTCTTCATTTTCAGCTAAAGTCTTCGCTAAAGTAGAGAATGTCGCTTTTAATTCAGCATCTTCGTCTTGAGCTGCTAATTCTTCAGCCCAGAACTTCGCTAAATAGAAATGGCTACCACGGTTGTCTAACTCACCTGTACGACGTGATGGAGATTTGTCGTTGTCAAGTAATTTACCAGTTGCAGCATCCAATGTTTTCGCAAGAAGTTTAGCTTTAGGGTTGTTTTCTTTAATACCAAGCTCTTCAAGTGAAACAGCGAGTGCAAGGAACTCACCTAAAGAATCCCAACGTAAGTGGTTTTCTTCAACAAGTTGTTGTACGTGTTTAGGTGCTGAACCACCTGCACCAGTTTCGTACATACCACCACCCGCCATTAAAGGCACGATAGACAGCATTTTCGCAGAAGTACCAAGCTCCATAATTGGGAACAAGTCAGTGAGGTAGTCACGTAGAATGTTACCCGTTACAGAGATTGTATCTAGACCACGAGCAACACGTTCAAGCGTATAACGCATTGCACGTACTTGAGACATGATTTGGATGTCTAGACCATCTGTATCGTGATCTTTTAAGTATTTTTGAACTTTCTTGATCAATTCGTTTTCGTGTGGACGGTATGGGTCTAACCAGAAGATTGCTGGCATACCAGAGTTACGTGCACGTGTTACAGCTAGTTTTACCCAGTCGCGGATCGGTGCATCTTTCACCTG
This sequence comes from Acinetobacter sp. 24-47-67, assembly GCF_056779735.1. NCBI lineage: Bacteria > Pseudomonadati > Pseudomonadota > Gammaproteobacteria > Moraxellales > Moraxellaceae > Acinetobacter > Acinetobacter sp. 24-47-67. The sequence goes on from NZ_JBWYIK010000001.1 coordinate 536,442, forward strand.
ACACATACGCCAGATATCACCTTCTTCCACGTTTTGAGACATTAAAACTTCGCCAGTTTCGATATCTGTGATGTTAGCTACACCAGCTTTCGCGATTTCGAATGTTTTGTCGTGTGAACCGTATTCTTCAGCTTTTTGAGCCATTAGACCAACGTTAGGTACAGTACCCATTGTGCGTGGGTCGAAGTTACCATTCCACTTACAGAAGTTGATCATTTCTTGGTAAATACGCGCAAATGTAGATTCAGGCATTACTGCTTTACAGTCGTAAGGCTTACCGTCAGCACCCCACATTTTACCACCACCACGGATCATTGCAGGCATAGAAGCATCTACGATCACGTCGTTTGGAGAATGGAAATTAGTGATACCTTTTGCTGAATCCACCATTGCTAAAGCAGGACGGTGTTCTTGACATGCGTGTAGATCTTCGATGATCTCTTCACGTAAAGAAGTCGGTAAAGTTTCGATCTTCTCGTAAAGACCAGCCATACCGTTGTTTACGTTAATACCTAGTTCGTCGAACAGTTTACCGTGTTTTTCGAACGCTTCTTTGTAATAAATCTTCACACAGTGACCAAATACGATCGGGTGTGAAACTTTCATCATGGTTGCTTTAACGTGTAAAGAGAACAAGATGCCCGCTTCTTTACAATCATCTAATTCTTTTTCATAGAAGTCACAAAGCGCTTTCTTGCTCATGAACATTGAATCGATGATTTCACCGTCTTGCAGTGCAACTTTGTCTTTAAGAACGATAGTTTCACCAGAATTCGTGATCAATTCCATTTTCACATTGCGAGGACGATCTAAAGTCATAGACTTTTCGCCGTGATAGAAGTCACCTTCATCCATGTGAGAAACGTGAGTTTGTGACCACTGTTTCCACTCACCCATAGAATGTGGGTGTTTTTTCGCATAGTTTTTAACAGCAGCAGGCGCACGACGGTCAGAGTTCCCTTCACGCAATACAGGGTTTACTGCTGAACCTAAGCATTTACCAAAACGTGCTTTGAGTGCTTTTTCTTCTTCAGTCGTAGGATTCTCAGGATAATCTGGAATTGCATAGCCTTTTGATTGAAGCTCTTTGATACATGCAGTCAACTGAGCTACAGATGCACTGATGTTTGGAAGTTTGATGATGTTTGTGTCTGGATCTTGTGTAAGACGACCTAATTCTGCAAGATTGTCTGATACTTTCTGCTCTTCGCTAAGGTATTCAGAGAATTCAGCGAGCACGCGTGCTGCAACTGAGATGTCAGTTTTTACAATCTCAACACCAGCAGGCTTAGTAAAGGTCTCAATGATCGGCAGTAGTGAGTAAGTCGCCAGTAATGGCGCCTCGTCGGTCAGTGTGTAGATGATAGTTGACTTTCCACCAGCCATATATAGCCCCTTGCTTTGGATTGAGTTACAGAGCACCGAACTTTTGGTCCAGTCTCTTAGAACCGATTTGCTTAAATTAAAACGTTGAGAGTATCGTTCTTCGTCGCATTTCAGTCAATGAAATAAGCTTTTAGTACGCTATTTTGATGAAATAACATACAAAATAGTATCCATCTTTAGTTTGATAATACTGTATGAATTTCATTACTTCTGAATGAAAAGTGAAGAACTGGTAATGAACGTTGATCTCAACTTCCCTGTAATATGAACATTATACGTGTCTCATATTTAAACAGGATGGCAAAAGCGTACATTTCGGGCGTTATTGTAAGTGTTAATGTACGGGTATATTAATAAATTACGGAAATACCCAATATTTAGATTAAAGCATTTTGGGTATTTATACTTAAAATATATAATTTAATATCAAATTTAGAGATTTTTTAAACGCAATTTTTCTTGATAGAGCAAGTGATAACGAATACTTTACTTTTAAAAAAAGAAGTAATGTCTTGATTACGAAAAAAGGGCTTAAGTAAAATACTTAAGCCCTTTTTTTTAAATCGTGGTAGGTATATCCAGACTCGAACTGGAGACCTCTACGATGTCAACGTAGCGCTCTAACCAACTGAGCTATACACCTAGAATGCTTCGCATCTTATGCAAAAATCACTTGGCTGACAAGCCTTTTTCATATTTAACCAAAAGATATGAACAAGTTTTAATCATTGACTTAAAATTTGCGAACTCTTGTTTAGAAATACTCGATTGTGAATAACTTAAGTGCTCGTACAGAATAATAATTTCGAGGAAAACAGCTCTATCATTTTGACTTAAAGGGGATGAAATTCTTTCCAACCATTGTCGAACCGTTTCGTAAGAATAACGGCGATTGTGAAGTCCTAATTTTCTATTAACAACATGAAGTACCCAATCGATTTGTGAATAATGTTTTCTTTTTTTCCTCAACATCCATAGTGCATAACATCCTAATATGATCAGTGAGCCTGCAAGGATAATCACAAACACTGAAGCAACTGAATGAATTCCAAATTTTGTCATCCAACTCTGCTGTTGATCAGCGTTATATCCAACAACTTTACTTTGCCATTGATAACTTGCGTAATCACTCCATACGCGAATTTTTGTCAAAAAAGGATATTTTGTAACTGACCAATTTTTATTCTCAAAGTAAAGTGTTTGATTATTTTGAATTAAACTTTGCATTCCCTGGTCAATACGCTCTGGAGCAATCATTGCAGTGGGATCAATCCTCTGCCATTGACCTCCAAAATATACTTCAGTCCAAGCATGTGCATCTAACTGCCTCACTTCCCAACTTTTTTGGTCTGGCGCAAATTGACCTCCTTGATAACCTGTTACGACTCGGGCAGGAATACCGACATAACGCATCATCATGACAAAACTAGAAGCAAAATGCTCACAAAATCCTTGTTGTGAATTAAACATAAATGCATCTATCCGATCACCACTCAAAACACCGGGAGATAAAGAATACTGAAAGCTATTTTGCTTAAACCAGTCTAAAACTTGCTGGATATAACGCTCTGGCTGCTCTCCACTTTTAATAAATAAGTCCCATGCTAAACTTTGACTTTTGATATCGCGCTGACGGAGATACTGGGTGTAATACTGAATTTGAAACTGACTAAGTTCATGATTTATTTTCGTCCCACGCCCTAACCAAACTAAGTTTATAGGTTGAGCCGTTTGAATAGGTCGTTGAGCTGAAATACCACCGTCATAACGGAGATAATAATTTCGTTGTTGAGGTACAGATTGCTCTAATCCCATGATCCATTCTACAGAAGGATCTTTAGCCAAATACTGATATTCAACTTTTTGATTTAAATTAGAAAGTTGATAAGAGTTTAACTCGTTTAACCCTCTATTAAATCCATGACTCGTCCATTTTTGACCATCATATTGATCTAAGACCAAAGCTCGCCAATACATTTCTGAACGCGTCGGTAATTTTGTGATATCACCAATAATACGAAATGCCAATTCATTTGACTGAGACAGCTCAGCAATGTCACCTGGGGACATAGAGTCACTGATTCCTGTCATTCCCTTATTTTGCTGAATCGGGAGATGCCAAAGCGGAGGTAATCTTGGGAAAAAAATAAAGAGTAGTATAAAAAAAGGAATTGCCAATCCGATGAATTTACCAACATGAATGACATCGTGCTTTAAGCCATTTTTAGTTTCTCGAGTGGACAGAAACTCCGCGGTTTGAATTCTATAGAGTCCTACAAAACAGCTCACTAAGCACAGCACCACTCCCAAAGCAACATACAACGTTTGACTATATAAAAACGTACTTGCCGCCACGAATAAGGCAAAATTAAAAACGATGATCAAATCACGTTTTTTTTGGGTTTCTAATGCTTTTGCAAATAGAAAAGTTGTCAGCGATGCTACCCCAGCCTCAACACCAACAAAGGTATGGTAATGCAGATAAATCGCGCCAAGTGCAATTGCTGTAAAACTAAATTTTATTGCTTTGGAGACATTTTTTTTACTTTTTTGAATATGCCATAAATATATAAGCTCAATACAGAGCACCAAAATTAAAGCATAAGGCAGATAAATAATCTGGATAAATAAAATGAGTGCCAAACTCAATAGCATGGATTGTGAAACTTTAGGATGTACCATATATCAAAACCTATTTTCTATTTCACACTTTATGCCTGAGCAAGCAGAATTTTAGCCTGCTTGATATGCTCAGCTCCAAATCCTTGATTCAATTCGGCATGAGGTAACACCAGCTTAAAAGGAATTTGTAATTGCTCACACTGCTCCACCACACCCATCATATATTTGAGCTTTTCTTCATGCTCGACTGACGGCATATGATGATAATGAATATCAACACATCGATCCTGTTGATGCTCTTCAAAAACTTTTATATACAAACCTTGTCCACGAGCAGCCTGCTTCCAAGATACACTTTGTAATGAGTCGCCGACCTGAAAACTTCTTAATTCTTTAAACTCATCTTTTTCCTGATCCAATACAAATGCATTTGAAAAGCTTGTATTCGGATTTATTTTGGCTTGTGGCGCAATCCATGCATGTCGTCCATGAAAGATATAAGTCCAAGCTCGAACAAGACCAAATGGATACACTGAAGCAATGTGTATATCGGGATAGTTATACTTTCCTCGTTGATCAACATGAATCGGTATAACACATTCAGACTGTTTTTGGTCAATGTGAATGTGCTGTGTCTCAGAATCGATGGAGATCGATAAATAACGTGAATATGAATAAGGTTGATTCAAGTAGATTTTAAATAAAATCGAGTGCCCTACCTGTCCGACTTCATCAGTAATGATGTCTATCTCAAGACCATGCAATTGTTTAAAGGTGATATAAAAACTAATGCATAGGATCGCACTAATTAAAAAGCAGAAACCTAATATCAAATTATTGGCATAGTTAATACCCGCAATAAATGTGATCAAAATCAACACAAGATATAAGAAACCTTGCTGATAAATAAAAATCAAAATATCGCGTTGACCAATTTTTTTAATCTGCTCAAACCGAAATCTTTTTTTTAACCATTGCTTCCAGATACTGGTCACCTGCATACCCTCAAATCAATTTAACCTGATTCATTAGGGAGACCGTCTCATCCTCACTCAAGTTTAATCGATGAGCGCATACTGCTGAAAATACAGCTTTTACATCATCAGGAATGACAAAGGCTCTGGCATGCACGATCGCTCTCGCTTGTGATGCTCGTTTTAAAGCCAATAATCCACGCGTCGATAAACCATGCGCACTTTTTCGTGTTACCGCAGCCAAATCCAATAAATAGTCTTGAATTGCATCACTTAAATGGACTTGATGAGTCAAGGATTGCAATCTTAGTATTTCAGTCTCATTAAATACATGGATCAACTGTGCGATTAATTTGGCACGTGATTCTTGTTGAAGAAGTATTTTTTCTGCATGGCGAGATGGATAGCCAAGAGATAACCGCATGAGGAATCTGTCTAACTGAGACTCTGGTAGTGCATAAGTCCCGCTTTGAAAGAGTGGATTCTGAGTTGCTATCACCCAAAAAGGCTGAGGTAAAGCATAACGCTGTCCATCAATCGTGGCGTAGCCCTCTTCCATCGCTTCTAGCAATGCACTCTGTGTCTTAGGACTACAGCGATTAATTTCATCTGCCAAAAGAACTTGGGTAAAGACAGGTCCGTACTTAAATTCAAACTGATGCTCTTTTTGATTAAAAACATTCACGCCAATTACATCACTGGCGAGCATATCATTGGTAAATTGGATTCTTTGAAATGATAAACCTGATAATGATGCCAAACTACTGGCCAATGTGGTCTTACCCAATCCAGGTAAGTCTTCAAATAAAATATGACCACCTGCAATTAAACTACATAAAGCCAATTCAGTTTGCGTATTTTTATCCAAAACAATTTGATTGATTTGTTCTAGAAATAATGAAATTTTGGGAGTAAATGATTGAATCTGAGATTCTAACTCAGGCTGTATAATATTTTTTGATTGAACACTCTGCTTCATTCCCCAAATCATCATTTACATTTCCAAAACTATATATTTCTACCATACAGGTTTTTTTTATTTTCTCAAATATTTCTAATAATCAGTGTATTAAAGAATCAGTATCAAACTTAATGCTGAATAAGCTTCAACTGTGTGAGCATCTCTTCAGGTCCAATTTGAAGGCTTGAATTATTGTTTTCCGCCAGCTTGATCTGTTCAATAAAATAGCTGTTGATCGGTGCATTCCCCCCGAGTGTATTAGCAAGTCTGACCACTTCACCATTAATCCAATCAACCTCCGTCGTGCGCCCTAAATTCAGATCATCCTGCATAGATGAACGAGCTAGTGGATCAATGGCTAACATTTTTCGACTGATCAACTTAAACAACCAGTTAGGAAGTTGAAGAATATGAGGAATGATGTTCGCTGGTACAGGCGTTAATTGTGCGGGTTGAATATTTGCCTGCTTTAAAATTCGAAGCGTCTCTAACTGTGCCTGAGCAAGGCACTTTCTATACATTCGATTAGTAAGTTGATTTCTTAAAGTTAGACCAGATAAAGCGTTAATCGAATTGTTCAAGTTGAATAAGACTTTAGCCCACTGTACCTCTAACATATCATCACGGAATTCAACTTGCAGTTTCGCCGCATCTAACACTATTTTTAGCTGATTACTTTCTACAAATTTTTTTATCATTAATGTTCCATCAGAACCTTGATGGAAATGAGACGGTTTGAGTTCTGCGACATTAAATGGAACCATTCCTTCCATAATCTCCCATTCTGGCAGCATTTTTTTTAACCGTGGAACATTACTCACCCCATTTTGAAAACTGATGAGACTCGGTTTATTGAGAGTGTCACAGCTTCGTATTTCAGATGCCACTTGCTCTGTCGCTGCTGATTTTACACAAATCATGACTAAGTCCGTGTCTAAGACTTCTGCTAGATTTGTTGTAAGTCTTAATTGATCTGGAGTGAGCTTATGATGGTAGCCGTTTAAATCACTGAGCTCCAATCCATTTTGGCTTAATTTTTGATAGCTTCTTTCCCTACAGTAAAATGTCACCTGATGGCCTGCTGCGACCATTCTTCCACCGATATAACAGCCAATCGATCCTGCACCATAAATTCCAATTTTCATGTTTTTATCCTTTGTTATTGATCAAGAGTATACGAGTTTCAGAACAATAAATTTGTCAGGTTTTATACAATTAAAACAAATAAAAAACGACACCTCAGTGCCGTTTTTTATTTAATATTAGAAAATTAACATGGACATTTTTTCATACCGCCTGCTGCACTTGGATAGCGTGCATCGACACAATAACGATGAAAAGTTTTTTCATCCATTGGCTCTAGGTCAGGGTGATGCTTTTTCATATGCTCTACATAGTTTTGGTAATCTGGCACCCCCACCATTAAACGAAAACTTTGTTGTAGCCGCTGCCAAATCAGTTGAACTGTTTTGATTCCATTCAACATTAAAAACTTCTTCGGCTGAGCCAAAATCGTGAATTTAATGATTTTACCCAATGCCAGCTTTTGACGAATTTGTTCTTTCAAACTCATTTGGTCTCTCCTGCAGGGACTTGATCAGTATAAATTGCTTCAGCTTCCTGAGCCGTTGGCTGCGGATTTGCTAAAGCACGACGAATCACTTTAATGGCAGCAAACAACATCACCACAGCAACAATCATAAAGAATGCACATAACGCAGCATTAATCTGATTAGATAAAGCAACAGTTTGCATTTCCGCAATGGATTTCGCAGGCGCTAAAATTTCGTTTCGTTCAATAGCCGCATTGAAACGATCTGCTTGTGCCAAGAATCCAATTTTTGGATTTTCATGGAAGATTTTTTGCCAACCAGCAGTCATCGCTGTAATGAATAGGAAAATCGTTGGAACAATGGTGACCCATACATATTTTTCTTTCTTCATCTTAAACAGAATTACGGTACCCAGCATCAGCGCCATCGCAGCTAAAATTTGGTTACCAATACCAAATAATGGCCACAAACTATTAATACCGCCCAGTGGATCAACTACCCCTTGATATACAAAGAAACCCCAGCCTGAGACTGCAACGGCAGTACCAATCAAGTTGCCCACAAACGACTTAGAGTTTTTAACCGCAGGGACAACGATCCCCACAGTATCTTGAACCATAAAACGGCAAGCACGTGTTCCTGCATCAACAGCAGTTAGAATAAATAGCGCTTCAAACAAGATCGCAAAGTGATACCAAAATGCCATCATTTCTCGACTATTAAAAATTTCAGTGATGATGTGCGCCATACCAATCGCAAACGTCGGTGCACCACCAGTACGAGAAAGAATTGTGCTTTCACCAACCTCTTGAGCAAGTAGTGTTAGAGCTTCAGGTGTAACCACAAATCCTAAATTACGTACCGCCTCTGCGGCACTTTCAACCGTCGTTCCTATCACCGCAGCTGGTGAGTTAATGGCAAAATAAACGCCTGGATCCAAGATCGTTGCACAGATCATCGCCATGATTGCGACAAATGATTCCATCAACATACCGCCGTATCCGATCATCCGGATATCGCGTTCATTATTTACGAGCTTAGGTGTAGTTCCTGATGAAACCAATGCATGGAAACCTGAAATTGCACCACAGGCAATGGTAATAAATAAGAATGGGAAAAGTGATCCAGAGAATACAGGTCCCGTGCCATCTACGAAGTGGGTAATTGCAGGCATTTTTAATTCAGGCATCGCAAATACGATACCCAATGCTAAACCTGCAATCACGCCAATTTTCAAGAAAGTCGATAAATAATCACGTGGAGCCAATAACAACCATACTGGTAATACAGAAGCGATGAAACCGTAGATAATCAATGCCCATGTTAACTCTGTACCAGATAAAGTGAATAATTGCCCCCAATAAGGATGTTGAGCAATATTTTCACCGTAGATGATACCGAGCATCATCAGTACAAAGCCAATGATTGAAACTTCGGCAATCTTTCCTGGACGGATATATCGCATATATACGCCCATAAATAATGCAATTGGAATGGTGGCAGCAATACTAAACACACCCCATGGACTATTGGTTAATGCTTTAACCACCACGAGTGCAAGCACAGCTAGGATAATGATCATTACCCCTAATGCGCCAAGCATCACAATAATTCCTGCAAATGAACCCAGTTCTTGTTTTGCCATTTCACCCAGTGAACGTCCGTCACGGCGTGTAGAAATAAATAAAACTAGAAAATCTTGGACTGCACCTGCCAGTACAACACCGACTAACAGCCAAATCGTTCCTGGTAAATAACCCATTTGCGCAGCAAGAATAGGCCCAACTAACGGACCAGCGCCTGCAATCGCAGCAAAGTGATGACCAAACAGAACACTTTTATTTGTAGGCACATAATCTAGACCATCCGCTAGACGGTGCGCAGGTGTTAAACGCCGAGCATTTAACTCGAATACTTTATTAGCAATAAATAAACTATAAAAACGATATGCAATACTGTAAACACAGACTGCAGCGAGTACGAGCCAAACTGCGTTGACATGTTCTCCACGACTAACCGCTAATATTCCAAAGGATACTGCACCGATTATGGCCACAATAATCCAAATCAATTTCGAAGTCATGGATGACTTCGGTTGTATTTGATCCATATCAAACCCTCATTATTTCGTATTTGCAATCAGCTCAATTTTATTATTCGTGTTACTGCTGTTTTCCCTTGCGACTATACTCCTCAATAATTCTTCTTTACCTTAGACCTTGGCATTAAAAAAGGGATGATTGTCATCATCCCTTTCGATAATAGTATAAATTTACACCATTATGCACGTTCTAAGTATTCACCAGTACGTGTATCAACACGAACGCTTTCTTCTTGTTGAACGAATAATGGAACACGTACTACAGCACCTGTTTCAAGTTTCGCTGGTTTACCACCACCGCCAGAAGTATCACCACGTACGCCTGGATCAGTTTCAACAATTTTTAATACCACGAAGTTAGGTGCATTCACTGTTAAAGGAACACCATTCCATAACATGATTGTGCATTTTTCGTTTGAATCGTCTTTCAACCATTTCGCAGCATCACCCATTGCAACTTTGTCAGCCGCAATTTGCTCGAAAGTTACAGGATCCATGAAGTTCCATAGTTCGCCGTCGTTGTATAAGTAGTCCATTTCTACTTCTACGATATCTGCAGCTTCTAAAGAATCACCAGATTTGAATGTTTTTTCTAATACTTTACCTGATTTAAGGTTACGTAATTTAACACGGTTGAACGCTTGGCCTTTACCTGGTTTAACGTATTCGTTTTCCATGATTGAGCATGGGTTACCATCAAGCATTACCTTAAGGCCAGACTTGAAATCGTTCGTAGAATAATAGGCCATGAGAGGCTCACTCCAAACTTACTAACTTTAATCTATTAATGCGATGGGCTGCTACACTGTCATTTAGCAAGGCTGACAGGTGCATGATATGCCACATGCACATGCATTTATGTTGCGTATTCTAAATGACCAACCTACTCTGCCGCAATGATAAATTCCGAAATACAACGTTTAAGCTGTCTAAGTTCCATGCAGAACTACTGTTGTAGACTTAATTTGATCATCTTTAGGCTTGAGTATTTTCATCCCAACATTCAATAAAGAAGGCTTAATCAGGACACAACTGAGTTTTTCAATGGGTTTTGATTTAAAATGAAGCCTTTCATCTCCCTCTAAATTTAAACTGTATGACCCACTATTTGTATCAAGAGCAACATTGGCAAAATCAACTAAGCGATTTAATCACTGACCCACATGAGCTCATTGAACTCTTGGAATTGCAACCAGAAGATTTAATACATGGTGCAATTTTGGCATCAGCCCAATTTAAATTAAGAGTCCCTCGCGCCTTCGTCGCGAAGATGCAAAAATCTAATCCTGATGATCCACTGTTACTTCAAGTACTCCCTCATCATCTGGAGTTAAATGAACATCCTGATTTTGTGACAGACCCCCTTGATGAGGAGGCTGCCAATTTAATTCCAGGTGTATTACATAAATATCAGTCACGTTTTTTACTGACTTTAACAGGTGCATGTGCTGTTCATTGTCGTTATTGTTTTAGACGTCATTTTCCATATCAAGAAAATTTACCTAAAAATGACGACTGGAAAAAAATACAAGACTACTTACTCGCTCATCCAGAAATCAATGAAGTGATCTTAAGCGGAGGGGATCCCCTAACACTTTCAAATCGTAAACTTGCCGTTTGGATCGATAGATTAAGTTCAATTCCACATCTTAAAATTTTGCGTATTCATTCTCGAGTTCCAATCGTTATTCCAAATCGGCTTGATGATGAACTTATTTCTCTGTTAAAAAACAGTAGGCTACGTATTATTCTAGTGGTACACTCAAACCATGCTGCTGAAATTGATGACTTTACCGCTTCGAAATTAATGCAAATTTCACAACAAAATATTTTGGTGTTGAATCAAGCTGTGTTATTAAAAGGTATTAATGATCATCCTGATATTTTGGTTGATCTAAGTCATCGATTATTTGATGCGCGTGTGATGCCTTATTATTTACATGTGTTGGATAAAGTGAAAGGTGCTCAGCATTTTGATTTACCAAGTGAATCTATTGATTCAATCTATAAAGAGGTTTTGGCAAGGTTGCCTGGATACTTGGTTCCAAAGCTGGTTAGAGAAATTGCGGGAGAACAGAATAAAACACCGCTTTATGGAGTTGCCACTTTTTAGAGACTCATTCACATGCTTCAGGCTCAGATTTCAGAAATTTTTCACTATCCTACTGCCTTGACTCGAGATCAACTGAGTTTTGCAAATGCAAATGTTCAGGACTTGGGTTTTTGGGCATCTCAACTTTCAATTATGCAATTAGGTGACACCTCTGAAGCGGTGTTGAAAGCCCTATATGAAATCGCTGAACTCAAATGTTCGGAAACATTGCGCTTTGATCTTATTCAAGCGCTACACCCTTTGATCGAAAATATTTTAGAGAGACTTGAAAAAAACTTTTTAAATCAAGGTCTTTTTCTATCTGACCGTAACAAAGATATTATAGAATTAACCACTCGCTTGAGAACATTATTTGCTGATATCTACATAGATATTGCACAGCGCAGTGAAATGCAGCTAAAACAACAAAAGTTTTCTATTTTGAAGTTTGCTCAAAAGCGTAATGTGAAAACTGCACGACTCCTTTCCAGTTATTACGCTCTTCAACAATTGGGTTTATTGCTAGTACAACAACAGATGCTTTATCGTTCTGCCTTGTCTAAGCAATGGTTAATGACCCATTATCTGTATGATTTGGCATTAAAAAACCAAGAACACACGGTGAATATTAATTTATTGCAAGGCACTCATCACGCTTTAAAAAATATTCAACAATGCTATGCCCAAGTCTTATTATTAGAAATATTTAATACTCACCAAATTCGTCCTTCTGAGATCTACGCGCTCTATCAATGCACAGCGGATTGGGCACAACTAGTGCAAGTTTTACCACGCGAAACCGCTTTATCTCGTTACGTTATTGATACCACTAAAGATCATCCGCCAGTTTACAACCGAAAACACCATGAGAGTTTTAAACCAAACATTTTCGTGGCGACACAATCGTTGCTTGAGCATGTAAACTTAACCATTCAAAAGGACAATGAATATCTATCTAAGAAAGAGAAAGCATATTTAACTGCGCCTCTTAAATTTCATGTACAAAATGTTTTAGGCTCGACCATTGAACGCAGACATGAACGTTATGAACATTCCGCTCAGTTACAACTCTGTTTCAGTTTACTTACCGCACATTATTATCTCTCAAAGACCAAAACTTTTAGCGAAACCTTGCGACTAACACCGCCTAAATCAAAATCAGAAGACGAGTTTGCGTTTACATATTTAAATGACTACCCAGATGCCTATACAGACAAATCAAACAAAGTTCTAGATAAACAGGCACGTCAAATCCATGCGGCTCAAGTTTTAGATATCAGTTTAAATGGCTATCGCGTACGTTGGTTAGAAGAAGAAGCACCTCCAAATTTGAGAACTGGTGAATTTATCCTGATCAATGAGGGGGTGAACAGCAAATGGAAAGGTGGTGTAATTCGTTGGATTAAACAATCTGTTAAAAAAAGCTATGAACTTGGGCTTGAAGTGATTGGACCCGACATCCACCCTTGCGCCGCAAAAGTTTATACAGATCGAAGTTCTTTTAATTATCATCCATGTTTATTTGTACAAACCTTGAAGATTGATGCTCCACAGCATTCTCTTATTTTGCCAAATTTACAGTTTTTCAAAGAACAACAATCTATTTATCTACGCTTAACTGATCAAGATATCAAAGTAGAATTGATAAAGACCATGCTCATCACACAAAGTTTTGTTCAATTTGAATTTGAATTATTTAATGATGAGCAGCAATATTTGATTGATGAATTTTTACAACATCAAAACCTTGAATCAAATCGTTTTCAAGACGTATGGGAAGCATTGAAGTGAAAAACCTACTTCTATCAACACAATTAAAGCAATCTGGAATGCGCTTACTCATTGTCGATGATAACCAGATTCGTTATAACCATATTATCTCTTTACTCGAAAAACGCGGGTACAAGGTAGAAGCTGTGCTACTCGATGATCAAGTGAGTCTTGAAAAGCAACTTCATTTAGGTTGGGATTTAATTCTGTTTGGTCGTGCCTATGAACTGACCTTAACTCATTTTCTTCGACTGCTTGCAGATTCTGATAAAGCTTTTACCCCAACACTTTATCTAGCTCCAGAAGCGCTAGAAATGTCTGAAGTAAAACTCATTTCGATGGGCATCTATGATGTTTTAAATATTGATCAACCTGAACAATGTTTACTTAAAATTATTCGAGCATTGGCTTTTAGTCGCTTACAAAAAAATCAGATGCAATTAACGGATGTACTGAAACACAATGTTCAAATTAAACAAAATTGGATCGAAGAGCATAAAAAAGCAGTTGCAATCATAGAAGAAGGGATTGTCGTTGAATGCAACCATGAGTTTACGCATTTATTTGGCTTCAACACGTTTGATGACGTTATTGGATCCCCGCTCATTGATTTAATACAACCTGAGGATATTCAATCTTTTAAAGCACGATTTAAAAAATTAGCTTTCGGTAAATTTGAGTATGGACCTTTTGAACTGATTTCTCTTAATCCACAGTTAACACATCAAAATCCAGTCCAAATTGAATGTAATCCTACAGATCAAAATCAAATCATTGAAATTACGATTTCAACGCATTTTCAACAGGATGATCAACCATTTAGTCCTCAACTTGAGACTGCACCTCACCAAGACAGTAGAATTGCACCACACACAACATTGGCAAAAATTTTACAACATCTTGAAGAACACCCTGCTCAAGAAAATGCTTTGGTCATCTTCAGCCTAGCCAGTTGTCCAGACTATATCTTGAGTTCTGATTGGGATACTTTTAAAGGCTATTTCGGCAAACTTTCAGACTTTATTCTCGAACAGACCAATGGCGCTGTATTTAAAATTGAAACAGCCCTGTATGCCACTATCATTCAAGCTGAAACGATTGAAGTTCTAAAATCAAGACTCTCTGCACTACATGCGCTTGAAAAACCTAGGCTCGTCAATCTGGGAGATCAAACCTATCAACAGCATGTCAAAATTGGTTATAGTCTCTTCAAACTGTCAGATTTAAATGTAGATAATTTTGAACAGCTCATTGCAAATGCTTATAACACACCCCTACCCAATTTATTGAGCAATGATGCTGCTTTAGAGACAACGCTTGAAGAAATTGAAGAGATTCATTTTGAAGTTACTCAAGCAGATGAGCCGACCTCTATTCAGTTGAATACACCTTCTTCTGAAGTAGAGCCTGATCATTCAACAGAATTTGTATTTCAAGCAATTGAAGAACCTGTACAGTCAGACGAAGTTCACGGCGATATCCTAGTACATCTTCGTAAAGTTCTTGAACGCGATCAAATTACGCTAAAGTTCCAACAAATCTATGATAAAGAAGACACTAGTCTTAATACCTATGAAGTAAGCAGTGGGTTTATTTTTGAAAACCAATGGATTCAATTGGACGATATTGAAGAATTGGTGGGTGACCCTGAGTTGTCTATTAAAATTGACCGATGGATTTTGGTTGAAGCAGCAAAGCAACTGCACAATTTTTTAACACAATATCCTGAAGCTAAACTGATTATTAATTTACGACACCATGTTCTTTTAAAGCATCATCAATTGGCAGAATTAATTTCAAAACTGCTCATGATTGTAGGAGCAAAAGCACCTCAACCACTGATTTTACAGTTTAAAGAAAAATACATTGCTCAACATTTAAATGAAATTCTGCCTGCGATTGAGGTATTGAGAGCACAAGGTGCAGATATTGCCGTTTGCGAGTTTGGATTAAGTAAATGTAGCGATCTCATTCTCAAAGTTGCCAATATTCAGAATTTCACGCTGCATGAAGAATTCACAGATGATTTAAATACTGAAGAAGGTATTGAACGTTTTAAACAAGCGATTGAATACTTCAATAGTCATCGATCAGTCAATTTATTACTCAAAAATCTCAATGATATGAATAGCTTTGCCAACGCGTGGAATGTCGACGTGAGATTTTTACAAGGTGATTATTACCAGCGTAAATTGGATCAGCTCATGAATGTTCAAGATCAAAGTTAATTCCAAATTTTGGACATAAAAAAACAGGCTGAACGCCTGTTTTTTTTATTTTGGGTATTAACGTTTGATAGAACGTGACATACCAGCAAAACGTTGTTTGAACTTGTCGATACGACCGCCAGTGTCAACGTTCTTTTGCTTACCAGTATAGAATGGGTGGCAAGCTGAGCATACGTCTAGGTAAAGTGTTTCTTTACCAACAGCTGAACGAGTTTCGATTACGTTACCGCAAGAGCAAGTAGCAACTAATTTTTCGTATTTTGGGTGAATATCGGCGCGCATGGTCGATTCTCCATAGAGTTAAGAAGGCTTTAGCTGTCATCGCAATTGATCACTCTCTTCATCCATTACAACAGACGCAGAGGAAAGGCTGAAATACAGCAGATCAACACCACAACAGACCATTCTTTTGGCCCACCGAGACGGCTTCCGTCAGAGCTAAGCACAACAAGTGGACGACATTATACGCCACTTTATTTCAGATAGCGAATTTTTCCTTTAAGACTTTTCAATTTGCTTGGACCAATGATTTGCAATAATTCCGCACACCATTAATTGGATTTGATGGAAAATCATAATTGGCAATATGATCATCCCCATAGGTTGTCCAATGAAAAGAATTTGCGCCATAGGCACTCCACTTGCGAGTGTTTTCTTAGAACCACAAAAAAATACAGCAATTTGATCGGCACGATTAAATCCAAACCACTTTGGGGCGTGATAGGCTAAAAGCATAATCAAAGTCAGAAGCACAGAGCATGCAATAATTAACCACATTAAGGTCACCCCACTGACTTCATTCCATAGACCTGCTACGACTGCACTACTGAATGCGCCATACACCACCAAAAGAATTGATCCTTGATCAAAAGTTTTGACAATACTCGGGGCTTTTTGAATCAGAGGAAAAACGATAGGACGCAATAATTGTCCCAGAATAAATGGAACCAATAAGAGCAGAATAATTTTGACTATCGCATTGGTTGGATCGAACCCATGATCAGACTGACCTAAAATAAATAAGGTCACTAATATAGGAGTGATAAACATACCAATAATATTAGAGAATGAAGCACTACACACAGCACTTGCGACATTACCACCTGCTACAGAAGTAAATGCAATAGAAGACTGAACTGTTGAGGGTAAAAAGCACATAAACAAGAAGCCCCAATACAGTTCTTGTCCAAGTAGCGGTAGCAATACAGGTTTAGCTATTAATCCTAGAATTGGGAAAACTGCGAACGTCAGTGCAAAGACCAAACTGTGTAATTGCCAATGTTTAATGCCTTGAATCACCGCCTCACGTGATAACTTTGCACCATGTAAAAAAAATAGGATTGCAATTGCAATCGTGGTGAAATAAGAAAAATAGCGAGCAGCAACACCTGAAATTGGCATCACTGACGCTAAAATCACCATAACAAACAGCAATATCGTGAAACGATCTAACGCTAAGAGCTTTAGCACCCCATATCCCTCTTTTTATTCTATCTGAATTGAAAATAAGCCCAATACACATTGATTGGGCTTATCTTTAAAATTTTACTCACAAATCAGCGAGTGAAATTTAATTATTTCTCGCGTTACTGTCTTGTTGAATAAGTTCAATCTTGTAACCATCTGGATCTTCCACAAAAGCGATTACGGTTACGCCGCCTTTCATTGGTCCAGCTTCACGGACAACGTTACCACCACGTGCTTTGATTTCTTCACACGCCTTATACGCATCATCCACTGCGATCGCAATATGACCATACGCATTACCCAGCTCATAGCTGTCTGTATCCCAGTTATGCGTTAGCTCAAGAACAGTATTGTTTTCTTCATCACCATAACCCACAAAGGCTAAAGTGAATCGACCTTCTTCATAATCACGTTTACGAAGCAAAGTCATACCGAGTACTTCAGTATAGAACGCCAATGAACGCTCTAAATTGCCTACACGTAACATGGTATGTAACATTCGCATAAAATTTACCTATTGATTGAAAGATGTACTTTTCAACTGATTTAACAATTTCGCCACCCAAATAACAAGTAACAAAATAGGTAAACCCATTAAAAAAGTCATAAAGAAGAATGATGAATAACCGAAGCTTGTCACTATTGTACCTGAATAGCCACCAATCATCTTTGGAAGTAATAACATCAATGAACTAAAAATTGCATATTGCATTGCTGTAAATGAAACGCTAGTCAAACTTGATAGGAACGCAATAAATACTGCACCAGCAAGTCCTGATGCGAGATTGTCAAATACAATCCCCATCACCAGCCACACCTTGCTATAAGGGACAACCACTTTACCTTTGAGTTCGACTATTTGATCACTATCAACTTGAACAGCTGGAAGATCAGATAAAGCCATACGTGACTTCGGTTGGATCGTTGAAACTGTTTTATAAATATGATCTTGGGTTAATTCATGCGCCTGACCAGCATGCTGCACAACCGCTTGCACCGTAAATTTAGTGTGGTCTTTTAGACTGTCTCCGGGGACGACCACGCTCCAATTATTTTGATCCAACTTCGCAGGTATCACTTGCTGATTTGAAATACGAATATTCAGTGTTTGTAGTGTGCTTTCAGCTTTTAAGTTCGAGAGTTGACCGCGAATAATGACATCCTTGCTTAACTCATCTTGGTAGAGAACATTATCCCCTCCAATGGCTTGGATGAAAATCTGAGAATCATCCTGACTCGAATAGCGTTGAAGCGGGATTTCAACATTCAGGGCTTTATCATAACCATCAGGGGTGGATAACACTTGAATACTATTATGTTCAGCAAAATTAGATGCAGGGAGCTTTAAAGACCAGTTCCCCACTTCATCAGGAGTCACTTGATGCTGTTGACCCCCCATTTGTACCAAGACTTGATTCATCGTTGGTCCAGATTTTACGAGCCCCACAAAGATGAGATTGGTCGTGCTGGCAACAATAGCGCCCACCAACATCATTTTCATAATGTTATAACGCTGAGCTAATAAGCCTCCAAGGAAGCCACCTAAAATTACAAAAAAAATGGCGAAAAACTTGTTAAACCAAGCGATTTCTTCTTTATCAAAATTCAAATCAAGATAAAAAAGATTGGCAACCACTCCAGCGACAATATCTGAAATTCGATAAAAACCAATGAGTAATAAAATAGCTAACGCAACTTTCAAACCATAACGTTTGAAGAAATCTAAAATCGGTGATAGCCATGTCTCGACGACTATTTTTTCATCAATGAGTTTTGCTCGGATTAATCCAAATACGACTAGCACAGCCAACGCCACACTCGCGAAGAAACGTAAAACTTGCCCGATAAATGACAAAAAATTACCATCAATATTTAACTGTGAAATCCAAGCACCAAATTGGAGAAACCCACAAACGAAAACTACTGTTGAAATCACAAAGACGATAAATAACTGAAAATAATCCTTTGCTTGATATTGATGAGGTTCTTGATTTACTACCGGTTCATGAATCACTAAAGTCGTCACAATCCCAATCATCATCAATCCAGCCATAAGTAAATAGGTGGACTGCCACGCCTCATAAATATAGTTACCCATGGCTGTACCAAGTGATGCAGCGAAGAGTAATGCACCGAGCTGAGTTACAATGGTCGCAATTCGATAACCTGCGTTATAGGTCGAAGCCATAACCGTCTGAACACTCGTATCTTGTGTCAACTCAATACGATAAGCATCCACGATAATATCTTGTGTCGCTGATGAGAATCCTAGAAAGATTGCGGATATCGCCATGAACGTTAAACTTGAAAATGGCCCTACACTTCCTCCATGAATACTCGGATCAGTAAATGCCATTGAACAAATAGCAATTGCGACCAAAATCTGAGAAACCAATAACCACCCTCGTCGTTTACCCAATTTCCTTGTTAAATAAGGCAATGGTAATCGGTCAATCAAAGGTGCCCAAATGAACTTGAAGGCATAAGCTAAGGCTGCCCATGAAAACATGGTAATGGTACTACGCTGAATACCGGCTTCACTCAACCAGAAAGATAGAGTTGAAAAAATCAGAAAAATTGGGATACCTGATGAGAAACCCAAAAAAAGCATAATGATCGCGCGTCGATCAAGAAAGGCTTTAAATGCCGAAGTCCATCCAGCTGATTCTGGTGACGAAGATTGTGATGTCATTGCGTTGTTATTTTCAGTGAAAAGTACTCTCGCTATTCAACTCTGTAATGCGCTTGGTTTCAATATAATTTACGCAAACTTCACCGAGTATTTCATCAATTTGATCTATCTCAACTTGATATTTTTGGCTAAACCTGTATACCTTAAACTATCAAATGTAAATTATAGTTTTGGATTTCACCTGTGACCCAGAGACACGATCAAATTAGTTCCACCGCAGTAGCTTTAACCACGACATCCACAAACTTAGAACAAAACTCGCAAAACAAGCTCCTATCCGTATTTGAACTTGAAGCCACGCAAAACACCTTGAATGCAACAGCACTCAAACCAGAACAACTGACGCATATTCCAAATTATGACAATATTCCTGCGTCTACAAAACGTATCAAGCCTCTTAATAATTTTTTAGGACAAGATCGTGCTAAAGCATCTGTAGAAGCAGGCATTGCCCTTCCATACTCAGGTTATAACATCTTTGCTGTGGGTACGGCAGGGTTGGGTAAACGCACCATGATCAAGCGCTTACTCCAACAACATGCCAAAGATATGCCGACACCGGATGATTGGGTTTATGTATACAACTTCAAAAATGCACGCAACCCAATTGCGCTTAACTTTCCTGCAGGACAAGGCGCAAAGTTTCAAAGTACGCTACATCAAACATGGCAAACCATTTTCAAACAGCTCGAACGTCGTTTTAGTGCTGAAACGTATCACAATCGGATAGAAAAAATTCGTTTAACGACAGGTCATGAACAACAACAAGCTTTGATTGAGCTCACCAAAGAAGGTGAAGAGCTTGATTTAAAGTTGATCAGTCGTAATGAAGAACACTGCTTTATTCCTGTTCATCTTAAAGACAATAAAATTCAAGAGATGTCTCAAGATGACATCAATGCACTGAGTAGCAAAGAACGTTCTGAAATTGCGTCCAATATCCGTTATATGGATAAAAAGCTTGAGCGTTTAGGTTTACAAATTGGTGATCTTGAAGATGAAGCACGTGATATGGTGTCTGAGTTGAATCGTGACATTGCCAAACAAGTCATTATTCCTCGCATGGAACATATTTTAAATAAATTTCCAGATATCAAACATCTTGAACAATACTTAAAATTATATGCTCAAGATATTATCGACAATGTGGAAACCGTACTAGAACAGGAAGAAAGTGATTTTTCACCTGCATTATTTAACCGTATCCCTGCGCGTTATCAAGCAAATTTAGTCATTAGCAACAAGCCAAATTCTGGGGCACCAGTCATCTTTGAAGATTTCCCCACACATTACAACTTACTTGGCCATGTTGAACAATTAACGCAAAATGGCACTATCAGCACTGATTTCACTTTAATACGACCTGGTGCACTGCATCGTGCCAATGGTGGTTTTTTAATGCTTGAGGCTGAGCAGCTTTTAGAACAACCTTATGCATGGCAAGGACTCAAACGAGCGATTAAGTCTGGTCAAATTAAACTCTCATCTCTAGAGCACATGCTAACGCTGACGGGCAGCATTTCAATTGAGCCAGCATCGATTCCATTACAATTGAAAGTCATTTTAATGGCTGAACCAGAAATCTATTATGAGATTCTGGAGGTGGAGCCTGAGTTAGGAAGTATCTTTAAAATCAGAGCTGATTTTACTGACACATTACAACGTAATGACGAAAATGAACAAGCTTATATGCATTTGATTGCAGACTATGTTCAATCCTCTAAACTACTTCCATTTGATCGTTCTGCCTTGGCTGCTTTACTGACCGACTCAAGTCGTCAAGCAGAGGATCAGAGTTCGTTGTCACTACATGCCTTAACTTTAGGTGATCTGATTCATGAATCTCATCACCATGCATCCAAATCTAATGCAACTATGGTGACAGCAGAACATATCGGCACTGCGCTCAAACACCGCCAATATCGTCTAGGTTATTTACGAGAGTTGTACTGGCAAGATTTATCTCGTGGTACACAGCTTATCGAAACGCGTGGTCATCGACTCGGTCAGATAAATGCTTTGTCCGTGATTCACTACGCCGATGTCGAATTTGGCCTACCATCACGCTTGACTGCTTCAGTGTATCAGGGTGGCGGCGATATTTTAGATATCGAACGTAGCGTGGAGTTAGGTGGTTCACTTCATGCTAAAGGTGTACTATTAATGTCGTCTTTCTTAAAGGCACATTTCGGACGTGAACAAACCTTGCACTTCTCTGCCGCTTTGGCTTTTGAACAAAGTTATGGTCAAGTCGATGGTGATAGTGCAACCGTTGCAGAACTCTCCGCTTTAATTTCTGCGATCAGCCAACTGCCGATTGATCAGTCATGGGCGATTACGGGTTCAATGAATCAACTGGGTCAAGTACAACCGATTGGTGGCGTCAATGCCAAAATCGAAGGTTTCTTTGATGCATGTAAACTTCAAGGTTTAACAGGCAAACAAGGTGTCATTATTCCACGTCAAAACATGCAGCATCTAATGTTACGTCAAGATGTGATTGATGCTGTCGAGGCCGGTCAATTCCATATTCATGCCATCAACACAATTGATCAAGCACTTGAGATTCTCATGGCGCGTCCTGTCGGAGAATTAAATAAAAAAGGTCGCTATACCAAAGGATCAATTTACGCTGCTGTCATGGAGCAGCTAGAATATTGGCAAGCCATTGAAGATGGCGCTGAAATTGAAGAAGAGCCAAAGAAAAAGAAAAAAAAGAAGAAAAAAGACAAAGCTAAAAAAGATAAAGCGATCAATGCTGAAGAACAACCTTCTCAACTCGCTGATGAGACTTCAAACTAATTTGAAGTTTTCAAAATAAAAAAAGCACCCATCGGTGCTTTTTTTATTGCGCTTAAATTAAGCTTCAGGCGCTGGGCTATATTGCTCCACGAGCGTTTTTAATTCGCCTGTTTGGAACATTTCTAGCATAATATCACTACCACCGATCAACTCACCATTGATCCATAATTGTGGGAATGTTGGCCAGTTTGCAATTTGTGGCAAAGTCGCACGAATGTCTTGGTTTTCAAGAATATTTACATAAGCAAATGGGCGACCAATTTGGCTCAATGCTTCAACTGCACGTGCAGAGAAACCACATTGTGGGAACTGTGGTGTGCCTTTCATATAAAGAAGAACTGCATGTTTTGCAATTTGATCACGAATTAACGCTTCTGTATCACGCACTTGTTCAGTCATTGATTAAATCCTCAACTATTCTGCCTGCATTATACCTAAAACCGCCGTAAAGAGTATGGATTGCTAAATTTTTCCAGTTTAATTTGCAATTAGGCTTTTAATCTTAAGCAGATTTTGCTTAGATAAACTTTTATTTTCCACCTAACAAATACGAGTTAGACATGAACAATATCACCCTCGCTCCAGTTCAAACTGATCAACCATCTCATTTGATGCCTGTATTCAGCCGTCAACCGATCAGCTTTGTGCGTGGCCGAGGTTCGTATCTTTATACAGCTGAAGGTACAGAATATTTAGATGCGCTGACTGGCATTGCAGTATGTGGTCTAGGTCATGCACATCCAGTTTTGGCAGAAGCAATTGCAGAACAAGCGGCGACGCTTATTCACACCAGTAATATTTATGAAGTACCTTGGCAGACTGCAGCTGCGCAAAAGTTAGCTGAAGTGTCTGGTATGGAAGAAATTTTCTTCTCGAATAGTGGTGCTGAATCAAATGAAGGTGCAATTAAAATTGCGCGTAAATACGGTCATATGCAAGGTATTGCTTTACCGAAAATCATTGTCGCTGATCATTCTTTCCATGGTCGTACAATGGCAACACTTTCTGCGACAGGCAATAAAAAAGTACAAGAAGGATTTGGCCCGCTCGTTGAAGGTTTTATCCGTGTACCTTTTGGCGACATTGAAGCAATTGAAGAAGCAGCAATCAACCATCCAGATATCGTCGCGATTCTCGTTGAACCGATCCAAGGTGAAGGTGGTGTAAATACAGCACCTCAAGGTTTTAGTTATCTTGAAGAAATTCGTCAAATCTGTAATCAACATAATTGGTTGATGATGCTAGATGAAGTTCAAACAGGTAACGGTCGTACAGGAAAATATTTTGCGTATCAACATACCAATATTATTCCTGATGTCATGACGACAGCTAAAGGCTTGGGTAATGGTTTCCCAATTGGTGCAGTGATGACTCAAGGTAAAGGTGTAGGTATTCTTACTGCAGGTAACCACGGATCAACTTATAGTGGTACTGCATTAGGTTCACGCATTGTCTACACGATTATCGATTTGATGCAAAAAGAAAATATTGTTGAAAACGCAGCAACAATTGGCCAATACTTAGTTGATCAATTCCGTACACAACTTGCAGATCAAAACGTTATTGTTCGCGGCTTTGGTATGATGATTGGTATTGAATTACCAAAACCATGCGCAGAGTTGGTGGATATTGCACGCATAGAGCACAATCTAATTATTAATGTCACCGCAGGTAATGTCGTTCGTTTGTTGCCAGCGTTGAATATGAATCAAGAACAAGCTGATGATTTATTAAAACGCTTAGTTCCAGCGATTAAAAACTTCTTGGCTTAAGCCAAGATCAATAAAAAAGCCGCATATTGCGGCTTTTTTATTAAGAAGAACACTTAAGATGCTTCTTGAAATACTCGACCACCAGGCAACTGGCTGAAATATTGTTTTAAAGCATCTAGGCAGCGATGAATTTTCATTGGTTGTTGTTCACGTTTTAATGTCATTGCATTCAAAGTGTATGCAGGTAACTTCCATTCAGGTAAAACTTCAACCAATGTGCCATTCATTAATTCTTTTTGCACATCTAAATATAATAATCGCGCAATGCCGTGACCATTTTGGCACAGTGATTTAGCGACATAAACATTGTTTGTCTGTAAACGATTTTCCATGGACACATTCACCAATTCACGCGATGTACTGTGTTCAAATGTCATCATTTGCTGATTTTTTACAATATTTACTGGAATCAAATCATGCTGTGCTAAATCTTCAGGTCTTGAAATAACTGCATTTTGATTCAAATAACTTGGTGAAGCCACCAAGACTTGATCCACACGTGCAAGCGGCAGACAAGATAAGTGATTAGACTCATCCACGCGAGAACACATTCTCACTGCAATATCGATTCTTTCTTGAATCAAATCGACAAATTGATTTTCAACTTCAAAGTGAACGGTTAAACCACGATGTGCCGAAATCCAATGCGACAACGCAGGAACTACATGGGTTGCACCGAGTTCTGGCGTTGTTGCAATACGTAAATCACCAACTAAATCGTCTCGTAACTCATTAATTCGAATTTTACCGCGCTCTGCTGCAGCGAGCATTTCTTGACAGCTATGAAAAAAGGCCTGCCCTGCTTCCGTTAAACTTAGTTTTCTTGTGGAACGGTGCAGAAGTGTTACTTCCATTTCTTGTTCTAGTGAACGAATTTGCTGACTAACTGCACTCGTCGTAATGCCTAAATCTCGAGCAGCACCACTGAAAGAGCTTTTTTCAACAACACATGCAAATACGCCCATCGAGCGAAGTTGATCTAACATAAATTTCCCTCTGAAATTATGAGATGCTTCTCTAATTAACAAAAATTAACAAAAGCAACTCATTGTATTATACGAAGAAATTGTTAAATTGCACTAAATATCTTCAGTTGATTGGCAAAATATTTGCTGGATTGATTGGCTTACCATCTAAACGAACTTGAAACTCAAGCATCGTACGGGTTGCACCACTCGAGCCCATTTCTGCAATTTGTTGCCCCGCACTTACGTTTTGCCCACTCTTCACTAACATCCGGTTATTGTGCGCATACGCAGTGATATAACCATCAATATGTTTAATGAGCACCAAATTACCATATTCTTTTAAACCATCAGCTGCGTAAACCACTTGACCATCAGCTGCTGCAAAAATTGGATCACCAACATTGCCACCAAAACGTAATCCCTTGACATTACTTGCCACATTGAAGTTTTCAATGACTGGACCATTCGATGGTTTCACCCAGCGTAATGAAGTTGCTTTAGTCGAAGTCGTCGGTACTGCAGCAGTTACCGCTGGTACTGGTGTGGTTTGTGGTGGTGGCGTAACCACAGCTGGTTTTGTTGGTAACTGAATGGTTTGACGTTGAATCTGAGTTTCAGTCGCTGTCAAAGGACGCGTGGTCGAACGTGTCACTTGTCGATTGCCAGAGGGTTTTAATCTTAAAGATTGATTTACATAGATGCGATAAGGCGGTGCAATATCATTCATCTCCGCAATGCTCAAATAGCTCAATCCATAACGTGCCGCAATTTTACTTAAAGTGTCGCCAGAACGAACTGTATAGAAGTCAGGAGCGACCGCATAACGAGCAGAATTGTGGATTTGGGGTTTCGATGCACAGCCCGACAAACCAAGAAAAGAAGCGACAGCAACCGCGATCAATGCTGAGTGAATAGATGGTTTAGACAACTTCAAAACTGTTTTGGGTCTGGCCAAAAGCATGATTTCCCTCTCTGACAAAAGATTAAAAAGACTGAATTCGGCTTAAGAGTAGCAAAATTAATGCTAAATTCACCGTTTCAAATATATTTTTCACAAAGTTATAACACATCCTACCTGTGGTCGTTCAATTAAAGCCCTAACTGAGACTCAAGTGAAGTCAACACCTGATAATTGGTAGCATCCATTTGGATCGGTGTCACACTGACATATCCATTTGCAATGGCATAAAAGTCTGACTGATAACCCAGTTGGCTTTTTTCGGGATCTGTTACGGCTTCTCCAGCCAAACCAATCCAAACAACTTGACGGCCTCTAGGATCAACTTGTGTGGTAATCGGTTTCGTTTGTTTTCTTCTTCCTTGATAAGTCACCAATGTCCCTTTTATTTCAGCTGTATCAGGAATATTAATATTGAAAATATGACGCGCTGGTAACTCAGGCAAACCATTTTTAATAAATTCATATACCCATTTTGCAGCTTGTGCATAATCTTGAGCATCTTGATACGAACGAACATTTGGACCAGCCAATGAAACTGCGATTGCAGGTTGTTTCATGAGTCGGCCTTCAAACGCGGCCCCAACTGTACCTGAATACAACACATCATCACCTAAATTCGCTCCACTGTTGATCCCGCTTACAACAAGATCAAATTCAAAATCAAATAGACCATTCATGGACAGATAAACACAGTCCGCTGGCGTGCCATTAATTGCCCATACATCCTCTGAAATTTGCACGGGTCGCAATGGACGATCAAGCGTTAATGCACTTGAAAAACCACTCCGCTCACTTTCTGGAGCAACCACTACGACTCGACCCAAAGGTTTTAATGCTTGTGCTAATGCTTGTATTCCTGGTGCGAACACACCGTCATCGTTGGCAATCAAAATATTCAAAACAATTCACTCAATTCATGTAATCCCATCTGTTCGATAGCCTAATCAAAATCCCCCCACACAACAATGAGCACACGTTTGGATGTTGAGGTTTTAAACGCCTTTAATCTTGATAATCTGCTTATCCTTTAATCTTGAGAACTACACAAGTAGTCATCCCCCCTGTTCAAACCTGAACTTTTCGTCATTAGTTTCTGAGTTCCAACAGCATTAATACACTTTCTGTATTTTTTAAACACGAAAAAAGATTATTCTATTCTTATAACTAACTTACTAATTTTTGAGTCATTTATGCAAAAACGTTTTTTACAATTGATTTCAACCGCATTTATCAGCAGTTCAATGTTGTTTTCAAGTTTCACTTTCGCCAATACTCAAGACTTAAAAGAAAATATCGAAGTTACTCAACAAAAAGTGACTAAAGATGAACTCGCTGCAATCTATGTCTTTTCAGAATCATGCCCAAGTTTAGTGGAAGAAGATGCAGCGTTTAAAGCAGGCTATCAAAAGCTATTAAAAGACTATTTACCTAATGAAAATTCACCTCAAACCACGCTGAACAATCTAATTAAACAACAGGATTATCAGCAAGCATTAGCTCAAGCGAGACAAGATGCGAAAAACGCTGGAGATAAAGCAAATCAACAAGTGTGCGAGGATATAAAAAAATATCAGTCTTCAGTTAAATAGAGCACGAAATAGTTACAATTCGATTGAAATAAGCCGACTCCGCTGCTAGAAGTCGGCTTTGCTTTGTCCTAGAATGCAAAGCTGATTTTTGCGTTCATACAAGATTGGAACTACATAGAATGACCCGAAAAAGCGCCATTGCTGCATTATTACTATTACCTTCATTTACTTATGCAGCAACTGTTTTATCTTCACCACCAGAACTCAATAACAAGTCTTACGTTTTGATGGATTATGAAACAGGTCAAATTCTCGCAAGTAAAAATGAAAATGAAAAACTTGCTCCTGCTTCAATGACCAAAATGATGACCAGTTTCATTATTGAACAAAAGTTGTTGAACGGTGAACTCACGGAAGATGAAAAAGTTCGGATGAACGAGTCTGCTTGGTGTCGTGGTAGTAGTACAGAATCTTGTATGTATGTACCTCTCAACGGCACAGCAACCGTATTGGAAATGTTACGCGGGATTATCATTCAATCTGGTAATGACGCATCTAAGGCGATGGCTGAGCATATTTCTGGGAATGAAGGTACATTTGTACACAGCATGAACCAAGAAGCAAAGCGTATTGGCATGACCAACACGAACTTTATGAACTCAACAGGTATGCCTGCTGAAGGTCATTATTCTACTGCGAAAGATATGGCTACGCTTGCGAAGCACATCATTCATGACAGTTCAAAGTATTATCCTATCTACTCTGAAAAAGAGTTTACTTTTAACGGGATCAAGCAAGGTAACCGTAACGCGTTGCTATATACAGATCCGAGTGTAGATGGTCTTAAAACAGGTCATACTTCTGAAGCTGGTTATTGTTTAACGACTTCAGCTAAACGTGGCCCGATGCGTTTAATTTCAGTGATTTTTGGTGCTCCATCAATGCAAGCACGTGCAACGCAAACACGTGATTTGTTATCTTGGGGTTATGCAAACTTTGAAACTGTCAGTGTTCAACCCGCTCACAAAGAGTTGACCACTTCTAAAGTTTGGTTTGGTCAATCTAATCAAGTGAGTGTGGGTCTTGCTGAAAACTTCAACGTGACTATGCCAAAAGGTCAAGCAAATGCCATTCAAACTCAAATCGCGGTTCAACCGAACTTAAATGCCCCTCTTCAACAAGGGCAAGTTGTAGGTAAATTAACAGCGACACTTGACGGCAAAGTTATTGCGGAGAAGCCGCTTGTTGCTTTACAAGCGGTTGAAGAAGCTGGTTTCTTCTCACGTATGATCGATCATATCAAACAGTTCTTTAGTAATTTGTTTTAAGTCGCAGCTTGACTAAAGATATAAAGGCACTCAAATTCTTTTGGGTGCTTTTTTGTTTATAATGAGTAAAAACAGGCAATTTTTTATGACTGAAAATATCCGCAAATACTTAGAGACTTACCCACAATTTGATACAACAAATTATATTGATCCAACTGCGTTAGTGATTGGTGATGTTTTCTTGGCTGAGAATGTTTCAGTCTGGCCTTATGCTGTGATCCGCGGTGATGTTAATTTTATTCGGATTGGTAAAAATTCCAATATCCAAGATCATTCCATGTTGCATGTCAGTCATAAGAAAGCTGATAAACCTGAAGGTTCACCGCTCATTATTGGTGAGGACGTTACTGTGGGTCATCATGTGAAATTACATGGTTGTACTATTGGTAATCGTGTTTTAGTCGGTATTGGAACGATTATTTTGGATGATGTTGTTGTTGAAGATGATGTGATGATCGGTGCGGGTTCGCTTGTTCCACCCAACAAAGTATTAGAAAGTGGTTATTTGTATGTGGGTAGCCCAGTGAAAAAAGTGCGTCCACTGACTGATAAAGAAAAAGCGTTTCTGCCGTATTCAGCGCAGAATTATGTAAAGGTTTCGGGGAATTATAAATAATTTTGAATTCGCATAACAGCCATTATGTTAAATGGGTGAACTTTTATCTCATTAAAATCATTTTGTATAACTAGTTTTGGTCTCTCGTAAGGGCTTATTCATTTGCGAGTGAAACTACTGAATCAGCCCTTATCAATAATTTTGTCGGATTATAGTTTTACAATAATTCTGCCTTTTATTTTTCCATCTAAAATTTCATTTGAAATATTTAAAGCATCCGCTAATTGGATTTCAGTTGTTAATGTTTCCAATTTTGTTTGATCTAACTCTGTAGCCAAACGCTCCCATGCCTCTTTTCTTAATTCAATCGGCGCCATCACGCTATCAATTCCATATAACGTAATTCCTCTCAGGATAAATGGAGCAACCGTCGCAGGAAAATCCATTCCTCCAGCCAGACCACATGCAGCAACAGCTCCGCGATATTTGGTTGCTGCACATGCATTTGCCAAAGTATGGCTACCCACAGTATCAATCACACCTGCCCAAACTTCTTTGTTCAGTGGCTTTCCTGGCGAAGATAATTCTGCACGGTCAATAATTTCACTCGCGCCTAATCGATTTAAATATTCAGATTCCTGAGGTCGACCTGTTGAAGCGGTAATCTCATAACCAAGATGGTTCAAAAGAATAATGGCAATACTGCCCACCCCACCATTTGCACCCGTCACCAAAATTTTTCCATCGCTGGGCTTAATACCATGCTTTTGCAATGCCATGACACACAACATAGCGGTATACCCTGCTGTTCCAATGATCATCGTATCTTTCAAAGAAAAAGCTGAAGGTTTCTGGATGAGCCAATCCCCTGATACAGTCACCCGCTCAGCCAGTCCTCCAGAATACTTTTCACCGACACCCCAGCCATTTAGTAGGACTTCGTCGCCTTCTTTCCATGCTGGATGTTTTGATTCAAGCACCACACCTGAAAAATCTATGCCTGGAGTCAACGGAAAACTACGCACCACTGGCGAACGCCCTGTAATGGCTAAAGCATCTTTATAATTTAATGTTGAATATTGGACTTCAACTGAAACTTCTTCTTCTTGCAAAAGCTTTGGGGCAATCTCTGCAATTTTTGACATGTAACCTGCTTCATCTTTTGTGATTACGATACCTTTGTACATAAAACTTCCTCTTCATTTAATTAGACTACTTGTCTAGAATTAAGTAAAAAATAAATGCATAAGTCTGCATTTATTTTTTGCTTAATTTTTAATATGGTTAAACTGTTCTACTCCTACAGCAAATAAGCGATAAAATGCATCTAAAGGACTGGTGGATTTGACCAAGCGCGCTCTCAGAACTGCACCTTCCCATCCAATCCAAAACTGATAGGCAGCTTCATCACAGTCAGATTGTAGATATTGCAAATCTGACTGATACAGGCAATCAGAAACCATTTTCTCCCATACTTTAAAGATACTTTCAATTCGAGCAATGATCTCAGGAGGTAAATAAGCAACTTCTTGACCGAGGTTCCCTAAAATACAACCGCGTTTAAAGTCGTATTTTTGCAATTTTTCACACGCATCATTTACAAAATTTTGCAGCCTTTCTAAGGGGGAAAGATCGGTTTGACTTAAAAGCTTATTCAATCGCTTCACAAAATAAAGCTCATAAGTATCTAAGACTTCTAAAATAAAAGCCTCTTTACTTGCAAAATAATGATAGAAAGACCCTTTAGGAACTTGAACTGATTTCATCAGCTCATCCAAGCTCATGGCATTCATCCCACGTTCGGTCAATAACTCGAGACCCCGGCGGATTAACACCTCTTTAGTGTCTGCATAGTTACAGCCATGTTTAGTTGGCCGACCACGTGGTCTTTTAGGTAATGAAGAATAATTCATATCCAATAAAATAGACTAGCCACCTAGAAATAGCAATGGCACTCAATTGGAATAATTACTTTGAACCTGTAAAAAATTTTCATATGACCGTAATCATTTTTTAAGAAGTTATTCTTTTAACTTTAAGTATTAATTTTATCTAAAATTAACATAATACACCTTATGCGAAATTATCTTTTTTATTTCATATAAATCATAATCTTAAATTACATTCAAAAGTCCAATTTACTTAAATTGGGCTTTTTTGTTGATTCTTCATGTTCCACGCCCTTTATTAAATTATTGATCCAAAGAACTTCTTAGTTAAACTTAAGATAGAACGCCTTCAAAGAAATCCCCTCCCATCATAGCCACACACCTCAAAATTTTATACAATATGCCTTCCCTTCATCTGGTGCTTTTTTATGACCGCTTGGACTGCTCACGTCACTGTTGCAACAGTGGTTGAAAAAGATGGTAAATATCTGTTTGTAGAAGAACAAACAGAAGGTGTCATGCACACCGTTTTTAATCAACCTGCAGGTCATGTTGAAGCTGGTGAAACCCTTATTCAAGCCGCGGTTCGTGAAACCATGGAAGAAACAGGTCACCAAGTTGAAGTCACAGATTTATTGGGTATATATACCTATACCCCACCTATGTTTCCAGATCGTACCTATTACCGCTTCTGTTTTTTAGCAAAATCAACACAGTATTTTGCCAATGCAACATTAGATACAGGTATCGTAGGTACAGTTTGGATGAGCCTAGATGAGCTGTTAGAAACGGCACGCGCGCGTAGCCCATTGGTCATCAAAGCCATTCAAGATGCCCAATCAGGACAAAAATTTCCTTTATCGCTCGTTTATGAGCACCAAAACTCTCCCTTAATTTCAAATTTGGATGCCTAATCCTATGCAACAACGTGTCATCGTCGGTATGTCAGGTGGTGTAGACTCATCTGTCTCTGCGGCTTTATTACTTCAACAAGGATATCAAGTTGAAGGTCTTTTCATGAAAAACTGGGAAGAAGATGACGGCACAGAATACTGCACGGCTATGGATGATCTTGCAGATGCGCAAGCCGTCTGTGATCGTATCGGTATCAAATTACATACAGCCAACTTCGCAATGGAATATTGGGATCGTGTATTTGAGCACTTCTTGGCTGAATATGCTGCGGGGCGCACCCCAAACCCAGATATTTTATGTAATAAAGAAATAAAGTTCCGTGCATTCCTCGATCATGCCATGAAATTAGGTGCTGACTTCATCGCGACAGGACACTATGCTCGTCGCGGTGAAACCATGACCAACTCTAAAGGTGAGCAATATGCGCCTTTACTCCGTGGCGTGGATAACAACAAAGACCAAACTTATTTCCTACATGCCGTTCATGGTCGTGAAATTAACAAAACCTTGTTCCCTGTCGGTGAAATTGAAAAGCCTCAAGTTCGTAAAATTGCTGAAGATTTAGGTCTTGTAACAGCGAAGAAAAAAGACTCTACAGGTATCTGTTTTATTGGTGAACGCCGATTTAATGACTTCTTGAAGCAATATTTACCTGCTCAACCGGGTAAAATTGTCCTTGAAGATGGTAAAGAGGTTGGTGATCATCACGGCTTAATGTACTATACGCTCGGTCAACGTGGTGGTATTGGTATCGGTGGAATGAAAGGCGCTGAAGAAGGTGCTTGGTTCGTATTACACAAAGATATCGAAGGCAATCGTTTAGTTGTTGGCCAAGGTCATGAGCATCCCCTCATGCAAAGTACCATGTTATGGTCTGAAGCGATTGATTGGGTTGCAGGTGAGCAAGAGATTCCAGAAAATGGTTTCCGTTGCACAGCGAAAACTCGCTATCGACAACCTGATCAAG
This sequence comes from Acinetobacter sp. 24-47-67, assembly GCF_056779735.1. Lineage (NCBI taxonomy): Bacteria > Pseudomonadati > Pseudomonadota > Gammaproteobacteria > Moraxellales > Moraxellaceae > Acinetobacter > Acinetobacter sp. 24-47-67. The sequence goes on from NZ_JBWYIK010000001.1 coordinate 569,975, forward strand.
CATGTGTCTTATTTAATGACCCAAATGCACCGCAAGGTGTACGTGTAGAATTTGATGAACCTCAACGTGCTGTTACGCCAGGACAAAGCGTTGTGTTTTACGCGGATGAAGTTTGTTTAGGTGGCGGTGTGATTCATCATACCAATGCGCCTAAACCTGATTTTATTTAAAGGAATTTTCAGGCATGACAGAGTTACCGTTCCAGCAGCTTCAGACTCTGAATGATCGACAAAACAGAGCTTTGGCTTTGGCAGCAGTATTTCAATCGACTCAGCTGACACATATGACAGCCATTGCAGGTCGACAAAATACTGGTGAAAACGGTAACTTCTATTTAGAACAATTAATTAAGGCGAGTTTAAATATTCGCCCTACTTCCAATAAGAATTGTCAAACCTTAGATTTTTTTAACCAGCTTGCAGATATTTCTCTGGGATTGAAAACTTTAGAAAGTAGCATCACCCAACCATTCAATACTGCACCAAAATCAAGAATACCTAAATTTGCCAATGCAAAACTTCCAATGTCCTATGCGATGGCATTATTACATTTAGAAAAGAAAGTATATAGCAACCCAAAATTCGTTGAAATTATTGAAAAATCACAAGAAAAAATACTAAAGCAACTCTCCTTTTTTGATCATAATTATCTACATCCAAGTATTCTTGCAAACCTTGCTCAAACCTATGTCGAAACTGCAGGACAGATTAATCCTCGCATTATGGTGAAAGGCAATGCAGAAGCTTTTAAGGATTCTTCGCACACCAATCGTATTCGTGCTTCATTGTTTACAGGTTTACAGATGGCGCATTTATGGCGTCAGTCAGGTGGAAGTTCATGGAGCATGGTCTTCACCAAACGCAAGTTACTGAAAGATATTCAAGATCTCGCTCGTTTACAGTTTCAGGTGGTTTAACCTGATGTATATCGAGTTCTGTTTTACGTTTCATTCCAAAGTTTAAGGAATTGCTATGAACGCTTTAACCGCACTTTCTCCATTAGATGGTCGCTATGCAAGCAAATGTGATGCTTTGCGCCCTTTCCTCTCTGAGTTTGGTTTAATCCATGCTCGTGTGACTGTTGAAGTGCGCTGGTTACAAGCACTTGCAAATCGCCCAGAAATTACTGAAGTGCCAGCTTTTTCTAACGAAACAAATGCAGCTTTAGATGCAATCGTTGCAAATTTCTCTGAAGACGATGCTAACCGTATCAAAGAAATCGAACGCACAACCAACCACGATGTAAAAGCGGTTGAATATTTCTTAAAAGAGAAAATTGCAAACATTGATGAACTTAAAAATGCAGGTGAATTCATTCACTTTGCTTGTACATCTGAAGACATCAACAACTTGTCTCATGCGCTTATGCTGAAAAGCGGTCGTGAAGTACTAGCTACGTCTATGCAACAAATCGTGGACTCAATTGTTGCACTTGCAGAAAAACACGCAGATCAACCAATGTTGTCTCGTACACATGGTCAAACTGCAAGCCCAACAACATTGGGTAAAGAAATGGCGAACGTGGCATACCGTCTTGCACGCCAAATCAAACAATTCAATAATGTTGAGCTTCTAGGTAAAATCAATGGTGCGGTAGGTAACTATAATGCTCACCTTTCTGCTTACCCTGAAATTAACTGGCCTGCTCACTCGCAAGCATTTGTTGAATCTTTAGGTCTCACGTTTAACCCGTATACAACTCAAATTGAGCCGCACGACTACATGGCTGAATTGTTTGATGCGCTTCGTCGTTTCAACACAATCCTCATCGATTTCAACCGTGATGTTTGGGGTTATATCTCTCTTGGTTTCTTCAAACAAAAATTAAAAGAAGGCGAAGTTGGTTCTTCAACAATGCCACACAAAGTGAACCCAATCGACTTTGAAAACTCTGAAGGTAACTTGGGTATTGCTAATGCAGTCCTTGCTCACCTTGGTGAAAAGCTTCCAATTTCTCGCTGGCAGCGTGACTTAACTGACTCTACTGTTCTTCGTAACATGGGCGTTGGTTTTGCACAAAGCTTGATCGCATTTGAAGCTTGCTTGAAAGGTGTGGGCAAACTTGAATTGAATGCCGACCGTATTCTTGAAGACTTAGACAACGCTCAAGAAGTTCTTGCTGAACCAATTCAAACAGTAATGCGTCGTTATAACGTTGAAAAACCATACGAAAAACTTAAAGCCCTTACTCGTGGTCAAGCAATGACTCGCGAAATGATGGTGAATTTTGTGAATGGTAACGAATTAGAAGCTGTTCCTGCAGCAGATCGTGCGCGTCTTGCTGAAATGACACCTGCATCTTATACAGGTAATGCTGCTGAGCAAGCGAAACAAATTAAAGATTTGATTGCTAAAATCTAAATAGTATTGAATAAAAAAGCGAAGCTTAGGCTTCGCTTTTTTTGTATGAGACTCATCAAATGTTTCAATAAAAATCATGCTTCATCAGGACAGTAACGTATAAAGTCAGTTCTGAGCTTTTCTAATTCATCACCAGTTAAAACATCGCTATAGTAAATATAATGAGTCACTTGAGCATATTGAATGTCATGCCTAAACATCATTCCTCGGAGTGATACTGAGATCTCTTCAGGAAAGTCATCCAAAGTAAGCTCTTCAAACTCATAATGAAAATATGCATTTTGCTGTGCAAGAAAAGCAGCTGAAACCGTCATAATAAAAACTCAAACTAAATCATATTCTAACTGATCATCCTGATTGCAATGAGCTATTGATATAAACAACTATTTATAAAAATAATGCGATCTGCAGCTTATTCTCAGGATTGATCCATTACAATCATATGAAGAAATTAATCAAATCAACATATAACAAAATGCACTACAAAAAATTTACTCCTAAACACCACCTCGTATTCTTCATTTTCATAATGGTGCTGATCTTGGCAAGTATAAAGCCTCTTGAATATGCTTCTTATAGCTTACATCAACTTGGCACAGCTTTAATGCTGGTGTTTTTGATCTATATACAAAAGAAAGTTGGTTTGAGTTTTATCGCATTTTCTCTCTATATTGGATTTCTGATCATTCATATTCTTGGGGCACACTATTTATATTCGTATGTTCCCTATAATGAATGGTTGATGCACAACTTCGGCATAGATTTAAATGCACAGATGGGTTGGGAGCGAAATATGTATGATCGCTTGGTCCATTTTACCTATGGTCTACTTCTCTATCCTTTTTTCCATAGAATCATTCAATTCTATTTACCCCAATTATCTGAACGAGTACTTTTTCTTATTGTTGTTCAGTTTGTCATGGTCACCAGTCTCATTTACGAATGGATTGAATGGTTGATTGCAATTAATCTTTCCCATGAGGCAGCAGAAAATTATAATGGTCAACAAGGTGATATTTGGGATGCCCATAAAGATATGTTGTTCGCAACACTTGGGTCCATGATCACAGGAATAGTGATGTTATATCGAAAATTAGACTCTCGACCATACAAATGATAAATCATAAAAAAAACCAATCATTAGATTGGCTTTTTTTATTTCATCAAATTTAAAGTTTAGGATCACGTAGTTGCACTAAGTTCGCATTAGTTTTGACTAAAGTGTCCATAACTTTATTCATCACAGCAGGAATCAAACTGTCCGCCATTTGTGCCGCTTGCAGTCCTAATTTCTCACCTAAGGTAGGTTTACGGCGAGTTTGAATCAAGTAAACATCATGCACTGTCAATAAACTTAATAAATACTCATCCGAGGTTTGAAGCTTATCAACCAAATTCAAATCTAATGAATCTTGACCGTACCAATGTTCACCTGTTGCTACTTTTTCAACATTTAACTGTGGACGATATTTTTCAACAAAATGCTTGAACAATGCATGCGTTTGTTGCAACTCTTCTTCAAACTTTGCTTTACCCTCTTCCGTATTTTCGCCAAACATGGTCACGGTACGTTTATATTGACCCGCAGTATAAAGCTCAAAATCAACATTATGTTCTTTGAGTAAACGATTAAAATTAGGCACTTGAGCAACAACGCCAATTGAACCAATCACTGCAAATGGAGCAGAAATAATTTCGTTACCGATACATGCCATCATGTATCCACCACTTGCTGCGACTTTATCAACACAAATGGTTAGATGAAAACCAGCATCGCGCAGACGCACCAGTTGAGCAGCCGCAAGTCCATAACCATGTACCATCCCACCTGGACTTTCCAAACGAACTACGACACGATCACGCCCTGCTTTAGCAGTCGCCAAAATCAAAGTAATTTCTTCACGAAGATTCTCTACAGCTGAAGCTGCCATGTCACCTTCAAAATCAATTACATATACTTTCTGATTATTCTTTTTACGCGTGCGTGCTTCTTTTGAAAACTGCTGAGACAACTGCAGAAGTTCAAGTTTAGATGCCGTACTTTGCGCAATTTTTTTTCGTTGTTCATTAATACGCGCATTTAAGTGAGTGACTCGAATTTCGGCAGGAAGTTTCGGCAAATGAAATAACATATAAATTCACATCTCTATAATTCATCTTTATGAGGATAACATGAGGTCAAAATAGACAAATTTCAATAGCTTTATTGAAATGTTATGCCAATCGTAGGATCAATTTGATCAACAATCGGCATAAAAAGTAGATACATTATGCATACTATCTCGATAAAAAATTATCGAACCGATGAGCATCCACGCATCATCTCATGATTGATATCTATCTTTAAAATCAATTAGAGACTCTTATATGATTTCAGAGTGAAGAAATTGAATTATATTAGGATAATAATTCTTAAAATCAACACCTTAATACTTATTATTTTACTTCTTAAACTTTTCTGAAATGCATTTTCAATGCGCCAAATTATGTCGTGTCAGCATATATTTTTCACTATTTTTTTGGCATGATGGTTCCATACAGTAATGATGAATAATGATAAATGACTCAAATGCGTTGGCTGGAACTGTTATCAACAGTTCGATTTGGTAGTTCAAAACAAAATACAGAACAAGCACGTAGCCCCTTCCATAAAGATTACGATCGTATTATTTTTTCTCAGAGTTTTAGGCAACTTAACCGTAAAACTCAAGTTCACCCCCTGACTCAACATGATGGCATTCATACGCGTCTAACACATTCCCTTGAAGTTTCTTGCATCGGACGCTCTTTGGGAATGCTGGCAGCTGAAAAAATTCGTGATGAGTTACCTATGTGGATCTCTCCTGCAGATGTCGGTGCAATTATTCAAGCAGCTTGTCTTGCACACGATATTGGTAATCCTCCTTTTGGTCATGCAGGTGAGTACGCTATTCGTGAATGGTTTGATGATGCATCACACGGCGATTTTTTATCGAGTTTAACCCCTGAACAGCAGGCCGATGTTCGCCAGTTTGAGGGCAATGCTCAAGGTCTTCGTCTACTCACGAAAATTGACTATCACCCTAATGACGGTGGAATGCGCCTCACTTACGCAACCTTAGGAGCTTACTTAAAGTACCCATGGCTTTCTAAACCCATCGACTCTCAGGGAAATACGCCTGCCAGTAAACGAGCTAAGTTTGGTTGCTATCAATCTGAAAAAGAAATTTTGCAACAAATTGGTCACCAATTAGGTCTTATACAATATGGTGAATATCATTTCTGTCGCCATCCACTCACCTATTTACTTGAAGCTGCGGATGATATTTGTTATGCCCTGATCGATTTAGAAGATGGCATTATTCTTAACATGCTCAGCTATGAGCAAGTCGAACCTATTTTTTTAAATCTGCTCGGTGACTATGGCACGCCTGCTGAACTTGCAATGCCATACACCACGTGGCAACAAAAGATTGCAGCATTGCGTGGTCGTGTGATGAAACGCTTGGTTGATGAAGTCACTTCCGCTTTTACTAAACATCATTTTGAAATTTTGTCAGGACAGCTTAAAGGTAGTTTGCTCCAATATTGCTCGCCCGATATCGAATCAGGAATTGATTGTGCAAAGAATTTAGCGCGGGAGAAAATCTTTGAGCACCCTCAAAAATCTGGTTTAGAAATCATTGCACATCAAAGCTTACAGCACATACTAGATGCATTTATTCCGCTTACGACACCCAATAAAATTCATAACTTTAAGGAAGGACGTTTACTGTCTATTATCTCAGGCTTAGGTGTTCGTTTTAGTGATGATCACTATGACAATATCATGCAAGTCTTAGATGTGATCTCAAAATTTTCAGATCATCAGGCTTATCATTTGGCACAGGAACTTCAAGGGAATAAAGTTGGATTTTTATAAAACTTAAATTTAGTGTTCAGGAAAAGAGCATAAAGTGTTTTTTGATTTTGCGTTCTGAAGCAATGAACACTACTATGCTGACATAGTGAATTTAACATCGACAAATAAGTGAAATAATTGAATGATTGGATGTCTTATTGGTGAAGTGCTTACTTTAGAAGCACCAACAGTTTTATTGAATGTAAATGGTGTTGGCTATGAGGTTGATACACCTCTTTCAACATTTTGCCAATTACAGAAAGGACAAAAAGTCACATTGTGGACGCATTTGGCTGTACGTGAAGATGCCCAATTACTGTATGGATTTTCCAACGCACAAGAAAAAAGTATTTTCCGCACTTTACTTAAAGTGAACGGCGTTGGTCCCAAAATGGCATTGGGTATTCTCTCAACACTCAGCGTAGACATGCTCATTCATAGCGTTGAACATGAAGATGTAAACACTTTAGTCAAAGTTCCAGGTGTTGGTAAAAAGACTGCAGAGCGTTTGATGATTGAACTTCGAGATCGCTTTAAAGCGCTTGCAGCTCAGCCATCTACATCAAACTCTACAACAGCGCAAATTCAGTTTACGGGTAACTCTGCTGTCGCTGAGGCTGAAGCTGCTTTACAGTCATTAGGTTACAAGCCACTAGAAGCACAAAAGTTAGTCAATACCGTTAAAAGTGACTTCACTGAGGCATCCGATATTATCCGTGCTGCTTTAAAATCGATGAATAAATAAGATCTCATATTATGCAAGACCGTATTATCAGTGGTTCTGAAAAACCAGAAGATCATTTTGATCGTGCCATTCGACCAACATCATTAGATGATTATATTGGTCAGCCTGTTGTGCGTGAGCAGATGGAAATTTTCATTGGTGCAGCTCGTGGACGTGGTGAAGCTTTAGACCATACCTTGATTTTTGGTCCTCCGGGTTTAGGTAAAACCACACTTGCCAATATTATCGCGCGTGAAATGGGTGGTAATTTGAAATCAACTTCTGGACCTGTGTTAGAGCGCGCTGGTGATTTGGCAGCAATGCTCACCAACTTAGAAGAAGGTGACGTTTTATTTATTGATGAGATTCACCGTCTCTCTCCAGTGATCGAGGAAATCCTTTATCCCGCGATGGAAGATTACCAACTGGATATTATGATTGGTGAAGGCCCTGCTGCGCGTTCAATTAAGTTGGATTTACCGCCATTCACTTTAGTCGCTGCGACTACTCGTGCCGGTTTACTGACCTCTCCGCTTCGAGATCGTTTTGGTATTGTCCAACGATTAGAGTTCTATTCGGTTGAAGATTTGACCCATATCGTGACTCGTTCTGCAAATCTGATGGATGTTCCAATCACAGAAGCTGGTTCGAAGGAAGTGGCTCGTCGTTCTCGTGGTACGCCTCGTATCGCAAACCGTTTACTGCGTCGTGTACGTGACTATGCGCAAGTGAAAGGTACTGGTGAAGTCACACAAGAAATGGCGCAACGTGCGCTTGATATGTTGAATGTGGACAAAGATGGTTTAGATACACTCGACCGCCGTTATTTATCCATGTTATTAGAACGTTTTGATGGTGGTCCTGCAGGTGTTGAAGCATTAGCAGCGGCTATGGCAGAAGACTCAGGCACACTGGAAGATGTGATTGAGCCTTACTTGATTCAGCAAGGTTATGTGATGCGTACTGCGCGTGGTCGTATTGCAACGAATCAGGCGTATTTACAGTTTGGATTGACACCGCCTGAACCGAAAGAGAAGTGATTTATAAAAGCAGCTTAGGCTGCTTTTTTTAATTCGGCTTTAATTAATTTGCTAATCTGTCTACTTAACTCATTTAGCAGCAAGTAAATTGTAATATTATCTTCACCTAAATTCTTTTTAAGCTCACTTCCTATATTTTGAAATTCCCTATGTTCTAACAGATCACTAAGTGTTATGTCCTCTTTTTTCAACCATGACTCTGATTTAGGCTCATCTAATAAAATTTCTAAATATCTCCATAATAAGTTAAAAAACAGTCTATTTTTTACTTCTAAATTGGTGATTGAACGGCCTTTATTCAATAAAAATAGCTCTAAGACATGATAATCTTGTAAAACTTGATTTGAGATATCTCTTAACTCTTGATATATCTGCCCCACATGTGTAGTTCGATCCAATTTTTCCTTTTCACTAATAGAACCGTAAAATACCCCAAAGTCTCTTAGTTTTATAATAAGATTTGCTTGTCCACTAATGAATTTCGAAGCATATTGAATAAAATTTTGAGTTATAACTTGTTTGTTTTTAAATACTAATTCTTTTTCAAAATGATCTTTTTGACTCTCTATTAACTCTCTGTTCGCTTTTATCTGTTGCTTTGTGGACATATATACAATGAATGCTGTCACGATAAATGATAATCCAGTAATCCAAATCGCTGTCGTATCAGTTGAATGTTTTATATCGAGTGGAATTTTCTTTGTTTCAGGGTCAACCTGAATTTGTGTCATTAATAACGGCTGCTGTGGAACAGTCCACGGCAGTTGAATCATGACATCTTGATTATGCTTTAGTTCTTCTTCAACACTCATTAACTCCCCCACAACTATTAAAATAATTATTCAAAATGAATAGTTTACAAATAATAACAACTTTAAATCTATGGATAAAGCATTAAAAATCAATGCTTCATGGTCACTATACTTTTCATGTATTTCGATATACCTGTTAAGTTTTGCAACCATCAGAAGTGAATGAGAAGCTCATAAAACTTTAGGATTTTTAGGACATTGAGTTCATGATATCACTTAGGCTAATTTCTGCTTGTACTATCTTGTCCCTTTCTTCAACCTTGAGTTTTGCAGATTGGGTTGATGACGGTGTGAACGCGGTTGAACAACATACCATCAAATTAAGACAGCACATTCACCAACATCCCGAACTCGGCAATATGGAATTTAAAACCTCGGCTCTGGTTCAAAAAGAATTAAAAAAATATGGAATTGAAGTCCGCACAGGCTATGCCAAAACAGGTGTAATCGGAATTCTTAAAGGTGCAAAACCTGGCCCAGTGATGGCATTACGTGCAGATATGGATGCATTACCTATCGAGGAAAAAACAGGACTTTCTTTTGCGAGTAAAGCAAAGGCAACCTATCAAGGTAAAGAAACGCCAGTGATGCATGCCTGTGGACATGATGCTCACACAGCAATGTTACTCGGCGCTGCAAAAGTGCTTTCGGAAAATAAAGATAAAATTGCAGGTACTGTTGTGTTTGTCTTCCAACCAGCTGAAGAAGGTGGAGCAGATATTGATAACTTTAGCCATGGCGATCAAATTGGTTCACGTAAGATGATTGCAGATGGGGCTTTAAAAAATCCTAAGCCTGAAGTGATCTTCGGTATGCATGTTATGGCAGGTATGCCAAGTGGTCATATTTTTTATAAAGATGGCACTATTTTAAACAGTGCAGATCACTTGCGCATTCAGGTCAGTGGAAAACAAGTTCATGGTTCTATGCCATGGCTTGGACGCGATCCCATTTACGCTTCATCTCAAATGATTGGTAATATGCAGAGTTTAATCAGCCGTCGTGCAGATTTAACCAAAGGTATGGGGGCAATCAGTATTGGCAGTATCCAAGGTGGAACGGTAGGAAATGTGATACCAGAGCAAGTCAATATGGTTGGCACGATTCGATCAAATAATGAAGAAGTCCGCCAGAATATTCTCAAGGATTTACCAAAGCTCATCGAACATAATGCTCATGCAAATGACGTAAAAGCCAAAGTAGAAATTGCCGCTTATGCCCCCGTCACTACGAACGATAAAACACTAACTCAACTCATCGCGCCCTCACTTGCGAAAGTTCATGGCGAAGATAAATTACATGTACTCGAGAACAATGCGAGTGCAAGTGAAGACTTTGCCTATTATGGTCAACTTATGCCTTCATTGTTCATTTTCATTGGTGCAACACCTCAAGATCAAGAGATGAGTAAGGCTGCACCCAATCATAACCCTCAATTTATTGTAGATGATGCGACATTAAAAACTGGCGTTGAAAGCCACATTCGTTTTGTGATGGACTATCCGACTATTGCACAACAAGTTCAAAAAGACTGGATAAAAACACACAATAAGGTTTAAATCATTTTAATGGTAAGTTGAATTAAGGAGAGTCTAGAACGATAATTCTTGACTCTTCTCAAATACATATTTTATTGAAATGCAAATTTCATTATTTCATTAAATTTCAATCGTACTTTTTATCTAATAAATGAAATGATTAAAACCATAAATCTAAAAAAACAAACAAGTTATTGATTTTTTTAAAAAAATAAACATGGTACAACTATTGCAATATTCCTAATCAATTTCAAAGTAATGAAATTGACTATATTTAAAGGAATAAATTTGATGAAAAAAACAATACTCTGTACCAGTTTGGCCATAACGGTAAGCACCGCAATTTCTGCCTCACCTTTACTTTCGCATGACAAGTATCTACGGTTTGGTATTACCCAGATTGAAGCAGACAAACATCCTGGCCTGTTATTTAACAGTGTTGAAACCTCAATTGGTGAAAGTTATCGACCAACCCTAGCCATGGGGCTATTCCTCAGTGACAACATCAGCCTGGATTTATTAGCTGGTATCCCGCCACAACATAATTTTTATGGTGATGGAGTCAAACTAGGCAGCACCAAATATCTGCCACCCACCTTGAGTCTCCAGTACCATTTCAAACCCAAAGGTAATATTAATCCTTATCTAGGAGTCGGTTACAATTATGTCTATTTTTATGATACTGACAGCACAGATGGTTCAGATGTTGATCTGTCCAATTCACATGGCATCGCGTTTAACGCCGGCATAGAATATTTCATCAATAATAAAATTAGTCTAGGTTTTGATTATCGTTATGTCAAAGTAGACAGCGATGTGAAAATCAATGGTGCGGATGCAGGTAATCTCAAAATTGATCCAAGTCTCTACAGCCTTACACTGGCTTATCATTTTTAAGTAATTCGATAAAAAAACAGCCATTTGGCTGTTTTTTTTATGTTCACCTATCAGGCAATTAGATATGTTTAAATAGTGCTGAACGTGATTGATCCGATGCGCCATCGGCCGCACTGAGAAAGCGTTCTGTATGAATATCTCGTTCAAACAGACGACTTTGCATTAACGTGGAAATCGCAGCATCAATCATGAGTGGTGGACCGCACAAATAAGCTTTATGACCAGAACATTTATTTTCAAAATAATCTGCTACGGCTTCATGTACAAATCCGGTAAATCCATCCCATTGGTCTTCGGGCTTCGGGGCATTCAAGGCTGGTATATAACGGAAATTCGGATATTGTTTTACCCAACCTTCAAATATTTCACGGTTATACAGTTCTGCAACATCACGTGCACCTTGGAATAAATAAATGGTACGGTTATCACCTTGTTCTAATAAATCTTGAATCATTGATTGAGGGCTAGATAGGCCCGAACCACCTGCAATAAAAATCACATCCTTCGTATCAGACTTGCGTACAAAGAATTGTCCATACGGTCCGGAAATTTCTAGCTGGTCGCCAGTCTTTAATGATTCATGGACATAAGTAGTCGCTGCGCCACGCGGTACTTGGCGGATATGTAATTCAACAATACCTTCCTCACTTGGAGAATTGGCGATTGAAAAGGCGCGTGTACCTTCAATTCCAGGGAATTGTATATTGATATATTGCCCAGCTTGGAATTGCATTGGACGGTCTAAAGCTAGACGTACGCCCTTAATTGTCGGTGAGAGATCTTTGATCTCAATCACTTCAGCCTGAAAATCTTCGACTAGATAACCAAGGAAGTCTTCATCCTCATCAACATCAGCTTCAATGACCATATCTGATTCTGGTTTGCAGCAACATGCGAGAACTTTATTTTCTTCACGCTCAATGTCCATTAATGCAAATGGAGAAGCTTCACCAACATCATAATATCCATCTGTCACCTGCACTTTACAGGTACCGCAGGTGCCATGACCACAGGCAAATGGAAGCCATACACCCTGACGTAATGCTGCATCCAAAATGGTTTGATCTTCTTCGACTTCAATGGTGGTTCCAATCGGTTCAATCGTGACTTGATAACTCATTTCAGCGCTCCTTAAACATGACGATGCTGGTAACCATCCAGCCCAGGTGTAATGAAGCGCAATAGTGATTTATGACCAATATTTTGACTTGCCAAGCTTTGATCCAGTTTCGGTTGGAACGACTGACCATCTAACAAATATTCGACTTTTGACCAATCAATTTCAGTAAATTCAGGATGTTGGTGGAAACCACCTTGTATTTGTTGATCAATTAAATCCTGAAAGCTTTGCTGTGGAGATGCCAACATGGCATGTGCCGCACAGTATAAGGTGTGATGATCCCATCCCACGTAAATCAGTATGTTGTCACCATAGTGTTTTTGTAAGTCACGTGGTTCAAAATCATATTGGTTGTTTATTGCTTTTACTGGCATTTCCCTAAACTCCTAAATTCCATGATGAAGGTGGATAGCCCTGTGAATGGCTATCCAAACATTCGACTTAAGCCACACCTTTCCATTTCTTCCAACGTGCTTGATCTGGAGAACCTTCGATATCTAAATTATCGGCACCGACATTAAAGCGGTAATATTCGCGCAACATCACTTCCAGATCAGGGCCACCACAATTACCTTGCAAAATTTGATTCACGGGTAACCACGCTTGAACGTACTTTTCCGGTTCTCGTTCGAAAATGTCATGACAACCATCTGAACAAGTGTGATAACGCTCGCCTTTATAGACACTGCTGCGGTAACTGAACATGGTCTGATCGCCATCCATTTCAGTAAAGGTCATCGGTACCTGACAGATTTGGCATAGCTGTGGCAAGCCCGCACTATAGAAACGTTTACCTTCCGCTTCCATCTTGCGTGCTAACTCCCAACGTGGACGGTAATACTTGTCAAACGTGTCTGGATATTTTTCTGATAACCAATCCATTTCTTCATCGGTTGGAATCCAAGTGTGGAAGCCAGCCGCATGACCAAAGTTATAGAAAATCCACCATGCTTGATGCGAGACATGCTCTTTTTCTTTTTCAATGACTTCAGAATATTTAGGCATACGAATGCCGTAGCGGCTCAAGTCTTTAAAGAGCGCACCACCCGCTTCTTCAAAATAGGTTTCCCATGCTTCTTTCCATGACATAACTTTGTTTGGCAGCATGTAATCCATCATCATGCCGACAATTGATAGTAATCGAGTGCCACGCCAGAACCATTTATCAATCCACTCCTGTACGATCGGCACGTTGTCTTCATGCTGTTCCAATAGGAATTTGACAATTTCCAGTCCTAGTGTCATATGACGCGCTTCATCTGACTGCGCGCTAAAGCCGAATGTGACGGTTGCCATATCACCGTTATGTGCAGCACCAGACATGAAGGGTACAAACAGCAAGTTGGTCAACACATATTCAAAGGCAAAACTGATAGCCAGTAAGAATTCAAATGGACCTGCAGAACGCGCATCTTCAAAGAATGATTTTGGTACAGATAAATACCAAACGCGGTCATGCATGTGTGACCAATCTTGGAAGCCATCAAAGAATTTGTTGTAATGGCTCATCGCATGAATCTGCGTTTGCACATGACGCAATTCATCAATGGACTGCATTTGGGACGCAATACGTGCACCAACACCACTGAACTGACGTCCTACATGGGCATAACCTTGGAAGGCTTGATATTCCAATGGCGTTACAGCAGTTAAAAACAGTTTAATGGCATTTAAATAGCGTTCGTTGGTGACATTCAACTGACCATTATTTTGTGCAAAAGCATCAAAAATTGCGTAGAGCTTTTTCTCTTTTTCCGCTTGATATTTCCAGTAGGCATCCATGGTTAGGCGGAATGGATCTTCCCATTTCGACCAATCCGTAATTTTAATGCCTTCAAATTCTTCATAAGGAAATGCTTCTTTACGGTCTGCATAGGAAAATTCCCAGTCCAGATCACGCGTGAGTGCACGGTAACGGTCTTTGGCATTCAGTTTTTTGCCAATTGCATTAATTTTAGAATTCATACCTGAGGTCCTTTATTCTTTTGATATACCGCTTCAATGCGGCACATTGACGCTTACTTTTTTTAATTCCAGTGTAGACGGAACGTATCGTCATCTTCTTCAACATTACCGCCCAACGTGATCATATTGAGCTGCAAAGATTGAATATCCCATTCTTGGCCCAATTTTTCCGAAACCGTTTCCGCACGAACAATCAGCCCTTTCTCACTTTCTACGCGAATCATGGCAGGTAAATACTGAATGGTGGCGTCAGGATTATCTTCTTCAATCGCTTCAATGATGTAACGTGAGGTATCGTTATCTTGTAATGCCAAATACACTTTAGACATGCTGCTTCTCCTTAAGCCTGTGCCACTTGTTCGAGATCTATTCCAATTTTTTTACTGCGCTCCAGCAGTTTTTTTTCAGCGAGTTCAATGGCACCTGCAGATAATGCTTGTTGTGCCCAAGGTGTAAATGCCGCTTTGACTTCGGGTAGGTATTCCGCCAGCCATTGACTTAACAATTGCTTATTTTCAATTGATTCTGCTGTCGCTGTTTTAAGTACGCTGTCTGACCATTTGCGCAGATCTGTTAAGGCTTCTTGCATAAACTCGGTGAGCATTGCCAAATCACGAGCTTGGTGATCTGCTAACCATTGATCAAATTGGGTATAGACCAGTTCAGACATAAAACTATCTATCACTAGGTTTTGTAATAAAAACAGCTTGAAATAGTCTTGTTCTGTCAGACTTTGTTCACATAGCTTGCGTAAACCTTGCCAAGCTGTATCGTTCATCCATGCCTGTTTTGCAGGTATTAACGACTCCCCCGTTCCACCATCCAAGGCTAAACCTACACGAGAAATATATTGCGCCATGCCGAGCCGATCCATCGCCGCATAAATACATGCTTGGGTCAGTACCGTGCCATAACCATAAGCACTTCCTGACATCATGTGCAGGTTGGCGGTTTGCTCCAAATGACGGAATGGAATAAACAACGAAATCACTTTTTCACGGACTTCTTCAGAAATATGTACAGCCAGCTGACGTTTCTCAAAAAAGTTAAAATTAGCTTCGGCAGTATCTTGTAAACGGGCGCGATGTTGCACATATGTCCCATAATAAAACTGACGTGGATCCTTAAATGCATACCAGTCCTGCATCACAATAGCTGTATGCGTTTTATCATTCAGTGTTTTCTCAGGTTTCCATAATGGTCGGTAATGGAAGTTGGTTTCAGCCTGAATATCAAAACTGACTTCCTGATAGCGGGTTGCAGGTTTATTGCCAAAACGGCGTTCAATGTAGGCGTAACTCAGGCGTATTGGTTCAATACTAGATGTTTTAATTTCAAGTGACATGGCTATCTCCTTAAGCTATTTCTAAAGATCTTCTTGATCTGGGATATATCGCTGTGCATTGACTAAAGTGACTTCAGTCCCATAGCGCCATTTTTCTTCTTCCTCATCATTTCTGGTTTTCTGTTCTTCAGTCATCTCGACGACTTGATTGGTCTCACAAAACTGTATAAAAGCTTCACGAGGTAGCACCAGTTCGACAAACAGACTTGGATCGTGAATAGCGAAATCAAATTCAACAAATTTAGCATCACGGTCACCCGTCACCCGGATATATTTGGTGAGTTGTGGCATCCCTATTTGATTTGTCATGACTAAGAATCCTTCTTGCTGGACAAACTTCCTTCCACATACATATATCAATTAGTGTGCCAACTTTTTAAGATATTGATTTATATAATATTTATTGTATTTAATGTCTTTTTTTTGAATTTTGATTTCATCAAATGATGAACACAATTAAAAAAATATTTATCAAATGATGAAAGACTATTTTCAACTCTTTTTTTTATAAATATCCATCTGGCATTTTCATGCACTTTATGTACAGTATGATGATATGTATAAATTTTGAGTTCGTTATTAGTACACAAGTAATGAAAAAGTGCTTCATAGGATATTGAGCACAGAATAAAATGAAGGACATTGCGCATGCAGCCATTTTTGAAGCCACAACAAGATATTCAGGACCTGATTGACCGGATTAAGTTCGATGCCGCTCATGGTCAGATTTGGTTTGAAGAAAATCGTATGTTGTTGCTACATACCGATATTTTTGGTTTTCTACGCAAAGACTTGCACGATATGCTGGGTTATGAACCAGCCAAAAGGTTCTTTATTCGTTGTGGTTATCAGGCTGGTATGCGAGATGCCGAAGCCACTGCACAACTTCGTCCAGACCTCAATGAAACAGAGGCTTTTATGGCAGGACCACAAATGCATGGTATTCGTGGGATGGTACAGGTCGAAGTCAATACACTTCAGCTGAGCCATCGCAACCATGAGTTCTATGCCGACTTTAACTGGCGACATTCCTTTGAAGGTGAAGTTCACCTGAGCGAATTTGGTAAATCCGATGAACCTGCTTGCTGGCTACAACTTGGCTATGCTTGTGGATATAGCAGCTATGTCATGGGACAAACCATTATTTATCAGGAAACCCAATGTATTGCCCAAGGTCATGATCATTGTCGGATCATTGGTAAACCCTTAACTGAATGGGAAAATGCCGAAGAACTTGTACAATTTATGTCTCCTGACCCTATATCGGACGAAATCATTGCATTACGCGCTGAATTGAATCAGCTAAAGCACGATATTTATACTCGTGCCGAGGTCGACTACAGCATGTTTAATGCGGTCGGAGAATCTGCGGCTTACCGCAATGTCTGTGACCTCCTCAAAAAAGCGGCTGGCAGTAAAGTGGCCGTACTCCTGTCTGGGGAAACAGGTGTTGGTAAGGAGGCTTTTGCACGAGGTATTCACTATGCAAGTCCACGTAAAGATAAGCCTTTTATCGCAGTTAACTGTGCTTGTATCCCACATGACCTCATTGAAGCTGAGCTCTTTGGCGTAGAAAAGGGGGCTTTCACAGGAGCAGTCAGTCAACGAATAGGTAAATTTGAACGTGCCCATCAAGGTACGATTTTTCTGGATGAACTGGCTGAGTTATCCCCTCGTGCCCAAGCAGCCTTATTACGAATGCTGCAAGAAGGTGAATTTGAGCGTGTAGGCGATTATCAGACCCGAAAAGTCGATGTTAGAGTGGTAGCTGCTACCAATGAAGATCTAGAATTAGCTGTCAAAGAGGGTCGATTCCGTGCCGATCTGTATTTTCGCCTAAACATTTTTCCGGTACGTATTCCGCCATTACGCGAACGGCGGGAGGACATTCCCCTGCTGGTCAGTCATTTTCTTAAACGCTTTGAAAATATATATGACAAAAAATTTAAAGGACTGAGTGACAAAGCCAAACATTTCTTTATAAATTATAATTGGCCAGGCAATATCCGTGAATTAGAGAATGTGCTGGAACGCGCAGCACTACTCACAGATGATCAACAAGAGATTAAACTACGCGATTTATTTCCCGATGTTGTAGCCGCTGAGGCAAATAGCTATCGGGAAACATTCCCTTCCAAATCATTTAATTCACAAAAAATTGCAGAACTATTTACTCCTGACTTTTCATTGGAGCATTACGAACAGCAGATTATTGTACAAGCTATGCAACAGAGTCAGAACAATGTCTCCGAAGCAGCACGTTTACTCGGCATTAGCCGGGCAACATTGGATTATCGCTTAAAGAAATATAGGGCCTTATCCTAAGGCTCTATATTTCATACCCAAACACCCTCAACTTATATTACTGCGTGCTTTTTTAATCGGTATTCCAGTGCACTTCGTGTCATATTCAAATAACGTGCAGCTTTCGACACGTTGCCGCGATACTTTTGCAAAGCTGTTTGTAAAATCGTGGCTTCGACATATTCAATATCTAGCTGTTCTGAATTGTGCATCAGATTTTCAATGAACTGATCCAGATCACTATGAGTAGCAATGCCTTTGATGCCATTCACTTTCTGCTTATGTTGGCTAACAAAGCTCTGAATTACATTATCTTCCAACATCAGGTCTTCTAAGTCCAATGGCGCATCATTGGACAATAGCACTGCCCGTTCCACAATATTTCGCAGTTCGCGGATATTCCCCGGCCACTCATAACTATTGAAGAAAGCATAAACCCGGTCACTAAATCCGTTGAAGGTCTTCTCGTACTGCTTTTCAAAAAACCGAATATAATATTCCAGCAGTAAATTAATGTCTTCCCGACGCTCCTTCAATGATGGGATTAATACCGGATAAGTGGCAAGCCGGTAATATAAATCACTGCGGAAACGTCCTTCATCTACTGCTTTTTTCAGACTTTCATTACAAGCGACCACCACCCTGACATTGGTCTTGCGAGTCTTGGTATCCCCCACCCGTTCAAACTCTCCAGTTTGCAAAACACGAAGCAAAGACGCCTGTGCTTTAGGGGATAGCTCGATAATTTCGTCCAGGAAAATGGTGCCCCCATCTGCCCGTTCAAATTTACCAATGCGGTTTTCAGTCGCCCCGGTAAATGCGCCTTTATTACTACCAAACAATTCCGCTTCAATCAGTTGCTCTGGCAGACAGGCACAGTTAATTGCGACAAATTCTTTATCTTTACGGGCACTATTCTGATGGATACCACGCGCAAATGCTTCTTTCCCAACCCCTGTACTGCCTTGTAGCAATACCGTAATATCCGACTCTGCTGCCTTGAGCAATAACTGGCACACTCTGGCAAAGGTCTTGGATTTTCCTATGGCATCAAAGTAGCTGTTGGAAAATAATGGTTTAATAGTTTCAATGAAATATTCAGATTTCAGGCCAAAATGACGGTCCTGACCTTCATGGCTTTCAATCCGGCAACACTCATCTCCTTTGGCAACACAATGTGTTTCGACATAATGAAAGGGAGCATTTAAAAATTTTGAGGTATAACCACTGGAATAGCCCGTCAACCACCAGCAGCAACAGTGTGTCGAGTAAGACCTGTTCTTAATTTGTGCATAGGCTTCATAGGAGTCATTCCATTTGAATATACCTTTAAACTTGTTCTGCTTGGGATTGAAATCCAGCGTCTCAATATCAACATTTACCATGCCACGAATCTTGGCCAGTTGAGGTCCGGCCACAAAAGCTGACAACTGATCATCTGCGCGCAGTTTGAGCGCTCGCACAGCATCTTCACTACCAATTTCATAACCCCAGCGATAGATAACTTTTTTAGCTAGATCAATCCCATATTCATCAATTAAAAAATGCTTCAGTGTATACAAACTATTCGCATTAAAGAGAAGTGATCGATCTCCATCGAACCAGATTTTACCGTCCTCACTTTCAAAAGAAATTTTTACTAATAAAATCGCTAACCGATATATCCATATAATTTTTCATTGAGTATTACTCCATCCCTCAATTAATTTCAAATTTCCTGAACTGTTTGAATATATTATTATTTTTATAAATAAGCAGGCGTTTCTAGGTCAGTGTATAGATCGCCAATTTAGAAATACAGTGTCAAAGATGACAAAACTACAAAACACTACGTTTTGCTCCTTTGATTCATTCTTCAATCTCATCGAGCATATCAAGCACATATCGATAAGATTAATGCGCTTTGAATGTGAAAACCAGCCATTCACTGGCTGGTTTTGAATGGGAGTTATTTCTTTAAAAATCGAGCAATTTCCTCCCGAATCGTCTGGTGTTCAGGCACGACTGTAGATAGCCAGAAAATACCATGTACACCACCCCGAATACGCTTGATGGTGGTGGTTATACCTTGTTCGATTAAACGGAATCCATAATATTCCGCATCATCCCGCGATACTTCATATTCGGTGGTCACAATTAAAGTTTCTGGCGCAGCGGATAGATTGTCATACTGTAAAGGTGAATATTGAATAGACTGCCCATCTTGGATCTGATAATTTTTCCAGAACCAGTCCATATCCTGTTGCGAAATTAGATAACCATTTTCATCATTTCTTGAGGCAGAATCCATCTCAGGCTGTATCACTGGATATATTAAGATCTGTTTGGCAATCTTCATATCCTGTGATACAGCCCATAACGCAGATGTCGTTGCAAGATTCCCTCCTGCACTGTCACCTATGACTGAGATTTGATTCTCGTCACCGCCATATTCTTGAATATGTTGAAACACCCACTCCAATCCCTGTCTGGCATCTTCATGTGCGGCTGGAAACGGATGCTCAGGCGCCAAACGGTAATCCACTGACACCACAATATGTTGATTCATTTGCGCCAGCACATGGCAAGTTTCATCGGCTACAGCCAGCGAACCAGCGACAAAGCCACCTCCATGATAATACACCAGCACAGGGAGTGTTTTTCCTGCAAGTTCTGGCTGATAAATGCGCAGATAAGTTCCTGTGCGGTACTCAACATCGGTCGTTTGGGTTTTCACCTCGACCGGCTTTTGCATGTTGTGGAATGATTCAACTACTGCACGCACTTCATCTACCTGACTTTGATGAAAAGGTTTCACTCCTGCTTCTTGGATCTGACCGAGTAGAGTTGCAATTTCTTGAGTAATTGGCATATGAATTCTCCTGACCGATCAAGACACTTGTTGAAGTAAAGTACTGTTAGGATCGCCTGCTTTAAAATGAAAACCCTGATAACCTTTAGCAATCATCTCATCACAAATCGCACGATACTTCGGTGCTCCACCTAAATACACCAGGCAACGGCGTGGTTTTCCGGGAATATTGGCACCCATATACCAAGAATCCGTATTTGGTAGCAGACTTGCCTGAGCCAGCTCATTGGCATGATTCACCCATTCTTCTTCCGCTTGAGCATCTGCATCAACTTCAAGAAGCTGATGATCAATCATGTGTTGGATAATGCCTGTCGCAAGGTCAACATGATCTTCAATCGCTAAAGGCATGTTATATAGCACTGAGGGACTTTGTGGACCTGTCACAAGAAATAAATTCGGGAATCCACTCACGGTATGCCCCAAATAGGTACGTGGTCCTTCTTTCCATTTTTCAGTCAGTTTTTCATGGTTCTTGCCTTGGATCCCTAACGCAAATAATGGTCCAGTCATGGCATCAAAACCGGTCGCCAGAATCAAGACATCCACCTCATGCAACTGATCACCAACCACAACGCCATTCTCATCAATACGGGAAATTAGAGTTTGTTTAACGTCAATTAAATGCACATTGTCCTGGTTAAATACTTCGTAATATCCACTTTCCATGGGTGGTCGTTTAGTGCCATAGCAATAATCTCTAGGTGCCAACAATTCTGCTACTTCTGGCCTTTTCACACGAGCATGAATTTTTTGACGAATAAACTCGGATACAGTTTCATTGGCTTTCGGATCAAACAAGATATCCTGATAACTATCAATAAACAGACGGAAACCACCACGCTGGTAACGGTCTTCATAAACTTTTAAACATTCTTCTTCGGAAACTGACAGTGCTGAAGGCTGTACTTCACTTCGTTATAAGGTACCCCCAGGAAATGATTGCGGGCATTATGTCTGATTAAAGTATATTTGGCCTTGTTCTCGAGATCTTCCTCTGCCTGAGTAGGCCCATTACCCAATGGAGTGGAGTAGTTTGGTGTACGCTGGAACACATATAACTCACCGACTTCTTTGGCAATTTCCGTAATAAGCTGGATACCCGTAGAACCGGTGCCAATTACACCAACACGTTTGCCTTTCAAGCTGATTGGTTGTTTTGGCCAGTTGCCGGTAATCAGTGTTGGGCCTTTAAAGTTTTCTACACCTGGGAATTCCGGTTTTTTCGGCACGGACAATGTCCCTACACCAGAAATAAAGAAACGAGATTTAATGACTTCACCCTGATTGGTCGTTACTGTCCAATATTTTTCTTGTTCATTCCAGACCACAGACGTGACTTTGGTATTGAAGGTGATGTCCTTTCTCAGGTCAAAGCGATCTGCCACATGATTGAGATATCGTAGAATTTCTGGCTGGGCGGCAAATTTCTCGCTCCAGGTCCATTCTTGCTGTAATTTTTCATCAAATGAATAGGAATAATGCACACTCTCAATATCACAACGTGCACCGGGATAATTATTCCAGTACCAAGTTCCACCGACATCCGGTGCACTTTCAAACACGCGTACTGGAACTTTCATCTGATCACGCAGTTTGAATAAGGCATAAAGTCCAGTAAACCCTGCACCAACGACCGTCACCAAGGTGTCCACACCTTTTGTTAAAATACTTAAATTATCCATGAAACGTCTCCAGTGTTCTTAAATTATCCTTATGCTTAAATGTCCTATCTAAGCCACCAGATACTTCGCAAGGAGCGTGCCAAAATTTAACTACATGTTTTTTATATAAATATTTATTTTTTTAAATAAAAAAATTCATGTTTTCACTAAATTAACTCTAATTCTCACATATACATGAATTTATAAAGGAGTTGAGAATGAAGGGAGTTCATTCATGGCATCAAAGATACACTCCAGCAGTCAAAAAAAATCCTCCTTGATGGAGGATTTTTTTATTTCAAAAATTTATTTCTGCTCGATGAACTCTTTAAAATCTGCTTTACGAATCATCGCATGGATGCCTTTGGTTTTATCTACAACTTGAGAAACTTCAAAATCAGTCGCAGCGCTGAGATAAGCATATGCAATTTCTTCACTTATGCCATATTCATTGACTAAGAAATTGATTGCTTCACGCGTAGATTTACGCATTGCTTCATCCAAATCTTCATCTAAGCCAGGTGTAATCCAAAATTGATCGTTTTCACCTAATGGCTGAGAAAGTTGCTTACCTGGAATATGATCTTTACCCGCTTTTAACACACTAATTTTAAACGTTGCACGCGCTGAACCTTCTAAAGCAGTTAATGCAACTTCACCATCACCTTGAACAAAATGACTATCACCTGTGTAGAATAATGCACCTGGAACTTGAACAGGATAATAAGCGGTTGCCCCAGCAGTTAAATCATTAATATCAATATTTCCACCATAAAATGAGGGTGGAACTGAGTGAACAGGTTCGCTGGTATTCGGTGCAACACCCATGGTTCCCATAAACGGATTTAATGGAAAACGAATCGCTTTACCAGATTCTGTTTGAATCACCCCCTCCCATACACCCTCTTTATTTTTAGCAATGGGTGTAAATACTGAAACATTGCCATAAGCATCTGGATTTTCTGGCGAAGCATGATCCTGTTTTTGTCGTTTAGGGAATTCAGGCAATGTACCTTTACCATGACGGTTTGAAATAACACCATAAGGAACACGCGGTTCTATTTTCAATATTTCAACTTTAAGCACGTCTCCCGGCATTGCACCTTCAACGTAGATCGGACCAGTAATAATGTGTGGGCCATCTTTATGGAAATCATGCTTTAAATTAGAGCGGGTGATCAATTTCGCTTCATCTAAAATGTGCTCTTTTTTAACACCTTTAGATGTAAAGTATTTTTCAGCATCACGCCCTTGATCTTCTAATAAACCTTCATGTGACACTGTATCAAAAGTCACAAGACTCCCTGATGGAACCGTTAAAACTGGCTTGGCGTCTTTATTCGGTAGATAACCCCATTGAATGGTATTGAGTGTGCTTGGAATATAATAGTGTCCAGCATATTCCCCTTTTTTTAGTAAAGTTGGCTTGCTTTCAATCTGTTTTAAAATTTTAAAATCTTCAGCCAAACTCATGGCCGAAAGGCTTAATATCGATGTAGCAATCGAAATCGATAAAGCTAACTTTTTTAACATACACCCAAATCCAACTATAAATTTCATGTGAAATTATTTAAGCAAGCCCTATGCCAAACATGAATAAAATTCAATTAGATCTGCATTTTCATCTTAAAATATTTCGCCCAATCTACAGCTATTTTTGAAATCTTGTGCCATTGGTCTGTAAAAATGGAGTGCTAAACTTCAAGCCTTTCAAACATTGTATCAATCAGCGTTTCGCATTCTTTGTCAAGAATGTTGCAAAACACTGGACTATTTAAAGTAATGGAACACCTGTATGGCGAACAAATTTGAATTTCAAATCCGAGTGTATATTGAAGATACAGATGCAGGAGGCATTGTTTATCATGCCAATCATATTCGCTTTATGGAACGCGCACGTACAGAATGGTTACGCGCTTCAGGGATTTCACATTACTGGCATCAAAAAGATTACAATTTTGTCGTGCATAAATTAGCGCTTAAATATTCACGTCCAATATTAATGGATGACTTAATTACTGTTACAGCAAGTGTAGTTTCGTGTAAAGCAACGTCTTTTGTATTGCAACAAAATATTTATCGTGGTGAAATCATGCTAGCTTCAGGGGAAGTAGAATTGGCGTGTATTAGCGCTGAAATGAAACCGCTGAGAATTCCAAATGAAATCCGTGATCTAATCGAAAAAGAATTAGCCCACGCATAAAAATATGATTGGCACATGTAACTATGGCAACACAACTCGAATCTTCACTTCACGTCACAGATTTAATTCTTCAAGCGAGTCCAGTCGTACAACTGGTCATGCTGGTGTTGGTACTGGCTTCACTCTTTAGCTGGTACCTTATTGCCAAGTTACATATGACGTTTAAGAAAGCTCGCCAAGGCGATGATCATTTTCAGAAGATTTTTTGGTCTGGTGCAGAACTCAACACCTTATATAACAATGCTCAAGTCAACTCTAAGCGTGAAGGTTTGGAAGATGTTTTTTATCTTGGTTTTGCAGAGTTTCTCAAACTCAAAAAAACCAAAGCAGAAACAGCACAAGTCATTGATGGCACAGAGCGTATTCTTGGGGTGGGTTTAAGCCGAGATCAGAGCCGTATGGAACAAGGTCTCAGTGCGCTTGCGAGTATTGGTTCAGTTGCACCCTATGTTGGTTTATTTGGTACAGTTTGGGGCATCATGAATGCTTTTATCGGCTTAGCCCAAGTCGATCAAGTGACACTAGCAACTGTCGCACCAGGTATCGCGGAAGCCCTCATTGCGACTGCTATTGGTTTATTTGCCGCGATTCCTGCAGTACTTGCATTCAACCACTATACGGCCAAAAGTGAAGAAATTTACTCAGATCGTTCCTTGTTTGCTGAAGAAATGGTGGCGCTTTTACAACGTCGTTCTGTGGGTTCTACACAGGAAGCTGAATAAATGGCCGTTCGTCGTTCAGGGCGTTTCCAACGCATCAAAAAGCCACTTAACAGTGACATGAATGTAGTTCCTTATATTGACGTCATGTTAGTACTTTTGGTGATTTTTATGGTGACTGCACCAATGATCACAAGTGGCATAAAAGTTGATTTACCTGAAGCAAACAGTGTACCGATTGAATCTAAGGATGCACCAGCTATGGTGACTTTAGATCAACAAGGACAATACTTTTTAGAATACAAGGGTAGCCAACCAAGTCCACTGAGCTTGCAGGAATTACAACAGACACTTCGTGATGCACAACAAACTGCTGAACATGAGAATAAACAATTTAGTGTCGTCATCAATGGTCATAACACTCGACCATATGGTGAGGTGATGACACTCATGTCTAACTTACAAGATGCAGGGATCAATCAAGTTGGCTTGCTGACCAAACCAATTCAATAAGCTATGAAAGAATCTAACTCTCGCTTTTCAAAAGAAAAGAAAATTGCAATCGGATTCACTGTTGCGGTCCATGTGATTGCGATCACAGGCTTATTGTTTCTTGGATTGACTCAACCTCCTGAGCCAACTAAAACTGTTAAAACAGTTTTAGTGAAACCTGAGGATCTAGTACCACCTGAACCCACGCTATTGGTTGAATCTGATCATTCAGATACAGCGCACCAGAACGTTCAAGAAAATGTTCAACAGACCAATGAGCCGATTCAAAATGCACCAGTGATTCCTATTGCACCTGCTGTACCTCCTCCAGCTCAACCAAAAGTTGAAGAGCCAAAATCCGACCGTAAAGCTGAGCAAGCGGCTGCGGTTAAAGCTCAACAAGAAGCCGAACGTAAAGCAGCGGCTGAAGCACAACGTAAAGCGACTCAAGAAATGAATCGTAAAGCTAAAGCTGAGGCCGATGCTAGAGCTAAACAAGAAGCCGCCCAAAAAGCCAAAGCAGCTGAGCAAAGCGCAAAACAGGAACAACAACAAAAGGCGAAAGCTGATGCGGCTTTAAAAGCGAAACAAGAAGCTGATCGTAAAGCTAAAGCTGAGGCAACTCAAGCCAAAGCTGCTGCGGAAGCCAAAGCAAAACAAGAGGCTGATCGTAAAGCTAAAGCGGAAGCAGATGCAAAAGCCAAACAGGATGCTGATCATAAAGCTAAGGCTGCAGCTGATGCCAAAGCTAAAGCGGAAGCTGATGCGAAAGCTCGTCAGGAAGCACAAAGAAAAGCGGATGCCGAAGCCAGAGAACGTACCGAAGCTGAAGCTCGAGAATCTGCCGCTGAAAAAGCCAGACAAGAAGCAGCCAACAAAAAAGCTGAATCTAAACGCATCGCTTCTTCAGCAAAAAGAGACTTTGAGCAAAAAATTAAAGGTGCTTGGAGAATGCCAATAGGCTCTTCAGGTCAAAAAGCGACAGCACGCGTGACATTATCTGACAGTGGTTCTGTGACTTCAGTCATCGTCAATGCATCAGATCCAGATGTCAAAGCCAGTGTCGAACAGGCTGTACGTGCAGCAGCACCATATCCGATGCCATCCGATCCTGATGCAAGGCGTGAAGCTCGTAGTTTCACTTCTTCATTCACCGTGAAATAATAAAAAACCTTTCGATTCGTCGAAAGGTTTTTTCATGAATTGCGGATAATTACACGCTTTATATAGATTCGGTACGGAGCTATATGCTAAAAAGCTAGAATATTCGAAAAATTAGTATCTTGAGTACGTGACCTCTCATGAAAATGATCTCAAAACATCTTCTCGGTTTAGCAATTTTGGCAGCATTTAGCCCTGCTCTCATTACGACCTCTTATGCACAGCTTCATCTTGAAATTGCTAAAGCACCTGAAGAAGCACCAAAAATTGCTATCGTGCCATTCGTAGGTGATCAACGCTTATACCCTGTTGTAGAGCAAGATTTAAACCGTTCAGGTCGCTTTACCAGTTCATCTAAAAATTTACCTGCAACAGCAACCATCAATCAAGCCAATGGTGCTGCTTGGCAATCTGCAGGCGTACCTTATGTTGTGAATGGTGAAGTTAAAACCAATCCTGATGGTTCATTGGCTGTTCATTACCAACTCTATGATGTCCAAAAACAACAATATTTGCTCAATGAACTATTAACTGTACCACCATCGCGCATTCGATCTGCAGCACATATGATCAGTGATGCGATTTACCAAGCATTAACAGGTATTCCTGGTGACTTTAGTGGTCGCATCGCTTATGTTTTGCGAAATCCTGCGACTCCTGATAATCGCTACACTTTACAAATCGCAGATACGGACGGCGAACAACCACGTACTGTATTGAGTTCGCGCGATCCAATTTTATCCCCTGCTTGGACGCCTGATGGCAAAAAAATCGCTTATGTTTCATTCGAAACCAAACGTCCAGCGATCTATGTTCAAGATTTAGCGACTGGACAACGTGAAAAATTAGCTGGCTTCCGTGGCTTAAACGGTGCGCCAAGTTTTTCCCCTGATGGTAAAAGCATGTTGTTCACTGCTTCAATGCATGACAACCCTGAAATTTATCAAATGGATTTAAATACGCGCCAAGTGAAGCGTATGACAAATAATACAGCAATTGATACAGAAGCTCGCTATACCCCAGATGGTAAAGGTTTTATCTTTACCTCAGACCGTGGTGGTTCAGCACAGATCTATCATTACACGTTTGCTGATGGTTCAACAAAACGTTTGACTTTCCGCGGAGCATTCAACGCACGTGGAAGTTTAAGTGCCGATGGTAAATATGTTGCTTTAGTACATCGCCCTTCAGGCAGCAACTATAAGGTAGCAATTCAAGAAATCTCAACTGGAATCACGAACATTTTAACGCCAACCAGTTTAGATGAATCACCAAGCTTTTCACCAAATGGTCAAATGGTCGTGTATGCGACACGTGAAGGCAGCCGTGGATTGTTATCGATTATGTCTACAGATGGTCGCTTCCGCATGAATTTACCTAGCGAACAAGGTGAAGTTCGTGAACCTGCTTGGGCACCTAAATAATCGAATTTAATCTTTCAAGGAGATGAACATGAACGCGATTAAAACGTTTGCTCTTCCACTCATTGCTGTAAGTTTAGTAATGACGGGTTGCGCAAGCCGTAAACCAGCAACTACAGATACCACTACGATGACACCACCATCAACGTCAACGTCTGTGAATACGACTGGTCTCAGTGAAGATGCAGCATTAAATGCTCAAAACTTAACGGGTGCTTCTGCTAAAGGGGTAACTGAAGCCAATAAAGCTTTCTTGGCTAAACGTGTTGTTCACTTTGATTATGACAGCAGTGAGCTATCTACTGAGGACTATCAAACCCTCCAAGCACATGCACAATTTTTATTGGCAAATGCAAACTCTAAAATCGCATTAACTGGTCATACCGATGAACGTGGAACGCGTGAATATAATATGGCTTTGGGTGAGCGACGCGCCAAAGCAGTTGAAAGTTATTTGGTTACAAATGGTGTAAATCCAAACCAACTCGAAGCTGTGAGTTATGGTAAAGAAATGCCAATTAATACAGGTAACAATGAAGCTGCGTGGAAAGAAAACCGTCGTGTAGAACTCAATTATGAAGCAGTGCCACCACTTCTTCGCTAATGAATGCAAAAAAAGCGCTCAATTCGAGCGCTTTTTTATATCAGGTTTAAGACCTTTGCGAGTCTGGCATGGGCACTTGCATAGACTCAATCATGTCATGCTTATTAAACTCTTTATATTCAGGTTTAGCCTCGTACTGTTTCCATGCTTCCTTGGAACTCTCTGAACTAATTTCGTTTAAGTCGATTGCCTCACCTGGCGTTGGAGTTGCTTCAAACTTTTGAATGCTCATTTTAAAGCTCCTTTTAAAATCATCCTCCTATCAACATACCATGTTCTAAAACTCTGGCAAGTGCAAAATCACCACAAATAACGCAGGATAATTTCTATTTTGCACTCAACTCATCTAAAATAGCCCAAGATCCAAATTTTATTCTTTTAAAGCTTTTAGGAGCGTCCTTGTAATGTCATACCTCACCTTGTCACAATATCTTGCACAACAACAAGGAAATCTAACGCCTGAACTCTCTAATGTAATTGAAACAATTGCTGAAACGTGTAAAACCATCGATTCAGCATTGCAAAAGGGTGCCTTAGCGGGTGTATTAGGTAGTGCTGGTAATGAAAACGTACAAGGTGAAGCGCAAAAAAAATTAGATGTTATTTCAAATGACTATTTAATTGATGCGCTAAAGAACAACGAAAATGTAGGCGGTTTAGCTTCTGAAGAACTCGATGAGTTTACCCCAGCACAAGAGAATGGTAAGTATTTAGTTTTATTCGACCCACTAGATGGCTCAAGTAATATCGATATCAATATGTGTGTTGGCACCATCTTCTCTATCCTACCTGCCAAAAATTCAGTGACACAAGCAGAAGATTTCCTTCAAGCAGGTACTGAACAAGTCGCAGCTGGTTATGTGTTATATGGCCCATCAACTATGATGGCATTAACCGTTGGTGCAGGTACTGTTTTCTTTACATTTGATCCAGAGTCAAAAACATTCCTGTTGACGACTGAAAATATCCAAGTGGATGCCGATACAAAAGAATACGCCATTAATGCTTCAAACCAACGTCATTGGGAAGAACCTGTTCAACGTTATATTGGTGAGCTACAAGCGGGTAAAACATCTGTACGTGAAAAAGATTTTAACATGCGTTGGGTTGCCTGCATGGTCGGTGATATCCACCGTATTCTTTGCCGTAGTGGGATCTTCTTATATCCTTACGATACCAAAGATCCTAAAAAAGCTGGTCGTTTACGTCTTATGTATGAAGCAAATCCAATGAGTATGCTCATGGAACAAGCAGGCGGTGCTTCGACAACAGGTCGCGTGCGTATTATGGAAATCCAACCGACTGAACTTCACCAACGTGTACCAGTCGTCATTGGTTCAAAAAATGAAGTTGAGCTTGTTACTGCTTATCATCAATAATTTACAATTGAGAGCCTATTGATTTAGGCTCTCATGGAAGTCAAACTGAATGGCCATCATCTTTTTAGAATCTAAAGACAACCCGAAAATTAAACATTTACGTGGTTTAATTGATCAAAATAGTTACCGTAAAAAGCAAGGCCAAACTGTTCTAGAAGGCACACATTTGTGCTTAGCTTGGTTAGAAAAAAATCGTAAATTGAATTCGATTTTTACCACTGAAAAAGCAATGGAACACGCCGATTTTGACGAAATAGCACAACACTATACAGGTTCAGTGTTTGTTATTAGTGAATCACTCTATAAAGACATTAGCACGCTAGGAACCACCTTAGCATGTTTAGCGATTGTAGATTTACCAACTCAACGTGATGCTCTAGATTATACTCAAGACACTTTAATTCTTGAAAATGTTCAAGATCCAGGCAATGTAGGTACATTACTTCGTTCAGCTGCGGCTGCAGGTATTGAACAAATTGTTTGCACCAAAGGTTCAGCATCTTTGTGGTCTCCTCGCGTATTACGAGCAGGAATGGGTGCGCACTTTTCATTAAAAACCTATGAAAACGTTGCGCTTGAAGATGTGCTGTCTCAATTCAAAATTCCCGTGTATGTCACGAGCTCACATGAATCAGAAAGTTTATATGCAAAAGACTTAACTCAAGCTTGCGTATGGGTACTGGGCAATGAAGGTCAAGGCGTTTCGGAATATGCCCTAGCGCATGCTTCAGCAATTACCATTCCCCAACCGGGTGGTCAAGAATCATTAAACGTTGCAGTTGCCGGATCGATTTGTTTCTTTGAAATGGTACGCCAACGGATATGATTCGTTAAAATATATTAACGAAGTCACTGAAAATAAAAAAATCTATTAAACTGCTAAAAAATAGTTGCTTAGATTGTCAACCTACCATTATGTTTTGACGTTATATAAGTAACGATTAGAAAATAATGGTGGGTACCCAATGACGGGATTTTCCATCTCTATGGATTTAGCACCAAAAAAAGTCAAGCCTGAAGATTCGAGTGTTCTTTTGAATACGGCAGAACAACGTCTTAAATATTTTATGCAAGACGTCACTGGGCGTGCATTGGTGATGATGGAAAGTGCAACTCAAGGACACAATGGCATTGCCATGGATTTAGTCCAAGAAGCTTTTATATCCTTGCATAAATCATATGCTGATAAATCCACTGCAGAGTGGTATCCCCTTTTCTATACCATTTTAAATAACAAACTTCAGGATTGGCGTCGTAAAGAATCTCGACGGGCTTTTCCATTCTCGTTATTTAAAAAAAATAACCACGATGAAGATGATGACGAAACCATCAATATTGTGGATGAATCAACACCTAATCCGCTGCAATTTCTTGCACAAGAGATGGCTGTTGAGGAGATTCAAAATGCAATTTCTAAGTTACCTGTTCGCCAACAACAAGCATTTATGTTGAGAGCATGGGAAGGGTTTGATACACAAACCACAGCCGAAATCATGAATTGTTCAGAAGGCAGTGTAAAGACCCATTACCATCGAGCTATACAGGGCTTAAGATCTGCTTTGTCTCACTTAAACCCAAATGACGGGGGATCATCGGATGAATCATGATGAATTTACGAAACAAGTGACTGAAAAATTGAATGTACTGGCATCACAACATCGCAATAAAGCGGTCGTGATGGAGCATGTACTTGATGAGATTAAAGACAAACCCTTATTTTCTCAGTTGATGACTTGGAAAGTTACTGGTTTTGCATTAGCAGCCGCGATCACAGGATTTGTGGTACTTCCAAATGCGTTTGATTTGGAAGAAGCTCCAAGCCCACAACAAGTGATTGTCACCCCTAAACTTTCTCCGCAAATGATGGAAGATCTAGAAATGTTATCTGTTTTTGGTGAGGATAAATCAGCTCATGGCAGCTAAAGGCTTAGCGATTGCACTCTGCACATTAGGTTTTTTACAAACCAGTTTTGCAGGCTATGAACGTTTTTGGATCTTCTCGAAAGACAATAATTCTGAACTTAATGAATCTTGGGAATCGCTTTCTGAAGATGAACAAAAAGCACTGATTAAACGCTATCAAAATTTGAAAGAAATTCCTGAAGAGCAAAGTGTTGTTCTACAACAAAGAATGGATTGGTTTACTAAACTGCCTGAACAAGAAAAAATACAAATGCGCGAAACTTGGCAACAGATGAGCTCAAGTGAACGAAATGATTTGCGTAAAAAAATGATGAACGCGACGACTGCCGAGCAGCGCAAAGAAATACGCGAAACTTATTTAAATAAATATATGCAACAAACCACGATGAAATAATAAACTTTAAAGCCTCCACAAGAGGCTTTATTTTTTAGTTAAAGATATATACCCTCACGTTCAGGCTGATAGAGCACTTTATCAATTTTCACTTTCATTGTT
Source organism: Acinetobacter sp. 24-47-67 (assembly GCF_056779735.1). NCBI lineage: Bacteria > Pseudomonadati > Pseudomonadota > Gammaproteobacteria > Moraxellales > Moraxellaceae > Acinetobacter > Acinetobacter sp. 24-47-67. The sequence goes on from NZ_JBWYIK010000001.1 coordinate 602,813, forward strand.
TGCCCATCAGGCTGAGGCCATTCAATTTCTTGTCCTTCAGCCAAACCTAGGATTGCTGCACCAATAGGTGCAATCACATTAACCTGCCCCTTTTCACCTTTAAAGTCATGGGGATATACCAGCACAATCTCTGTAGATTCAGTGGACGGTGCAACCGTTATCAGTACTCTAGCATTCATCGTCACTACATTGGCAGGGATATCTTTAGGCTGTACGACTTCAGCACGAGCCAACTCATTTTCTAAATGCTCCATCGTTGGAGTTACCTGCTTCTGATGTTCCAACATGGTTTCTAAACGATTTAAATCCTGTTCAGAAATAATAATATTTGGATGACTCATTTTCTGCTCCAATTCAAATGTATAACGACAATTGAATAATTAATAGATACATCAGTTATATCAGAACTATCTAAAAATGACAGATTTGACATTTCAACATTCAATAAAAAAGCCCCCTTGAGGGGGCTTTTCTCAAGTCGAAGATTATTTTGCGTAAACTGGGAATTTAGCGCATACAGTCTCAACTTTAGCTTTCACAGCGTTAATGACAGTTTCATCACCTTTAGAATCTAAGATATCCGCGATCCAACCTGCAAGTTCACGTACTTCTGCTTCACCGAAACCACGAGTTGTTACAGCTGGAGTACCGATACGGATACCAGAAGTTACGAATGGAGAACGTGGATCGTTTGGCACAGAGTTTTTGTTCACAGTGATGTGAGCCGCACCTAACCAAGCATCAGCATCTTTACCAGTAATGTCTTGTTTGATGAGAGACAACAAGAACAAGTGGTTTTTAGTTCCACCTGAAACAACATCATAACCGCGTTCGATTAACACTTCAGCCATTGCTTGCGCGTTTTTCACAACTTGTTGTTGATATGCTTTGTATTCAGGAGCCATTGCTTCTTTGAAGCAGATTGCTTTAGCCGCTACAGCATGAACTAAAGGACCACCTTGGTTACCTGGGAATACAGCAGATTGAAGTTTTTTCTCAATCTCTTCGTTTGCTTTCGCAAGGATTAAACCAGAACGTGGGCCACGAAGTGTTTTGTGAGTCGTCGTAGTAGTTACGTCAGCAATTTGAACTGGGCTTGGATAAACACCAGCAGCAACAAGACCAGCAACGTGAGCCATATCAACGAATAGATAAGCGCCTACTTTGTCCGCGATTTCACGGAAACGCTGCCAATCAACGATTTGGCTATAAGCAGAGAAACCTGCAACAATCATACGTGGCTTGTGTTCTACAGCTAAACGCTCTACTTCATCGTAATCGATTTCACCCGTTTCTGGATTTAAACCGTATTGGATCGCATTATATGTTTTACCAGAGAAGCTAACTTTAGCACCGTGAGTCAAATGACCACCGTGAGCTAAGCTCATACCTAAAACAGTATCGCCTGGGTTAAGAAGCGCTAGATAAACCGCAGAGTTTGCTTGAGAACCAGCATGAGGCTGAACGTTCGCGTAATCAGCACCAAAGAGTTCTTTAGCACGGTCAATTGCCAATTGTTCAATCACGTCTACATATTCACAACCGCCATAGTAGCGTTTGCCTGGGTAGCCTTCTGCATATTTGTTAGTGAGTTTTGAACCTTGAGCTTCCATTACTGCTGGAGAGCAATAGTTTTCTGAAGCGATTAACTCAATATGAGCTTCCTGACGAGCATCTTCACTCGTAATAGCTTGAGCTAATTCTGGATCAAAGTCAGCAATAGAGATATTGGCAAACATTAGCGAGGTCCTATTAATGTAGGGCTTTTAAGCCGTGCTAAGATTGGCGCGTATTGTAACATGAACTTGTTAAATTTCGAGAATGAAGTTTAAACAGTTTGCAATTAAATTTGATTAATTCTTGTGTGTTCACTCTATTACTATTAAAAACAAATATCTGAATTATGACTATTCTTTTTAAATTTATTCATTTTTAAAAATTATTTTTAACAACCTACAGTCTAAACTTGCAGCGTCAATATCATAGAAAACGAAATTTCTTTAAATGAGCACCTTATCTAAATAATTCCCATAATTTGTTCAATTCAGCATAATTTATACAATTCATTGACTTTATTACTGTGAGCTCAGATTTGAAAATGTTAAATTAATTACATCTTTATCATTTACTTGGACATTTGCATGCAAGCCATTATCTTGGATACTGAAACCCATACATTGAACGGTTTGCCCATAGAAATTGCATATGCTCCTATTCAGATTGAACAAGGCAAATTAAGTCTTGATCGCGAAAAAATCTTTGACCAACTATATAGCATTGGTGACGAAAAAATTTCCTATGCTGCAATGGCGGTTCATCATATTCTTGAAAGCGATTTAGTAGATCAACCCAACTTCAGAACCTTCGAGTTACCTCAAGAAACGACGTATATTATTGGTCATAATATTGATTATGATATTCGAGCTATTCAGCAATGCGGCGTTGAAACAAGTCATATTAAAGCCATCTGTACACTCGCTCTTTCTCGACTAGTTTGGCCTCATGCAGAAGCACACAACATTTCTGCTTTAATTTATATGATTAGTAAAGGCAGTAGCAAAGCTAGAGAGATGTTAAAAGGTGCCCATCGAGCTGACGCAGATATTATTTTGACTGCAAATATTTTAATGCACATTATTCATCATTTGGGTATTCAAAACATTGAAGAACTCTATGAAGTATCTGAAGATGCACGTATTCCTCGTACAATTAACTTCGGTAAACATCGTGGGACAGCCATTGTAGATCTTCCAAGTGATTATGTTTCATGGTTACTAAGACAAGAAGACTTGGACCCCTATTTAAAAAAAGCCTTAGAAAAAACTTTAATTGATTCACTTTAAGCAATATTTCACGACTCTCACTTTGAACCTAAAGCTCAAAGTGAGAAATTAACTATTTTTTAATACTTTTAAACGATTAAACTAAAATTTACACTAATAATTAAAATAATATAATTACATGATAATTAAATATTTTTTATTATTTTTCATTCATTCAACACTGCCCACCTCATCCGCTATTAGACTAAGGCGAAGTAGAACATCTTTGTCATAAATATATTAATACGATCATACAACAACGGTATAAATAGGTGCCTTATGTCTAAATTCAGCCAAATTCTAGAATTTGATCCTTTAGATAATCCTATGTATCTTAAAAAAGTCGGAAATTGGGTACTCACCTTCTTGCATGCCCATGACCAGGTGGAGAAAATCCAGCTCGCCATTACCAATGTTATTCCGCGTCAAGCAGATGGCTCGTTGCAGCCTCGACGTATTATCATTGAGCAAGCTGATCAAGAACATCAATGGCAAATCAATCACATAGAATGCTTTGATAGCCTTGAAAATAAAGAAGTCCTGCTCAATGCTTCAGAACAAACGGGTGGATCGATCATTCAAGACCTGCTCAGTGAATTTCGAAAATATGATGTTGAGGTCATGTTTAAAGCATAATTCCGATATGAAAAAGCCCGCTTTACGCGGGCTTTATGTTGGAAGGCTAGTGTTAGATTTATTGTTCAACTGAACTCAACTAACTGTCATTGATCCGTCCAACTCGTCAGTAGCGTTGAATATTTACAACCTACTGTGATTTTTAATTTAATACTTTCAATATGTGATGTGAAGTCACTTTAACACTTTTCAACAACTGTATTAAAAAAATACAATTGAACTTTTTTATTTATAGATAAGAATAGGTTTCGCGAATACAGACAAAAACCTTATTAAAAAAGTCGACCCTAATGGGGCAACGTTTATTTCTAAATTTAAGCTCAGAATTAAGCCAAATAACGTGAACGATTATTTGAATGATTTACACCAAAACGTCCAGCAAAAATCGTCACAATCAATCCAATCAATAAACCAATAAATGACCATAAAGCAGCTTTTGCAGCAGCTTTAGTCGCATCAGCTGCTTTTTCATGTGCTTGATCTTTAAGTTCAGCATATTTTAATTTAGCAGATTGAATATTCGCCTCTAAATCGTTAAAGAATTTATTCTGCTGTATAAGGAAATTATTGACAGCTTGATTCGCTTCTTGCGGAGTTAGAGATGAATTTTTCGCTAAAGCAGCACTGACTTCATTCTTATTAATTGAAGCAGTCACAGATTGTGCACGAGTTTTTAATTGTTCTGATAACTTTTGAATAATAGCATCACTGTTATCTGGATGAATCATCAACTCTTTTGCGGCAACCTTAATTTGCTCCTTTGCCCATTCACCCTGCGCTTTTAAGAATTCGGGTTGCAATTCCTCAATCCCAGTTTTGTGCAATGCTTCAGACATCTTTTCATCACTATTTTCGAGCTTTGGTAAAGGAACTAACTCCTCAAATGCTTGAACTCCGATCTGAGTTAAATTAATGCCACCTTGACCAATTCCTGTTACTACACTACCCGCAGCACTACTGACTGAACTAATCGCACTACCAGTAATTTTTGCCGCGCCGCTAATGGTCATTGCACCAAACCAGATACCTAACAGCAATGAAAGTGACCAGACAATAAAGCCATGGATTGCACCATCAGCTTGAGCCAATTAACCTTCAACAAATCCACCAATAGCCAACGATACTAACAATGAAATAATTGTCAAAACGCTTACTGCTATCCCTGAGCCATTTGTAATATCAGTGGTAGATTGTGGATCTAGGAGTGCAAAACCTAATGCAACACCAAGTAATGAGAATAAAATTGAAATAGCTAATACAACAATAACGCCAGTGAAAATACTCGCCCACGAAATTCGATTTTGGATCAGAACTTTTTCTTCGTACATTGTTGTACCTCTTATTTGAATTATTCATAATTTATGTGATTTATACACCAATGCCGCAATTCAAACTTAAGATAGGTCATGTGAATTTTATGTGACTTATTTATCATTTTAATGTTTATTTTGAGAATTATTATATTATAATTTGTCAATATTGGTGCATCTCACGATGCAATCGACTCAGATTAACAATTCAGATTAATCATTAAATTTTGATAAAAATTTACTAAAAATATTTTAATTGACAGACTATGTTTTGTTTGAAAAACATAAAAGAAATGGTGCGCTCAGCGGGACTCGAACCCACGCCACAGGCTTCGGAGACCTGTACTCTATCCAGTTGAGCTATGAGCGCATTTTAGGAAGTGCGCACATCATAACAAAAAAAACTCTAAGGTAAAGCAACTATATATCTTTCCAATTTTTAGTGCTCATGCTTTATACAGCGTTTCAACATCAAAACAGAGAATTCTGATTACAAAGCTTGGTTTATTTTTCAAGATCACTCACAATATCTCAACTTTTCACCATTCGAGATATTCATGACTGATGCATTGACCTTAAGGGATTTGTCGAAGACCTATCGAAATGGTTTTCAAGCATTAAAAGGAATTAATTTAGATGTTCCAGAAGGTGAATTTTATGCACTTCTAGGCCCTAATGGTGCAGGTAAATCAACCACTATTGGCATCATCAGCTCTCTTACAAAAAAAACTGCAGGAACTGTCGAAATTTTTGGTCATAACCTCGATACACATCCTTCACAAGCTAAACAATGCTTGGGTGTAGTCCCTCAAGAGTTTAACTTTGCGCAATTTGAAAAGACTTTCGATATTTTAGTCACACAAGCAGGTTATTACGGCATTCCAAAAAAAGTTGCTGAAACTCGTGCAGAGGAGTATCTGACCAAATTAGGTTTATGGGAAAAACGTTCTACTCAAGCACGTATGCTATCTGGGGGAATGAAACGCCGCCTTATGATTGCCCGAGCAATGATGCATGATCCGAAACTGTTAATTCTCGATGAACCGACTGCTGGTGTTGATATTGAACTACGTCGCTCGATGTGGGACTTCTTAACAGAAATGAATCAGAAAGGTACATCTATCATTCTCACAACACATTATTTAGAAGAAGCAGAAGTACTGTGTCGCAAAATTGCAATTATTGATCGTGGCGTCATTAAAGAAGACACCACCATGAAGAACTTCTTAAATCAATTAAATGAAGAATCTTTCATTTTTGATTTGGCTGAACCTATAGAACCGATACAACTTGACATTATTGGTGTGAAATTTAATTTGGTTGATCCAGTGACCTTAGAAATTACGCTTGATAAAGCACATAGCATGAATGATCTTTTCCAACTTCTAGAATCACAGAACATTCAAGTTCGAAGTATGCGTAATAAATCAAATCGTTTAGAAGAGTTATTCGTCAAAATGGTCGAAAAGAATCTTGATGGAGCTGCGCAATGAATTTTAACCAACTCGCTGTAGCTTTATATACGATTATCCATAAGGAAATTCGTAGATTTATGCGCATTTGGCCACAAACATTGTTACCACCAGCAATTACCATGTCACTGTATTTTGTGATTTTTGGAAATCTAGTTGGTTCAAGAATTGGGGAAATGGGTGGCTTTACCTACATGCAGTTCATAGTACCTGGTCTAATTATGATGGCTGTCATTACTAATAGTTATGCCAACGTTTCATCAAGCTTTTTTAGTTCTAAATTTCAAAAAAGTATTGAAGAACTGATCATGAGTCCTGTGCCATTACATGCCGTACTTTGGGGTTATGTGCTTGGTGGTGTTGCTCGAGGCTTATTGGTTGCTATCATTGTGACTGCGATGAGTTTATTTTTTACTGACTTATATATTACCAACTGGTTCGTCACAATTTATACCGTTCTGATTACGTCACTACTGTTTGCATTAGGTGGATTTATTAATGCGGTCTATGCAAAGTCATTTGATGATATTTCGATTATTCCCACTTTTGTTTTAACTCCGTTGACCTATTTAGGTGGGGTATTCTATGCAATTTCTGCATTAAGTCCATTTTGGCAAAATCTATCTTTGATTAACCCTGTCGTATATATGGTCAATGCATTCCGTTATGGAATTCTTGGCCATAGCGATGTAAATGTATCTATCTCTTTATTAGTAATCACAGCGTGTTGCGCCGTGCTATATGCGGTCGCTTATCACCTACTCTCCCGTGGTTCAGGAATGCGTGAATAATGAGCGTTGAACAATCTCTTTTAGGCAAAGACACCAACTATCCAACTGAATATCAACCTGAGGTGCTATTTCCAATTGCTCGCGCAGAAGCACGAGCGAAGTACGCACATGTAGATGGTATTCAACAAGGAATTGATTGGTGGCATATTTTTGAAATTTCTTGGTTGAATCTGTTAGGGATTCCTCAAGTTGCAATTGGTCGAATGCATCTTCCTGCTTCATCACCTTATCTCATCGAGTCCAAATCTCTTAAACTATATTTCAATAGTCTGAATTTTGCTCAATTTGAATCTCAAAATCAGTTTATTGAGACAGTCGAGCGTGATCTGTCTAAAGCAGCCAATGCAGAAGTCAGACTTGAATTATTCGATGTTGATCAGTTGAATATTGCCCAGCCTGAAGGAATATGCATCGACCATTATGAGCCTGAACGTCTTGAAAACCACCCTGATGCGAGCTTACTTAAACTCGATGCAGCGTCTTCCGAAGAAATCGTTGAAATTCAATTATATTCGCATTTATTAAGAAGTAACTGCCCAGTCACAGGTCAGCCTGATTGGGGCACAGTTTTTTTAAGATATCGTGGCAAAAAACCTTGTTATCGTTCAATTTTAGCTTATATTATCTCCTATCGTCAGCATAATGGCTTTCACGAACAATGCGTTGAACAAATCTACGCAGATATTTGGGAAAACTTTAATCCTGAAAAGTTGATGGTATATGCGACTTATACACGCCGTGGTGGTTTAGACATTAACCCTTGTCGTGTATCGGACTTTGCATGGATGCCAAGCCCAATTCGATTGGCGCGACAATAAATTGAAGAATAGTTGAGGTTATACGATGTCATATTTTGGTTTTATTCCATCTGAATCTTTGTTAAAGAATATTCAAACTGGAATTGAGAAAAAAAATTCAAACGAACCACTTTACCCTTTGCGTGATCAAACTGCACTCGCTATTAATGATGAAATTATCGATGCAATTTTAGTTGAACTTGTACGTCGTTTCCCTGCAAGTGACAAACGAGAAACAGCTGAAAAACTTGCTGGTTATATTAAATCAACAGTATCGGTACTACTTAAACAGTTATTGGGTAAAGCACCAAATGACGTCGTGAGACAATCGATTGAATTCTCTGAAAAGAGTTTATTCAAAGATCCAGAGGGTAATTATCGTGTCGGTGCTCCATTACCCGCTGATTTAGTGACAAACTTAAAAAATAGCTTTGCAGAAGTACGTGCAGGGAATGATGTCAATCGTGCAGTTCTGTCTGAACAATACAAACAATTCGGTGAAGCTGCAGTTCGTCACTTTATGAATGATTTTAATAAGACCCTAGATTTGGGTATGATTAAACGTAAGGCGTCTGATATCGCTTCTTCAGCGGTTATCAAAGCTGTTCATATTGCGATCGATAAGCTCATTCCTAACTTCACTAAAGAAGAATTGTTAGCTGCAGCTGAATATCATGACACGCTATTTATTCAGGAATAAATCAGATTAATCAAAAACCTAGCTAAAGCTAGGTTTTTTTATGTTTTAAAGATGGTTCAACAATATTGAATAAATAAAAGACATAATTCATCCATTTTTACACTTTTTATGTAGGTTTTTGTGAATCCATCACGACCTAATGTTATCTTAATAAACATTGCGATTAATCAAATGATGTTGAACTTTTAATCCTTATCAACACTTATACCTTTGCGTCTACCACCGATAATAATTGGATCTTCTGCTGTTATGTTATTTGAAAATTTTAATGTTAAATTACAACGTATTGGTTTAGCACTCAGTGCGTTTATGATCACAAGTTTTGTTCAAGCCAATGACTTCGCTCAACATCCTCAATATCAAAATTTTAAACTAAAAACGATGCAGACCTATGGTTTGAGTGCTGAGCAAGTTGACTGGGCCATGAATGGATCAAAAAACCTACCAAATATTATCAACATTATGAATCGCCCAGGAGAAAGCAAGCCTTGGTACGAATATAAAAAGAATTTTTTAGCAGAAAGTACAATTCAACGTGGTGTGCGTTTTAAAAATCAATATGCAGACACTTTAAATCGAGCAGAACAGCAGTTCGGTGTTCCCCAGTCCATCATTCTCGGTATTCTCGGCGTAGAGACAGGTTTTGGGGCAAATAAAGGCTCATTCATCACACGTGATGCCCTAGCCACTTTAGGGTTTGGATATGAACGACGTGCACAATACTTTCAAGACGAATTAAGCGCTTTGATTGCATGGTCTTATAAGGACGGTATTCCAGCTAATTCAGTCGTTGGCTCTTATGCTGGTGCTGTGGGCTATGCTCAATTTATGCCAAGCAATATTCCGAAATTTGGTGTGGATTATGACGGTAATGGTCATATCGATCTCAGAAACTCTGCTGTAGATGCAATTGGTTCTATTGCAAATTATCTTGCTCAACATGGTTGGCAACGAGATCAACCGATTGCTTTTGCCGCACGCTACCAAGGAAATAATGCGGATGCCATCATAGCCAAAGACTTAACACAACCTACTCCATATGGTGCATTAAAAGTTCAAGGCATTAGCCCACTCAATCCTATTGTTAAAATAGATGACTTAGACATGGTCAATGTGATTCAACTACAAGAAAATTATGGACCAGCTTATTACCTTACATATCCTAATTTTCAAGTCATTACGACCTATAACCGTAGTCGAATGTATGCAACTGCACTGTGGCTTTTAGGGACTGAAATCGCGAGTAGATAAATATAAATCTACTTGTTTTCACAAAAGTCAATAAATATTTTTGTGATTAAGTTCACTATTTGCACATTTCACATATTTTGTTACAATATTGATTAATTTTTAACCATATTTTGTGATAATTTGTCGTTTTTGTAACTAAAGTGAAAATAAAGCTAGACACTTTTGTATCAGGATGAATATCATCCACTACCGTTAAATGCAGTTGCACAAGTAAATTTACAGACCATTTAGGTTAATTATCAGCAACTTAGATAATTAACTTAGGGTTCCAAGGAGTTAAACGATGCATGCTTCGCTGAAAATGTTATCAATATTAGGTATTAGTTTGGCTTTGACTCAAACTCATGCCGAGTTGGTTCAATCCTCTTATCTAAATAATGATGTTGACCAATCAAGTCTTGCTTCACGCGTGATTAGCAAAGACTCTACAAGTTTCAATTCACACTTCTCGAATTTAAACAGTTTAGCAATTACTGAAAGTTCAGGTGATAAAATTCGTCGTGAAACAATCGCAGCGAAAATTCAAGTACCTGTTGAAGAGCCTTCAGTGATTGACAAACTTAATAATGTTGCTTCAAACACTGTTCGTCGTTTTAGCCAAACAGGTGTTGCTTCTTGGTACGGTCGTCAATTTCATGGTCGTAAAACTGCAAGTGGCGAGACGTTTGATATGAATGCACTTACTGCAGCGCATCGTAGCTTACCGCTTAATTGCTATATTCGTGTAACGAATAAATCTAATGGTAAAAGCGTCGTTGTTAAAGTAAATGATCGCGGCCCATTTCATGGTAATCGTGTTGTAGATTTATCTTACGGTGCTGCGAAATCTCTTGGTATTACCAATGCTGGTACTGCGCGTGTAAGCATCGAACGTGTGGATGGTCCAAACTCTTAGGTTCTCATGATTCAGCGAAGCATTTAACGGCAAGCCACTCATTGAGTGGCTTTATTATTTTTAATTTTTTTTGATGTGACCAATATACAAAAAAGAATCTTGATTTATCATCTTATGTCATAATGTAGTTTATAGAATAAATAAAATTCAAATAATCAGTGAAGGAAATAGGATGAAGACAATTACAGAATGGTTAGATGAATATAGTGATAGCCATCAAAACCCAACCAATAAAACATTACACTGGATTTGCGTACCCACGATTCTATTCTCGATCATTGGCATACTCGCTCATTTCAGCGCATTACTGACTACCCTTTTACTGGTGTTAACACTCATCTTTTATGCAAGATTAGATCTTGTACTCGCGGTTGCAATGGCAGCGTTATTATTGGTCATGTCTTGGCTTATTATTTTTCTTCCATTCGGGAAAGGATTCTATATTGCTCTATTCGTTTTGGCTTGGATAGGTCAATTTTACGGGCACAAAATTGAAGGGAAAAAGCCATCTTTCTTTAAAGACCTCCAATTCCTTCTGATTGGCCCTCTATGGTGTATGGATGCCTACCTAGATAAGATACTACCCAATTGGAAATCACGCCAAATCAGCGCTTAAATTAGCAAATACAGCATGGGTTAAATTAGAATTTAATTTAGCCCGATGTTCATGCTCTAATTAAGTAATTTATGAGATAGAAAAACAGTAAAGTAAAAACTAAATTACTGATAACTTTTTGACTTATTAGCGCAAGCAGTACACAAAATATTGCTGCCCATAAATAGTGATTACTCGACATAACCCTTAATTCTGCTGCTTCATAAAATACAATCGGTACACATATTGCAGTCAACAAACATGGCGCAGAATATTTCAACATCTGTTTCAAAATTTTAGGAAGTGGCACATTTACCCTTGGCTCCAAGAATAAATATCGATTAATAAAGATCATGATCGACAACCCCAGCAAAAGCATCCAGCTCATTTTTAATCCCCTTTTGTTGTTTGCCATTTTTCAACTATCACACTGGCAAACATTCCACATAGACCAGAAATAATTAACGCTGCATTTACTTGGTAAGCTTCTAAAATTAAAGAAAAAATTATGGTAATCACAACACCAACAAGTATTGTAAGATTTTTTATCATTGGCACTATAATTAATATAAGCAGTGCAACGACTGAGAAATCAAGATGCAAATTTGATAAATTAGGAATGAAGTGAGCAAGCACAATCCCAAATAAACTAAATATCAGCCAAAAAATATAAAAACAAAGTCCTGCTCCAAATAAATATGCGAATGAGCGTTGTGATTTATTTTTTACACCAACCGCAAATAATTCATCCGTCAGCAGAAAGCCAAATACAATACGTTTAAATAGTGGAAATTTACTAACATCATTTCGAAAATTAAGCGCGTAAATTAAATGCTGACTCGTCAGAAAAAAAATCGTCAGATAGATTGTCATCAGCGAAGCCTGCCCCGAAACCAATCCTAAGCTCACTAATTGTGCAGCACCAGCAAACATAAACAATGACATTGCAAAAGCTTGTATCGCATTCAATCCAGTCTGTATCGCCAAAGAGCCAGCCAATACCCCCCATGGCATGACTGCAATTGCCAACGGCATAATACCCAGCACACCATGTATAAAATTCTTTTTTGTATCACTCATCTTTTTCATCAATACATCTTAATCTGATTCACTTATCGATTATTATCATCTGATGAGTAATGATTGATCTTGAATAATATTGCGGCGCAAATTTAAGGAAAATTAATAGTTCAAAAGATATTGTCTAGGCGTTACACCTATTGCACTTTTAAAATGTCGATTTAAATGACTCTGATCAGAAAATCCAGTGAGTTGTGCAACCTCAGTTATTCGCACCCCCTGCTTAAGCAATTGTTTAGCTTTTTGAATTCTTCTTTGAACAAGCCAACTATGTGGAGGCAATCCCGTATGTTTTTTAAATTCACGTAATAAATGCCATGGGCTTGTATCTACATATGCAGACAACTCGTGTAGAGAATAGTCATGTTCAGGAAAACTACTCATAAGTTCTTTTATTAGTTCAACTTTTTTTCTCATTTCTGGTATGTTGATTGGACTCAATTTCGCCCGCCCATAGCAATAGATCAATCTGGCCAATGTCGTCAAATAGAGGCTTTCTTTAAGCAAAGTATCCTCGCCCTGCTCAAATAAATCGAATAAAAATACTAGTTGCCTCGCCAAACCCGAATCATGAATCACTGCATCCGAGAACCATGGGACTGCATTCTTGGTTGTAAAAAAATCTCGACTCAGATCTAATATCATTTCAGGTGTTGGGTAAATTGCTCGATATTTCCAACCAGTTTCCACAGCGGATGAACCAGTATGTATTTCATCAGCATTCACCAGAATAATATCGCCTTTAGGTGCGATATGAAGCCTTCCAGAGCGGTAAAAACTTTGTGCCCCATCTTCAATGACACCAATACAATAGCCCTCATGAGCATGTTTTGAAAATTGCTTACGTTGAAATTGAGCTTTTAATAATTCCAATCCGCCCAATTCTTTGAAATGAAGATAATTAGCAGACTCTTGCATCTTTTTTCTGGATATTACGCCTATAAAATTGCATAAAAACTATCACGCCTGCATTTTAAATCTAGAATGAAATTGCTCATCTCATATATTTATTTTTATAAAAATTATTGATAACTTCGACCCTGATGCTTTAACCAACCATCAATATGCAGTTTTTTAGGATCATGGTGAGTCCAATGAATTACACCACCCTTGTCGGTATATTCATATTCACCATAGAACTCGACGATATCCCCTTTTTGAATATTCTCAACACGTGGTGCCAAGTCTATATTATGAGCTACCAAAACTGTCTGACCATGATTAAGTTTTAAAATAAATTTCTGATGTCTAGATCCTTCATTATCATCATTTAATATTGCAACAACTTCTCCAGAAGCCCTAACTTGCACATCACTCATCTTTTTTTGAAAAAGTGTCGCTATTTTTGCGGCATCATCATTATCCGCAGAGGATAGTTCTCGTTGGTTAGCATCATTATATTGAGTACTTGCATCTGTAGGATTTAGTGCGTGCTCATTACTCTGTTTTAAATCCTGTTTTAAATCGACACCTAAATATGCTGCGACCACCACTGCAATTAACGCAACAATACTCATTTTTGATTTCTGAGACATATTGATCTCTAAGTTATATTTTTATTTCATCCTAAAGTTTATATCATTTAGACCCATCAAAAAAAAGAAAAAGCCCTTAAAGGGCTTTTTCTATTTCAAAATAATTGAATCAATTATTTTGCAGCAGCTTGAGCAGCAGCAACTTCTTCAGCGAAAGAAAGTTCAGCTTTTTTCTCAATACCTTCACCCACTTCGAAACGTACGAATTGAGCAACAGTTGTACCTGTAGACTTAAGAACATCAGCAACTTTCTTGTCGTTGTCGATAACGTACATTTGACGCTCAAGAACAACTTCATTTAAGTATTTTTCAACTGAACCAGTTACCATTTTTTCAACGATATTCGCTGGTTTACCAGATTCAATTGCTTTTGCTTCAGCAATTTCTTTCTCTTTAGCGATTAACTCAGCAGAAACACCTTCAGCATTTACAGCAACTGGGTTGAACGCAGCAACGTGCATTGCGATACCTTTACCAGTAGCAGCATCACCAGCAAATGAAACTACAACACCGATTTTTAAACCGTGTTTGTAAACTGCAAGGTTTTCACCTTCAACGATTTGAGCACGACGAACTTGAATGTTTTCACCGATTTTTTGAACAAGCGCAATACGAGCTTCTTCTACAGTTGCACCATCTTCAAGTTTCAATTCAGCAATTTGAGCAGCATCAGTTACATTCGCAGCAAGCGCAGCAGCAGCAACTTTCGCAGAGAAACCAGCAAAGTTTTCGTCTTTAGCAACGAAGTCAGTCTGACAGTTTACTTCTAAAAGAATTGCTTTATTGCCTTCTTGAGCAATTGTAATCGCGCCATCAGCAGCAATGTTACCTGCTTTTTTAGCAGCTTTTGCTTGACCAGATTTACGAAGGTTGTCGATCGCTAACTCGATATCGCCACCAGCTTCTGTCAACGCTTTTTTACATTCCATCATTGCTAGACCAGTACGATCACGCAACTCTTTAACCATGCTTGCAGTAATAGCAGTCATGTTATTCTCCTAAATTCGGTCGAGATATGTATCTGTTAACAAAAACGGCCCAAATTAATCATCTGGGCCGTTTTGCTTGATTGATGCTTAAGATGCCACGATTACGTGTCGCAAAAATGACAAATCCGCATCAAATCGCATTAAGCCTCAGGAGCTTCTTTAGCAGCTTCTTCGCCTTTAGCTTGCGCATTAGCTTGAGTTTGAGCGTATTCTTTACCAGCAATAATCGCATCAGCCATCGCAGTAGCGTAAAGAGTTACAGCGCGGATCGCATCATCGTTACCAGGAATAACGAAATCAACGTTATCTGGGTTAGAGTTAGTATCAACGATACCGATTACTGGAATACCAAGGTTCTTAGCTTCTTTGATTGCAATCGCTTCGTGGTCAACGTCGATGATGAACAATGCGTCAGGTAAACCACCCATGTTCTTAACACCGCCAAGAGCACGTTCAAGTTTTTCCATTTCACGAGTACGCTCTAAAGCTTCACGTTTAGTAAGCTTAGCGAAAGTACCGTCAGTAGACTGAGTTTGAAGATCTTTAAGACGGTTGATTGATTGACGAAGAGTTTTCCAGTTCGTCAACATACCACCTAACCAACGGTGATCTACATATGGTTGACCAGCACGTTGAGCTTGTTCACGGATGATGTTAGAAGCAGCACGTTTAGTACCAACGAACAATACTTTGTTCTTTTTGCTTGCTAGGTTGTTAACAAAGTTCAATGCATCATTTAACGCAGGAACAGTGTGCTCAAGGTTGATGATGTGAATTTTGTTACGCGCACCAAAAATGTATTGACGCATTTTTGGATTCCAGAAGCGAGTTTGGTGACCGAAGTGCGCACCAGCTTGAAGAAGGTCGCGCATGCTTACGTTGTAATCTGCCATTTTCTTTACCTTAAAAGTTTGGGTTAGGCCTCCATATGTCCGCATTCTCCACCCTTACGGGCACCCAGAGTAATGTGTCGACATATGTGCGGATTTTATTAACCAACATATCATCCGATTAAGTGAATCTATTCACGAAAAGCATTTGATAAATTGGGCGGCTATTTATACCATAGTCACACACAAATTTCCAAAAGTTTTTAAAGATCATGAACAGTACTTATGAAGCACCACGTCGTTTAATTAAATCTGCTGAAGATATCGAAAAGATGCGTGTGGCGGGACGACTAGCGGCAGAAGTTTTGGATATGATCAAACCGCATATCAAGCCTGGTGTGAGTACACTAGAATTGGATACGATTTGTCATGATTATATTGTGAATAAACAAGATGCCATTCCTGCTTGCCTAGGCTATGGTGCTGCGCCTGGCCGTCCTGCATTCCAGCATACGATTTGCACATCAGTAAACCATGTGGTTTGCCACGGTATTCCCTCTGAAAACAAAATCTTAAAGAAAGGTGACATCTTGAATATTGATGTCACAGTGATTAAAGATGGATTTCATGGTGATACCAACATGATGTACATCGTGGGTGGCGAGACTTCTATTCTTGCAGATCGCTTATGCAAAGTTGCACAAGAAGCAATGTATCGTGGTATTGCTACGGTAAAACCTGGTTCGACGATCGGTGATATTGGTCATGCGATTCAAAAATATGTTGAGTCAGAGCGTTTCAGTGTCGTTCGTGAATATTGTGGTCATGGTATTGGCACTGTTTTCCATGATGAACCTCAAGTGCTTCATTACGGTCAACCAAATTCAGGCATGGTTTTAGAAGAAGGTATGACATTTACAATTGAACCAATGGTCAATGCTGGTGTATGGCAAACTAAACTTCTTGGTGATAAATGGACAGTTGTAACGAAAGATCATAAATTATCTGCGCAATATGAACATACTGTTTTAGTCACTAAAACAGGTGTCGAGGTATTAACTGCTCGCCCTGAAGAGGATTTATCCCGATTTCAATAATTTTAGTTAATTAATAAAGTTAAAAAAGTCAGACCAATTTAAATTGATCTGACTTTTTATTTTGCTAAGTCACTCAATAAGAAATAAATTAACAAACAAACCTAACAAATGTTGGATTTTTAAAATTTAAATTCATGATTTTTAAAAATTTTTTATCACAAAAAATGAGTAAAAACGCTTTTCAAACTGATTCATTTTATGTTTATATAACACTTAAAGAATGTAAAACAACAACTAGCAACAAAATCGGACAGGGAGTCCAAAATGACGAAAAAAGCATTCTGGTGCATGGTCGTACCTATTGTTTTTGCATCTACAACTATTTATGCAGAATCATCATTTTTTAATCTGGATGAAACTGAAGGGTTTAAACGATATTCAATTTCAGTCGGACCATTACATGTTATGCCTCAAGGTAAAGCCAAGGCACCTAAAATTCGTACAGCAGTAAAAAATGGTGAAGTTGCAAAAAATGGTGATATTACGCTTTCTACAGTTTTTGAGAACTTAGATCCTGATAAAGAAAAAGAAAATCAAAGTATGCAAGCGCTTTTGAAGATCGTTGATGCTTTTAGTGATACTTATCCAGCCAGTCAAAGTGGAACTTCAACTGTAAGCGGCATTGAAAGTTGGAGTATGGATGGTTCTGGAATGACTGCAGATGATGTTACAACACTTGGCATCATGATCAATTACCATTTCAACGATAAGATCTCATTCGAGAGTAAAGCTGGGTTCCCCCCAAAAGTAGATATTCAAGGTAAAGGTAAGATTACAGCACCATTTACAGCCGAAGCAAATTCAACACTTTTAGGTATACCTTTACCAACAATCTATCTTAAGAATGATCTGCCAATTACAGATCTTGAAAGTCATGGAAATTCTATTGCGACAGCACGTGCATGGACCCCAATGTGGGAATTGCAGTACCATTTTGGACAGACTGGGATCAATAAATTTAGACCCTATGTTGGGCTTGGACTTATGGTCGCATACTTCAATGAATTAGAATTGAATCCAAGCCTTGAAAAAGACTTAATTGATTCAGGTCACATGATTGCCAATATGAAAAATGGACGCGGTGGCGATGCATTAATTAAAGGTAAAAAAAGTACAGCAAATCCCAAGGTTAAACTTGAGTCCGAATTGAGTTTTGCGCCAATAGCCACGCTTGGATTTACTTACGACTTCAATCAAAACTGGTTTGCAGTAGCCTCTATTAGTTATGCACACCTAACAGGTAAAACCACGATTGAAGTCAACGATGATAAACTTGGAACATTATTTTCATCGGAAGTTGATTTAGAAGTAAACCCGATTATTGGTTATGCTGGTGTAGGCTATCGCTTCTAAAACACTTGAGGCATATTGAAGCCACACCCCAATATGCCCAATCCATCACTAACAAAGGAAAAATAAGACAATTAGTATACATTTTAAAATCTAACTTATATCATATTTTTCAATAATTTAACAATTGTAAATTAGGATAATAAATTTGATTTCAAGTGAACAAACTGCTTTGCATTTAGATGATTTAATGAATATAAAATGAACTAAAAATTGGACATGGAGTCCTTCAAACAATGAAGAAGTTTTTAGTTCCTACATTATTCGCAAGTTCATTCTTATCTACTCTGAGTTATGCGGAGTCAGGATATTTCAGCCTTTCTGATGAGGGGTTTAAGCGTTTTTCAATTTCAGTGGGTGCATTACATGTAATGCCGCAAGGTAAGGCCCAACCTTTTAATGTCAAAACAGTCATAAATGACAATTATGAATCTAAAGTTGGGGATATTAATGCTTCAACGGTAATCGATAACCTTGACCCAGATCGTAAACCAAATTATTTAGTAGAAGGTATTGTTAAATTAATTTCTGCTTTTCAAGGCAATGTCTCAGGGGCTATTAGTGGAAAATCCTATATTAATGGATTAGCTGAATGGGATAATCCGAATACGGGCTTGGAGGCTGATAAAGTTACAACAGTTGGCATCATGAGCAGTTATCACTTTACAGATAATTTGTCTGTGGAAATAAAAGGTGGAATTCCACCTAAAGTGGATATCAAAGGTATTGGAAATATTAAAGCCCCCTTCTCAGCTACTGCAGCACCGTTAGGTGGAATTGCGGGGAACTTAGACCTCAAAAATAATATTCATATTACTAATCTAGAACAATCTTCAAAAGCTGCTGAAGCTAGAGCATGGACCCCTGCTTTTGAATTACAATATCGTTTTGGTGAGACCGGGATTAATAAATTCCGCCCTTACGTTGGCGTTGGATTAATGTACGCTTATTTTAATGAGCTAAAAATGGATCCAGGTATTGAAAAAGATTTAGTCGCCGCTGGGCATATGATCCAAAATATTATTAATCAAAATGCTGGTGCAGCACTCGATAAGAAAGATACCAATGGAAAAATGAAAGTTAATTTAGAAGCAACTGATGTTTTTGCACCTATAGCTACAGTTGGATTCACCTACGACTTTAATGATACATGGTATGCAGTAGCATCTATTAGTTACGCCCACTTGCAGAATGAAACGAAGATCACAGTCGTCAATGAAAATACTGGACAAGAGTTAATCAACTCAAAAGCTGATATCGAGATTAACCCGATATTGGGCTATGCTGGGGTTGGCATGCGTTTCTAAAGCATAGAGTAAGAAAAGAGGCAATTGCCTCTTTTTTTGTAATCAAACAAAAACCAAACATAATTGGCAAATTATTACTACAATGTGTCTGAAAATAAATTTGATAATAAAAATACAAAAATAATCACTTTTTATTTACAGTATTGGACATGGAGTTCCATAATGAAAAAAAAACTAGCTTACTTAGTTGCATCCATCAGTGCGTTAAGTTTTCCAGTCTTCAGTTATGCAGATTCACCTTATTTTAGTTTAAAAGATGGCGATGGCTTTAAACGTTTTTCGGTTTCAGTGGGTGCATTACATGTAATGCCTCAGGGTAAAGCTCAGCCGATTAATATTAACACTGCTGTAGCTAAGGGTGAAAAAACGAAGGTTGGGGATGTGCAAGTTGACTCTGTACTGAATGCAATTGATGACAGTGCCAGTGATGCAGAGGCTAAGAAAAGCCTCTTGAAAACTGCTGTAGCCTTAGATGCAGCAAATTTGATTAGTTACGAGAAAGATGAAAAAACCTATCTGAGAGCCAATACTTCTGGTGAAGCCACAATTAATGGTCTTGATAATTGGCAAGCTCAAGGAACTGGCCTGGAAGCAGATGATGTCACAACACTTGGAATCATGACCAACTATTTTTTCACCGACAATATTTCATTTGAAGTGAAAGCTGGAATTCCACCTAAAGTCGATATTCAGGGGAAAGGACAAATTTATGCTCCACTTTCAGGCATCGCCACCCCGACAGGGATTGGAGCAATCCTAAACGATTTACCTTTAAAAGATGACATCTTTATTACTGATTTATCAGGTCATGGTAAAGTAGCAGAAGCTCGTGCATGGACGCCAGCATTCGAATTCCAATACCATTTTGGTAAAACAGGCGTAAATAAATTTAGACCTTATGTAGGGCTTGGTTTGATGTATGCATACTTCAATGAATTGGAAATGAACTCCAACCTTGAAGCTGATCTAGTCGCTGCAGGTCATAAAATTGCGAACATCAAATTAGGTGAAGCTGGGAAAGCACTTGATGGAATTGAAAGTACTGCGAATCCTAAAGTTAAACTCGAAGCTAAAGATGCTTTCGCCCCTGTAGCTACTGCCGGTTTTACTTATGATTTCAACGATCGTTGGTTTGCAGTCGGGTCAATTTCCTATGCGCATCTTAAAGGTGAAACAACAATTACAGTAAACGATGCTAAACTTGGTGAATTAATCAATGCAAAATCAGATATCGAAATTAATCCGATTCTGGGATATGCCGGTATTGGTTATCGATTCTAATTTCCATCAGTCTTCATAAAGCGGCCAAGTGCCGCTTTATTCATTCTAATAACTAAATTTTATTGATTGATAAATTTTTATTCTGTCGTCATGATGCTACTGATCTTTTAAAATTACAAAAAATGCTAAGCGGATTAACCATGTCAGAAACCAAATTTTCAAAACCCCTCATCTTTATGCTCATTGGGAGTGCTTTTATTTTGGCACTCTCCTTAGGTGTCAGACATGGATTTGGCTTGTATTTAGTTCCAATGAGTCATGAGTTTAATTGGAATCATCAAGTTTTCAGTTTAGCAATTGCCTTTCAAAATTTATTATGGGGTGCTGTTCAACCCTTTACGGGAGCGCTAGCAGATAAATATGGGAGTAAAAAAGTCGTTGCCGTAGGCGGCGCTTTATATGCGATTGGACTTGTGATGATGGCATTTAGCTCAACAGGGCTTCTCATCAATCTTAGTCTAGGTCTAATCATTGGTTTGGCTTTATCAGCTACTTCATTTTCTGTTTTGCTCTCTGCTGTCGGACGTGCAGCGCACCCAAGTCGACGTAGTATGGCTATGGGTATTGCCAGCGCAGCAGGCTCTTTTGGGCAATTTATTATGTTGCCAACCACACTTTTACTCTTACAAAATTTTGGTTGGTCATCGGCGCTACTCATCACAGCGATTTTAATTGCATTAATTGTACCCTTGGCTTGGATGCTAAAAGCTCCAATGTATCAAGCGCCTCAAGCAGTTGATGCGATTGCTAAACCTTCTTTAAGTTTTAAACAAATACTCATTGTTGCTAAAAACCACAAACCTTTTATCTGGTTAGCATTAGGATTTTTAGTTTGTGGATTTCAAGTCGTGTTTTTGGGCATTCATTTGCCGGGTTATTTAACTGACCATGGTTTCAGCACCACCACTGGTACTATGTTTTTAGCCTTGGTTGGGCTATTTAATATTGTTGGAACTTACACAGCTGGTTGGCTGGGTGATAAATATTCCAAACCTAAATTGCTCATGTGGTTATATGGACTACGTGGCATCGCCATCATTTTATTCCTCGCATTGCCACTCTCGATCTTTACGATTTATAGTTTTGCCATCATTATGGGTTTATTATGGTTATCAACCGTCCCCCTTACCAATGGTATTGTTGCGAATATGTTTGGAGTTAAATATCTCACCATGCTAAGTGGAATTGTATTTTTCACTCACCAAGTTGGTTCATTTTTTGGAGGATGGTTGGGTGGCTTAAATCATGATATGACAGGCAATTACAATATTATTTGGATGATGTGTATTGCGCTCAGTATCTTCGGTGTATTCATTCATTTATTTGTTAATGAGGAGAATGTCGTCAATGACTAATCGCTTCAATCTGCTCAACATCAGCATATTCATCGGAGTCATCCTTCTGCTTAGTCTATCAATTGCTTTGTGGATGAACACTCCTGATTTATTTACATATTTTAACCAAGCTTTTTGCGCACATTAATTTATATAATTTCATGGTTTTGACAGCTCAGTTTTTTAAACTCCTCAATTAAATAATCTAATAAACATCTCACGGCAGGCATCATGCCTTGTCGTGATGTATAGGCAACATGAATAACGCCACGTGGCAACTCCCATTCAGGGACTAATTCTACAAGAGTGCCTTGATTAAGCTCTTCATATACAAACACTCTAGGTAATGATGCTATTCCAACACTGTTCAACACTGCAGATTTCATGGCGGCAAAATTATCAGTTTTGAGTCTTGGAAAGAATTCTATTTCTTGAAACTGATTAACTGTGTCAACTTTAGATTGAAATCTCCAAATCGATTTCGGGACATGAAAACCTATACTCGGAAGTTGTGCAAGGTTATCCAAATGGATAGGCTCATGAATCTGTTGAATTAATTCAGGCGTTGCCACTAACACATGTTGCCAAGCATCAAGCTCTCGTACAATCAAGTCGCTATCTTCAAGTGGTAAATTTCTCACCCTCACAGCCAAATCAATCCCCTCTTCTATGAGATCAATTTTACGATTTGTTGCGACCAGATGAACTTGAACACGTGGGTAATGTTGCATGAATTTAGCAATCATATTACCCAACGGAAACTCAACCAAACCAATTGGACACGAGATTCGAATTAAACCTGAAGGCTCGCTCGACAAACTTTGCTCTACAAAATTTTCTGCCGCCTCCACTTGATCCAAAATCTTAATACAATATTCAAAAAATTCTTGACCAACTGCGGTTACGGCAAACTTTCGTGTATTTCGTTGCAATAATCTTACGTGTAAACGGTTTTCCAAATCTGAAATATGACGAGACAACTTAGATTTTGTAATACCTAAAGCTTCACTTGCCTTAGTAAAACCTTGATATTTAACGACTTGCACAAAATAGTAGTAATCATTTAAATTTTGCATAATTGTTTCATTTTTGGAATTATCTGTTGAGAGAATCGCCCTGTAATCTCATCAATATACCTCAATATCATGATTAGAACGATATATAGAGGAATACAAATGACACAAGTTCAGAAAGTCTATACCAGCGATCGAAGCACATGGGTGGGTGATGGTTTTCCAACAAACTCCATGTTACCCATGCATGAAATAGGAAATCATACCAGCCCATTCTTGGTAATGGGTTATACAGGTCAATATCGATTTTCTCCAAGTCACCACCAACGCGGTGTTGGTTTACACCCTCACCGTGGCTTTGAAACGGTAACGATTGTCTATGACGGCGAATTAGAGCATCGTGACTCAAAAGGCAATCATGGAAAAATTGGTCCAAACGAAGTGCAATGGATGACCGCAGGTAAAGGTATTCTGCATGAAGAACACCATTCGGAAGCTTTTGCAAAAACTGGCGGAGTTTTGGATATGGTTCAATTTTGGGTAAATCTACCAGAGCATGCCAAGATGACTGAGCCGAGATATCAGGAATTGACTGAGCAAAATATTCCTGAAGTTTTATCTCACGATGAGCAAACCAAGATTCGTGTTATTGCTGGTCAATATCAAATCGGCTCAACTGTTTATCAAGGACCAGCTCAAACATTTAGCAACATGAATGTTTATGACATTAGACTTAATCATGGAGCATGCCTTCCATTAAACCTTATGCCAAACTGGAATCATCTGATTTTCATCCTTGATGGAGAAGTTGAGATTGATGGTCAGATCTATACAGCCATGCAAACGCTTTATCTTGACCCAAAATCAACACAGGTCGAAATATTTGCTCATCGTACGGCGAAAATTCTTTGCTTAAGTGGTGAACCATTGAATGAACCCATTGTTGCCCACGGTCCTTTCGTCATGAATACTCAGGAAGAAATCGTGCAAGCATTTGATGATTTCAGAAATGGAAATTTTGCTTAATTTAACATCCACAAGCCTTATCATTTTCAAGATAAGGCTTACCCCTCATCACTCCTTCATTCATTTCAAATACTTGTCATAATCGCCTATTAGACTTAGTTCAAAAACATCGTACGATTACTAAATGAAATCAGATAATTTTCCTAAAGTTAGCTTATCAGCACTATTTTTTATTTTTCTTAAATTAGGATGTATTTCATTTGGCGGTCCTGCAGCGCATTTGGTGTTATTTCATCGCACTTTTGTTGATCAACTCAAATGGTTAAGCTCTCATGAATATGGACAATTGGTCGCATTAGCGCAATTGTTGCCAGGTCCGACCAGTAGTCAAGTGGGGTTATCGATAGGATATTTCTCCAAAGGATATTGGGGGGGCTTTATTGCTTGGTTAGGATTTACATTACCTGCCTTCATTCTAATGACTTCATTTGCTATTTTTGG
This sequence comes from Acinetobacter sp. 24-47-67, assembly GCF_056779735.1. Lineage (NCBI taxonomy): Bacteria > Pseudomonadati > Pseudomonadota > Gammaproteobacteria > Moraxellales > Moraxellaceae > Acinetobacter > Acinetobacter sp. 24-47-67. Next base: position 627,365 of record NZ_JBWYIK010000001.1, read on the forward strand.
TCAATATTTTTTTTCCGATATACCTCTTGAACTCTTTCACGTCATCCATTTGATTGTAATAGCCGTCGTCATTTGGGCTTTTTTACAAATGTTCAAAAGCTTCTGTACTGAAATTTGGCAGTATGTCCTGATGCTGAGTTCTGCTTTTTTTATTTATTTTGCGCAGTGGAGCTATAGTCAAATTTTCTTAATTTTAGTGGCTGGATTCATTGGCTTAGCATTTACAAAAAAAGGAAAATCTCAGCCATCACCGCACATCAAAACCACTCAGGCATATCAAAAGTATCATTATCTCTGGCTCATCCTGTTTGTCACTTTATTTATTATTTTTCCTGCGCTGCAATTTATCTATTCATCAAGCTTGCTTAGAAATCTAGAAAGCTTTTATCACACTGCTTCAATGGTTTTTGGGGGCGGTCATATCATCCTGCCACTCATGTATGAAGATTTTGTGCTTACTCAACACATCACTGCGGAACAATTTGACTTAGGCTATGCATTTGCTCAAGTTATTCCAGGCCCTTTATTTAGCTTTGCAGGATACGTTGGCACATATTTAGGATTTACCGCATCGCCTTTACTTAACGCTGCAATTGCAACCAGTATAATTTTCCTGCCCTCATTTCTGCTTATTTTCGGCACGCTCCCTTACTGGTCAAAATGGGTCAAAAACAAAAAGATTGCAGCAGCTGTCGCTGCTATTAATGCAGCGGTCATCGGATTACTACTCTGTTTAATTGCTCAAATGGCTGAAAAACATCTACATTCAATTTATGATTTTATTTTTATCGGCATTGTCATTCTTTTACTGAGATCAAAAATTCCTGTCATCATCTCTTTAGTAGCGAGCTTTGTTAGCTATGGAGCTTTATTGTATTTTGTAATTTAAAGATCAAACTTAAATGCAAAAATAAAAAAACTCGCAAGCCTGAACTTGCGAGTTTTTTGTCATCACGTTGCCTTAGAACAAGCGATTCATCCCGTTTAACGTTGCTACGCGATAAGCTTCAGCCATCGTTGGGTAGTTAAACGTTGTCTCAACAAAATACTTGATGGTGTTGTTCGGACTATTCATCACGGCTTGACCAATATGAATAATTTCAGAAGCATTATTACCGAAGCAATGCACACCTAAAATTTCTAGGGTTTCGCGATGGAATAAAATCTTTAACTCACCCACTGTATCACCCGTGATTTGTGCACGAGCAAGGTGACGGAAAGACGCCTGACCAACTTCATAAGGAATTTTTTCTTCAGTTAATTCCTGCTCAGTTTTACCAATTGATGAAATCTCTGGAATGGTATAAATACCAGTAGGAATATCAACCACAGGTTGGATACCTTGTTCACCACTCATAATCGCGCCAGCACAACGACCTTGGTCATATGCAGCTGAAGCTAGAGACGGCCAACCAATTACGTCACCCGCAGCATAAATATTTTCAACCTCAGTTTGATACTGCTCGTTCACTGATAGTTGTCCGCGACTGTTTGGTTTGATGCCAACATTTTCCAAGCCAAGACCATCTGTATTACCAGATCGACCATTACACCATAGAATTGCATCAGCTTTAATTTTCTTGCCACTTTCAAGATGCAACACCACATGATCATCAAATGTTTCTAAGTGATCAATCTGCTCATTGTGGCGAATCAATACACCTTGTTCACGTAAGTGATATGACAATGCATCAGCAATTTCGTCATCTAAATAGCTCAGTAATTTATGCTGAGTATTAATCAAATCAACTTTGTGATCTAAGCCAATAAAGATAGATGCATATTCACAGCCAATGACACCAGCGCCATAAATAATGATTTTTTGAATTGAAAAATCTAGATCTAAAATTTTGTCAGAATCAAACACACGTGGGTGATTGAAATCTAAAATTGAAGGACGATATGGACGACTACCTGTCGCAATCACCAACTGTTTAAAAATAATCGTTTCTTTCACACCTTCAGGCGTGAAAATCACCACCGTATTTTGATCTTGGATATATGCACGACCGTGGAAAATATCAATGCGGTTACGGTCGTAAAAACGCGAGTGTGTATCCACTTGCTGTTGGATCACTTTATGCGCATTACGAAGCACTTGCTTCATGGTGAATTGTTTCCAATCACCCACTTTTTGGAACATTGGATCACGTTGATAACGGATAATGCTAGAAACCGTTTGACGTAAAGCTTTACTTGGAATAGTTCCTACATGCGTACAGTTACCACCAAGTTGTTCACGCATATCAACTACTGCAACGCGCTTGCCTGATTTGGCAAGTTTCATTGCCGCACCTTCACCAGCAGGGCCTGAACCTAAAACGACTGCATCATATTTGACAAAGGTTCCACTCACGACCTCTTTCTTACGCGGCATTCAATGCTCCTATACAATTATCTCTTCATTTATCTAACTTATATTATGACTGAAAATGCACACATTTGCTGTATTTCAATACCATATATTGCTTGATAGCCACATTTATTTTATGAATATCGTTTTTGCCCAATTTATGCATAAATTCGCTATAATAAGAGACCTATTTTTAATATTTCCTCCCGTCACACATTAGTGGAATCGTTGAATATGTCAGAAAACCGTAAACCAGTACAGGGTGAAAAACTTCGTGGCGCTGAGAAAGTCGCACGTATTCCTGTAAAAGTGATTCCTACGGTTGAAGCACCTCGTAAACCAGACTGGATTCGCGTCAAAATGGCTGCACCAGAAGAGGTTCAACGCATTAAATCAACTTTACGTGAACAAAAATTACATACAGTGTGTGAAGAAGCTGCATGTCCAAATCTTCCCGAATGTTTTGGTGGTGGTACAGCAACTTTCATGATTATGGGTGACATTTGTACACGTCGTTGCCCATTTTGTGATGTGGCACATGGTCGTCCGAATGCATTAGACCCAGATGAACCACGCCACATGGCTGAGACAATTGCAAACTTAGGTTTGAAATACGCTGTCATAACATCTGTAGACCGTGATGATCTACTCGATGGTGGAGCGCAACACTTTGTTGATTGTATTAAAGAAGCGCGTGCTTTAAGTCCTAATACATTATTGGAAATTTTAGTACCTGATTTCCGTGGTCGTATGGATGTTGCATTACGCATCATGACGGAATGTCCTCCAGATGTGTTTAACCACAACATTGAAACCGTACCACGTTTATACAAAGCAATGCGTCCAGGTTCAGACTATCAACATTCCTTAAATCTTCTTAAAATGTTTAAAGAATACTGCCCAGATATTCCAACTAAGTGTGGCTTGATGGTAGGTATTGGCGAAACTGAAGAAGAAGTTCTCGCACTTCTTGATAACCTCAAAGCACACGATGTTGACTACGTAACAATTGGTCAATATTTACAACCATCGAAAGAACATGCACCAATTGATCGCTTCGTCACACCTGAAGAGTTCGAACGCTATACAGCACATGGGCAAAAATTAGGCTTTAAAAATATTTGGGCTGCACCAATGGTACGTTCAAGTTATTTTGCTGATCGTCAATACTATGGCGAACCAGTACCAGCAGTTCGTCGTAAAGCTGATCCTGCAAAGAAAATTACTGTTCAAACAATCGAAGCATAATTCTTCTTACTTTAAAGCCCTCGTATGAGGGCTTTTTTGTTTGTGGTTTTTATAATTCTCAATTACTTATTGACACATTTCTTATCTCTCTTCAGCTTGAATTTTGAATATTTTTCAAACAATCTTATCCAATATAAGTATTAATATGCGTCCGTTTTAGAACTCAACGCTTTCGTTTCACATTTCATGATCCAATATCGCTGTAGATCTGATGTTTGTGCTTTGATTAAATTTACTGTGGGTATTGGCTCCATGACCAAATCATAAATGGAGCAGTTCATAATGTTTTTTATACTCAGTTTAATTATTCTATTTATAACACTCTGGGCTATTTTTTATTTCGAATTCTCAAGAACTTCTGGGGCTATCACACTCACAGTCGTATCTATTTTAGTTGCGTTGATCAGCCCTTGGTCGCTGATACTCGGTATTCCTTTTATCCTAATTTCATTGATTGTCAGTATTGATACGTTAAGGATGAAATTTATTACACAACCTGCCTATAAAGCTCTAGCCAATGCAATGCCAACAATGAGTAGTACCGAGCGTGAAGCATTAGATGCAGGAACCAGTTGGTGGGAAAAAGAATTATTTATGGGGGCACCAGACTGGAAGAAATTTGATCAGTATCCGTACCCCACACTGTCTGAAGAAGAACAATCATTTATCGATCATGAAGTCGAACAGCTCTGCCAGATGCTGGATGAATGGGATATTCACCATCATCGTAAAGACCTCCCTGAAGAAGTCTGGTCATTTATTAAATCCAAAGGTTTTCTGGGGTTAATTATCCCTAAAGAATACGGCGGTAAACAATTTAGCTCATTTGCGCAAAGCCGTATCATGAGTAAGATTGCCTCGCGCTCACTTACCACTGCTGTCAGTTGTATGGTGCCTAACTCTTTAGGTCCAGGAGAATTACTCTTACACTACGGTACTGAAGATCAGAAGAATCGTTATTTACCAGGTTTAGCAAAAGGTGAAGAAATTCCATGTTTTGGTTTAACAAGCCCTGAAGCAGGTTCAGATGCAGGTGCAATTCCTGATACAGGTGTGGTTTGTTATGGTCAATTTGAAGGACAAGAAGTTCTTGGCCTAAAAATGAATTTTTCCAAACGTTGGATTACACTTGCCCCTGTTGCTACGGTGGTCGGTTTAGCTTTCAAATTATATGACCCTGAAGGTTTACTAGGTGATAAAAACAAAACTGAATACGGAATCACATGTGCCCTATTACCAGCTGATCATGAAGGTGTCATTGTAGGAGCACGCCATAATCCAGGTTCACCATTTATGAATGGTACCGTGGATGGTAAAGATGTCTTCATTCCGCTGGATTGGATTATTGGTGGTGTAGAAAATGCAGGTAAAGGCTGGCGTATGCTGATGGAATGTCTGGCAGTTGGCCGCGGTATTTCTCTTCCAGCACTATCAACAGCTGCAGGTGAAATGTGTTATTTAAATGTCGGCGCCTTTGCTCGTGTCCGTCAACAATTCAAAATTTCAGTCGGTAAATTCGAAGGTGTTCAAGAGGTTTCAAGTGATATCGCTAGCGATACCTATATGCTCGAAGCATTCCGTTACCTAGTGACTTGTGGCCTAAACCAAGGGGGTAAACCTGCAGTCATGACTGCAATGGCAAAATACTACGCAACTGAGACCATGCGTAAGATTGTTAATCATAGTATGGACATTGTGGGCGGGCGTGCTATTCAAATGGGTCCTCGTAACTTCTTGGCGCTCATGTACCAAGCGATCCCTGTTTCGATTACTGTTGAGGGTGCCAATATTCTGAGTCGTTCACTGATGATTTTTGGTCAAGGTTCGATGCGTTGTCATCCCTATTTATTTGAAGAATTACAACTTTTACAAGCCGAAAATAAAGATGCAGCATTAAAAGATTTTAATGACATTCTTTATAAGCATTTGGGTTATACATTTAATCGAACCGCTAAATCATTTGCTTATGGTTTTATAGGCGGATCAACAGAAGGCTCAGTAAAGGCTGATGATTTCAGTCGCCCTTACTACAAAACCATTAATCGTTTGAGTGCTAATTTTGCCTTAGTCGCAGATATGTGCTTAGGCCTCCTTGCAGGTGATATCAAACGCAAAGAAATGCTGTCTGGACGATTAGCAGATATGCATTCACATTTATTTATTGCGACTGCAATTCTTAAATTTTATGAAAATGGTCAACGTACTGAAGCTGAACAACTGCATGCTAAACTCGCACTTGAGAAAGCATTATATGCATCTCAAGAAGCGTTCTATGGTCTGTTTGATAACTTCCCTGTAAAAATTGCCGCAAGTTTAGTCAAACTTATTTGTTTCCCTTTTGGTCGTCCTATTACTCAACCATCGGATGCCTTGAAACTTAAATTAGGTGAACTAATTCTTCAGGAAAATGCTTTCCGCGATGAATTAAAAAAACATGTCTTCTATAGCACTAATCCCGATGATGTCAATGGACGCATGGAGTCTACATTCCAAATGTTGCTTCAAATTGAAGATTTATGGAATAAGTTTAAAAAGGCTGAATCTAAAGGCCAATTTACAGGTCTGACTTTCGAAGAGCATATTGAATCTGCTCTTAAGGAGAATTTCATCACTCAAGCTGAAGCTGATCAGTTGCTTACGTATAACGCTAAACGTTTTGACAGTATGTTGACTGATGTTTTCGATACTGAACTTAACCAGAGTTTAGAACTTGAGAACCCTCACGCTCAGGCTCTGTCAAATTCTACACAATACTAGTCACTCAATTGCTTCTGAAAAAACGATCCTAAAGGGTCGTTTTTTATTTTTCATTCCACTTTTTATATTTCATTCCACTATGGTGTTATAGAAAACAACATCAAAATAAGCGAAATTAAATGAAAACAAAATAATGAATCTTTATTCATTTTTTATGATAATGTGATTACAACTAATAAAATAGCTTTCATTAAATTTTGAACATATGAAATTGACACGCATTTGAATCATATAAACTACAGGACAAGGATCAACGCTATGAGTCAAGAAATCGTATTAGTTGCAGGTAGCCGTACCGCTATGGGTAGCTTTCAGGGAGGACTTTCAAGCTTAACAGCCCCGCAACTTGGTGCTGAAGTCATTAAAGCCGTACTTGACCAATCTAAGCTTGCTGCAGACCAACTAGATGAAGTGATTATGGGCTGTGTTTTACCTGCGGGATTAAAACAAGGTCCTGCTCGTCAAGCGATGCGAATTGCAGGTGTACCAGATCATGTAGGTGCAACAACGATCAATAAAATCTGTGGGTCTGGCATGAAAGCCGTGATGCAAGCTGCAGATGCCATTAAAGCTGGCTCGGCAAATATTATTGTCGCTGGCGGAATGGAATCCATGTCGAATGCACCTTATCTCATGGACAAAGCACGCGCAGGTTACCGTATGGGACATGGCAAAGTGATTGATCACATGTTCCAAGAAGGTTTGGAAGATGCTGAAACTGGCTATTCAATGGGTATTCTTGCTCAAGAAATGGCAGATAAGAAAAACTACACACGTGAACAACAAGACGATTTCGCGATTCGCTCCTTAACTCGTGCTCAGAATGCGATTCAAAATAATTATTTCAAAGATGAAATCACCCCCGTTACAGTAAGTTCACGTAAAGGCGATGTCATCGTTGCCCAAGATGAAAATCCATTTACAGCAAAAATTGATAAAATTCCTACGCTACGCCCAGCATTTGCTAAAGACGGTACCATTACTGCAGCCAATGCCAGTTCAATTAGTGATGGTGCATCAGCATTTTTAGTGACTTCTGCTGAACTCGCAACAGCAAAGGGACTTTCAACTTTAGCAACGATTAAAGCTTACGCAACGCACTCTCAACACCCATCAGAATTTACCATCGCACCTGTTGGTGCAATAGAAAAAGTATTAAACAAAGCGGGCTGGACTGTTGAAGACGTGGATTTGTGGGAAATTAATGAAGCGTTTGCGATGGTGACCATGGCAGCGATTGATGCTTTTCATTTAGATCCTGAAAAAGTGAATATTCATGGTGGTGCTTGTGCACTCGGACATCCATTGGGGTCATCAGGTTCACGTATTATTTTGACTCTCATCCATGCATTAAAACGCTTAGGTAAAACAAAAGGTGTTGCCGCGCTTTGCATTGGTGGTGGAGAAGCAACTGCGATTGCGATTGAAATCCCAGCTTAATATTTATGCTATAGCGCATCTTAAGGTGCGCTTTTTTTATGAGGAAAAAAATGTCAAAACAAGATTATGAAAATGGTTTAAAAGTTCGTACCGAAGTGATGGGAGAAACTTTTGTCAAACGTGCACAAGACAATACAGTTCCATTTACTCAACCACTTCAAGATTGGATTAATGAGCATGCATGGGGTTCAACTTGGCAACGTGAAGGCGTTTTACCACGCAAGTATCGTTCGTTAATCACGATTGCATTTTTAACAGCCCAAAAAAGCCCAACAGAACTTAAAGGTCATGTACGTGGTGCTTTAAATAACGGCGCAACTGTTGAGGAAATCCAAGAGGTTCTTTTGCACAGCTTGCCGTACTGTGGTGCTCCAGCTACACAAGAAGCATTTAGAGCCGCGTTAGAAGTCATTAATGAATATCAACAAAGCTAATCTCATTGAGCATTCATAGATAAACCGCTTAATCTACATTAAGCGGTATTTAAGGTATTTGGACGCTAGATTTAACTTAATTCAATTTTAGATTGATGTTCAAGCACCTGAACCACAGCTGAAAAATCAGAATCTTGGGCTTTCACTTTTTCAATTTGCATATACTGATTTTGTATAAGTTGCATCGTTGGCAAATTCAACGCTTGCTCTTGAATTAGATCGGTCGCAATTCCAATATCCTTTTGTAAAAGATCTAAGGCGAAGGTTTTTGGAAATGCACGACTCAAGACACGTTGCGCCATAATATTTTCAGACATTGAACTTTTACCACTAGAATGATTAATACAATTCAATGCACTATTCAAATCTACTCCTTTTGACTTTAATACCGTCAATCCTTCTGCAAGTGCCCATAGATGGGTTGCCATCAACGTATTATTCACCGCTTTAACAGCAAATCCAGAACCACTCTCCCCGACATATTCAATTAATCCTGCAAATGCCTGAATAATCGGTTTTGCACGCTTATAAGCATCGAAATCACCTCCAACCATTACCGTCAGTGTCCCTTTTTCAGCACCTATAGTTTGCCCAGAAACGGGGGCATCTAAATATTCAACACCATTAAATTTCAACTGATTTGCAAGTTTTAAAGCACTTACAGGTACACCACTGGTACAGTCGATCCATACGCTCCCCTTGACCGGAGAATTTTGAGCAATAAGCTGTTCGACATCTGCACTGGTGGGTAAGCAACTGAAAATAAAATCTGCTTTCACTGCTTGATCGACAGAGGTCGCTTTAGTACCAAATGTTTGTGCATGTGCTTCTGCTTTTTCAAAATTACGGTTCCAAACTAAAACTTCAAATCCTAGTTTTGGTAAATGGCTCGCCATGTGCCATCCCATAGCACCTAAACCGATAAATGCAATTTTCATTTTTAATTTCACCTTAAATTTGAGTGTTAGGGAGTGCTGTGGCTTCTGCTGAATGCGGTTCGTTTTCGAGCTCTACTGTTTGCGCATTCTTATCTTCTCGATTTAAGAAAAGATTCAATAAAATAGCCGCTAATGTTGCAGTCCCTATTCCACCCAAATCAAAATTGCCAATTTGTAAACTATAATTGCCTGTCCCCATAATTAAGGTGACAGCAGCAATCAACAGAGTACTGTTTTTGGTAAAATCTACGCGGTTGTCCACCCAAATTTTAGCACCGGCTACTGTAATCAGACCAAAAACAACTATCGAAGCTCCCCCTAATAATGCGACAGGAATCGTATTAATAACCGCGCCAAATTTTGGTGATAGACCTAGCAAAATTGCAAATACGCCAGCAAATAAAAATATGGTGGTCGCATAAATTTTGGTTACCGCCATCACACCAATGTTCTCAGCATATGTCGTCATTCCTGTTCCACCCACTGATGCAGACAAGGTCGTACATACACCATCTGCAAAGAAACCTCGTCCCATATATGGTGAAAGATTACGTCCAGTCATTGCAGATACCGCTTTGAAATGTCCTAGATTCTCTGCAACTAAGATGATCGCTACGGGAGCAATAAGCAGCATGGCATTAAATTCAAACACTGGCGCATGAAAAGTAGGTAAACCGAACCAAGCTGCCTCACTGACTTTAGTAAAATCGATCGCTGTACCAAAACCCAAAACATTGGTGAGTAAAAAATAAATAAAGTAAGAAGCCACTAAGCCAATGAGCAATAATAATCTACGGATCATGCCCTTAGTAAATACGGCGATTACACTAATACAAATAATCGTGATTAGAGCCATCCATGAATCAAACTGATTAGCAGAGACACTTTTGATCGCCACTGGCGCTAAATGCAAACCAATGATCATCACAATTGCTCCAGTCACAATTGGTGGCATCAATTTTTCAATCCATGCTGTGCCAGTTTTCATCACGATCAAACCGATCAAGGCGTACAAAATACCGCATGCAATGGTACCGCCAAGTGCTAAGCCTAAGTTTGGATTTAAGCCAACACCGGTATAACCAGTGACTGCAATGACTGCTCCAATGAAAGCGAAGCTCGAGCCTAAATAGCTCGGCATACGCCCCCCAGTCATTAGGAAAAATAATATTGTCCCAATACCCGTAATAAACATTGTAAGATTCGGATCGAAACCCATCAGTAAAGGGGCAAGTACTGTTGCTCCAAACATTGCAAATGCATGCTGCAGCCCCAATACCATACTTTTACCTGGCGGCAAGTACTCATCTACTTGAACTGCGGTCGTGTCTAGATTTCCTTGGAAAGGTTTAAATTTTGGAAACCATGTTTCTTTTGTGCTCATCGACCTTCTCCTGATCAAGCATGCTGTTTTAGACCATTGGAACTGGCTCGCAATATGCGCGGTTAAAATACATGAGGGCTTTTTCACCCGCTTGCTGTTTCATCCCCTTTACATGGCAGAACAAAACATCATGACTGCCTACCGATAAACTTTGTACGACTTCACAATCAAAACTCACTAGCGCACCTTCTAAAATAGGTGCACCTGTGACTAATGTTGACCAGTCCCCCTTTTCGAAACGTTCTGCCATTGGAGTTTTACCCCCAAACACATTCGATAAATGCTTTTGACTACTGCTTAAAGTATTGACACACAAAACCTGATTACTTTTAAATGTTTCAAATACTGATGCTGATCGATTTAGACATACCAGCAATGTTGGTGGCGTATCTGTCACACTACATACAGCTGAAGCTGTGAAGCCAGCTTTTCCTGCTAGACCAGCTGTAGTAATGACATTGACAGCTGCACCTAAATTCGACATTCCTTGTCTAAAAACCTGTTGGTCAATATTGAGTGTGGTACTCACTGCCTCGGGTAAATTGATTGATTTCACATTTGCATTCATAGTGTTCTCCATCCCTCATCGCCTAAGCAGTCAGTGAGGGACTCATAATAGGGTGATGAAAGCTTTCAAATTAAACATGAGCAATCGAAGCAATTTCGATGAGTGCATCAGGTTTGACTAATCCTGTTTGAACACAGTAACGAGCTGGTTCTGCATTCGGAAAATATTCGGCATATACTTCATTCATTGCAGCGTAGTTTGCCCAATCTGTCAGAAAAATATGGTTGAAAGTAATGTCCGACATTGTTCCGCCAGCAGTTTCGATGACCTTCTTTATTGTTTCAAGGACATGGCGTGTCTGTGCTGCTACGTCTCCAACATGAACTACATTGTTGTTTTCATCAAAAGGCAAAGTGCCTGAAACATAGACAATGTTGTCTGCTTTAGTTGCTGGCGAATACGGTGCGAGTGGCTTACCTGAACCCACTGGAATAATGACTTCTTTTGACATGACTTATTTCCTAATTTTAAAATTTATAAATATCTATGCGCTTTCAGCGAGTGTTGGTTGATCTGCAAAACTACTGACAAAACTTTCTGTATCCGACACCCATCCAAAGAAGGTTTTTATGTTGTACATACTTGCGACATGGGCTTCTTTTGGCCCTGCTTGATGACAGGCATCGTCTAAAGCCACGCCAAAATATTCTAGAAAGAAGCCATCTCTGAGCGTCGATTCAACGCATACATTGGTCGCGATACCAACAAAAACCAAATTACGAATTCCACGCACTCTGAGCATGCTGTCTAGCGCTGTGTTAAAGAATCCACTATAACGAGGCTTTTCAATCACAATATCTTGAGGAGCTGGCACCAACTCATCAATCAACTCAAAATCCCAATCCCCTTTTGCTAACAATTTGCCTTGTAGCTCAGGACGCTTACGCATGGTCTTCAGTGCATTTGATTTATGAAAGTTTGGTGAATCAATACCACCTGCTTCACGATATTGATTATCCCAACCGTTTTTGAAATAGATCACTTGAATACTAGCATCATGTGCTGCAGAAACTGCCTTTTTAATATTTTCAACCACAGGTTTTGTCGTCGACACATCAAACCCAGCAAGATCTAAATAACCACCTTTTGACGTATACGCATTTTGCATATCAATCACGATTAGTGCTGTTTGCTCTGGTGCAAGCACAATATTTTCCGGTTCGGCTTTGAGTTTTACACCCGTACCCGCTTGTGCAGTAAATCCAGCTTCAACGGTATTTTCTAAATGACTCATGCGATTTTCTCCAACACAGGTTCTGAACTCATTCCTTCAACCACAACATGTTCACGACATTTCATAAGCGGCTGAATCCGTTGTCCAAAACTTTCAACACCTTCAACAAAATCATCAAATGTCAGTAAAATGCCTTCAGTTCCTTTCACCTCACTAATCTCATCTAGCATTTTTGCGATAGTTTCGTAAGAACCCACCAACGTTCCCATATTGATGTTGACTGGTGATACTGATGAAGCCATTTGACGAATATTAGTATCTGCACCGGATTTAGTATCTTTTCCGCCTTGATTCATTAACCAGTTGATCGCTTCAATATCAGCGCCATCGTTATAATGTTGCCACTTCGCCATCGCTTCTTCGTCTGTTTCAGCAGCGATAATCATGAACAAAACGTAGGTTTGAACATCACGACCCGTAATATCTGTTTTTGCTTTTAAACGATCATTGATTTCTGCATATGCTGTTGGTGTATTTAGCCCTTTACCAAAAACAAAATTGTAATCAGCGTGTTGAGCAGAAAATTCCAAACCTGTATCCGATTGACCAGCGCAGATAATTTTCATCTCTGCTTGCGGGCGTGGGCTAACTCGGCAATCATCCATTTGGAAATGGTCACCTTTAAAGTCAGATTTACCTGTTGCCCATAATTCACGCAGAATTTGTACGTATTCAGATAAGTATTCGTAACGCTTTCCGAAATATTCATCACCGGGCCACATGCCCATTTGGGTATATTCTGGCGCTTGCCAACCTGTGACGACATTTAGGCCGAAACGACCATTCGAAATTGAATCAATCGTAGATGCCATGCGTGCAACTATGGCAGGCGGCATCACTAGCGTCGCAGCTGTTGCATAAATTTTTATTTTGCTGGTGACTGCAGCAAGACCCGCCATAAGCGTAAAAGTTTCTAAGTTGTGATCCCAAAACTCAGTTTTACCCCCGAAACCACGCAGCTTGATCATAGACAATGCAAAATCAAAACCGTAATGCTCTGCGCGTTGGACAATTTTTTTATTTAACTCAAAACTTGGTTTGTATTGAGGAGCATTTTCTGAGAGTAACCAGCCATTATTTCCGATCGGACAAAAGACACCAATTTTCATATCTAACACTCCTAATTTAACGATCAGTTAAATTCGATTTAGTAGGATTAAGCTTTCGAGCTTGTATTAGATATTTAGCAAATGATGTGCCAACTATTATTTTGTTATATATTACAATAGATTAATAATTTTATATTTTACCTTATGATAAATTAATCACATAATCCAAATACCCATTACTCCTAAACAACGTCATAAAAAAGTGCACAAGATGTTCCAAAAAATACCATTTGGTAAAATAATTAAAAAACCACGATCTCAATCGTGGTTTTTTATATGCAATTGAAAAGTTTCAAATGCTAGAGTGATCGAAGAAATTGAATAAGTGCCTGATTAGTGATATTTGGCTCAGTCACAGTAGAAGCATGTGCACCTACATCAAAAATTGAGCATTGTGCATGTACAAAATTTTTCTGAAGATCAAAAGTCTTATGTACTGGAACCAAGAAATCATCACGATTTGCAATCAAGTGAATTGGAGTTCGTTGAAGTGCGGTGATATGTTCATTCGTTATTTTAAATTCCTTTAAAGCCTTCAGACGTCTCAGTACATTCTCTTTTGGTGGAAAGTTTCGGAGTTGATTATTTTCTACTTGTTGTATTTGATCGATATTAACAGAGATCCATACAGGTGGATAAAGAAATAATGCTTGAGCTCTAACATATGCCTCTGCACCAGCATTTTGTAATAACGATTCTCGAGCTTCAAAACATTTGAGCGTATGTGGATCTAGTGAGTCCCACGCATTAATACTGGTCAAACTCAACATTTCCAATTTTGTATTTTGAATTAAAACGGCTAACTCCGCTCCAATATGCCCACCTAAAGCATGACCGATAAAATGGAAATCATCGATCTTTAGATCCTCTAAAATCTGTATCACTTGTATTGCCATATCGGTCATTGAATAAGTTGGTGCTAGTAATGCAGCATCTGCATGACATCCTTCTTGATCATATGTAATAACATGAAAAAATCGAGTCAATATATCTAATTGTGGATGCCAAAAATGTCCATGTCCTCCTAACCCTGAAGATAACAACACAAATTGAGCATCAGGATTAGCTTTGCAGTAAAAAACTTGATACGTCATAAATTTTACCTATTGATAAAAAATAACTACAACGCTGCAATTAACATGCCCAAGCTAATTCAATTAAAAATTTATTTCTAAAATGCAAATTTATAATTCTAAAGACAAACAATAATTGTTATCATTTACAATAATTACATACACTCACACTTTCTTACTTTTATGAACAGTACAGAATTCGAACTACCAGGCGAGTTAACACTTGGGAATCAAGTAAAAAAAACTCGTAAGACTACTAAATCAGTTTCTATCAGTTATCGCCTGATGGTGCTCTATCGTTTTTTATTGGCGGGTATTGGAGGTTATTTGCTTGCATCCCTCTCTGCTATCGTGATTGCACAAACATTTAGCACATATCAATCTAGCGCAGCGATGTCAGCAACGCTCATTGCTTTCTGTTTACAGTGTGCAGCGTTTATTTGGGTTTTTATGGTTCACAAAACCAGAAAAGCTACATTGGGCATCGTCTTACCTAGCCTTGCTTTATTTCTCATCTATAAAATCATGGGGAACTAATTCATGAGAAGTGATGCCAAAGCTGAAGGCCCACGCCAGTCTATGTCATGGTTACATACTTGGGCTAGTTTGATACTAGGATGGTTGCTGTATGCCATCTTTGTAACTGGTACTTTGAGTTTTTTCCAAGCAGAAATCAGTACATGGATGAAGCCCGAGTATCACCAATCGATTCCAAGCCAATCTCAACTCGAGCAGACGCAAGTGGCTCTGCAATATTTGCAGAATAATCATGATGATGCAGGGAGCTGGGGAATTCAATTACCCAATGCTCGTCAAAATTACACCACACTGAATATCCGGAGTGTCGGAGAAGATCCCAATGCTCGTCGCGGTGGTAAACGTGTGACGATTGACAGTGCCACAGGTGAAGTATTAGAAGCCCGTGAAACCCGTGGGGGTAGTTTTCTGTATCGTTTCCATTTTGAATTATACGGAATGCCACGTATATGGTCACGTTGGATTGTGGGCATAGCAACCATGTTTATGCTTGTTGCAATTATTAGTGGCATCATCACCCATAAGAAAATCCTTAAAGATTTCTTTACCTTTAGAACAGGTAAAGGACAGCGTTCTTGGTTAGACGCACATAATGCAACAGCTGTATTCGCACTTCCCTTTCATATCATGATCACTTTTAGTGGTTTACTTTTATTATTATTTACCATCATGCCGTGGGGGGTACAGCAAATTTATGACAATCGTGGCGCCTTTCTACAAGACCAACGAAAATCCTTAATTCAAAATCCAGCAGAACCACAAGGGCAGACTCGTACTGATCAACCGCAAGGAAATCAGCGCTCGATGATGAATGCGCGTACAGAAATTGAGGCTCGTGGTACGCAGTCAGCATCAAATGAACATACTAACAAAATGGATGGTGAGAGAAAGAATCGAGGTGAAAGTCGACGTACGCGCAACCAAGATCGAAAAGCTGAACCTGCACCACTTACAGATATTGCTCCGATCCTCACTCAAGCTGAAGCGAAGTGGAAAAACAATCCGATTGGTTCGATCACAATTAAAGCACCAAATACATCGAAGGCGACCATTGAGTTACGTGCTTTACACGGCGCAAGTATCGCTCATCGTGGCGTATATGAAACTTTAGACTTCAATGGTGTGACAGGTCAAAACATTACAGATGATTCCACTCAACTCAAAAATCCTTCTATTCCCAATGGCATTTACAATGTTGCCACTGTTCTACATGAAGCACGAGGAGTTGATTTAGCCTTACGTTGGATACTCTTTTTTTCTGGTATCGTTGGCACGCTAATGGTCGCAACAGGATTAATTTTATGGTGCGTCAAACGTGCACCTCAACAAGCGAAACAAGGTTATAAATCCTTTGGGTATCGTACGGTCGAGATTACCAACATCGCTGCGATTATCGGCTTACCTATTGCTTGTGCAGCTTATTTTTATGCAAACCGTTTTATCCCTGCCAACATGGAAATGCGTTTAAACTGGGAAATCCGTACATTCTTTATTGTGTGGCTCTTCACACTTGTTTATGCTGTTTTTCGCACCCATCGCCAAGCTTGGCTTGAATTACTGGGTCTCGCTACCCTGCTTTTCGCTTTACTTCCGCTTGTAAACTTTATCACAGGTGGTCAACCTTTATGGCGTTCTATAGCTCACGGTCAATGGGTTATCGCTTCGTTCGATCTGGCGATGCTAGTTTTAGCAGTGGTTTTTTATTTTACACTTTACAAAGTTCAAAATCATCAAGGAACTCCGTTAAAAAAGAGTCAAGTTTTACCTAAGGTAGAGGGGTAATCACCATGAGCTTTTTTCTCCTCATTTGGGCAGTTTGTACTTTAGGTTTTATAGGTTTAGCCAGTGCAATGCAAAAGCATCAAAAACAAATTTTTGGTCAAACATTGAGTGCTAAACACCAGAAAATAGCCTCAATGGTTGGATGGGGATTCCTGTCGTTAGGGCTTATCCTCTGCATGAGCAAAGGACAAGTCAGTAATATGATGAGTTATTGGATTGGTGTACTGACATTCGCTGCGCTTTTTGTTGCACTTTGTCTGACCTATTTTGAGTCACAAATGAAAAAAATCATTTTGGGCGTATCCTTTATTGGATTCATCAGCTTGATCTTCCTCATCATTTAAATACTCTACTTGATAAAAAAACCGACCCATATTTCATTTAAATATGGGTCGGTTTTTTCTTCTTAAATTAGCTTTAAACGTGAATCACGCTGAAGTTCTAGCAATTCAAACGTATAATCAACCTCATTTATTATGGCGATTAAGGATCGGTACGCATGGAACTTAGACATTTGAAATATTTCGTCTCAGTTGCCGAAGAACTTAATTTTACGCGTGCTGCAGAAAAACTCTTTATAGCGCAGCCCTCTTTAAGTCAGCAAATTAAAGATCTTGAAGCGGAATTAGGTACATCCCTGCTGATTCGTAAAAGCAGAAGCTTATCGCTCACAGAGGAAGGAGAAACTTTTTTAAAAGATGCTCGACATATCTTGAAACTTGCTCAAGACGCCAAACACAAGATTCAAATCATGGCGAATACCAAGAAAAATAAATTAAATATTGGCTTTTTACCTGTGGCAGAAATGAAAATTTTTCCCTATGTCATGCCTATTATTCGTGCACAACAGCCTGATTTAGATATTCAATTTCATAGTTTGAGCTGTGTACATCAAATCCAAGCACTTCGTGATCAAAAAATTGATGTCGCATTCACTCGCCAATGTATCGATGATGAGCATATTGCCTCTATTGAATTGTTTAGTGAGCCTCTGATCTTGCTGATTCCTCGTCATTCAGCCCATGCGCATTTAGATTGTATTTCAAAACAGGATTTAATTGCCCAAAAATTTATCATGAGCGAGGAAACTGCCTCACCGATCTTATTCCAAAAAATTCAGAACATTTTTGAAACCCTGAATACATCTATTCAAGTTGCTCAATATTCGAGTAATATTTTAATGAATATTAATCTTGTAGCGATGCAAGTCGGTTGGACCATTGTTCCAAAATATGTTGAAAGCTTGCTCAGTGAAAATGTCTTAATTAAATCAACTGAAATCGATTTACCGAATATCAGCTTGTATTTGAGTTTCAGAAAACAAGATCAAAGTAAGCATTTGCAAACAGTAAAAAATATTCTAAGCCAACACTTTCATTGTCATATTTTTTAAAACTTTGAACGCTATTTTAAAAATAAAAAACCTGCAAATTTGCAGGTTTTCTTTTAGATTAGTCCTAAACTTTTTGATTAAACGCCAAGTTTATCAAACAGTTTTTGACTGAGCTCTTCGCTCGTCTGAGGAATACATAAGCCCGCCACAAATTTATCTGGTCTTAAAAATGCCATCGAGTATTGAGTGCGACCAAACCACGCACGAATCGCATGCTCTGTATCCCCAAGTATCAATATTTCATCATCATGAGCATCAATTTTCAATTGTTCAGGTGGAACGACTTTAATAAATTTCACACCCAAGGCTTTCCATTTTTGAATACTTGTTGGTGTGAGTCCCCAAGTCGGATCTACTCCCCAAGCAATAATAGCAAAGCCTTGACCAATAAAATCATCCAGTAATTTCACATGACCTGTGCTATCTTGCATTTTAGGTTGAATAAACATTTTACCGATTGGTGATGTCTTATTGACCTGTCCAACCAAAATACCAGATTTATATTGTGGCATTGGCTTAAAGCGCATTTCCAACAAATATTGTTTAACTGGTTTAATGTAATTTAGAACATATGAAATAGCATCACGCGCAGTACCTTGCCATTTTTTAGGCGGAGCTAGCACATGGCCTGCTGTAACAGATAAATCAATCATCGCTTTGGCATGATCATGACGCTCTTCTTGATAAGAATCTAGAACTTTAGCATCTACTTTACCTTGTACGACCATAGCCAGTTTCCAAGATAAATTGAACGCATCACGCATTCCACTGTTATAACCCTGTCCCTGCCATACTGGCATAATGTGCGCTGCATCTCCCGCAAGTAAGATACGCCCTTCTTTAAATCTACTGGCAATACGTGCATTATGGGTATAAACACGATTTCGGATCACATCGATATTTTCAGTGTTTGGTAATACTTTGGATAAAAGTTTAGCCATGTTTTCAGGTTGACTAAGTTGCTCTTGCGTCTCCCCTGGCATCACCATAAATTCAAAACGACGGATACCATGTGGTAAAGCCGCTGACACATATGGACGTACTGGATCGCAACATAAGTAAATATGTGGTGTCGCCAATGGATCGTTTGCAATATCGACAACAATCCATTGGTTTGGTGCAGTTTTACCTTCAAAAGGAATATTCAACATACGGCGAACGTAGCTATTACCTCCATCACATGCCACTAGATACTTTGCAGTTATATATTCAATTGTTTTATCTTTATTTTGGATTTGAACTTCAACTTGATCTTCAGTCTGCTTAAAACTTTGAAGTTGACGAGAAAAAAGTACTTCCACATCATCAAAACGTTCTAAACCTTCCAATAATTCTGCATCAACATAAGGTTGTACGAATGCGTTACGACGAGGGAAACCAAACTCACGTGTTTTAGGTTGAATATCTGCAAAACAACGGCCTGAAGGCGTAAGAAAACGCATCGCATGATCGGGAGTGGTATGCGGCAATACTTTGTTGATCAAGCCAATCGATTGCATTGTTCTTAGAGATTCATCATCAATACCAATTGCACGAGGATAATCAATCAATTGATCGAGCTGTTCAATCACTTTTACTTTTAAGCCCGCAAGGCCAAGGCCGTTCGCCATCGTTAAACCGACTGGGCCTGCACCAAGTACGATCACATCTGCTGAATAAGTGTTGGTCTGTGACATGGTCAATCTCCTCTAATATTCGCATTAGAGAGGATTTTCAGCATAGGAAAAAGTTATGCTAAGGTCTTATGAAATTTAAAAAACTGTCACGTTTACTTCAATTCCATCAAAAAACCTTAATTTACGTCGCACATCTATAGTTTTTACCTATGGTTGAATTTGTAATTCATCTACAAAATATCTCAGTGGATATGCTCAAACCATACTATTCAAGCTTTGGATCAGTTTTACAGTATAATAAGGGAGTAATTTAATATTTTTTTGCTTCGCTTTGAAGCCATGGAATCCCACTATGACGAAACGTGTTACCGTCCCGATTGCTCTCGAAAATCGTGCTCATGCAGGTAATGCCGCTGCTCAATTTGAACTTGCTGAACTTTATATGACGAGTGAACACGATGAAGACATTGCGCTTGCAGAAGAATGGGCTTTACGTGCTGGTCAATTGGGTCATGTCGAAGCGATGTACTGGTTAGGGGAAGGTTATACCCATTATGCGAAAGAAGTTTTAGAAGAAGATCCTGAAGATGCAAAACTAAACTTTGAGTACGGTTTTAACTGGCTCACGCAAGCAAGTAAACATCAACATGCTGCTGCGATTTTAGAGCTCGCAGGTTATTACCGTCGTGGTAATGTGGTCGAAAAAGATGTACAAAAATCTGTTGAATTGGTGACTCAAGCCGCTGAACTTGGTGATACTCAAGCAATGCGTGATTTATCTGCCATCTATGCACATGGTTTAGGTGTGGATGTAAACGAGGAAAAAGCTGATTATTGGCAGGAAAAGGCTCAATCAAGCACTTAAGATAAATCTCGTTTTTTGCATCAAAAAGCCTTCATGATTGAAGGCTTTTTATTGAGCTACTTTAGATCTTTTTAAACTATAACATACCTTAAAATAGCAACATACTTTAAGATAGTGACATACTTTAAGATATTAATTAACTTCAGCGATGATGGCTTGTCTACAAATCCCATCTACTGCCCTTTGCTGTTCAAATACTTTTTTCGGCATTGCTTCAAAGCTATCAAAAAAGCAGATTTCTTCTTCATTGATGTCATATACCAATGAATGATTACCAATGCCTTCTAAAGTATCGTAATACACGATCACAAACTTATTGGCATCAAATGCGATTTGAATATCTTGATAGCTGATTGCGGGGGATATTTTTAGCGCAAGTTTTTCAGCTTCTAAATAACTTAGCTTTTCTTGCTCTTGAAGTGCATTGTCTTCATCTGTGGTAAATTCCACATCTAAGCCAAATTTTTTAAGTCCCACAGCTAGACCGATCGTGGTCGTTCCATCACCCTCTACATAACCACACACTTCTTTAAGTTGTTCAATATCTGGGTCTAACCCAAGATGTTGAAAGAGCATCCATACGGCATAAATACCAGCATTGGCTTCTAGATTGGCGAGTTCTTCGGGTATATTTAATGACATATAAATTACTAAAATGATTATTCAGCTTATTATTATTCCGTTTAAGGATTATTCCAACAACCTGAGCTTTGTCTGTCAAAAAACTCTACTTCAATTTTATCCGAAATCTTATTCAACATTAATGCTATACGCTGACAAGTTTCTTGATCATTTTTAAAAATAGATATAGCTACTTTCCCCTTTTTCTTTATAGCATTTCCACTTTTACCAAATATTTGTTCAATTAAATGAGTTTCTTGCTCTCCCATTCCCCAACCATAAATTACTAAATTTTTCCCATGATTTAGAAACTCGGGGAGAATTTCATAATAAACCTTAGTTAAATAAAGACTTCTAGCAATGGAATTCATTTTTTTATCACTTGTACCTTCAGCTACAAACACAGGAATACTTTGATCAACCCAATTTTTTTCAATGGTTTCTAACAAGTGAGAGTTTAACTCCCGGTTAATTTTACGTTCTATTCCATTTGCAAAGGTAAATATAGATAGATTACCGTGTTGATAAAAAGTTCTTGTAACTTCCTTCTCAAAACTATTTTTATAATATGGCTCTTTCAAGTAATCCCAACGATCGAATATAGCCCCTCCCTTGTCAAATCCATCTTTAAATACATGACCATCACTATTGATTTCTTGATCATTACCATACATACGTATCCAATAAAGAATCAAATCATAATTAAGTGAAACAATAGTAGAAAACTGCTTTGTAAATTTATAAAGAATAGGTAATTGATCAGCAATAGTCGAGTGTTCACAATGAACGTCTTTTACAACCTTGATTAGGGCAGTTTTAATATTTTCGTAAGCTGAATCAATTTTTTTATCTTGTATTCCTAGATGAATATTTACCAACTTTGCATGCCAAACCAACCTCAAGATTAATTCAAAGTCACATGTATCAAACTCGATAAAAAGCTTAGATATATCATCATTAAAAAGTTTTAGTTTTTCAGCTTCTTCTTTTAACGAAGAAAAACTAAATTTTGAGTGCAAGGCAATACTAGCGCCATTGCCAATAATTAGACTCCCATTTTTATATTCATCCTTAATTTCACACCATTCTTTAATTGCATAATTAAAGCTATCCTTCATAGTACAATCTCAAAATTTTCTTATGAGACAGATATTAACCAATTGAAGATTGGAACGGAACGTAAATCCAAGTACAATACTCCGCTAGTCGAGGGATGCTGCGACGTTTTACAAGTACAAAATGTAAAAGCGCCAGGCTCGACGATCGGTCCCTCTTATTCTAGACAGACCAACAACGGCATCCGCGAACATAATGATCAATTTTTGTTTTTTATAAGGAGATCGTGATGAACGCGGTTAATGCTTCATTTACAGATTATAAAGTTGCCGATATTTCACTTGCTGACTACGGCCGTAAAGAAATCAAACTTGCAGAAGCTGAAATGCCAGCCCTTATGGGTCTGCGTAAGCGTTACTCTGCGGCTAAACCACTTGCCGGTGCTAAAATTTTGGGTTGTATCCACATGACAATCCAAACAGCTGTTCTTATCGAAACTTTGGTAGAGCTTGGTGCTGAAGTTCGTTGGACATCTTGCAACATTTTCTCTACTCAAGACCACGCTGCGGCAGCTATTGCAGCTTCAGGTGTTCCTGTATTTGCTTGGAAAGGCGAAACTGAAGAAGAATACATGTGGTGTCTTGAACAACAAATTAATGTAAATGGTACGCCTTGGGATGCCAACATGATTTTGGACGACGGCGGTGACTTAACTGCGCTTGTTCATGAAAAATACCCAGAAGTACTCGCAAAAATCCACGGTATTACTGAAGAAACAACAACAGGTGTTCAACGTCTTCTCGAAATGTGGAAAGACGGTTCATTGAAAGTACCTGCGATCAACGTAAATGACTCAGTAACTAAATCTAAAAATGACAACAAATACGGTTGCCGTCACTCTCTAAACGATGCGATCAAACGTGCAACTGACATGCTGTTATCTGGTCGTCGTGCGCTTGTAATTGGTTACGGTGACGTAGGTAAAGGCTCTGCACAATCACTTCGTCAAGAAGGCATGATCGTACGTGTTTCTGAAATCGATCCAATCTGTGCAATGCAAGCCTGCATGGACGGTTACGAAGTAGTTTCTCCATACAAAAATGGCGTACAAACAGGTAAAAAAGAAGACGTTAACGCTGACCTTCTTCAAAATACTGACTTAATCGTAACAACGACTGGTAACTACCACGTTTGTGACGCTGCAATGCTTGATACATTAAAAGCAGGTGCAGTAGTTTGTAATATCGGTCACTTTGACACTGAAATCGATACCAACTACTTACGTGGTTATAAATGGGTTGAAGTTAAACCACAAGTTCACCAAGTATATCGTTCAGAAAATGAAAATGATTACCTCATTCTTCTTTCTGAAGGTCGCTTAGTAAATCTTGGCAATGCAACTGGTCACCCATCACGCGTGATGGACGGTTCTTTTGCGAACCAAGTTTTAGGTCAAATGCACTTGTTCGCAGAGAAATTTGCTGATCTTCCTGAAGATCAAAAACAAGCAGCGATTCGTGTTGAACTTCTTCCTAAGAAATTAGATGAAGAAGTTGCTGCAGCAATGGTTGCAGGTTTCGGTGGTGTTCTGACTCAATTAACTCAAGAACAAGCGGACTACCTTGGGGTTGCTGTTGAAGGTCCATTCAAATCTGACGCTTATAAATACTAATCTTTGAACAAGCAGGCTGAACAGCCTGCTTTTCTTTGAATTCTATTTTGCTGAAATAAGTACAAAGGATTTGAACATGTCTAAACAGATTCCAATTTCTTTTGAGTTTTTCCCAACCAAAACTGATGCAGGTGCGGAAAAACTTAAGGTTGTTCACCAAGAACTGCAGTTGCTGAATCCAGAGTTTTTCTCTGTGACTTATGGTGCAGGTGGTTCTACACGTGACCGTACACTTTCGACTTTAGCTGATTTTAATGGCAAAGGCACGCCTGTTGCTCCTCACCTCTCTTGTATTGGTGATAGCAAAGAACGGATCGCTGAACTTTTAGATTTATACAAATCTCAAGGGATTGACCGTATTGTTGCACTACGTGGTGACTTACCTTCCGGTCAAGTTGGCTTAGGTGAATTACCGTATGCTCAGGATTTGGTACGCTTTATCCGTGAACATTCGGGTGACCACTTCCAGATTGAAGTTGCAGCTTACCCTGAAATGCACCCACAAGCAGATAGCTTTGATTTAGACATTAAACGCTTTTGTGAGAAAGCCAATGCAGGTGCAAATGCAGCCTTAACTCAATTCTTCTTTAATCCAGATGCGTATTTTTACTTTGTAGAGCGCATTCAAAAAGAAGGTGTGAATATTCCTGTGGCACCTGGCATTATGCCAATTACCAATGCAAGCAACTTAATTCGCTTTGCAGATGGTACAGGTGCTGAAATCCCTCGTTGGATTCGTAAGCAACTGGCAGCCTATGGTGATGATACTGCATCAATCAAAGCCTTTGGTCATGAAGTGATTGTAAAGCTATGTGAACGCCTCATTGCTGGTGGTGCACCAAGCTTACACTTTTATACGATGAACACCACTGATCCAACTCGTCAACTTGTAAAAGACCTCGGTCTGGCATAAGTCTCCTGACTTCTTTTATCGACAGCTTAGGTATAATTTATTTGATGTAAGGACTGAAGATAAAAGAAGTTTTTATTTTACCGATTTTAGAGTAATGCACATGCCTCGTTTTTTTATTGAAGCAGAACTTAATGTAAATACAACAGTTGAACTGACTGAAACTGTATTTCATCATTGGGTCAAAGTTTTACGTGCACAAGTCGGTGAAAAAGCGACCTTGTTTAATGGTCAAGGTGGCGAATATCAAGTTGAGTTAACTGAAGCCAATAAAAAAACAGCCTCGGTTCTAGTTCAAGAATTTAACCCAACCAATCGCACACCAAACTTTAATGCCTTACTTGGTCAAGTAATGAGTAAAGGTGACCGTATGGATTATGCTATTCAAAAAGCGGTTGAGTTAGGCGTATCTGAAATTCAACTTCTCACCTCTGAACGTTGCGAAATGCGTTTAAAGTACGACCGTGATCAGAAAAAACTTGATCATTGGCAAGGTGTAGCAATTGCAGCTTGCGAGCAGTGTGGAATGAATATTGTTCCAAAAATATTAGCTCCACTCCCTTTGGCACAATGGTTAAATAGCACACTCCCTGAAACGAAATTAGTCTTAGCCCCCAATAAAGATGAGGTCGATGTGTTAAATGATGCCTCCTCAAATATAGCGCTACTCATTGGTCCAGAAGGTGGATTAAGTGAAGCTGAAATCCAATCTGCAAATCAGCATGGATTTATCAATTGGTGTATTGGTGAACGTGTTTTACGTACAGAAACCGCACCAGTGGTTGCTTTATCGATCTTAAATTACAAATTTTAATAAATATTTTCTCAAAATTCCGTGATTTAACTCACAATAGAATTGATTTTCATCCAATTAGACAGTACTTTAATGAGAAAAGAGTTGTCGCGCTAAATTTATATTTTTTAAGTTCGTACTCAAAAATAATTCAAATAAAGTAGAAAGAAAATTAAGGTATTGCCAGTTATGAGTGAAGTTCAGGGAGAGCATGTTTCCAACTCTGTACTCGATAGCCAGATCAAAAGTGCGACTTCTAATTTGCATTTTTTTTTAGCGTGGGTGCTCTTTGCCTGTATCTATAATCAACTTATTTACTTCTTTTATTTCAAAAGCTTTTCAATACCTTATACCATTTGGCTCATTATATTTACCGCCATTCTTTTAATCTGTATTTGCTTTACCCTCTTTTTTAAAAAATCTAATCAAATTAGTATTTTTAACTTAGACATGTGGGCACAATTGGTTTGCTTAATTACTGGAGCTGGTCTAGCTATTGGTATTTATACCGTATTACAGCTTATCCCCGAACATAATCCAGAAGTCAAAGATATACATATGTTGACTTTAGCTGGGTTAATGTTATCTATTGTTTATACTTTTGCTATTGTATTTTTATCACAGCGTTTACGATACTTCCTTTATGTTTTTTTGCCTTCAGCTTCGGCCATAGTCCTTTCCAATTTCCTTTTTTTAGATAATACTCCTGATGTTTTTAGTTTAATCTTTAATATTTGGTTTGGTGTATTACTTATTTGCGCTCTCCTTACCCATAAGATGTACCGCCGTCTTGGAATATTAAATAGTCACAATAAATTCTATTTATCTGAATCTAGAAAACATCTTATGGAGTCATCACTTCTCCAAGACAAGCTAAAAAATGAGATTGAAAAATCCAAAGAAATTGAAAGCCAATTACAAATGCATAATCAATTACTCGAACAAAAAGTAATTGAACGAACCTACGATATTAATAAGATCAACGATCGACTGCAGCACCATCAAGCTAATCTCGATTTTGCGCATGAAACTGCTGGAATTTCATCTTGGCTATGGAATATTGAGAAAAGAACCATTGAAATTTCAGGAATTAAATATGGTAATCAGGTTTTACACTACCAAAGTGCTACTGATCAAATTAACGATTTTATTCACCCAGAAGATCAAGAAAATTATCGTAAAGAGCTCCGTAGACATTTAAGAGGAAATACTGAACGTTTTGAAGCACATTATAGAACTAAAGTAAAAGATCAGTGGTTCTGGATTAAAGATATTGGTCGAGTTATTACACGTGATCCTAAAAATAATAAACCTCTTAAAATGGTGGGTATTTTCCAAGACATTGAGAGTGAAAAAAAAGCACAAGAAAAATTGAAATTAGCTTCGAATGTATTTAATCAAGTGGCCCAAGGAGTTTTCGTTTTAGACAATAACTTGTGTTTTTTAGAAGTTAATCCTTATTTTAGTGAATTGGTCAACATCCCACCGCAGGATATTATCTCAAAACACATCTTTGATATTACCAAATCTTCCACATCCCAACTCAGCCAACATCACGCCGATATAACTCAAACGGTGTTACTCACCGGACAATATGATGCTGAGGTCACAGAAGAATTTATTTCAGGAAAGATATTAACCTTGTGGCTGCATATCAATGCAGTTCGTGATGATAAAAATAGAATTTTAAATTATGTAGGCATCATTTCAGATTTGACTGAACGGAAACAAAATCTTGAAAGAATGGCCTACTTAGAGAATTACGATCTACTTACAGATTTACCTAACCGTGTTTATTTTAATTTACAGTTACACCAGTATCTAATTAGTAAATCTAAAATTCTGAGCCATTTTTCTATTATTCGTCTTAACATTGATCGATTTAGACATTTTAATGAGTTTATTAATCATCAAACTGGAGATGAAGTTCTCAAAGAAGTTTCCCGAAGACTGAAATATACCTGTTCTAAAGCTGTTCTGATTTCATATTTAAATAATGATGACTTTGCTATGATTTACAACTTAAATCATAGTCATTACACGATCCAACAAGTCGTCGATCAGATCCTTGAGGCCTTTGAAATACCCTTTATCATCGATGGGCAAGAACACATGATTCATGTCTCACTGGGTATCGCAATTTACCCCAATCATGGTAGACAAATTGGTAGCTTAAATAGTCACGCGGAAAGCGCTTTAACAGAAGCAAAAAAACTAGGGGGCAGCACAGCCTATTATTATGACAACAAGCCTGAATCCATTTTTGGCAGTGACATTGAGCTCGAAAGAGATTTACGACTTGCTATAAAAAATCAGGACTTAGAAATTTACTATCAACCTAAGATCGAAAGTAAAACGATGCAAGTGAGCGGCTTTGAAGCATTAATCCGCTGGAATCATCCAAAGTATGGCATCATCATGCCAGATCGTTTTATACCGATTGCTGAAATGACTAGTCTGATCTCAGATATCGGAAAATTTGTTATTTTCCAGACATGTAAGCAACTTAAAATATGGCATGAATTAGGATTTGATAAGTTACAAATTTCTATTAATGTCGTGGCGCAACAGATCCATCGTGGGGAATTTCTCAATTTTATTGATCAAGCCATTCTGAAATATGCACTTGAACCCCAATACATTGAGTTTGAATTGACGGAGTCGTCTTTACTGGACAAATCCTCACATGTTTTTGATCTCCTCAATCAAATTAAAAATAAAAAATTCTCAATCGCACTAGATGACTTTGGTACAGGCTATTCTTCCCTTGCTTATCTTGCCGACTATCCTATTGATACACTCAAGATTGATCGCGCCTTTATTTCAAAGATTGGCACTCGTAAAAATAATGCTATTGTCGATGCGATTATTTCCATGGGTAAAGCGATGGGTATGAAATTGGTTGCTGAAGGTGTAGAAGACCTTGAACAAATCGAATACTTAAGAAAACAGGGCTGTGATTATTTCCAAGGCTATTATTTTTCAAAGCCCCTAAATGCGATTGATAGCACTCAATATTTAAAAAATGAAGTGCAATTATCACAAACACCTTAATCTCAAGACCAAAGTCCTAAATATGTATGAAATTTCGACTTTTAACTGTGATCACTGCGCAACTAGTGGTATATTCCAAGTGATATAACCAAAAACCAGCAAAGCTGGAATATTGTAATTACTGGGATTCAGATGGACGATCAATCTTTAAAACAGCAAGCACTCTACTACCACGAATTTCCAACACCAGGAAAAATCAGCGTTACTCCGAGTAAGCAACTCGTCAACCAACATGATCTAGCATTAGCATATTCCCCAGGTGTTGCAGTGCCATGTTTGGAAATTGAAAAAGACCCTTCTAAAGCAGCGCTGTATACTGCGCGTGGTAACCTAGTTGCAGTCGTCAGTAATGGTACTGCAGTACTCGGTTTGGGTAATATTGGTCCCCTCGCTTCAAAACCAGTGATGGAAGGTAAAGGCGTCCTGTTCAAAAAGTTTGCAGGCGTTGACGTTTTCGATATCGAAATTGCAGAAAACGATCCAGATAAAATCGTAGATATCGTTGCTGCTCTTGAACCGACTTTCGGGGGGATTAACCTCGAAGATATCAAAGCTCCAGAATGTTTCTATATTGAACAGAAACTTCGTGAGCGCATGAATATTCCAGTCTTTCATGATGACCAACACGGTACGTCAATCATTGTAGGCTCAGCACTTTTAAATGCTTTGCAATTAAATGGCAAAAAGATTGAAGACATCAAAATCATTGCATCAGGTGCTGGTGCAGCTGCATTGTCATGTCTAGATCTTCTTTGTGCATTAGGTGCTAAAAAAGAAAATATCATTGTTGCTGACTCTCGCGGTTTGATCACCACTAAACGTGAAGGCTTAGACGACTCTAAAAAACGCTATGTTCAAGATATTGAAGGTTCTCAGCTTGTTGATGTGATTGCTGGTGCAGATATGTTCCTTGGTCTATCAGCTGCGGGTATTTTGACTAAAGAAATGGTCAAAGTCATGGCGAAGGATCCAATCATCTTCGCGCTTGCTAATCCAGATCCTGAAATTCTGCCTGAGCATGCACATGAAGTTCGTGATGATGTGATCATGGCGACGGGTCGTTCAGACTATCCGAACCAAGTGAATAATGCGCTTTGCTTCCCATATATCTTCCGTGGTGCACTTGATGTAGGTGCAACAACCATTAACGAAGAAATGAAGATTGCATGTGTACACGCAATTGCTCGTATGGCGCATGTAGAAGCTGACGCTGCATCTTATGGTGAAAAGTCTGCATCATTTGGACGTGATTACCTAATTCCACGCCCACTAGATCAACGCTTGATTCTTGAAATTGCTCCTGCTGTTGCAAAAGCTGCGATGGATTCTGGTGTAGCGACTCGTCCAATCCAAGATTTCTCCGTGTATCATCAGCGTCTTTCTGAGTTCGTTTACAACTCAGCATTTATGATGAAACCAATTTTTGCTCAAGCGAAAACTGATCCTAAACGTATTGCTTATGCGGAAGGTGAAGATCTTCGTGTTCTTCGTGCTGTTCAAATTGCAGTAGACGAAGGCCTGGCAAAACCGATCTTGGTGGGTCGTACTGCTGTGATCGAAGCGAATATTAAGAAATTAGGTTTACGTTTAGAAAATGGTGTGAATATCACTATCGTTGATCAAGAAACAAATCCTGATTACGAAAAGTTTGCTGATGATTACTATAATCTGATGATGCGTAAAGGGGTAACACCTGAGTATGCACAACGTGAATCACGTCGTCGTTCGACCCTGATTGCAGCGATGTTAGTACGCCACGGCTTAGCAGATGGTATGCTATGTGGTACGTATTCTAGCTACGATATTCATTTAGATTTCGTGAGTAATGTCATTGGTTTAAAAGAAGGTCATAACACTTTCTTTACCTTAAATGCGTTGATGCTCGAAGATCGCAACTTGTTCATTGCAGATACATACATCAATCGTAATCCTACGGCTGAACAGCTTGCTGAAATGACTATTTTAGCAGCAGAAGAAGTCCGTCGTTTCGGTATTACTCCACGTGTAGCATTGTTGTCGCACTCAAGTTTTGGTTCTGACCAGACTGATCCTAGCGCTCAAAAAATGCGTAAAGTGTATGAAATTCTTTCTGAAATCGCACCTGAACTTGAAGTTGAAGGTGAAATGCATGCAGATGCAGCACTTGATGAAAATATCCGTAGCTTTGCATTCCCGAACTCGCGCTTCAAAGGTTCTGCGAATCTATTGATTATGCCGAATTTAGATGCTGCAAATATTTCATTCAACCTGTTGAAGTCAACTTCAGGAAATAATGTAACAATTGGTCCAATCTTATTAGGTGCGGCTAAGCCAGTTCATATCTTAACACCAACAGCAACTACGCGCCGTGTTGTGAATATGACTGCATTAACTGTTGCAGAAATTCAAGAAGAGGAAAAAAACGCGCTCTAATCCTTTATTTAGGGCACGTTTTGTGACTTGAGAAAACCTCTATTCTGATGCATGATGGTGCTAAGAATAGAGGTTTTTTATGCAAGTTTATTTAGTAGGCGGCGCAGTACGAGATCAGTTGCTCGGACACCCCTATCACGAAAAAGATTATGTCGTTGTCGGTGCAACACCAGAACAACTTTTAAACCAAGGGTTCCAACCTGTTGGTAAAGATTTTCCTGTATTTCTACATCCCGAAACTAAAGATGAATACGCCCTCGCTCGTACTGAGCGTAAATCTGGGCATGGTTATCATGGCTTTGAATTTTTTACCGATCCCTCGGTAACCCTTGAAGATGATTTAATTCGTCGTGATTTGACCATAAATGCAATGGCCATGAATGAAGATGGTGAGTTGTTCGACCCTTATCATGGTTATCAAGATTTGAATCAACGCATTTTACGTCACGTTTCTGATGCATTTGCAGAGGATCCACTACGAGTATTGCGTGTTGCCCGTTTTGCAGCTCGCTATCATCAGTATGGTTTTAAAGTAGCTGAAGAAACCATAGCCTTAATGAAAAATTTGGCTGATTCTGGTGAATTGCAAGCACTTACACCTGAACGTGTTTGGAAAGAAACTTCCCGTGCTTTAATGGAACGTGATGCTGATATTTACTTTGAAGTCCTTCGTCAGTGTGATGCTCTCAAAATCCTCTTTCCAGAAATCGAAGCATTATTTGGTGTACCACAACGTCCTGAATACCATCCTGAAATTGACTGTGGTATTCATACCTTGATGTCATTACAACAAGCTTGTAAAGCAGACTACTCGATGGATGTACGCTTCGCAGTATTAGTGCATGATCTGGGTAAAGCACTCACGCCTAAAGATGAGTTACCTCGCCATATCATGCATGAGGAACGTGGTGTTCAGCCCGTGACTGATTTATGTGAACGTCTTAAAGTTCCGACCCAAACCAAACAATTGGCAATTGCGGTGTGCAAAGAACATCTTAAATGCCATCAGGCGTTTACATTAAAACCAGGAACACTTTGGCGTCTATTACAACGTTTAGATGTATTACGCCGTCCTGAACGTGTTGAGGCTTTTGTACAAGCATGTGAATGTGATGCCAAAGGTCGCTTAGGTCTCGAAGACCGTGAATATCCTCAAGCAAAATATGTATTAGATGCGGTACAGATTGTTCGTTCAATTAAAGCATCTGATTTACCGCCTGAGATCAAAGGCCCTGATATTGGTGAAATGCTGATACAAAAAAGAATCGAGGCTTTGGCAACGCACCGAGAAAAACATCAATCCTTGGTAAACGCATAATATTTACCTCCTGAAACTCAGGAGGTAATCGTATTTTAAAAGAATGATTGTTGAAAATATTTAAAAGAATCAATCATTGGTTTAATGATTGAAGCCACTAATAGTAGCGCCATACTGTAATTGAAAATTTTTAGATGCTGTGGCGTACGCACCAAAGTTTGTAATTTTTCTCCGAGTATTCCCCAAGCTCCCGTGCATGGAATACAGACTAACCCAAACACAACACCCAAAATGATATACCAATAAAATTCACTGCCTGCAGCTAAATAAGTCGTCACCGCGCCCATTGCCATAATCCAAGCTTTTGGATTGACCCATTGAAATAATGCAGCTTGCAAAAAAGTAATGGGTTTCGCTTGAGTTTTATCTAATTCAACTGAGCCTGATTGAGCAATCTTAATAGCTAAATAGATTAAATAAGCAATACCGATCAACTTTAGAATTTCGTAAACCAATTGATTTTGACTCAGTAATGTACCAATTCCTAAACCAACCAAAATCACCATGACCCCAAAACCGATCGCTACACCTAAAATGTGTCCATAAGTCGCACGGAGTCCAAAGTTCACTCCTGAGGTTGCGACCATCAAATTGTTAAGTCCAGGTGTTATGGATGTCACAATTGTATAAATTACAAAAGATAAAAATATAGAAAAAGACATATCGTCGCCTATGATTATTGTTTTAAATCTTCACGTTGAAAAAATGAATCAAATCCAATATTAAAAGATAAAATATTAAATTTATCTAAACAAAATACATGAAAGATTAAATTATTTAAACATAGTTCAATTCATACTTATAAATCATGTTTCAATAGCCATGACAATACTGATTAAACCTGTAAATTTAAACCATGATGTTGCAGCGATCGCTGAATTGACTACCCAAATCGGCTATCCAACTCAAACAGAAGTTATGAAAGAACGTTTGATGAGGTTGCAAGCCCAGGAGCGTTATACAACCCTAGTATTTATCGATCATGGACAAGTTGTCGCATATATTGGTTTTGTTGAAGAAATATCATGTGAATGTGCTGATCCGTATTTTCGCATTCTAGTACTCATTGTAGATCAGGCGCATCGCGATAAAGGGATTGGTCAAAAACTGTTGGCTCACGTTGAACATATAGCCAGTCAACAAGGTATTCAAAAAATTGTGGTCAGTAGTGGTAATCGTGCTGAACGATTACCTGCACATCAGTTTTATTTAAATCACGGTTTTAAAGCGTATAGCACGACATTTGTCAAAATATTAGCTCCTCAAGATCGTCCTTTATCCTGAGGATAAAAAATCTTATGAGCGATCAGCAGGAAATGTAATCACTTGCTCTAATTTCATTTTCTCTGTTGCCACCATCAGTAAACGATCGATTCCTAATGCGATACCTGAGCATTCTGGCATTTTAGGCAATGCGGCTAAGAGATTTTCATCTATTGGCATAACATCTAAGCCTAATTTTTCGCGTTCAGCATTATCAGCTTCAAAACGGGAACGCAATACATCTGCATCAATCAACTCATCATAAGCATTTGCTAACTCTAAGCCCTCAATGTAAAGCTCAAAACGTGCTGCAACCAATTCCCCATCTTCATCAACTCGAGTTTTTGCAAGAGAAGCAAGTTCTGGTGGAAAATCCGTTAAAAATACAGGTGTATCAAAACCTAAGCTCGGTTCCACCATATGCGAAAATAACAGGTCGATATATCCTAGACGATCATCACCCAGATCTAGATTTAACCCAACACGATTACAACAATCCTTTAATTCCTCTAATGTGGATTTAAGTGGATTAAAATCTAAGCGATCTATAAATGCATGTTTATAACTTAAAATCGTAGGTCGCACTTCGCCAAAACGATGTGCCAAAGTGACATTGAGTAAATCTGTAACTTCAAACATCAAGTCTTTGAGACTAAAATCAGGTCTATACCACTCAAGCATGGTAAATTCACTGTTATGTTTACGGCCATGTTCATCATCACGAAAAACTTTACAGATTTGATAAATTGGCCCTACGCCTGCTGCCAACAGTCGTTTCATGGCAAATTCTGGTGAAGTTTGAAGATAGTGCTTTTTCAAATGACCATGTACATGACGGCTTGCCTCAACTGACGCCAAGTGGACATCAGTTACTCCAGCATGAGATAAAATTGGAGTTTCAACTTCCAAAACATCACGTTCTAAAAAAAATTGGCGAATCTGTTGATACATCCTCGCTCTGGCTTTCATGGCAGCAAAATCGCAAGTTGGTAGATAGCTCAGAGAGTCAGTCATGCCTGAGGCCCTCCATGAGCAGCCCATTCACGGCGTAATGGATATGTTTTGCGTAATTGATCAAATGAGGCTTGATCTACTTTCCCATCTTTGAGGCATGCTCTTAAGTTCTGATCATCTCTAAAGATATCGTAGATATGGTTTAATTGAGTTTTCAGCGTGTGCTTGAGATCACTATTGTTAAAATATTGTTCACATGTAGGCAATTGGGTTTCGAACTGTTTTGAAGGTTTATGGCCGAAATGCTGACAGAAAGCATCATAAATCATCTGGGTACCACGCGCTTTACCCTCAAGACTATACCCCGCAATATGCGGTGTCACCAATTGCACAAGATCCAGTAACTCTTCCGTAATGACTGGTTCATGCTCAAAGACATCTAGTACAACTTTACGACCTGTTGCTCGAATATCTGCAATCAAAGCTTGTTCTTCAATGACTGACCCACGGGCAGAATTAATTACAATTGTAGATGGTTTAAGCTTTTTTAAGGTCTCAGCATTAAACATATGTCGGGTTGCATGCATCCCTGAAGTGGTTAATGGCACATGGATAGAAATTGCATCTGCTTTTGAAAAAACTTCATCTAAAGTGACTTGCTGAATATTTTCTCTTTGTACAAAAGGATCAACCCCGATGACGTTCCATCCCAATAATTTCGCCATATGTGCGAGTCGTGAACCGACATTACCCAGTCCAATAATGGCTAAAGTGAAATCTTGTTCTGCATCTAGCAAATGAGGATTTAGAGCTAATAACGCAGTAATAACATATTCAGAAACAGCTTGGGCATTACATCCTGCAGCATTTGACCATTGAATATTTTGCTGTTCAATTGCTGGAATGTCCAAATGATCTGTTCCGATCGTTGCACTACCCACAAAGGTTAATGCAGTATTTTGAATGAGCGCAGAATTCACTTTCGTCACAGAACGTACTAATAAGGCTTCAGCATTGACCACATCTTCATGCTTTAAGGTACGACCAGCTTTATTATCAATATCGCCAAATTCTGAAAAGAAATAATCTGTGAATGCGAGATTTTCATCTGCAACGATTTTCATGAGCCTACCCATCAAGATTTTAGCATTATGATAACGCTTCTGTGAGGGTTAGGCTATGTGGCTCGTAGCTTGAGCGACTGACTACCAACCACATAGCATCATTCCTAAAATCAATCTAAATAGAACGTTTTTAAAGGTGGATAACCATTAAATTCGACCGAAGCATAAGAGGTTGTATAAGCTCCAGTACTTAACCAATAAAGTCGATCTCCAATGCTCAAGTTTTTAGGTAACTGATAAGGCACTTTTTCATACATGATATCTGTTGAATCACAGGTCGGTCCTGCAAGCACAACACTTGAATGTTCATGTGCTGAATGCATTTTAGGTGTATATATAGGATATTTGATCATTTCACCTAAAGTTTCAATTAGTCCATTAAAGACGCCCACATCCGTGTAGACCCATCGTTTATCATCATGTGCTGATTTATTGGCGATAAGAACAATCTCTGAAACAATCACACCAGCATTACCCACCAACGATCTGCCTGG
Organism: Acinetobacter sp. 24-47-67; assembly: GCF_056779735.1. Lineage (NCBI taxonomy): Bacteria > Pseudomonadati > Pseudomonadota > Gammaproteobacteria > Moraxellales > Moraxellaceae > Acinetobacter > Acinetobacter sp. 24-47-67. Next base: position 663,767 of record NZ_JBWYIK010000001.1, read on the forward strand.
CTCCAAAAATAATATCACCTGATCATCAAAGTGTTCATCAAGATAGCGTTGAATCTCGTGCGCATAACTTTGAATACTGTCAACATCAGCTAAGTAATGTGCTGGGAAACCACCACCCAAATTGATTAATTGTAAACTGATACCGTATTGGTCTTTCAAAGTATTAAATATTTGCTTCACTACCGTTAAAGCTGAACGCCATACAGTGACATCACGTTGCTGACTACCGACATGGAATGACACGCCAAAGGGTATTAAACCCAATTGTCTAGCTTTCACCATTAAGTCAACCGCCATATCTGGATGGCATCCAAATTTACGTGAAAGTGGCCAATCTGCTGTACCTCCCGACTCTACCATTGCCCTGACAAAGACTTTAGAGTTCGGTGCGAATTCGGCAATTTGTGCGAGATCTGCTTCCGCATCGGTAACAAATAAACGGATTCCTTTTCGGTAAGCGTATTCAACGTCTGAAGCTTTTTTAATAGTATTACCGTATGAAATACGATCTGGATGAATTCCACATTCAAGCGCTTTGTCTAACTCATAAATTGATGCAACATCAAAATATGAGCCAAGTTGATCAAGTTTATGAATAATTTCACGACCTGGATTTGCTTTCACTGCATAATAAATATGGGCTTTTGGAAAGCTATTTTGCAACTCAATAAATTGAGTTTGCACTTGATCTAAATCAACAACTAAAAAAGGGCTTTGCTTTGTTTCGGCAAAATTTTGGATTTTTTTCCATTGTTGATCAGAATAGTATTTTTCTAATTGCATGTAAGATCCACTCACGTTAGCGAATAATTTAACGAAAATGGCCTTTGGCTATAAGTACTTTGGCTAGGGCCGTTGATTGTGCATGTGTTGATTTTCAAGGTATGCACATTAGTCTTACATCAATCTCTATTCAATTTAAGACGATCACTCCATTCATTCAACGTTGGCTCCTCCACCAGATCTTGAAATTCAATTTGAAAGCCTTTTTCACGTAGCAATCCAACCAGCGTCATAAGACTGACTGAATCAAGTCCTAACATAAATAAATTATCTTCCTGCTGAATTTCATCTACAGGTAAATTCAATTGATGTGCGACCATATTTTTTAACTCAAGCATGCTTAATTCATTCATGATCATTGCCCCTGACCTAAGGCGTTAATCACAGTCTGAGTATCCATGACTTTTGCACAGCGCCCAGTCGCATACTTTAGTGCAAGATCATGTTCTTCTCGGCTAAAATCCGCCAAGGCATCACCCACCATAAACGCTTGAATATCCAGCATAAATGCTTCCGCAGCTGTTAATAAGCAACCAATATGGGCATATACTCCACAAATCACTAATTGATCGCGATTGGCTTTTTTGATTTGCTGCTCAAAATCACTTTTTTTAAATGCGCTATAGCGCCATTTTGTCAGCACGGTGTCTTCATTTTTTGGTTGAAGTGGATCAATAATTTTGGTCAATGCTGGATCAGCTGACAAACCTTTACCCCAAAAATCCGTTAATAGTTGACGATGTTCTGGCGTCTGATCTCCAGGTTGTGCGGTGTAATACAATGGAATTCCTAGTGCATGTGCCTGATCAATAAGGGCTTTACAATTTCGGATTAATGTGGGAATGGGCGCTTGGGTCTGATCGTAAAAATCTAAAAAATATTGCTGAACATCATGTACCAATAAAACCGACCGTGACGCATCTAAAGTCCAATCAACTTTGTTAACTGGAAAATCTTGAGCAGATGGCATGGGATAACTTGCAATACGTGGGATTGACATATTTTATTTCCTTCGTTAAATCGTGTCTTCGGTGAGGCGTTTTCTGAGTTGTTTCTTGTCGATTTTGCCCAATGCCGTATAAGGCATTTCTTCAATAAATTCGATGCGATCTGGGATCTTATAGGTCGCCAGACCGTATGCTTGAACGAATTGTCTAATTTGCAGTTTCAGCCTTGTTTCTGATGCATCTTGATCGTTAGGTCGCCATTGAATAAATGCACAACTTTTTTCTCCTAACTTTGGATCTGGTTGTGCAACCAAGGCGGACAAGATGATTTGTTGGTGTTGATTTAAAACCTGTTCAACTTCTTCCGTCGCGATTTTTTCACCGCCACGATTAATTTGTTCCTTACTTCGTCCTTCAACAATAATATTGCCTTCTGGCGTTAATCGTACTAAATCACCAGTGCGATAAAATCCATCTAAGGTAAAAGCACTTCGATTATGTTCTGAAGCCCGATAATAACCTCTAATGGTATAAGGGCCGCGAGTTAAAAGATGCCCCACCTCACCCAATGGCAGCTCGTGATCCTCCTCATCGACGATTTTGATTTCATCATCTGGACTTATACGGGAACCTTGGGTACCTATAATGACTTCTTTCGGATCATCGTAACGCGTGTAATTCACCAAGCCTTCTGCCATACCAAATACTTGTTGTAATCGGCATTGGTATTGATCAATCAACTTTTCAGCTAAAGCATCTGGCAACCTTGCCCCACCGACCTGTAAAGCCGTTAAATTCTTAAAAATATTTGTTGCGCCGTTTGGAACTGCTTCAGCCCATGTTGCTGCTAATGCAGGGACAAGAGCAACATGCGTAATATGGTGCGCTTCAATGAGTGGAAATGCAGTTTGGGGAGAAGGATCTTTCGCTAAAACAAGTGTTCCACCTGCATAAAATAGACCCAATGAACCAGCCGAGCTCATACTGAAATTATGTGCTACTGGAAGCACCATAAGCATACGGCTTTCTGTATGAAGTTCACAAATATCTGCACTGGCACGAACACTATACAAATAGTCATCATGTGTTCGTGGTATAAGTTTCGGTGTGCCAGTACTGCCCCCTGAAAGTTGAAAAAAAGCCACATGGCGAGCCGTTATTTTGGGCTTTGAAACCATATGATTTTTAAACGATGTAAGATTCGGCCAAGGATCAAAATCGCCTGCATCACCAACGACAATCACTTGCTGTAAAGTCGGACATCTGCGCTGGCACTCTTGCGCTAAGGATTTGTAATCAAAGCCTAGATGCTTATCTGCACAGATATACAATTTGGCATCTGTTTGCTGAATAAAATGACTTACTTCGGCATGACGGTGTGCTGGTAAACTCATCACTGGTCGCATCCCTATCCGCAAAGCTGCAAAATAAGCAATAAAAAACTCTGCTATATTTGGCATTTGAATCACAACAGCATCTGCCAGCCCATAGCCTTGTTTAGTCAAGAAGACTGCAAATTGTTCAATATTTTGATTCAGCTCTTGATAAGAATACTGGCGATCACCACAAATCAATGCCACCTGATTGGCAAATTTCTGGGCTGATTCTTGAAAAAATTCAGAAATGGTTTGACCTTTCCAATATCCCTTTTGAATGTAACGTTCTACGAATTCTTCTGGGTATGGCACGATGCCATCCCAGAGCAAAGACTCGTCATTTACATTTGCATTCATTTTATTCCCCATGATTTAAGTGCTGAGAATCTAAACCCAATGCATTTAACATCGTTTTAAATTTCACGATGGTTTCTGACAGTTCACTGTTCGGCTGTGAAGCTTCAACAATTCCTGCACCCGCATAAAGACGCGCATAATGGTCAAAGATACGCCCACAACGTACATTCACTGCCCAAGCACCATTCCCTCGGGCATCACACCACCCCATGGTTCCAGCAAAAAGGTTACGGTTAAAAGGCTCTAGTTCCGAAATCAACTGGCGAGCCATAGGGGCTGGTTGTCCACAGACTGCTGGCGTTGGATGTAAAATTGAGACCACATCAAAGATATGTTGCTCTGGATCTTTCAACGTTCCCTGAATTTTGGTCGCCAAGTGCCAAACCGCCTCTGTTTTAATCAGTGAAGGTGATTTTGGGATATTGAGCGTTTTGCACAAGGGAGAGAGTTGATCTGCAATGGCTTCGATGACCACGGCGTGTTCATGCTGATCTTTTTGCGAAGCAAGCAATTTTTCAGCTTGTTGTTGATCCAGTGTTGGATCTGAATGACGTGCTAATGTTCCTGCAACTGGATGGCTAAACAAATATTCATTTTGCTTCGCAACGAGAAGTTCTGGACTTGCCCCCATAAACCAACCAGATTGTTTTGGGTTTTGGGCCAATGCAAATGTGTAGCCATCAGGATTAGAGGCCAACAACTGGTAAAATAAATCAATAATATTAATTTTGTGTTGGGTTTTAAGATCAATTGCCCGAGCCAACACTGCTTTTTCTAGCGGTGATGACCTCATCAATTCAACCAATTTGACGACTCCAGCAATGTATTCCTCTTGTGCTGGGATGAGAGTCGCTTGCACTTGATCATCAAGAAAAGACTGAGCCGAATGATCAATGCGCTCATTTACAAATGTGTTTTTTGCTTCCGCAATCGAGATTTCTGGTAAATCTCGATGATCAAAAGGCAAGCTCCCGACCAAAATAAGATCTTTATTCGCTGTTAATTCGATTTTTTTTTGTAGTGTAGATTTTGCTTGTTCGAGCCACTGTGCTTGCTGCTGATTAAAATTTAAATGAGAAGCTCGATCAAATTCGATATGTTCAATTAACTTTTTACTTGAAATGGTCCCCGTTGGCGTTGCGAACACGAAGCCAGGTTGATCTTCCTCAATTAACTCTTCCTTTTTTATGCCTATCATATTTTGAAAAACTGACGGTTCTATTGGCAACATATTTGTTCTCACGATTATCTGTTCGCACTGCGTGCATCAAACTTTCAACATTCACAAAAGGACAACCTCTAGGAGTTGAACGCAACCAATATAATAATTATTATTCCCAATTGAAAATGATTATCGTTTCAATTTGTTAATAAAATTAAAGGATACTTAAATGGGTTTATATATCGTGACGGGTGCAGCCAGAGGAATTGGCGCTGAAATTTGTCGTCAACTATTGCAGAAGGATCATCAAGTCATTGCAATTGATCGGATCGATGACATCAATCAATGGGAACTTTTTAAATTAATTCCTGAAGTATCACTCAACCATCTAGACCACATCAGCTGTGACATTCGTAAGACCAATGAGATTATTCAGCACATTGAAAATTCTATACTTTTTAAAGGCACGATCACGGGTTTAGTGAATGCTGTAGGAGTCTTAGAAATGGGATCTTTATTAAATACATCTGTTGAACAATGGCATGAAAATTTGTCGATAAATTTCATTGGCCCTGCCGAACTTAGTCGTTGGGTCGCTCACCAAATGATTCCGCAAAGAGAAGGTGCGATTGTGAGCATCAGTTCAAATGCAGCCCTCATTCCAAGAATGAATATGGGTTTGTATGCAACGACCAAAGCTACAGTGAGTCACTATTTTAAAAATCTTGCGTTGGAACTCGCGCCTCACAATATTCGCTGTAACTTAGTTTTACCTGGCTCAACCCTTACACAAATGCAAAAACAACTATGGACTGAGGATCGCCCTCCAGCAGGCATTGTCAACGGAAATCTAGAACAATTCCGAAATGGTATTCCATTGCAAAAGATTGCTGAGGCTGAAGATATTGCCAATGCCGTGATGTTTTTACTTTCAGAGCAAGCAGGCCAAATCACAATGCACGAATTAGTGGTTGATGGTGGAGCAACTCTAGGCGTGTAACAGCCCTATTGCCTCATTCAAAGGATAAACTGCCAGACTATTCTGGCAGTGGTTTGTGAATTTGAAGTTGTTCAAAAACAAGTTCTGGTTGAGCTAACCAAGTTTTCATCATCTCCATAAAATCATACCAATAAGCTTTGAGACTCGGCACATCATAAAGTTCTTTATGTCCGTCAACAGCGAGATACAAACGCTCAATACCATTAACAAACTTATTGGTAATCGCGGTATCAAAGTCTTCAATTGGGCCAGCGGATATGGTTGTTTTTGTTAACTTACACCCTTCGAAATGTTCAGGTAAAGGATAAGGAATCCAATTCACAATAGGTCCAAATAAGATATTTTCATAGGGATCAAAATCTTCTAATACAAATCGCATTTGCTCAAAATAGCTTTGCTGATGCGGTCGAATTTCGGCAAACCTTTTCGTTAATAATAAAATGATTTCTTTTAAGTTTTCCTGTCCAGTAATGCCCAACCTTAATGGCAGGATATTCATGACTAAGCACGGAATACGCATAGATGAAGTACCCAACCGAGACATAAAAGGTACCCCAAAGCATTGTTGAGGATCTTTAGACTGTTTCATTAAATAACTCATCATCACCGCCATAACGATAAGAGCACTGGGCAATTTTAATTCAGTTGCTAATGCATTTAATTGTAGCTGTGTAGGCCAATCAATTACCTCTTCATAACGTGGCCCTTGTGAAAATGGTTCTTTTAATTTTCGTTTAAGTCGTTTCTTAGGGGCTTTCTCATACGAAAAATTAGCCTTCCAAAAGTCCAAATCTTTTTTAGCTTTTTCAGAGTGAAGGTAGTGCTGTTCTTCTACAATAAACTTTTCATAATGATCGAACCCTTTAATTTTTAATTCAGTACCATTTTTGAGAGATTGATAATAATCAATAAATCGGCTAATCATCAGTCCGTAAGCGTAGCCATCTAATGCAACGTGATGCGCTTTAAAAAATAATCCATACTTTTGCTCACCTAAGTGTGCAAACACATAGTCATATAAATGACCCGATTCTAAATTAAATGCTGGTTCTACTTCTTTTTCAGCCCACGCTAAAATTTCCTCCTCATCAAGCTGAGATAAATCAACGAAGCTAGGTTTCCGTATCGTCACATCATCTACTCGATAGACGTGTTCGCCCTGAACTAAAGCTCGCCAATGAAGCGATTTAGCTTCCTTTAGTGTGAGATAAACTGCTTTTTGAAAAAGCTCTCGATCTAATGGTCCCTCAATCACCAACCACTCCGCCGTATGAAAAGGATAACTGCCATGATAATGATGTCCTTTCCACATACTGTGTTGTGCACGAGTTAATAGATCATGGGATTCATTGATTTGCATAAGACAACCGCATATATTTAATTTTCATTATAAAATCAAAGCTTTACAAAATATCCTAACCTTCATATTTTGTGATTACACTTTGGCACAAAAAGATTATTAAATATAATGATTATCATTTGCAAATTTAATTTGTTTGATTTAGATTAATAACCATTCAAATCTGTCGACTGACGCACGTATTACTGTATCGACGATCTTCACTCCATTGATAAGTACAGAAGATTAAATAATGACGACACAATCTCCTCCTCTAGCTCGACATATTTCTGTCCATTCAACAGAACAAATTTCCACTCATTTACAGCGTATTAAGTTTAAAAGTGAAGATTTCACAGGTTATGCAAAATGTGATGGTGGTGCGCACATCAAATTGTTTTTTCCTAACCCTGATCAACAAGCACCTGACCTCCCGTTTCGAAATTCTTTAGGCAAAATTACGTGGCCAAATGGAAAGAAACCAATTACGCGGACATATACTGTTCGAGATTTCGATGAAGAACAGCAACTTTTAGTCATCGATTTTGTAAGACATGAAGATTTTGGTATAGCGGCTGATTGGGCAAAGCATGCGAGTCCAGGTGATCTGTTAGGTCTAGCCGGTCCAGGAGGACCAGCACGTTTTAAAATCGATGCAGAATATTGGATTTTTGTTGGAGATCTTTCAGCAATCCCGATGATCGCTGCCTCGCTTGAACAATTACCAAAAGACGCTCATGGTGAAGTTTGGATCGAAATCGAAGATGATTCAGACCAAATACATCTGAATAAACCTGAACACATTAAGCTTCATTGGTGCAAAGGCCCTCATGAATTGAATAATAACATCCGTCATTCTTTGCAAAACTTAGACTGGAAAAATAAAGATATTTCAGTATCACTGGCGGGTGAAAATTCAACGGTGGTTGAACTTCGTAAAATACTGAGACAAAACTTTCAGCTACCCAAAAGCAATTTATATGCTGTGCCTTATTGGAAGCAAGGTCACAACGAAGAGGCTTATCATGAGGAACGCCATCAAGTGATGGATGCCGTTGAATAAGTGAATAGAATTATTTTAATGAAATATGTAGAAAGATATGAAATATAAAATTGCAATTATATTGAGTGCTATCACTCTCTTCACAGCATGTTCTCAGTCGAATGAACCTTCTTCACGAGACAGTAAAGCGACGGTTGAATCTCAAATAAATACAACACGACAAATTGAAGATGCTTTAGGTCGTCAAGTTACGATTCCTGTTCAGCCACAACGTGTTGTGGTTTTAAGTGAACTTGATTTGGATAGTGCTATTGCGCTTGGAATAAAACCTATAGGCAGTAGTTATGTTCGAGGTCAAAGTAATTTTCCAGATTACCTCAAAAATGAAACACAACAGATCGCCTCCGTCGGTAACTTTGGACAACCGAGCATGGAACAAATTCTCACGTTACAACCTGACTTAATTATTGCTGGAAGCATGATTGATACACAAATGATTAATCAATTGCAGCAGATTGCACCCACTGCAGTCAGTTTTGCACGCGGAGAGCCATGGAAAGACAGTTTCAAAAAGGTAGCTCATTTATTAAACAAAGAACAACAAGCCCAAAAAGCTCTAGAAGCGTACGATCAATATGCGCAAGAAGCTCAACAGAAATTACATGCTCAACAAGGTCAATCAGTCAGTGTCATTCGTTGGACAGCCAATGGACCTGTGTATATGTTAAATGATTCATTTGCGAGCCAAATTTTAAAAGATATTGGCTTAACACGACCTCAACATCAGCAACAACCAGGTGCAAGCCATACGCCTCCAATCAGTCGAGAGCGTTTTGATCAAATTGATGCAGACTGGCTCATCATTGGCAGTCATCTAAACTCGGAAAAGCAACTGGCAGAACTAGAAAAATTACCAGAATTCCAACGTCTTAATGCTGCAAAAAACAAGCATTATTTCGTGGTTGATGCATCTATGTGGACTGGCATAGGTGGACCACATGCTGCTCGACATGCCATTGATGATGTAATGAAGCATCTCCATAATTAATATGCTGACGAATGCTACAACTGTACTTGACCGATTCCCGCTGATGGGAATCGTGCTTAGCTTGATTATTTTATGTTGCGCTGTTTTATCGATCGCGTACGGCGCTGGTCAGCCCTACTTTACAGACAGTTTGCAACTTATTCTTCAGGCATTAAGTCAATGGTCCTTAGAACCAATCACTCCCCTATTGGAAATTAGAATTCCACGTACTATTGCGGCGGTGAGTGTCGGATTAGCTTTAGCGATCTCAGGCGTCATCCTTCAAAACTTGCTTAAAAACCCTTTGGCTGATAGTGGATTAATCGGAATTAATAGTGGTGCATCTCTTGCCATTGTTTTGGCCATTATTCTTCAAATGGATACCTTCGGACTATTTTTTTGGGCGCTGATTGGAGCTTTAGTGAGTGCATTATTGGTCTTTGCAATCACCCCTCATCAAATGACAGATCATAGCTCACTTACACGTTTAGTCTTGGCTGGACTGGCAATCACCAGTACATTCCAAGGTTTTATGGCTGCCATTCTTCTTAGTTTCCAAAATGGTTTAGACGACTATCGTTTTTGGGTTTTGGGTTCGCTCAATCGCGTTGATATTCAATATCTCGGTCTTGCACTAATTTTAATGGCGATCGGACTCATCATCGCTATATTGGTGATACGCCCCCTGGGTCTTAGCTTAGTTGGTGATCAACTGGCGAATAGCTTAGGCTTAAATACGAAACTACTTGATGCATTCTGCATTTTAGCTGTGGTTTTATTAACTGGAAGTGCCGTTGCATTAACAGGACCAATTGCCTTTTTAGGCTTGATTGCACCTTACTTTGCACGAGCTATTGGTGCTCATAGTATTCAGAAACAACTCATCTATAGCGGACTATTTGGCATGTTGTTGTTGCTGATCGCGGATATCATTGCACGTGCAGTCGTGCAACCTTTCGAAGCCCCTGTCAGTATTCTTTTAGCCTTATTAGGTGCGCCTATTTTAATATGGATGGTGCGTCAAAATAACCTACAAAATATTATTCAAGCGGAGAAATAATATGTTTTCTCTGTTGAGTCGTTTAAAACAAAAATCAGTAATAAAGGCTTGGATAATCATTGCGATTCTACTGATATCACTCAGTTTATTTAGCCTGATGTACGGTGAAATCACATTAAATTTGAATACGCTATGGAATGTATTGACAGGCAATGCGTCAGCTCCACATCAACTTCTCGTTGAAAAGATTAGATTACCACGACTTTTGGCAGCCTTATTGATTGGCGCTGCACTCGCCTTATCTGGTCTCATTCTTCAAATTATCACCAAAAACCCTCTTGCGAGCCCAGATGTTTTTGGTATCAGTGACAGTGCAGTGCTTGCTTTGGCATTCACCATTCTCCTCTCAAGCGCTAGTATGTTAGGTCAATGGTGGCAAGCATTGATGGGCGCGATCTTCTGTGTTTTCTTTATTTTAATTGCTTCAGGCGGCGTGGGAACACAGGGGTATCGTATTTTGGTCATCGGGGTCGGAATTGCAACACTCATGAAAGCCAGTTTTGACCTTATCCTTGCGACACTGCCAGTAATGCACACCAGTAATATTTTAATTTTTAGTAGTGGTAGTTTAATTGGTCGAAGCTACAACATCTTGCTACCAACTTCGATTTTTATCATACTGCTTGTCAGTATTATTGTGCTGTGGCGGCGACTATTTAGTGCAATGGTTCTTCCTGATTCTGTCATTGATAGTCTAGGAGAACCCTTATCTAAAATTAGACTGATGCTCATTATTATTGCTTCCTTTCTCGCTGGGACCGCTGTCAGTATTGCAGGCCCCATTGGATTCGTGGCTATTGCCGCACCAATCATCGCATTTAAATCATTTCCTCATCATTTATTTCCGATTTTTCCAACCATGTGTATTGGTGCATTAATGGTTTTATGTGCCGATTTACTTGGAAAAAATTTGCTTGCCCCTGTCGAAATTCCCGCAGGCATTATTAGCGGCATGGTTGGTGGTCCACTGTTGTTGTGGTTGTTATATCGTCATTCTAGAAGTATGAGTCGTACATGAGTTTAATCATCAATCAATTAAGTGCTGGATATAATCATCATCAAGTTTTGAAGGGTATCAATGCTGAATTTCAGCAGGGTCAAGTCATCGTCCTCATTGGTCCAAATGGCTGTGGAAAATCGACCTTGTTAAAATGTATTGCTCAAATTCATCCATATGATCAAGGCGAAGTCATTTGGGAAAAAAATCAACTGAATATACTCAGTAAAAAGTTGCTCGCTAAACAACTTGCATTACTTCCACAGCATGTAACTGCACCCAACGGCATGACAGTTGAGCAGTTAGTACGCTTCGGTCGTTTTCCACATCAAGGTTGGTTTAAACGACTGAACATCGAAGACCAAAAAGCGATTGATGACGCCTTGTCTGCGACCCATTTAAGCGAATTAAAAAATCAAAATTTAAGCAATCTATCAGGAGGTCAACGTCAACGTGCATGGATCGCAATGGTCCTCGCACAACAGACCCCTTTAATTCTTTTAGATGAACCAATCAGTATGCTCGATATCGGTCATCAAGCCGATATTTTAAATTTAGTCCGCTCTCTAGCCTCACAAGGTAAAACCATAGTGATGGTTCTACATGAATTAGCCACTGCTGCACGCTGTGCCGATTTTCTAGTTGCCATGAAAGATGGTCAAATCATTGCACAAGGAAAATCAGAAGATGTTTTAACAAAGCAATTAGTTCATCAACTCTATAACTTAGATGCTGAAGTCAGACTGGTTGAAGATGATCAACACAAAAAAAGGTTACTGGTCATCCCAAATAAGTTTGGTGATTAAACACTCGAATAAAAAGCTTGAATATATAGAATAAAAAAAGCCCTGACAAATGTCAGGGCTTTTTGAATTTGGCGGAAGCGGTGAGATTCGAACTCACGGAGGACTCACACCCTCGTCGGTTTTCAAGACCGGTGCATTAAACCGCTCTGCCACGCTTCCATGTGCGCCATAATACGAAGCTTTTCATATCATGACAAGTAAAAATTACAATCAAACCATTCAAGTGAATATAGTTTCACCAAATGATTCAAATTTATTAAATTTTGGCTGCAATTTCAGCACCTTCACGAATCGCACGCTTAGCATCAAGCTCAGCAGCAAGCTTTGCACCACCAATAATGTGATATTTCGCTAAAGTTGTTTCAGTCTCTGATGGCATAATCTCTTTAACAGATTCTTGCCCTGCACAAACAACGATAGTATCGACTCGTAATAATTGATCATGTCCACCAACTTCGATCCACAGACCTTCATCACTCACTGATTTGTATTGAACGCCACGCAACATTTTCACATGATGTTTTTTTAATTGGGCGCGGTGAACCCAACCAGAGGTTTTACCTAATCCTATACCCAAAGGCGTTGTCTTACGTTGCAATAAATATATTTCGCGAACTGGACGATCCACTTCAGCAGGTTGTAAACCACCTTCAGAAACATACTGAATATCAGGATCAACTCCCCACTCACGTTTCCATTCTGCCAAAGGTTGTGGCTGTGGCTGATGTTCAGGTTTTAATAAAAACTCTGACACATCAAATCCGATACCACCAGCACCAATTACTGCTACCTTTTGACCCACAGGCGCACCTCTTAATACTTCTGCATAAGATAAAACTTGTGGTGCATCACTTCCTTCGATCTTCAATGCACGTGGAACAACGCCTGTCGCAACAATCACTTCATCAAAGCCTTCACGCTCAAGCTGTTCACGATTAACTTTAGTATTTAAACGAAGTTCAACCCCAGTGCGCTCAATTTGGACTTTAAAATAGCGAATGGTTTCATGAAACTCTTCTTTCCCAGGAACAACTTTCGCTAAGTTGAATTGTCCCCCTACATCATTAGTGGCTTCAAATAAAGTAACTAGATGACCACGACTGGCAGCAACAGTCGCTGCCGACATTCCTGCTACACCACCACCCACAACAGCTACTTTTTTAGGCTTCTTGGTTTTTAAATAAACCAGTTCAGTTTCATAGGCTGCACGTGGATTCACTAAACATGTGGCACGTTTATTTTTGAAAGTATGATCCAAACACGCCTGATTACACGCAATACACGTATTGATTTCATCAACACGATTAGTCGCCGTTTTATTCACCCAGAAAGCATCTGCCAATAATGGTCGAGCCATTTGAATCATGTCGGCTTTACCTTCAGCCAAAATAGCTTCGGCAGTTTCAGGCATATTGATTCGGTTGGATGCAATCACAGGCACAGACACATGTTTTTTTACCTCTGCGGTATAATCTACAAATGCCGCACGAGGAACAGAGGTTACAATTGTTGGCACACGAGCTTCATGCCAACCAATACCTGTATTCAATAATGTGATACCCGCTTCTTCTAGCGCTTTGGCAACCGTGATCACTTCATTCATTGTATTACCGTCATGAACTAAATCGAGCATAGATAAACGGAAACAAATGATAAATTTTTCGCCAACTTTCGCGCGAATTGCCTTAACAATTTCAACTGCAAAGCGCATACGGTTTTCTATTTCCCCGCCCCATTGGTCTGTACGCTGATTGACATGACGACTCATAAATTGGTTCAGCAAATAGCCTTCTGATCCCATGATTTCGACACCATCATAGCCAGCTTTTTTCGCGATACTTGCTGTAGCCGCATAATCTTGAATCGTATCCAGAATTTGTTTTTCTGACATCTGACGTGGTTTAAATGGTGAGATCGGCGATTTTATTGGGCTTGCAGAAACCACAAATGGTTGATAACCATAACGCCCTGAATGCAAAATTTGCATTAAAATTTTTGCACCATGTTTATGAACTGCATGTGTCACTAATCGGTGTGGGGCAACATCACCTAAGGTATTCATTGTGCCACCAGCTGGAAGCAGCCAGCCCTGACGGTTAGGGGAAATACCACCTGTAATGATGAGACCTACGCCCCCTTTAGCACGCTCACCAAAATATGCTGCTAATTTAGGATAGTTATAAAAACGATCTTCTAGACCGGTATGCATCGATCCCATCACGACACGATTTTTTAGGGTAGTGAAACCAAGATCAAGAGGTTTTAATATATTTGCATAGCGAGTTGTCATGGCAATTCCTTATTTTATGGGCTTTGCAACTTGTTGCATAAAACTATACTTCTTTTTTCATAACTGTTTATGGCAATTTTTTGTCTTTTTCTATAATAAATTACCAACTATGAAATTAGATATTAATATTCAATCACTTACAAAAAAATATTTTTCACTAAGTTCTCTTTGAAAAATTGCAATAAAATAAATTAATGCATAAAAATCTTCATAAATGCGCTGTATTATTTTCAAGAAGAAATCATGAATTAGATTAAGCACTACCTATTACTTCTGAGTTTCGACGAAATATTGCTACTTATTCTAATATTTTTGCACCACGTATCTTTTTTTAAAAAAAATTACCAATGAAAAGTGCTACAATTGAAGAAATATATTTTTCAGGTTACCAATTTTCTAGGTGCCTATATTCTATCGTTAGGATGAACAATGTCTGATAATGCAACTATCTTACAGAATGTACCTGTAGGCAAAAAAGTTGGTATTGCCTTCTCTGGTGGTCTTGATACTTCTGCAGCTCTATTGTGGATGAAACAAAAAGGTGCTGAACCTTATGCGTATACAGCAAACTTAGGTCAGCCAGATGAAGATGATTACGATGCTATTCCAAAGAAAGCTGAAGCTTATGGCGCTGTTAAAGCACGCTTAGTGGATTGCCGTTTACAACTTGCATTAGAAGGTATTGCAGCAATTCAATGTGGCGCATTCCATATCTCTACAGGTGGTGTACCTTACTTCAATACAACGCCACTTGGTCGTGCAGTCACAGGTACAATGCTTGTTACTGCGATGAAAGAAGATGACGTCAACATTTGGGGTGACGGATCTACTTATAAAGGTAACGACATTGAGCGTTTCTACCGTTATGGTCTATTAACGAACCCAGCACTTAAAATTTACAAACCTTGGTTAGACCAAACATTTATCGATGAACTTGGTGGCCGTGCAGAAATGTCACAGTTCCTCATCGACAACGGTTTTGACTATAAAATGTCAAAAGAAAAAGCATACTCAACAGACTCAAACATGCTTGGTGCAACTCACGAAGCGAAAGATCTTGAGTATCTTGATGCTGGTATCAAAATCGTTGAACCGATTATGGGTGTTGCATTCTGGAAAGAAGACGTTGAAATCGCACCTGAAGAAGTTTCAATCACATTCGAAGAAGGCTTCCCTGTTGCTCTTAACGGTCAACGTATCGAAGATCCAGTTGAGTTAATTCTTGAAGCGAACCGTATCGGTGGTCGTCATGGTCTAGGTATGTCTGACCAAATCGAAAACCGTATCATCGAAGCGAAATCTCGTGGTATTTATGAAGCTCCGGGTATGGCGCTTCTGCATATTGCTTACGAACGTCTTGTGACTGGTATTCATAACGAAGATACCATTGAACAGTACCGCATCAACGGTTTACGTTTAGGTCGTTTACTTTACCAAGGTCGTTGGTTCGACTCTCAAGCGCTTATGCTTCGTGAAACTGCGCAACGTTGGGTTGCTAAAGCAATCACAGGTACTGTGACTTTAGAACTTCGTCGTGGTAATGACTATACGATCATGAACACTGAATCTGAAAACCTTACCTATGAAGCTGAACGCTTAACCATGGAAAAAGGTGATTCTGTATTTACTCCAATGGATCGTATTGGTCAATTAACCATGCGTAACCTAGACATTACAGATACTCGCGCTAAGTTAGGAATCTATACTGGTGCAGGTTTACTTGCTGTAGGTACAGGTTCTGCTGTTCCACAACTTAAAGACAAAAACTAAAATTTAGTTTAGTCCTAAAAAAACCGCGCTTTGAGCGCGGTTTTTTATTTGGACATGAAAATCTATCGTTGTTCCCTAGATGAATAATGACTCATTCATCCAACGTATGCTTCATTTTTATATTAATCAGCACAAATACATGTAAAACCCCTTTTATCGGCTTTTGTCGTTATCAATTTCAAGCAATATCGATTATCATCTATGTTATTTTTTCAGTAAGACTTGCCTTGAATACGATCACTTTAATCCAGCCAGATGATTGGCACGCTCATTTAAGAGATGGTTTAGCACTTCAACGTACTGTTCCTGATTTGGCGAAGCAATTTCATCGCGCAATCTGTATGCCAAATACAGTTCCACCTGTAAAAACTGTGGAAGAGGCACATGCCTATCGTGAAAGAATCATGGCGCATGTTCCTGAAAATGTAAAATTCGATCCTCGTATGGTGCTTTACTTTACGGATCATACTTCTCCTGAAGAAGTACAAAAAATTAAAAAATCTCCATATGTAAATGCAATTAAGCTTTACCCTGCTGGAGCAACCACGAATTCTGATAATGGCGTTAGTGATATACGTAAAGTGTATAGCGTCATTGAGCAACTTGAAGAACATCAGGTTCCTCTCTTACTCCACGGCGAAGTAACACATCATCATGTTGATATTTTCGATCGTGAAAAACGTTTCTTAGATGAAGTTTTAGCACCGCTGCTTAAACAATTTCCAAAATTGAAATTAGTTTTAGAACATATCACCACAAGCGAAGCTGCACATTTTGTACTTGAGCAAGATCGCAACGTGGCAGCGACGATTACACCACAACATTTGTTATTCAATCGCAATGACATGTTGGTTGGTGGTGTTAAACCACATTTCTATTGTTTGCCAATTTTAAAGCGCCAGACACATCAGCAAACTTTGTTAGAAGTCGCAACAAGTGGCAACCCTAAATTTTTCTTAGGTACTGACAGCGCTCCTCATTCTAAAAATGCGAAAGAAAATGCATGTGGCTGCGCTGGGTGTTATAGCGCTCCAACTGCAATTGAATTGTATGCTCAAGCATTCGATCAAGTCGGTAAAATTGAACGTCTTGAAGGTTTCGCTTCATTCTTTGGTGCGGATTTCTATGGTTTACCTCGTAATACTGAAACCATTACATTGATCAAAGAAGATCAAGTGATTCCTGAAAGCCTTGAATATTTAGATGGCGAACAGATCATTCCTCTTTATGCAGGTAAAACAATTCAATGGAGAAAAGTGTGACCACTGAAACATTACCTGTCATCGGTCAACGCTTCCGCGGGTTCCTACCCGTGGTTGTTGACGTGGAAACAGCTGGTTTTAATGCAGATACTGATGCATTGCTCGAAATAGCATGTATTCCAATCATTTACGACGAGTCTGGAAAGTTTGTACCTGGTCAAGCGCATCATGCACACATCAATCCATTTGAAGGTGCAAATTTAGATCGTCGCTCACTCGACTTCATTGGCATTGATCCTTTTAATCCAATGCGTGTAGCGATGGCAGAAGATGAAAAGTCTGCACTTAAACGTATGTTCAAAGCAATTAATGAGGTACGCAAACAACAACAATGCACACATGCTGTGCTAGTTGGACACAATGCTCATTTTGATCTTGGTTTTTTAAAAGCGGCAATTGCACGTACTGGAACTAAGAATCAAAATCCATTTCATAGTTTCTCGGTTTTTGATACGGTGACTTTGAGTGCTGTGATGTTCGGACAAACTGTTTTGGCTAAATCATGTATTCAAGCTGGCATCGAGTTTGATGGTAAAGAAGCCCACTCTGCTTTGTATGACACACAGAAAACAGCTGAATTATTCTGCTATATTTTAAATAAATTAGCGCCCCATTTACTTGAAACACTCGTTTCAGAGTAAAAATCTTTAAATACCCCAATATTTTAGAAATCTTGATCATCCTGTGGATTGATCTTAATTGAAAAGTATTGGGGCTTTTTGTTCCAATTTTTAACTATCGCTTTTTTATATTATGTTAATCGGAATATAGTATTGATAATTATTCTCATTAATATTGTGAAATAAATATTGTTAAATGATAATCGCTATCGTTTTTATTCTCTCAATGTTAAATCATGTCATTTGTACGCTCAAAATTAAATTTAGCCATTCTTACGATACTTTCAACTACAGTTTGTGCAAATGAAACAGAAATAAATTCAACAGCTAATGATGATTCAATCAAACTCAATACAATTGTAACGAATGCAACTGAGCAACAAGAAGTTGGGAAAACCCTTTATACGAAGGATGACTTAGACAAGACACCCAATAGTTCTAAGAACATTACTGATTTTTTAAGAGTAAATCCTAATGTGCTATTTGGTAATAATTTTAAAAGTGGCTTACAACAAGGTGAACTTAGCCCAGCCGAAATTCGCATCAATGGCGGTTTACCCTATGAAAATAAATTTCTAATCAATGGGATGAGCATCAACAATAATATTAACCCTGTGGGTGCAACAACATCGAACTCAAATAATGAACTACTCGGCTCTAGTCAAGCTGTTGCAGTCAATGCAGACCTGATTTGTAATATTAAACTGCTTGATAGCAATGTGAGCGCTGAATATGGTGAATTTACTGCCGGTGTGGTGAGTGCAGAAACCTGCGCACCAAAAACTGAGGTAGGCAAAATTCACGGTAATATTATCTATGATTATACATCTGATTCTTGGTCTAAAATCAACTTTCCTGATCCAGAAAGCCAACTGGAATTTGAAACCTCCAAGAGTGAAAAAAATCAACCTTTCTTTACTAAACAAGGAGTCAGCGCAACACTGTATGGTAATCTCACAGACCAATTAGGTTTCAATGCTTCTGGCTCTTTTCGACATTCCTTAATTCCATTAAAAACGAATTTTATTGAGCCAGCAGAATTAGACCAAACACGTGCTGCGAGCAATTATGGTGTCGAACTCTTCTATACACCTTCAGATAAAACCTCATTAAAAATAGGAACTCAGCTATTTGAAAATAAAGGTGAGTACTTCAATGCTACATTTTTAAACTCAGAAAACACGCAAATATCTGATAGTCAAAGTATTTATATCAATTTAAAAAATAAATTAAATGCTGTTCGGTTAGAACAACAACTTAATTATCAAACACAAAAAAACTCGCGAAACGCAGAGCAGGATGCGTATGTGTGGGCTCGATCTTCAACAAAGAATTGGAATCCGAATTTAAGTACGCAATCTTATGGAAACTATGGTGCATTATCACAAGAAGAAAAAAAACTCGAATACTCGATCAAAGCCCTATTTGAACCAATAAACTTTGCGAACTCATCACACCAATTCAAAATGGGTGCAGGTTATGGTCATTATGAAGCGTATTGGGAAAGACCTGAAGTTTCTAATAATTATTACACAACTACTATCGCTTCCAAAAATATTGAAAACTTAAACTGTTACGCTTCTGATGGTGTCGTTATGATGCTTGTGACGAAGGCAATTCAATTGACGGGCAATATTTAACGCAACGATTTAAATATGATGCAGGACAAATCAATGTACGCCAAGATCGTTGGCATGCATATCTCGAAGATTCAATTTATGTTAATCCATTTATTCAATCTAGTTTAGGCTTACGAGCTGATTATGATTCACTGACTCAAAATACAAATATTGCACCTCGTAGTTCATTTGTTTTGAAGCCATTTGGCAATGATCAATTATTTATCACGGCTGGTTGGAATCGCTATTATGGTTTAAACGCATTCGCCAACGAATTACAAGATCAACGAGGTCGATTACAGACAAAATTTAAGAGAAATAGTCTTTCTGAAGGTTGGGAACTCGATCCGACGTATATGCCATCCTTCAAATCAAGGTCAGAGCTGGATACGCCGTTTTCAGATGAATCTGTATTTGCTTTTAACACCAATATTTGGAACATCAATACTGGTTTAAAATATGTTCAGCGAGAGAACAAAGACCAATTACGCCAGCAGCAAGGTAATAAGTCTTATAACAACTCAGGAAAATCTGAAGCTGATATCTTAACTTTCTCTTTAAAAAATATTAAACCGATTGTATTTAAAAATTCTATGCATCATTTAAGCCTAAATGCCGATATGACAGATACAAATCGTAATTTTGATAGCTATGAAAGCAACTACTACACAGGCACATCACAAATTTATTATGATGGCAAACTGATTAATGCTGAAGATAAACCCACTGATAATTTTAATACGCCATGGACAGTTAGACTAGATTGGAATATTGGTTTTAATAATATTCCTTTAAATATTAATCATTATCTTAGCTATCGTGCAGGGACACCAGGTATGAAAAAAACCCTGAGTACCAGTAAAACTGAATTTGTCTATGAACTCGATGGTATGAAATATGACACTTACACTGCATATAAAACGAAAAATGCTTTGAATTGGGATATGCGTACTACCTACACAATACCGAGTTCAAAAAATTCGCAAACTATTTTTGGTTTAACCATTAATAATGTACTTAACCGTAAAAATGAGTACTTTTCTTCCAATACATCCTCCGTGACACCAACACCAAGTCCTGAAATCGGTCGTCAATTCATTGCAGATGTTACATTTAAGTTCTAACTCATGATTCCCATAGAGCACTTAGATGCTCTTTTTCATTTATGCCGCGTTAAACTTTTGGATTGCATAAAGAAAAAACAATTCAAGACTTGAAAAATATCAATTATCCTCGATATTACATAGAGTAATTCACTCAATCTTAGAATGAGCATATGAACAATCAAAACAAACCTGAAATTATTACGATAGAAGATCAAAGCTTTGGTAGCCATGTAGAACATTGGGCGCTGTTAACTGATGATCCGACTGCTCAGGTTCCAAAATGGTTGAGTGAAGCACTAAATGCACCTGTCATGCCGATGGGGATTTGTGCTGAAGAACAAGATATGGATCCGAATGTTTGGCTAATTCAAGGACCTAAACAACAACCTATCCAATTGGTTCAAGTCATTGCTGTAGAAGACAATAAACCTAAATCAGTCAAAACAGCCTTCCCTACTTTTGATAGTCCTTATACGTTGAACGCGACGATTGAACGCATCATTACATGTAAGTCCAACACGCAAGCAGTGTTACAATTAAAAGTTAGTGATAATAGTGTGGTTTATGCTTTTGATAGCTTATACAGTGTTAACCAAATTCAATACCAAAAAAATCAATCTTATAAAGTCCAATTAAATGCGTGGGCTTATGAGCTAGAAAAAGTTGCTGATCAAGAACAAATTGTTGTGGATGATCCAGCTTCAATTAAACACCATCGTGCTTTAAATGAAATTTTGAGTGAACACAATGGTGTAGCGCCAGATAATTTACAGCAGCTGATTGATGCTTGGGAACCTAAATCAGATGCCGATAAAGAACCTGTAACGGTCGATTTTTCGAAAATGGTGGCTTACTTGTACGGTGAAACCATGGGTCAGGAAGATGAGGCCTGGTTCCAAGGAAAAGTGGTTGGCAAGACCCAAATGCAGTTCAACGATCAATTTTATCAACTTTATGATGTAACACTTATTTTGGAAGATAACCAACCTGCTACACTTATTCGTATCGCGACTAAGGATGAGAATTATAAAAATTTCGAAATTGGTCAATATATTCGTGGAAATATATGGATTCAGGCGAATATTTATGCTAAAAATACATCAAATAAATAGGATTTAACTATAAAGTAATATTTAGGCTCCTAGATGAAAATTATACCGGAACAATCAACAGGCTTAATGGAACAAGCACGCCCTCGTATTCGTGTAGACAAGGGTGCTTACTGTTTCTTTTTCTTAGGTGTTTTCCTCGCTGCTTTTATTTTCCACTTTACCAATCTTATTCCAGCATTTTAATAAAGTAGCATTGATTACTTTCATCTGCGTTTTAGTGCATAAAAAAAGCCTGTCATATGACAGGCTTTTTTTACAGACTGATTTTAAGCGTTACGCTTCGCAAAATCATCCATAAATTTCACAAGAGCTTGTACACCTTCAAGTGGCACTGCATTGTAAATACTCGCACGCATACCACCTACTGAACGATGTCCTGCAAGATTTAATAAATTATTTTCCTCTGCTTCTTTCAGGAATTGCTTTTCAAGTTCAGGCTTCGCCAATGTAAATGGCACATTCATAATTGAACGATATTCTTTCGCAATTGGATTTGCATAGAAGTCACTTGAATCAATATAACCATACAACAATTCAGCTTTTTGCTGGTTCACTTGATGAATTGCCTCTACACCACCCTGTTCAAGCAACCATTCAAATACTAAGCCTGATAAATACCAAGCATAAGTAGAAGGTGTATTCACCATAGAATCGTTCTTCGCTTGCGCTGAATACTTCAAGATGCTCGGAATTTCTTCTTTTGCTTGATCTAATAAATCATCGCGAATGATTACCAATGTTAAACCAGCAGGACCGATATTTTTTTGCGCACCCGCGTAAATAAGACCGAATTTTGAAACATCAATTGGTGCCGACAAAATACTAGAAGATAAATCTGCAACCAGTGGTTTAGCCGTAGTTGGGATATTTTTAAATTGAATACCACCAATCGTTTCGTTATCTGCATAATGAACATAGGCAGCATCAGCAGATAAATTCCATGTACTTTCATCAGAAATTGCAAGATTACCATCTGCATCTTTAATACCAGCTTCGATCACGTTAATTTCGCCATAACGTTTTGCTTCTTTTAAAGCTTTTTCAGACCAAATGCCAGTATGGATATAATCTGCTTTGTTATTTTTCCCTAATAGATTCAATGGAATCGCAGAGAATTGTAGAGAAGCACCACCCTGTAAGAAAAGCACTTTGTAGTTCTCAGGAATATTCATCAACTTGCGTAAGTCTGCTTCTGCTTTTTCAGCAACAGCGACGTAGTCTGCACTACGATGACTCATTTCCATGATTGATAGGCCCTTACCCTGCCAATCAAGCATCTCAGCTTGAGCTTTTTCTAATACAGCAGTAGGTAATGCAGCAGGACCAGCACAGAAGTTGTACGCGCGCATGATTTTTCCTTTCAGAGTGAAACACAATAAAATGATGGCATTTAACCACAGATAACCATAGCTTGCAGTATATTCAACTTAAATAATTTCAATCTTGTTTTCACACTAAAGCTATTTTTTCAATAAGCTCTACATTTATCAGAGATTTATGTTTACTATATTTTGAGAGACACCGTAGTTAGTAAGTTTAAATCGCTCACTACAACAGCTCTCAATCTGACAAAATTTATTATGACTATTTCGTTGTATTGTCTTTCATTTCAAGCGAACACTTAAAACATCTCACCATACCATTCATAGCTGACTCTTTTAAAATGACTGTGTAATAAAAATCCATCTTTTATATCTGGATCTACAATTTCAACAACCATTTCATTATTTTTATCTTGAACTGCATTATAAAGCGCATCAGTATTTACAGCTGAATGTTTTGTTTATGAACAATATTCCTCAGATTCCCCTCTCTCCTTCATTCAGCTGAAATGAAAGGGTTCACTACATGCTGTTATAAACAGTGCTATTACAATCAGCAAGCTATAATTAAATTTGAGTTTCATTTTTAATTAAAATTCTTTTTTAGACTATTGTTAATTAAAAAAGGACGCTTCAGCGTCCTTTTTTAATTCCTACAAATTATTCATCTGTAGATTTTTCATCGCTATCAGTCGTATCAATTTCTTGAGTATCTACTGATTCATTAGATTCAATTGAAGCCTCTTCACCTTCAACTGATTCTATAAAATCATCTTCCTCAACAGCTTCAATCGCTTCAACACCAACCAATGTCTCGTTTTCACCTAAGCGGATTAAACGTACACCTTGTGCATTACGCCCCGTCTGAGCAATTTCAGATGCACGAGTACGTACTAGCGTACCACCATCAGAAATCAGCATGACTTCTTTGCTGACATCGATCGCTACCGCACCAACTAGCTCACCATTACGATCAGATGTCTTGATCGCAATGACGCCTTTACCACCACGTTTCTTGGTCGGGAAGTCATCCACTGGCGTACGCTTACCGTAACCATTTGCTGAAGCACAAAGCACTTCACCTGTTTCCGGAACAACGACTAATGAAACAATACGGCTTAGGAAATTAGAATCCGTATCTTCATCTTCTGAATCTACATCATTGTCTTCAATTTCTTCCGCTTGAGCCAATCCAATGGTGACACGCATACCACGTACACCTTTCGCAGAACGACCCATTGCACGTACATCAGTTTCTGCAAATCGAATCGCTTTACCTTCATTCGAGAACAACATAATTTGTTGTTCACCATCAGTAATCGCAACACCAATTAAACGGTCATCTCCAGCTAACTCGATTGCACGTAAACCATTTGAACGTACATTAGAGAACTGCTCAAGTTCAACTCGCTTGATCGTACCGTATTCAGTTGCCATAAAGACATAGAAGTTTTTACGTAAGTTTTCTACAAGCTCAGCAAATTCAACTACTACTTCATCATCAAGATCTGTAGTTGATAATTCAACTCCTAACTCTTTCAGATGTGTACGCAATTCGTCCGATAGATCGTCACCATCTGCTAGATCAGCAAATGATTTTTCTAATGCATCATAGTGTGCAGCAATGATTTCGTTTTGCTGTAATTGAGCTTGATGAGATTTAACAAACTGACGGAAATCGGCTAGACGTTCTTTAAATTTCTTCGGTGCATCAATCACTGGCAGAATAGCAGTAATTGTCTCATTTTCATCTAATGGCAATAAGTTCACCATAGGACGACCTTTTGCACCACGAGAAGCTTGAGGCACTTCAAAAACTTTTAAGCGATAGACTTTGCCGACATTGGTAAAGCATAAAACTGTTGCATGGTTAGATGTCACAATCAAATGTTGAATGTAATCATCTTCTTTCATAGACGTTGCTGATTTACCACGCCCACCACGACGTTGCGCAGCATAATCAGAAAGTGGCTGTGTTTTCGCATAGCCTGATTGAGAAACGGTTAAAACAACTTGTTCTTCTGGAATTAAATCCTCACGAGAGAAATCTACACGAGATTCTACAATCGCAGTACGACGCTCATCACCGTATTGCTGAAGAATAAGTGCAAGCTCTTCACGAATCACGTTCATCAACAATTCAAAATCATTAAGAATTGCTGTCAACTCTGCAATTTGTGCCAAAATTTCAGAATATTCTGCATGCAGCTTATCTTGTTCTAAACCAGTTAAACGATGCAAACGTAATTCTAAAATTGCACCCACTTGAGTCGGCGAGAGACGATAAATATTGCCAGATAATCCAAACGGTTTATTAGGATCTTCACCCTCAATCTCATCTGGGCGAACAGAAACTGAACCTGCTTTTTCCAATAAAGCAACTACACCACCTGCAGACCATTCCCCTGCTTGCAAACGTTCACGTGCTTCTTGCGGATTCGCAGAGGTTTTAATGGTTTCGATGATGGCATCAATATTTGCTAAAGCAACCGTTAAACCTTCCAAGATATGACCACGTTCACGCGCTTTACGTAATTCGAACATCGTACGACGTGTTACAACTTCTTGACGATGGCGAATGAAAGCAGCAATAATGTCTTTTAAATTCATCAGCTTTGGCTGGCCATTATCCAAGCAAACCATATTAATACTGAATGAATTTTGAAGCTGAGTATTTTGGAATAAATTATTAACAATTACTTCAGCGTTTTCGCCACGCTTTAAGTCAATTGCAATACGCATCCCTTCTTTATCAGATTCGTCGCGTAACTCTGAAATACCTTCGAGCTTCTTCTCTTTCACAAGTTCAGCAATACGTTCAATCGTTTTTGCTTTGTTCACTTGATATGGAATTTCAGTGAATACAATCGTCGTACGACCTGTTTTTTGGTCTTCTTCTAAATGATACTTACCACGAATAAATAAACGACCTTTACCAGTACGGTAAGCATCAACAATACCCGATTTACCGTAAATGATACCGCCTGTAGGAAAGTCTGGACCCGAAATATGTTCCATCAATCCTTCAATACTGATATTCGGATTATTGGCATAGGCTAAGCACGCATTGACCACTTCAGTCATATTATGCGGCGCCATATTGGTTGCCATACCTACAGCAATACCCGTGACACCATTAATGAGTAAATTTGGCACACGAGTTGGCATAACTTGTGGGATACGCTCTGAACCGTCGTAGTTATCTTCCCACTCTACTGTATCTTTTTCTAAATCAGCTAACAGTTCATGCGTTAATTTACGCATACGCACTTCGGTATAACGCATCGCTGCTGCACTGTCACCATCAACAGAGCCGAAGTTACCCTGACCATCAACCAACTGATAACGTAAACTGAAATCTTGTGCCATACGAACGATTGTTTCGTATACAGCAGAGTCACCATGAGGGTGGTATTTACCGATTACATCACCAACGACACGCGCTGATTTTTTGTAAGCTTTGTTATAATCATTTCCAAGCTCATGCATCGCATAAAGAACACGGCGATGAACTGGCTTTAAACCATCTCTAACGTCTGGTAGTGCACGAGAGACAATGACACTCATAGCATAGTCGAGATATGAGCTCTTCAGTTCATCCTCAATGGCAATCGGTCGAATTTCCGATACGCTCATGCATACTCCTTATTACAAACAGCTTGAAGAAACTGCTCGATTTATATAATCAATCTTGCAAAAAATTAGCCCAAAATCTATGGAGCTAAATTCTAAAACTCAGCCGAAAATTATAGCACAAATCCGTATTTTTGTCCCTAAATTTTATGGATGATCTGTTTAATTTTATTCATAAAAATGACTAAATTTTCAACACAAAATTCTTAAACAGTATTGCCCTAAAATGAATGATAAAAATCACTTTTTTGCTACTTATACATAAAAAAGATCCTCGTAAGGATCTTTATAAATACATGAATATTCTTCAATGATGAAGTTCGCGCTTGTCCGCTTTCATTAAACTAAAAGAAATTGCAAATAAGCTTAAAATCAACGGAAACTCATACAGCTCTTCGAGTAAGCTTTCATTACTATTTTCTGTGAGCAGGAGCATCCCTATAAAGCGATGATGCTCTATCGCATCAGAAACAACGAGCCCAATCACAGCCAAAACCAAGGCCCAAACTGGGATAATAGCTGTCTTAAACTTGTTCACAATCTCTGTGCGTAATTTTTGGTTCAATAGTGGAAAAACCACAGACCCAATCAATACAATTGAGATACCTCGAAAATAGATTTTTGGGACATCAGGGAAATAATCTCGCCCCCAACTGGTACTACGACCAAACAATAAAACCCACCAGCAAACAGCCCAAAGCCAAAACTCTTTCTTACCTTCTCTAAGCTGTAAAGGCTTTATGTAAAAATAGCTAATAACTGCAAAGGACAACAATAAAAGAGCCTGTAAATTTTCAATCAGACGCACATCTTCCATACCAAACACATTGAAATGGACTTGATTAAATAATGGAAAAATTAAACATGAGACCGCGATTAGAACAAGCGGTAATGTTATTCGGGTGTCGACCAGCAAAACACAAACTCCCTCATTAATACATTGAAAGTATGAATGAGCTTAAAAAATGATGGCGAATCATATCACAATTACAAAAAACATATAAAACGGTAAATTCTGATCCCTTGATGAGAATAATCTATAATTTTGTTTTATGAGATTTTTTTGATGATTAAATATAAAAATGCCCTGACCAAGTAAAATGAAATGAATCATTACTCGATCAGAGCATTCGTACAGCAATGCTGAATTAGATTTTAGAAACTAATTCTGGAACCACTGTATTTAAGTCACCTACTAACCAGTAGTCAGCTACTGCATTAATTGGAGCTTCTTCATCTTTGTTGATCGCAACGATCACCTTGGAATCTTTCATACCTGCCAAGTGCTGAATCGCACCAGAGATACCTACAGCAATATAAAGGTCTGGCGCAACGATTTTACCCGTTTGACCAACTTGCATATCGTTTGGAACGAAACCAGCATCTACTGCTGCACGAGATGCACCTTGAGCTGCACCAAGCTTATCAGCTAATGGATCAAGTACTTTATGGTAGTTCTCACCAGAACCTACACCACGTCCACCAGATACAACAATGCGAGCTGCTGTTAATTCTGGACGTTCTGATTTTACGATTTCTTCAGATACGAACTTAGAAATACCCGCATCACCAGTAGAAGTTGCAGCTTCAACCGCAGCAGATCCACCTTCAGCAGCAACTGCATCAAACGCTGTACCACGAACTGTACCAACAACAACTGATTCACCAGACTCTACAGTTGCAATCGCGTTACCAGCATAGATTGGACGCTTGAAAGTTTTAGGACTATCAACTGCAATAATGTCAGTAATCATACTTACATCAAGAAGTGCTGCAGCACGTGGAAGTACGTTTTTGCCCGTCGTTGTAGACGCCGCAAGAATGTGTGAATAACCTGTACCAATTGAAGCAACAAGCTTCGCTACATTTTCAGCCAATTGGTTTGCATATGCAGCATCGTCAGCTAAAAGAACTTTGCTTACACCAGCAACTTTAGCGGCTTCATCAGCAACTGCTTGAGCGCCTGAACCAGCAACTAATACAGTGATATCACCACCGATTTTTTGAGCCGCAGCTACAACGTTTAAAGTTGCACCGTTAAGTGCTTTGTTGTCGTGCTCAGCGATTACTAAAATACTCATGATTTTTATCCTTCTGTATTAGATCACTTTCGCTTCATTTTTTAGTTTTTCAACAAGCTCATCAACAGACTTCACTTGAACACCAGCTTTACGTTCAGCAGGCGCTTCAACTTTAACAGTCTTAAGCTTAGTTGCAGGATTAACACCAAAATCTGCAGGAGATTTAGTATCAAGCGGTTTCTTACGTGCTTTCATGATGTTTGGTAGAGCAGCATAACGTGGCTCATTCAAACGTAAGTCAGTCGTAATGATCGCTGGAAGTGCTAGTTCAACAGTTTGTAAACCACCGTCGATTTCACGAGTCACTTGTACTTTATCGCCTTCAACTTTAACTTCTGAAGCAAATGTACCTTGACCAGCACCAAGTAATGCACCAAGCATCTGACCAACTTGGTTAGAGTCGTCATCAATTGCTTGTTTACCAAGAAGGATAAGTTGTGGCTGTTCAGCGTCTACAACGCCTTTAAGAATCTTCGCAACTTCTAAAGCACCAAGTTGGCTGTCATCAGCTTCAACTAGGATACCGCGGTCTGCACCAAGCGCCATTGCAGAACGGATTTGTTCTTGCGCTTCTTTAGGACCAATAGAAACAACAACGATTTCTGAAACAGTTCCTTTTTCTTTTAAGCGAACCGCTTCTTCCACTGCGATTTCACAGAATGGGTTAATTGACATTTTAACGTTAGTAAGGTCAACCCCACTATTGTCCGGCTTTACGCGAACTTTAACGTTGGCATCAACCACACGTTTTACAGCAACAAGAGCCTTCATGTAATCCTCGGCTGTTTTAACAGAAGTAAATATTCAGAAAAGTTATAATAACTCTTCATTTAAAATTTTTAGGTGTCCTATCTTGCAATGTGTTTGGCATTTCGGTCAAGTCACAATTCACAAAACTGCTGTAAAAAAGCGTAATTTTCGTTGAACGGAGCGTTCACAAAATTATTTTGTTAATAAATTTGTCAGCTTTTCAATATTTTTTGTAAAAAATTAAACTTTGATTTTTAATATTTTTTTAATTTATTAACTACATCAGTTGAATTGATGCTGTAGACTCTTATTTTACGTTGAAAAGCGTTGGCGTGAGTCACCAAATTTGAGGTAAAAAATGTCATAACAGACAGCAAAAATTACAATAACAGCTATTCTTTTTGAGTATAATTTAACCAAAGTTAATTCTATTTGAATAGAAAGCGCAAACATTAGTTTGCGCTTTTTTAATGTTAATTCACAATGAGCCATGTTGCTGCCAATGAAAGCATCACTCCCGAACCACCATCAATCCATTTTTGACGTTTTTCATTTATCCCTGTTTTCTGTGTCAAAAATGCAAATACAAAACTCAATGATGAATAAATAATTAAGCATAATCCAATGAAGATTAGGGATAAGACAATCCCCTGTCCCATAATCGAAGAGGTATGCTGGTTAATAAATTGAGGCAAAATCGCAAAATAAATAAGCATACCTTTAGGATTAAGTAAGGATGTTATAAAACCGCGTCGAATCGGACTAATGACCTGACTTTGTTTAATTTCAATATTTTTGTGATTAAGCGCAGATCGAATCAAATTAAATGCCAAATAAAGCAAATAACAGATTCCTAACCATTTGATCGTTTCAAAAATAATAGGGAAAGAAATAATGATAGCCGCAATACCCACAACGACTAAAAAAGAATGGACGAAATAACCCAAACACACCCCTAAAGTCGCCATAACGCCTGCTTTCGCATTTTTACCCATTACCTGTGACAGAATAAATAACATATCCGGACCAGGCGTAAAAATAAGAGGGATAACTGTCAAAGCAAATAACCAATAGGTAGACATTTTCTTTCTTCCATCATTAATGAAAATGAAAAAAAAGTATCTTCGAATTTACATAAAATAGGATTTCAAATATTCTATTTATTCTTTAATTTCTAGAACTTAATTCTAATATATGAAAACAATATCTAAATCAATTTCAGTTAAATTAGATCGTATCGATAAAAGTATCATTCATGAACTTCAAACCAACGGTCGAATTCAAAATAATGATTTAGCCAAAGAGATTGGCTTATCACCATCCTCTTGTTTAAGACGCGTAAAAATTCTCGAAGATGCTGGAGTCATCCAGCAATACACAACCATTGTTGATCCTCAAAAAATCGGATTACAACTTATTCTATTTTCGCGTATTTGGTTGGTGGGACAAGACGCTGAAACCATCGATACTTTTATTGAAGCGATGAAAGAACTCCCTCAAGTCATGGAGTGCTATATTATTTTGGGCGAATGTGATGCGATGTTAAAAGTTGTCGTACCTGATTTGGAGAACTATCGTAAATTTCAGTCAGAACACTTAACCAAAAAAAATGGGATTACCAGTGTGAAAACGGATTTACCCAGTCAAATCATTAAACAAAGCTATCAACTGCCCCTGCAATCAATTTAATACCATAAAGCAATCGATCCGACTGACTTTTCAGATCGGACCGATTATCCATTTTGATCTAGTCAAAAAGTCGAATGTTCAATACTTTAAGTTTTTTCAACCTCGATTTTTTCATTCAAAATATTTTCTAAAAGTGCATGCTCATTCACCGATTCACTCAATTTAGGATCACAAATTTTGAGTCTCCGTTTCAGCTCTTCCTGTAAATACAATTGATCCTCAAGTTCCAATTCAGTTTGACTAAGTTGCTGAGCAAAATGCCGAATCACATCTTCAAATCGTTGATTTTGCTTCAATATAACGTATGCATAACCCAATACAAGCCCTTTGAAAATTTCCTGATAAGGCTTGCCACGTTGAAAATTGTATGCCAATGAAGATAGTACCCGCTCACCAAAACCTAACTTACGATATGGGTCTCGTGCCACTCGATCACATGGGTCTTTATAAGCCGTCTCACAAGAGTCGATAAAACTCTTCGCCAACAATTCTAAATTTTCTTTTCGATGTGGTAGTAGATCCTTTAATCCAACTTTAACCTCATGGAGTACTGCCAACATAAATTTAGAAATTTGCTCATCAGACAGTGCAATCCCGATTGTTTCATATTGTCGAAAACTTGCAGCCCATGCTGTCATTGCATGCACACCATTCCACATGCGATTTTTGATTAACTGTATCTCTTCAATCTCTTCAACCAGAATCATTTGGCGCATTTTTTCTAATAAAGGACTATTATTTTCTACATAAAGTGGCATATCTGTTTCGGCATGGAATAAGATTAATTCTAGATTCTGTAGAATATGCGCCGATTTGAATTTTTCGTATAGATCGTCAATATACTGAGTAGCCAATTGTTCTTGTTCAGCATTTAAACGCGTCCCTTCATCCACATCCGTCACGTCTAAATCATGCTCATCCTGCACATGTCTAAAAATGTTGTATTTGATTTTTAACTGTCTAAATAATTTTTGATCTGTAATTTTCGCTACCATTCGATTGACTACTGTATCGCAAAAATAGTGCTGCGACATGATGATATTGACCGTCTTCGCATCCGTAATTTCATGCAAAGCACTACAAATCTGTTGTTCAATTAATGATTTTGCGCCTACTTTGTTCAAAACAATTAAAACTGTTAGAGGATTCAACTGTTCTTCAAAATGGATATAACGCGCATACAACCCTTGAGCAATGGTTTTAGCTTCTTGCTCGATTGCCTTTTCAGGTAAACACAGTGCAATTAAACTTGATTCAATATACATGTGCTGCATCATTTCAATATTTGATGCATCTATGACGGTTATATTGTCTATTCGCTCGTCATGAGAGTGTTGCCCATAACGAATACTGTAACCACCAAAAGTATTCACACTATTTCTATAGAGTGAATTCCGCGTTGAAGCATAGATTTGTTTTGGTCGAGTATATCCATCCCAATGAGACAATACTTGGGCAATATAGCCACCACCTATTGCCCCAAAACCATGTATCCCCACGACATGCTGATTTAAAGTCTGAGGAAAAGAGTCAAATAGAGCAGGCATTTTTAATTTTGGTGTAAATTGATTCAAATCTTCCAGAAAATCATGCATGCTTTCGTAAAAGAAATTCGCTTTTTCGAGCATGGTTGAATTAGGTTCTTTGATATCTTGAAGTAATACCGTTAATCCACCCGCTTCAAACGCCGACTTCACTCCATTTTCTGAGTCTTCAAACATTAAACATAAAGTTGGATCAATGTTCAGTTGCTCAGCAGCTTTTAAGAAAATTTCTGGGTGTGGTTTTCCATTATCAACCTCATCGCCGCATACGATAATGTCGAAAAACTTATATACATTGGCATTGATTAAATACTCTTCAGCTATTTCACGTCGACTCGAAGTTGCTACTGCCATTTTCAGATTGGACTTTCTTAAACGTTCAAGAACTTGCATGAGTCCAAATTTAATCGGCACTCCGTATTTTCTTACATGATCAAGTTCTAGCTGATCTGCTCGCTTTCTAATTTCCGCATACGGCACTTCTTGACCATATTGCTGATTTGCCAGTTTTTCGGCACTATGAGCACTTAAACCCAAACAAGATAATAAATAGGCGTCTGTAAATTCGACACCAATGAGTTCTAATGATGCTTGCTTCAACGTTTGAAAACGAAGTCGCTCCGTATCAAACATTGTGCCATCCATATCAAAAATGGCGGCATGGATATTATTTTCATGAAATTTAATCATTTACCCCTCTCCAAAAAAATTCAAAATTACTAGACAAGTGTAAAGAATTTGACTGAATCGAATGAGGAGAATAAATATATGAAACAAAATTGAACGTTATTTAATCAATAATTTTATCTTTATGTATTGAGTTGTTGGAAATGGGTAAATTTAATTTTCTATAAAGTAACAGAGCTAAAATTATTAGCCCTGTTTTTTAAATGATTTTTTTCAAACTTGATTGAGCGCCGCCAAGTAATCACGATGGACGTGACTCAATTCAATAATAGGGTATTGTTCTAGTTCAAAAATTTTCCAAACTTCAATAAAGTCTTCTTTCAAATCAACTCCTTGATCTGCAATAGGTCTTTCTTGCCATTGCTGATCAGAAATCCACAAATAAGTCTTAGATGCTATTGGATCAATCGCTTGGATTTTTCCTTCAGTATTAATACCCTGCACATAGGCATTGTTAGGTAGAGCGGCCTCAATCATCGGTAAATTGATTTCCACAAAATGTTTCACCTGACGTAAACCATAACCTGCAAAAATGTCTTTTTGTGCTGAAGAGAGTTGCTGATACTTTTGATCAATATTGTCAATCATGGCTTGACCTAATCATTCCTGCAAAATATTTTTTAATTTGTATACAACTTAAATCCATCTATTAAAGTTATACCTTAAAAATCGTATTAAAAAAATCAATTCGAAAAATTTAAGCTAAAGTTTAAGGGAAAATTATTTTTAAAAGCACAGCTTTCAAAAGCTCAATCCCAACAATACATTATTTTTCAAATAATTTTATTCGCATTAAATTAACGCATTTTATTTATATCAATGGTTATTAGCTATTTTCTGGAGCATAAAACTGTAAATTTCATTCATTTTTAGAGTGGCACATTCATTGCTTAACCAGTTTGAACTTAATCTGGGGAATGCACATGATCACATTTAAAAAAACTTTGCTTGTTGTCACGATAGCAACTTTCTTAACAGCCTGTGGTGACAATGAAAGTAGCACAAATAATTCTAACACGCCGCCTCCTGTCCCGTTTAATCCTGTAGAAGCAACCATTAGTGATTTGCATAACTCGATTTTAAGCAAAGGTTCATCTTGTGTTGATGTTGTGCAAGGTTATTTAAATCGTATATCAGCTTACGATCGACAAGGTCCTGAGCTCAATAGCATTATTTCTTTAAATCCAAATGCACTTAAAGAAGCAGAAATGCTCGACCAACAATTTGCAAAAAATTCAAAACTTTCAGGACCTCTTCACTGTGTCACTGTACTCGCTAAAGACAATATTGATGCTGTAGATATGGCGAACACAGCAGGTTCTGTAGCATTAAAAGATAATTTTCCAAATGATGATGCCTATATCATAAAAAATATCAAAGAAAATGGCGGAATCATTTTAGGAAAAGCCAATCTTGATGAGTTCGCTTTCGGCTTTGGTGGAAAATCAACTCTAGGTGATCAAACTAAAAATGTGTATGACTTAAGTAAAGGCCCAGGTGGTTCATCATCAGGAACTGGCGCTGCCATATCTGCAAGTTTTGCAATGGTGGGAATAGGAACTGATACAGGAGGGTCAATTCGTGTGCCTTCATCAGTACAGGGTCTTGTCGGTTTACGACCATCTTTACGTCTTTTGAGCCAAGATGGAATTATTCCACTGGCACCAACTCAAGATACTGCTGGACCAATGTGTAGACAAGCTATTGACTGTGCAAAATTAATGGATGCAATGATCGGATTCGATAGCTCATTAAGTTCAAATCAACGTAGTGAATTTGCACGTACTTCTCCTCTTCTAAAATCAGAGTCTGCTTACCGCGAATTGATTAATCAACCGAATAGCTACGTTCCTCATGACACTGTAAGTCTTGAAGGAAAGCGTATTGGTATAGTACAAGCACTTTACCCTTCCGAAGGTTCAACCACTCAACAGAAAGAAGACTACAATCTCGTTAAAGAAGCAATGGATAACGCGAT
Organism: Acinetobacter sp. 24-47-67; assembly: GCF_056779735.1. Taxonomy (NCBI): domain Bacteria; kingdom Pseudomonadati; phylum Pseudomonadota; class Gammaproteobacteria; order Moraxellales; family Moraxellaceae; genus Acinetobacter; species Acinetobacter sp. 24-47-67. Next base: position 699,087 of record NZ_JBWYIK010000001.1, read on the forward strand.
TACTAAACTTGAAGAGGCAGGAGCGACTGTAGAAATAGTTACAATAAGCGATCTAAATACAATTTTGACACGTTATTCGAGTCTTTCAAGTGCTGAATTTAAAATATCACTTACAGAATATCTAAAGACCACAAGAAGTATTTACCAATCGTATGAAGATTTACTCGCTAGTGAACTAATGATCCGTAACTTCAGCGGCTATAATTCTGATCCAACAAGTGCATCATATATTGAGAATTATGAGCGCAACACCACTGAAAGAAGTCCTTTCGTGCGCTTACGCATGAATAGCGCTTTAAATAATGTTGAACTAGATGGTACTCGTAAAGGCTTACAATACGACGCTTTAGCCTACCCTTCTATTACTGGGTTTGCTGGCAATTTAGGAAGTAGCCCGACCACAGGTACAAATAATCGCCTAAGTCCGTTTAGTGGTTTTCCTGCATTATCTATGCCTGCTAAATCAGTCAACTCAAGTCGCAGTAGTTATCCTATGAATGTTAACATCGAGTTTATTGCTCGTGAATTTGATGAGCCGACTTTATTTGAAATCGCAGTCGCATTCCAAAAAGTGAATCCCGCACGTATGATACCTATACACACACCAGCACTATAAACAGATAACTTTATCATTCAGTACAGTATTAAGTATATTCAATATACTTAATACTGAGGATTAAGATTTTTGGGCTCTAGGGTGAGCTTTATCATAGACTTGAGCCAAACGATCAAAATCTAACTGAGTATAAATTTGTGTCGTAGATAGATTACTATGACCTAGCATTTCTTGAACTGCTCGTAAATCACCACTGTTTGAGAGCAGATGACTAGCAAAACAGTGTCGCAGTAAGTGAGGATGTAAATCCACATTAACACCCGCTCTTTGTGCTTGCAATTTGACTCGATTTTCAATCTGTCGATTCGTCAATCGACTCCCTTTTTTGGTAATAAAAACTGGAGAATCCAATTCAATGTCTCCACACCAGATACGATGGACTTTGAGCCATTCAATTAAACCTGTTTTCGCTTTCAAACCAAAAGGAACAACCCGAGTTTTATTTCCCTTACCTATAATTCGAAGTAATTGTCGTGTAAAATCGATATCTCGAATATTCAATCCTTGTACTTCAGCTAATCGTAAACCACTTGAATAAAGCAGCTCTAAAATAGCTTTATCTCTTAACCACAAGAGATGATCTTGAGAGGATTCAGGTGCCGGTTGATCCAAGATTTGCTGAATCGTTTCGACATCAACCATACCCGGCAAAGGCCTTGGCTGTCTTTTTAACTTAAAATCATGAATGGGATTATTCGATACATATTTCCCTTCCACAGCCCATTTCATGAATTGACGAATGGCTGTTAAATGACGTTGTAAGCTTGCACTGTTGAGTTGATGTTGTTCAACCTTATAAGCCATATATTCTCGTAAATCAGATGCTTCAACTTGATTTAATTCAATTTTCTTTTCATAACAAAAGTCAATAAAACCAGACACATCACGGAAATACGCCTCAAGCGTATGCTCAGATTGATTTTGAATCTTTCTCTCTTTCAACCACATTGACAGCAATTGCATTGCGCCATATTGCATTTGGTTTTCTCTCTATTGAATCGATGCCTAATCATCAATACTCGTGGGCATTCCAACAAATCATAAAGTAAAAAGCCCTGAATTTCAGGGCTTTTTAGTCAGGAAATAAGTTTTATTGAAAATAACGTAGATCCAAACGACCTTCATAAACCGTTGCAGTTGGACCAGTCATCCAAACCACATCTCCCTCTTTCCATTCAATCAGCAATTTACCGCCGGCAAGTTCGATTTCCACATTGCTAGACAATAAACCACGGCGCATACCTGAGACAGCAGCAGCACATGCACCTGTACCACAAGCTAATGTTTCTCCCACACCACGTTCAAAAACTCGTAATCGAGCATGTTTTTCATCAACGATCTGCATAAATCCAGCATTTACACGCTCAGGAAAACGTTCGTGAGATTCCACTTGAGGGCCTATTTTAGCAACATCAGCAGTTAACACGTCTGGCACAATGGTCACTGCATGCGGATTTCCCATATTAACCACATCGATGCTGATCGTCTCATTATCCGCTAAAGCTAAATCATATAAAGCAGCAGGCGCTTCTGCTAAAAATGGGATTTGGTTCGGTAAGAACTTCGGATACCCCATGTTCACACGCACCCATCCATTCGCACCCAACTCAGGCTCGACAATCCCCGCCTTTGTTTGCACTTTGAATTTAGTTTTATTGGTTAAATGACGATCATGAACAAATTTGGCAAAACAACGAACCCCATTGCCACATTGCTCAACTTCAGAACCATCCGCATTAAAAATGCGATATTTGAAATCAACGTTCGGATGGTCTGGTGTTTCAACAATTAATAACTGATCAAAACCAATGCCAAAATTACGGTCAGCCAACCGGCGAATCATGACAGGATCTAGATAAGCACGTTGGCTGATTAAATCAACCACCATGAAGTCATTACCTAGACCATGCATTTTAGTAAATTCTAGCAACATCTATTGTCTCCTTAAGGCAATAAGGACTCACGTTCCCACAGAGACTCAATCGTTTCGCGTTGACGAATTAAGTGTGCTTGATCACCGTCAACCATCACCTCTGCTGCACGACCTCGGCTGTTGTAATTTGAACTCATCACAAAACCATAAGCACCTGCACCCAAAACAGCTAAATGATCGTTCGCTTGAATCGCAAGTTCACGCTCTTTACCGAGGAAGTCACCTGTTTCACAGATCGCACCAACCACATCCCAAACTTTTTTCTCAGTTTGCGAATTTTGATTAACCTCTTGGATATCCATCCAAGCTTCGTACAAAGAAGGACGAATCAAGTCATTCATTGCTGCATCAACAATTGCAAAATTGCGATGATTGGTTGGTTTTAAAAGATCAACTTTCGTCACCAATACGCCAGCATTCGCCGAAATACTACGCCCTGGCTCCATATACACTTTTAGACCAAGTTTTTCTAATGCAGGACGTAAAGCATTTGCATATTCTTCAACTGTCGGTGGAACTTCATCTTTATAAGTCACACCAAGACCACCACCAATATCAATATGTTTGAGGTTGATCCCTAATTTTTTCAATGCTTCAATCATGTTCATGACACGATCAAGTGCATCAACAAAAGGTTGAGTTTCAGTCAATTGTGAACCAATATGACAATCAATTCCTACGATATCTAAGTGACTTAAACTTGCTGCATACTGATAAGTTTCATATACCGAATCAGAAGGAATACCAAATTTATTTTCTTTAAGACCAGTAGAGATATATGGATGTGTTTTGGCATCAACATCTGGATTTACCCGAAGTGAAATTGGAGCTTTTACATTAAGTTCTGCTGCAACTTTTTGAATACGGTCAAGCTCTGCATATGATTCCACATTAAAACACGCAATACCCACTTCTAATGCTTGACGAATGTCAGCTTCAGACTTGCCCAAACCAGAGAAGACTATTTTAGAAGCGTCACCACCTGCGCGTAAAACACGTGCTAATTCACCACCAGTCACGATATCAAACCCGCAACCAAGTTTCGCCAACACATTTAGAACAGCGATATTTGAGTTTGACTTCACTGCAAAACAAATTTGGTGATCGATAAAATTAAAAGCACGATCCATATCCAAATAATGTTTTTCAAAAGTTGCTTTTGAATAAACATAAAGTGGTGTACCAAATTGCTGAGCAAGTTGATCCAATGAACATTGTTCTGCGTGCAAAACCCCTTGAATGCGAGGGAAACTCATGGATGTATCCTTTCTAAATTGCGCTGGAGAAAAAAAATAAATGAATATTAATCTTGAGTAGGTACAGCATCTGCTTTAGGTTCAGCTTGATCCTGACTTGGGCGATCACTGTTTTTATAAATTAAATATTGTGCTCGCTTGTCATAGTTTGGATCACTGGGTAGTTGTAATGCACCAGTCTGACCACATCCAGCCAAAATTGAAACAACGGCTGCACTGATAACTCCGATCAAAATACGCATACCTACACCTATCAGTAAAATTTATAGAAGTATACCTTGATCATCTAATTCACCAAAGTATTTAACGCAACAGATTAATAACAGAAATAAAAAAACGCCAGTAATTACTGACGTTTCTTTTGACCTAAATTGCAAATCATTTATAAGTTTTTATTTTTTCTTATAAAAACCAAAATAACCAATGATCAGAATAACAAACCAAATCGGGCTCACCATCAATGCACGGCGAGTATCATCTTCTAAAGCCAATACCCCAATCATGCCAATAAAAAAAATAGCAACAATCGCACATGTAACCAATCCACCTGGTAGTTTAAATATCGATTTTGCATGAAGTTCTGGGCGTGTTTTGTAATACACCACATAACTCCAAATAATCATCAACCAAACACAAATAAATAAAATGGTGGAAAGTGTTGTCGCTAAAGTAAATGCTTCCACCGTATTCGGTACGAAGTATTGCAGTGCTGCCCCTAGTAACAAACATCCTGCTGAGAAATACAAGGCATTCGCTGGCACAGCTCGCTTATTTAGTTTTCCAAAAGCTTCAGGAGCTTGAGTCTCGCGCGACAAGCCAAACAGCATGCGGCTGGTTGAGAATACGCCACTGTTCATCGATGACATCACTGAAGACAATACAACCAAATTCATAATAATAGCAGCGGCTGCAATACCTGCTTGACTAAACAAGTTTACAAATGGGGAAATATTCGGATCAATCTTATTCCATGGTGTAACCGACATCACCACCAGCAACGACAAAACATAGAAAATAATGATTCGAATAGGAATCGAGTTGACAGCTTTCGGCAAGTTCGTTTCAGGATCTTTAGTTTCAGCTGCGGTTGTACCCACCAGTTCTACACCCACAAAAGCAAAAATTGCGATTTGGAAGCCTGCCAAGAAACCGATTGCACCTGTTGGGAAGATCCCGCCGTTTGACCAAATATTGCTAAATGCTGCGATTTCACCTGATGTAGAAGTGAAACCTGTAAATATCATCCAAAAGCCAACGCCAATTAAAACCACAATTGCGATAATCTTGATTAAAGCAAACCAGAATTCTAATTCACCAAACAGTTTCACTGTAACAAGATTCAATCCCATAATAAATACGATTGCAGCGATGCTAATCATTACCCCTTCTTCAGGGCTAAAAGGCATCCCATTATTGAAGAACTGAAGGTAATAAATGATCGCCGATAAATCTGCAATACCGATGGTGATCCAACACAGCCAGTAGGTCCAGCCCACAAAGTAACCTGCCCATGGTCCAATTAAATCCGTGGCGAAATCTATAAACGACTTATATTGCAAATTTGAAAGCAACAATTCGCCTAGTGCTCGCATCACTAAAAAAACCATGAAACCGATGATCATGTAAATTACAAGAATTGAAGGACCAGCTAGGCTAATTGTTTTCCCAGAGCCCATGAACAAACCTGTTCCAATTGCGCCTCCAATTGCAATTAACTGCAAATGTCGATTGGATAGACTTCGTTGTAATTCACCATTTTGCTGAGGCGAATTTATATTTTGATCTGACATTTTCAAATTCACCAAATATATTAATCGGCACAACTTAACTGAAAAAAATCAGATTTCAAAAAGAAAATTAGCACGATCAATATTTTCTAATTAGTTTAAAGTATTAATTCATTTTTCTTATATATCACCAGAATGATCAATTATTCATCATATTTATTTATCTTATTTTGAGTAAAATATTGAAAATCTTGTTGTTATATGTAAAAAATATAAGTGCAAAAAATAATCAAAAGGAATGATGTGTTTGATCGCGCAAAAGTATGGCATATCCCTTGCTTGATCATGCATGTAAAAAACAATCAGGAAAATAAGAAGGTAATTTATGCAAGAAATACAATCAATCATGGAAACACTCAGCGGCTTAGTCTGGGGACCTTATATGCTGGTGCTGATTGTTGGGACAGGTGTTTTCTTAACATTCCGTCTACTTTTTTGGCAATTCAGGATGCTTCCATTGGCATTTAAACAAGTGTTCGGGAAACACCCAGATAAAAAAGACTCGGGAGATATCTCACAATTTGCCTCACTCATGACTGCACTTTCAGCCACGATTGGTACAGGTAATATCGCAGGGGTAGCGACTGCTTGTGTACTGGGTGGTCCGGGTGCTGTATTCTGGATGTGGATGACTGCATTTTTCGGTATGGCAACCAAATACGGTGAAGGTGTTTTGGCGGTCAAATACCGTGTAAAAAATGAAAAAGGAGAAATGTCTGGTGGTCCAATGTACTACATTGAACGAGGACTTGGCGCGAAATGGAAGTGGCTCGCAGTCCTCTTCGCATTATTTGGTACATTAGCATCCTTTGGTATTGGTAGCTCAGTTCAATCAAACACAGTGGCACTAGCAGTAGAAAATAGTTTGGGTATAAGCACGCTCACCACTGCCATCATTATTACAATTTTCTCTGCATTGGTGATTTTAGGCGGTATTAAGTCTATTTCCAAAGCATCCTCAGTTATTGTTCCAGTCATGGCTCTAGGCTATGTCATTGGCGGGCTAATTATTATTTTCAATAACCTTGAATTAGTTGTTCCTGCTTTAAAAATGATCTTTACCTATGCATTCACAGGTGAAGCAGCAGTAGGTGGTGCGATTGGTGCAGCGATTCGTTACGGTGTTGCCCGTGGTGTATTCTCAAACGAAGCAGGTATGGGTTCAGCGCCAATTGCAGCGGCAGCAGCAAAAACTGATCACCCTGCCCGTCAAGGCCTAGTTTCAATGACAGGTACATTCATTGATACAATTATTGTGTGCTCAATTACGGGTATTGTTCTTGTTATGGGTTTCATCATGGCAGGACAAAGTTTCGGTGATCAAACTGGGGCTGTTTTGACTATTAGTGTTTTTGACAAATTACTACCAGGATTTGGGGGCTGGGTTGTTACGTTCGGAATCATCTTTTTTGCTTATTCAACTATTTTAGGTTGGAGTTATTATGGTGAAAAATGTTGCACCTATTTACTGGGTGAAAAGTCAGTATTTATCTATCGTCTCATTTATATTGCTTCGGTATTTGTAGGCTGTGTCGTCACACTTGATTTAGTTTGGCTTTTCGCAGACACCTTCAATGGTTTAATGGCAGCACCAAACTTAATTGCCTTATTATTACTTTCTGGAATTATTGCAAAAGAATCTAAAGATTTTATTGAACGACGAAAATCTGGTGAGCTTTATTAAACCAATTAATAGAATCAAACCAAAAAAAAGCCTCATTGATGAGGCTTTTTTTGTCTTTTCACGAAAATTTCTAATCGTTCAAATTTTGTTTTTCCTCTTGATCCTTTGCAATTTCTTCCGCAACCTCCAAGCTCAACACAAAAAATAGAACATGTTCAATTATCATATTGCCCTGTTCATCTTCAAGATAATTTTTAACCAGCTGATACTGGTTATTTTGCTCATCAAAAGGAATATCTAGATATAGGTCACCCAGATAGCTGTCAATTTCATCCTCACCAGACAAACCTAAACATGGCACAAATTTAATTTCATGTTGTTCAAGCCACGCAATCACATGATCTCGAATACTTTCTTCATCATTCTGATCATCCGTGTAATTCTCAAAATGAATAAACAGCACATCACGCTGTATTTCGCGTGCGATGGCATCAATATGTTGAGCGTACAAACGCATATCAAATAACTCAGTCGATTTTTGATATGAGTATAAATCAATTCATGATTGCTTTAATTTAATATCTCGTTAAAGCACACGTCATGACTTGTCTTATTGTTTTAAAATTTGATCAATATTTTTTTGTTTTCGTAACCTTTACTCAGTATGCTCAGTATATAGAAAATCAAAAAACCTATATTAAGTTATGGCTAAAGCAAAAAGTGTATATCGCTGTGAACAATGTGGCGCAGATCATCCTAAATGGGCAGGTCAATGCTCAGAATGCGGAGAATGGAACAGTTTAGTTGAAGTCACTATTGCCCCTGCGATTACGCATCGTGCAAATCCAAAAATTGCAGGTGGTTATGCTGGTCAAGCAGCATCAATCACTACATTGAATCAAGTTTCAGTTTCTCACGAAACACGTTTAGCAACAGGGATTGGAGAATTTGATCGCGTTTTAGGCGGAGGGCTTGTTACTGGTTCAGTTGTACTGATCGGTGGTGACCCTGGTATTGGTAAATCAACAATTCTTTTGCAGACGGCAACCCATATGGCTGCAGCGAAAAGTTCCGCCCTATATGTCACTGGTGAGGAATCTTTATCTCAAGTTGCATTACGTGCCAATCGTTTGGATCTTCCAACTGATCAATTAAAAGTGATGGCTGAGACGTGCGTAGAGCGTATTTGCGAAGTATTAGCGCATGAACGACCTGCTGTCGCGATCTTAGACTCGATTCAAACTTTATACACTGAAACCTTACAGTCTGCGCCAGGCGGCGTTTCTCAAATTCGAGAATCTGCAGCCCTTCTGACACGTTTTGCGAAGAACAGCGGAACAGCTTTATTTATTGTGGGTCATGTGACCAAAGAAGGTGCTTTAGCTGGCCCTCGTGTTTTAGAACACATGGTCGATTGCGTACTTTATTTTGAAGGTCAATCTGATTCACGTTATCGAATGATTCGAGCTGTTAAAAATCGTTTTGGTGCAGTCAATGAACTCGGTGTTTTTGGGATGACCGATAAAGGGCTTAGAGAGGTTGCCAATCCCTCAGCCATCTTTCTTAGCCGATATGATGAAGCGATTCCTGGTTCTATCGTCATGATTAGTCGAGAAGGCACACGTCCACTCTTAGTTGAAGTGCAAGCCCTAGTAGATGACGCGCATGGTCAACCTCGCCGTGTTGCATTGGGTCTTGAGCAAAACCGTTTAAATATGCTACTCGCCGTCATGCACCGACATGGTGGTGTTCAAACTTCTGGTCAAGACGTATATGTGAATGTTGTTGGTGGCTTAAAAATTACTGAAACAGGTTCAGATCTCGCCGTCTTATTGGCCTGTGCTTCAAGTTTGAGAGCAAAAGCACTCCCTCAGCAATTGGCTGTATTTGGCGAAGTGGGATTATCGGGAGAGATTCGTCCCGTACCTAACGGGCAGGAACGGTTGAAGGAAGCAATTAAGCACGGGTTTAAATATATTATAGTCCCTAGAGCGAATGCACCACAAAAGGATATTCCTGGTGTTCGCATTATCGCCGTTGCCCGTCTACATGAAGCTTTAACTGAAGCGATGAGCTTAGCGGATGAACATTAATTCAGCTGATCAATTTATTTAACTGTACACTGTGTATGAATACTGAAAAAAATTGAGGTTTAAGTTGAAATTTAAGCCAAAAGACTGCATAAATACAGTGTGAAATTAACTTTTTAAAATAGGAATTTTAGATGGAAGTTCGACAGCGTAGTTTAGTTGCGGGTATTTTAATGGCGACACTCATGGTAGCGCCTTTTGCAGAAGCAAAACGTGCTGGTGGTGGTAAAAGCCATGGTATGAGCCGTTCTGCTGCTCCAACCCAATCATATCAGCAACCACGTCAAGCTACTCCTGCCCAACAACCTGCTGCTCCAGCGACTGCGCCTCAAAAGTCTGGTCCTGGTGTGGGTGGTATGGTCGCTGCTGGTGTTGCTGGTGCTGCAATTGGTGCAGTCGCAGCAAATGCTTTAGCAGATGATGATACTGTTCCAGCAAGTCAAGCAGAAGTAGCTGCACAACCTGAGGAAGAAGGTGGTATCCCAAGTTGGGTATGGTTGTTGATTATTGCTGCTGCTGCGTTCTTCATCTTCCGTAAATTCGGAGCAAAAAAAAAATTAGCGGCTAACAACCCTTATGCACCAAACAGTTCAGGTCCACAATCTGCACCGTTTGGTCAAACTGCTGCACCTCGCCCTTCAGTATCTAATGACAATACCAATATTTTTGGTCAATCTGTGGGCGGTGGTACAGCTGCATCTCAAGCGCCATTTGGTCAAGCACCACAAGCTCCTTTTGGTGCAGCAACAATGTCTAGTGGAAGTCAGCTACCTGACGGAACTGAACCAGCTGCTTTCTTACGCATTGCACGCCAACGCTTCAACCATATTCAATCAATGAATACGGCAAGTAATATTGCTGAGATTCAACGTTATTTGACGCCTGATCTTTATCAATCGATGTATAACGATATTATGGGTAACCAAGATCAAGACGTAGCTGAGTTTTCAAATCTGAATGCTATGGTTGTTGATTCTGCGACTGAAAATGGTCAATACGTTGTCAGCGTTCGTTTCACGGGTACGGTAAGTGAAGACTTAAATAGCCTTCCACAACCGTTTGCTGAAGTTTGGCATTTCGTTAAACCAGCAGGTTCTAGTCAAGATTGGTTGGTTGCGGGTATTCAACAGGAAAGCTAATTTTATTCTCAAAAAAAGCCAGTGAACCACTGGCTTTTTTTGTTTCGTACACTGTTTAATCATTGTTGAGTGAATTCAATTTTGCATGTGTTAAAACTCTATCTCACCGTCACTTAGGAATGCATGACCGTATTTAATTATTAAATAGCAGATTTATTCAGATTCATTCAAAGGTATGAAACAATATAGAATCTAAGAATTATAAAAAAGCCCCATATTACTGGGGCTTGTTAATTTAACGACGAGGTAATGGAATATACTGGCTATTACGATCGCTGGTTTCAGCTGGTCGTTCACCAATAACCACTTCAGTATTGATGCTCTTACCTTCACGTAAAATCTCAATTTTTGCAGAGGTATTCGGTGATTGCATTGCAACATAATTAATCAATTGTGATGGATTGTTGATCTCCTGATCATTTACTTTCATGATCCGATCACCGACTTTAATCTTAGCTTTATCTGCAGGACCAGACTCATAGACGCTGCTCACAATTACACCCTTCTCACGAGGTTGTAATACATCGGGTTGCGTCGGATTCGCCAAACCAATACCTAGCCACCCTCGAATTACTCTGCCTTCTTTTAATATTGAATTCAGAACTTGCTGGCAGACTTTAGCAGGAATAGCAAAACCAATTCCTAAAGAACCACCCGATTGCGAGAAAATTGCAGTATTAATCCCAATCAAATTACCTGCAACATCAATGAGTGCTCCCCCAGAATTACCTGGATTAATAGCAGCATCGGTTTGAATAAAATCTTCATAGAAATTTATACCCAATCCCGAACGTTCTGTCGCAGATATGATCCCTTGCGTAACTGTTTGTCCCACGCCAAATGGATTACCAATTGCGAGTACAACATCTCCAACTTCATTTCCACTCAGTTTGAAAGGAAGCACTGGCAGTTTGTCCATTTCGATTTTAATGACTGCTAAATCCGTATCAGGATCTGTTCCAATTACTTTGGCTTCTGCTCGACGACCATCATACAAAGCCACAACAATCTGGTCAGCCTGTGCAATCACATGATTATTAGTCAGAATATAACCATCAGGTCGAACAATCACCCCCGAACCCAAACTATTTTCATTTGGTTCTTGTCCAAAACGTTCAGGTAATTGACCACCAAAAAATTCTCTAAAAACAGGATCATTTAAAATCGGATGATCCACTTTTTTTACAGTTTGTGTTGTAAAAATATTAACGACTGCAGGTGCTGCGACCTTTACCGCAGCATTGTATGACACTACTCCCCCAGAACGTGTCGTATCCACCAAAGGTTCTACTTTTTCAGCTGGCATTTTATATCCATCAGCTGCTATTTGAGGCTTTGGTTGATTTAGTTTTTGCCATGTGACAAAACTAATAATGACAATGATGAGTAACACCCATGGTAACCATGTAAAGGACCGGCGCACTTTAATATCCTCTGAGAATTTTAATTTATTGATGACAAAAGTATTTTATGACTGCATATTGTAATCAAAAAAAATTTATATACCTAAAATTGTGAAAATAGTTTTGTTCGGCTTTAGTTAATATTAAAAATATGCTTTGATCTTTATATTTTCACAGACTTAAGAACATTATGGCAAAGCTAAACGACATTATCCAATGGTGTGATCAGACCCTAAAGGCCAATGAATTTAAAGATTACGCTCCCAATGGTCTGCAAATCGAAGGTAAAACAGAAGTAAAGCGAATTGTTTGTGCTGTATCGGCTTCTCAATCAGCCATTGATGCTGCAATCGAGCTGCAAGCTGATGTTTTATTGGTTCACCATGGCTATTTTTGGAAAGGTGAGCCATCTCCGATTACAGGAATGCGTGGCAAGCGAATTAAATCACTCATTCAACATGATATTTCACTATTAGCTTATCATTTACCTCTCGATAGCCACCCTAGCTTGGGAAATAATGCTGCGATAGCAGATTTACTTCATCTTGATCAAATTGAAGCACTTGATCCGAGTGAACGTCATCCCATTGGAAATATCGGCTATTTAAAAAATGCAATGACACCAGATGAGTTCAAAGCTTTTGTGTCACAACAACTTAATTATGATGCGATACATTTGATGGCTGATAAACCAAGTATTCAAAAAGTTGGATTTTGTACTGGCGGTGCTCAAGACTTTATCACTAAAGCTGCCGAACAAAATTGCGATGCTTATATTTCAGGTGAAGTTAGTGAGCGTACCTTTTATCAAGCTTTAGAATTAGATGTGCATTATTACGCATGTGGACATCATGCGACTGAACGTTATGGTGTTCAACGACTAGGTCAAGCAATTTGTGAACAATTTGGTCTTGAATATCATTACGTTGAACTCAATAATCCTATTTAAATTGATTTAACCACGCGTTTTAAATTGGAGTGAGCTTATACATATTAATTCACGCTTTATTCTGTATTCTTATTTATAAGTAATGCGCAAAATATGGTGAGAATCTATTACAATAAGTGCACTTCGATGTAAAACCCAGCACAATGCAAGGAACTTAAAACATGACAACGATTACTTTACCAGCTCTTCCGTACGGTTACGAAGATCTTGCTCCACACATCAGCAAAGAAACTTTAGAATACCACCACGACAAACACCACAATACTTATGTTGTTAATTTAAACAACCTAATTGCAGGTACTGATCTTGAAGGTAAAACGCTTGAAGAAATCATCAAAGCTTCTGCTGGTGATGCTTCTAAAGCGGGTATCTTCAACAACGCAGCACAAGTTTGGAACCACACATTCTACTGGAACTGTATGGCTAAAAACGGTGGTGGTAAAGCGACTGGTGCTTTAGCTGCTAAAATTGACGAAGCTTTCGGTTCTTACGAAAAATTTGCTGAAGAATTTGCTGCTGCTGCTACAACTCAATTCGGTTCAGGTTGGGCTTGGTTAGTTGCTGATGAAGTAAATGGTAAACTTTCTATCATGAAAACTTCAAATGCCGATACTCCACTTGCTCATGGTAAAGTAGCTGTATTAACGATCGATGTTTGGGAACATGCTTACTACATCGACTTCCGCAACGCTCGTCCTAAGTATATTTCTACTTTCTTAGAAAGCTTAGTGAACTGGGATTACGCTAATGCGAAATATGCTGGTCAAGAAGCTGGCGTAGAAAAATAAGATTTAACCGTCTTATTACGTTTAAAAAACCATCCTTTTAGGATGGTTTTTTTGTTATTTACATCAATTTGAGTATTAATAAATCAAACTATTCATTTCTTTACAATAATTGGTTGACGACTAGTAATTTCAACCCTAAAATGCGCATCAGATTCTCCAATAGCTCAGTCGGTAGAGCGACGGACTGTTAATCCGCAGGTCCCTGGTTCGAGCCCAGGTTGGAGAGCCAATCTAATCTCCCATAGCTCAGTCGGTAGAGCGACGGACTGTTAATCCGCAGGTCCCTGGTTCGAGCCCAGGTGGGAGAGCCAAGATTCTAAAAACCCAAGCATAATGACTTGGGTTTTTTTCTGCCTAAATTTTTGATTTGCTATAGAATTATTCTAATTTTCTAAAAAAGTCTAAAAATGAATACACCTTGGCTTAAATCACTGATTTTCTGGTCTCTACTTGTTGGCAGTCTCATCTTTATATTTCAATGCACTCAGAAATCTGAACATAATAAAGTAGCCCCTGCACTTATGTATGAACGTTTGTATCACTGCACTTCAGAATTATCCTCTGAACACACACTCCTGATTAAAAAAATTCAAAAAGAGGTAAATGTGGAATCATCACAACAAACCATTATGGAACTTATGAGTTTATGCCGTAAAGCGAATCCACTGAAAAGCAAAGCAGAGTATGTCCATTTATTAAAAAAGCTATAGATCGTTTCACTTAGATTAAATTTAAATCAGTTGATTCATATTTCTAATATTTTTCAATGTTAAGGCTTGACCTCTCTTCATTTGACTCATAGAATGCGTACCAGATTCTCCAATAGCTCAGTCGGTAGAGCGACGGACTGTTAATCCGCAGGTCCCTGGTTCGAGCCCAGGTTGGAGAGCCAAGATTCTAAAAACCCACTCAATCGAGTGGGTTTTTTCTTATATGTGCTTTTATTTACGAATTCCTGTGCTTCAATCCAGTCAAATTACTTTCTTAATTATTGGTGTTATTGCAACCCTTGCCCTGCTCACCATTATCTTTCAACAATTATTTAAAAAGCCACAACGCTTTTACCCCAAACGCATTATTACCGCATTTGAAAGTAAAATGTTTTTTAGATTAAAAGAGAGTTTTCCGCAATACCATGTGCTTGCTCAAGTCGCTTTTAGCGCTTTAATCACAAACCCCAGTCTAAAGATTCGAGCTAAATTTAATCGAAAAGTGACTGACTTTGTCTTACTGGATGATCAGCTTAAAGTTATTGCCATTATCGAACTCGATGATCCAAGTCATCTTGGTAAGGAACAAGAAGATGCTGAGCGCGATCAAATGTTTTATGAAGCAGGATATCGAGTATTTCGCTATAACGATATCCCAAGTGTTCAAAGCCTCAAAAAAGATATTCTTGCTAAAAATAATTAGTTTAAAGGCTCTGCTACAGACGAAGCATTCTGCTCAAGCTGCTCTTGTTTTTCTCTAGCTTCAATTCGCGCGGCTTGTTCTGCACGTAACCGATCGTACTCTGCTTTGTTCTTTGCATCACTCTTTACTGCAAAAAAAGCGATCGCAATGATAAGCAACGGGATAAGAGGACCAAGACTTGCCAATAAAATAAATTTAGTGGTGAATTTCTTTTTTGATGAAGTCATCAACAAAACCTGTGTTATTGAGTCCGAGGCAATATAACAGAATAAAGTCATAGAAAAAACTTTAGCTTTAAGTGTCAACTAGGATGCAACACCCTAGCTGACATAGTCACGTTTAGCGCACCGGTAAATACGATTTAATAAAATCAACAACCTCATCATTTTTCTCAACAATCGCTTGTGTATGCGATGCTCCTGCCACCATATCTAATACAATTGGAGGTTGAGTCCCCAATCCATTTAACTGATTTACTAATTGTTGTGTTACTTGATATGGGACAGCGGTGTCATTTTCACCTTGAACCACATAAACCGGTTTCATGAGTTTTTGAGTTCCAGGCTGATTATTACTTAAAAAACTACTCACCACTGGATCATTTTCAAAGCCAACCTTTAACCCAGGATAGTCCATTAATTTTTGTGTTGAATTTGATTCCAAATAAGTCTTAATGTCTTTTCTAAACTCATCAATTAATGGCATCAAGCATAGGCCATTTTCACCAGTCGACCCCTCAGCTTTCTCTGCCACAGCTTGAGACCTAGATTGGAATATCGTTGCTAATGAAAATCTAGGTTCATATGCTTTAATCCCTACACCTGTATAAGCAGCATAAGCTAATAGCTCTGAATAAATAGCGATTGCCAAATCTCTATTTTGAATTTCTATCGCTGAAATAGCTTTTGGTGCGACTTGGGTAATAATGTAACCCAAACTGGATGCTGGAGCAGTTGCTACAGCCCCTTTGTAATACGGATCATTATTGGCATATTGTGCAATTCCTAATGATGCATGACCACCTTGGGATTGGCCGACAGACATCCAAGATTTATTTAATCGTGATGGATATGCTTGGTGAACTGACTTTATTGCATGAATCGCTGATTGTGCAGCACTAGATAGATGAAGATAAGGATGAATCCCCTTGACTCCCAAACCTTCATAATCAGGGGCTACAATGACATAACCTTCTTTAAGAAGGCTGTTCGCTAAAATTTCAAAATTCGAATTAAGTAAATTATTGCTTGGTGCACATTCGTCTCCAACACCAGTTGTTCCATGTGCCCATACCACCACTGGCCATCCTGCTGCTGGCTGAGCAGTCTTAGGAAACATGACCATTGCTGTAGCCTTAGTTTTCTGACCCAGAACATTCGGCATTAAATAAGTCATAATTTGGATTTTGGAAGCTTGCTCTAGACTATCTTTTTGATAAGCTTTCTCAGCAACAAACACTTTTTCTTGAAAAATATTTTTATCATCATCACTATTACAAGCCGTTAAGAGTAATGCTGCCGTACAGCACATTGCGATAACCGTTTTTTTAATTGTACTCTTCATAATTCTTTCCATTCATTATTATCACTCTCCATGAGTACTTTTAATTAAACATAAAAAAAAGCATCCGACTAGGATGCTTAATTAGTTTATTTTTATTTAATGTTAAGATTAAATTAATGCAATAAAAATCCCCATAAAGATCATCACCCCTACCCATCGGTTATGTCTAAATGCCCAGAAGCACCATTGCGGATCTTTATCACGTGTTTTGGTCCATTGATAGATGAAATCACCTAACACGAGCACTAATGCGATTAATCCAAAAGGGACAAGTATGTGTTCAAGCCATAGTGCAGTACCAATTAAAATAACACTCATCGCCTGCAATAAACTGATAATTTTAATATCATTTTTTCCAAACAAAATAGCCGTCGACTTAACCCCAATCTTTAAATCATATTCGCGATCCGTAATTGCATATTGAGTATCATAAGCCACAGTCCAAGCCAAATTACCGAAATAAAGTAGCCAACACGTCCAATCCAAAGGCTTACCCATTGCAGTAAATGACATCGGTATACCCCATGAGAATGCCATCCCCAGTACCACTTGAGGTAAATGCGTATAGCGCTTCATAAATGGATAGATGAAAGCAAGTACCAGCCCAATTAAAGCACAATAAAAAGTTTCAATAGGCAGGAAAAACAATGTACAAGCACTTGCAGCAACGAGTGCGATAAACACCCAAACTGCTTCTTTTGCCGAAATCACACCTGTGGCTAATGGACGATTTTTAGTTCTTTCTACGTGTGCATCCACTTTACGATCAGCAAAATCATTAATGGCACATCCCGCTGCACGCATAAATATAGTGCCACATACGATGGCAAGCAGTGTCACTACATCAGGTATTCCACCAGCTGCAATCCACAGCGCCCATAAGGTGGGCCACAGGACTAACTCAGTACCAATTGGCTTATCGAAACGACATAAATAGTAATAAGCGCTTAAACGCTCGCGCCAGGTGATTGCTTGTGCGGTTGCCATAAAGTCTAGCTCAATGAGTTTTTATAAAACGTTCAAATGCTGGTAAAAATGTTTCTTGGACAATAAATTTACAGCCATGCCAAGTATAACAGCTCTGTCTGGTCCATCCATCCTCAAGTAAGATCACGCGACGTTGGCATTGCGGTTCTGTGCGTTGGAACAGGAATCGACCTATAGGCTGATTTCCAATATGTTGAAAGAGACGTGCTTTTTTTTGAAGGCTGGTAATTGGAAAAATAGATTTCGCTTTTACCCAAGGTTCGCAATCAGAACCAAATAAATGAGTCTCTCTAACCCAAGAAGTATGCTGATGTGATACACCCATCCAGCTAGCATCATTAAAGTTTAAACGTTTAAATCGCTCTTGGATTCGTTGAACTTTAAATATTCCATCAGCTAAATCTGTGAGTTGTTGGGTAAGTGAGCCTGAGGCGTACAACCATTTTTTTAACTCAGGACACATTAATTTTTCCTGATGATTAAATTGACGGCTTTCAAGCATATTTCAGACTACCATTATTTTATACTCTCAAGTGTACCCAAGCTTTAGAACTAATGCACCAAACCTATGGTTTAGTTTAAGACATCACCCTCACACATTGCATACTGCACTCCCCCAAAAAATGCTATAAACATTCATTCGTAAACAACTTCATTAAACATGCTTAAATTTAGCTTGTACTTATTTATATCACTGTTATTTCTTTCCCAAGCTCATGCTCGTCAATTAGCACTGAGTTTTGATGATGGATTAAATCCAACTATCGATCCTACTGCTCCACACATTAATCAACAAATACTAGCGCATTTAAAAAACAAAAATATTCAATCTATCATTTTCCCAAGTTACATCAAAATCGGTGACAATGCGGGTAAAGACTTAATACGTCAATGGGATAAACACGGACACATTGTTGGCAATCACAGTGCTTTTCACGAAAATTTAAATAAACCTGAAGTTTTGGCGAAAGACTACATCAAGAGCATTAGAATTAATGAATTAGTTTTTCGTGATTTAAAAAACTATAGGAAAATTTTTAGATATCCCTATCTCAAAGAAGGCAATAATATTGCGAAAAGAGATCAAGTCCAAAACTGGTTAAAACAAAATCATTACCAGCATGGTGGTGTCAGTATTGATGCAAGTGACTGGTTTTATAATCAAAAATATCTAGCGTATCTAAAAGCAGGAAAAACGTCACACATTAAAAGATTGAAGCGTGCTTATATTGATCATCTTCTTGATCGAGCTGAATATTATGACTCACTCGCATTGCAAACCCTTCAACACTCTCCTCAACATGTATTGTTACTCCATACGAATGCGATTAATGGACAGTTTCTAGGCGAGATCATTCTAGCCTTAGAAAGCAAAGGTTGGAAAATAATCAATGCAACAGATGCTTATACTAATCCACTATATAAGAATTTCAGCTCTAATATCCCCGCTGGAGAGAGTATTATATGGTCTATCGCCAAGAGCCAAAATATTGAAAATTTAAGATATCCTGCTGAGGATGCGCCTTATGAGCGTGAAAACTTACTCAAATATGACTTGGATGATCACAAGGAATAAATCTTATTTTTTAGGCGCAGACACACACATTCAAGCACTGTCTGATTTTGCAATCACTTCAAATTTACCTTGTGCTGTTTTTACTAAAATAAAACCTTCGGCACTGATATAAAATTCATTTGGATAATCAAATTGTAAAGCCAAATCAGGATTTCTCAGTTCAAGAAATTGTGCCTGTTTATAGCCTTCCATGGTTCTGCCAACTTCCAAATAGGTCACTTCAGAAAAATTGAGCTTAAATCCTTTTTCGTGGTCGCTTGGATCATTCCAAGGAAAAAATCCCGTGTGCTTTTTACGTGGCTTTGCCATGAAATATTTCTCATATTTGACTACATTTATTTTAACTCAAAACACAAAAAAACCCGCGCATTGCGCGGGTTTTTTACAGCGAAATTCGTGAACGAATTACAGGCTGTAGTACATATCAAATTCAACTGGGTGAGTTGTCGTATTAAGACGACGAACTTCTTCAGTTTTAAGCTCAATGTAAGCATCAAGCATTTCTTTAGTGAATACGCCACCTTTAAGAAGGTAATCGTGATCCGCTTGAAGAGCTTCTAAAGCCATATCCAAGCTGTGTGCAACTGTAGGAATTTTTGCTTCTTCTTCAGGAGGTAGATCATACAAATTCTTGTCTGAAGCTTCACCTGGATGAATCTTGTTTTGAATACCGTCGATACCCGCCATTAACAATGCAGCAAAACCTAAGTACGGGTTCATCATTGGATCTGGGAAACGTGCTTCAATACGTTTACCTTTCGGGCTAGAAACGTATGGAATACGGATAGAAGCTGAACGGTTACGCGCTGAGTAAGCAAGCATAATTGGCGCTTCATAATGTGGCACTAAACGCTTATACGAGTTTGTAGAAGGGTTAGTAATCGCATTTAATGAGCGTGCGTGCTTGATGATACCGCCAATGAAATACAATGCCATTTCTGAAAGGCCTGCATATTCATCACCAGCAAACAAGTTCTTGCCGTCTTTAGAAATTGACATATGAACGTGCATACCAGAACCGTTATCACCAACCATTGGTTTAGGCATAAACGTTGCAGTTTTAGCATATTGATGAGCAACGTTCCAAACAGCATATTTAAACTGTTGTACTTCATCAGCTTTACGAACCATTGTGTTGAAGCTCACACCAATTTCTAATTGGCAAGATGCAACTTCATGGTGATGTACTTCTACACGACCTGGCCCCATGATGTCTTCAATTTTCGCACACATTTCTGCACGCATATCGTGGTGAGAATCAACTGGAGGCACTGGGAAGTAACCACCTTTAACGCGTGGACGGTGACCTGAGTTACCTGATTCGTAAGAATTACCTGTAGACCAAGCAGCTTCTTCAGCGATTAATGTATGGCGAGCACCAGACATATCAATGTCCCATTTAACTTCGTCAAATACGAAGAATTCTGGTTCTGGACCAAAGAAAGCAGTATCACCAATACCAGTAGATTTTAAATATTCTTCTGCACGGCGAGCAATTGAACGTGGGTCACGGTCATAACCTTGACCAGTAGATGGCTCAATAACATCACAAGTCACCACTACAGTTGGCTCTGCAAAAAACGGGTCGATAAAACCTGTTTCAGCATCTGGACGTAAGATCATGTCAGACGCTTCGATACCTTTCCAACCAGCAATTGAAGAACCGTCGAACATTTTACCATCTTCAAAAGTATCTTCATCGATAGTATCTGCTGGGTAAGTAACATGTTGTTCTTTACCCTTAGTGTCCGTAAAACGGAAGTCTACCCATTTTGCGCCACTTTCTTGGATGAGTTGTAGGACCTTGTTCGCCATGCTCATTTTGCTCCGATGATTTTTTGTTGCACATTTAGTGCGTGTTAGTAGTTGGTAGTTTTAAAGCAATTACCGTACCAACTTTTAAAAGCAAAGCTAAAATCTTGAAATCCTTATCAGATTAACAGCTTTATTCACTTTGCTTTGCGACTATTATACTGTGCTTAAAACTAAATGCACCATATTCAGGCACAGTTCATCGCAATAAAAAATATTTATTTACAACCTGTATCAAAATGGTGCATCTCAGAGCATGATCGTTTAATTATTAAACTTAAAGTCAAGTTTATTCAGGGATTTAATTACCTAATTTACCAAACGATATATTTTATAAATTTTTATAAATTAGAAAAATGGATCAAATTTTCAGACACATGCGTTTAACACATTGTTTTATATATCATTAAATAAAAAATTTTAATATTTTATTTTTATTTGGAAGACAAATAATCCAACTCAATCATAACTTTATTAATACACATCGAGCCATGATAAATCTAAATTTTGTGCATCATATTAGTTCAGTAAAATTAAATATCTTAGATAAATGATGTAAAAGTGAACGACCGCGAGACTAAATCTTATAAATTATAAATTTACTGAGTGCATTTTGTTTGTTTGTTTTTAACACAAATCTCACTCATCAAACACAATGATTAAAAAAACTTATGAATAACACGTATGAGCTTTTAGATTCAGATCAATATTTCATTTATTAGCGCTATTCACCTAGAACCATTCATTCACACATTAATTTGATTTAAGTGATCAATATTGCTGATGTTTTGAACCCCAAAATTTAACCTGCGCTGATAAAAGAATCTGCTATGATAACTGCCACTTAATCGCTTTGAGTTACTAGACAAGGATGCAGTCAACACCCTGTGATGCATCCTATCAATGTGAATAACAAAGCTAAATTAAGTTAAATTATAAATTTCAAGAGGTTAAGCTTAAAATGCTTCTGATGATCGACAACTATGACTCTTTTACCTACAACATCGTCCAATATTTTGGCGAGTTAAATCAGGAAGTAAAAGTGGTCCGTAATGATGCCGTGACTTTGGAGGATATTGAGCGATGGCAACCAAAATATCTCGTCATTGGACCTGGTCCCTGCTCTCCCTCTGAGGCAGGTATTTCAATCCCAGCGATTCAACACTTTTCAGGCAAGATTCCACTGCTTGGGGTGTGCTTAGGTCACCAAAGTATCGGGCAAGCATTTGGTGGAGATATTGTTCGTGCAAAAAAAGTAATGCACGGGCGTTTATCTGACATGTACCACTCTGATCAAGGGATCTTTAGCAATCTACCCTCTCCATTCTCAGCGACTCGCTATCACTCTTTAGTCATTGATCAAGCGACTTTACCTGAATGTTTAGAGGTGACGTGTTGGACCAATGAAGAAGATGGTTCTATGGAAGAAATTATGGGTGTGAAACATAAAACCCTTCCCGTTGAAGGTGTTCAGTTCCATCCAGAATCGATACTCAGCCAACATGGCCACAAAATTTTCCAAAACTTCTTAGAAATTTATGCGTAAGAGCAAGACATGAATATTCAACAAGCATTAAACAACATTACGAAAAATATTGAATTAACACAGCCTCAAATGGAAGCTGTTATGCGCACCATTATGGATGGTGAAGCGACTGATGCACAAATCGGTGCATTAATGATGGGTTTACGTTTAAAAGGCGAAAGTATTGACGAAATTACTGCTGCTGCACGCGTGATGCGTGAATATGCGATCAAGATTGATGTCAGTGATCTTCCATACTTAGTCGATATTGTTGGCACGGGTGGTGATGGACAAAACCTGTTTAATGTATCAACTGCATCAAGTTTTGTAATTGCAGCTGCAGGTGCAACGATTGCCAAACACGGTGGCCGAGGTGTGTCATCAAAATCAGGCTCGTCAGATCTATTAGAACAAGCTGGTATTAATCTCGACCTAAATATGGCACAGACTGAACGCTGTATCCGCGATTTGGGTGTGGGTTTTCTCTTTGCTCCAAACCATCATAAAGCAATGAAGTATGCAGCAGGTCCTCGTAAAGAATTGGGCTTCAGAAGCATTTTCAACTTACTTGGCCCGCTTACGAATCCGGCTGGTGTAAAGCGCTTTGTAATTGGCGTGTTCTCAACAGAATTATGTCGACCTATTGCTGAAGTTCTTAAGCAACTTGGTGCTGAGCACGTCATGGTTGTTCACTCTAAAGATGGGCTAGATGAAATCAGTCTTGCTTCATCCACCTATGTTGCTGAGTTAAAAAATGGTGAAATTACTGAATGGGAAATCCTCCCTGAGGATGTAGAGATTGAGTCTCAAACATTGACGCATTTATCTGTTGATAGCTCTGCTGAAAGTTTGGCACTGATCAAAGATGCACTAGGTAAGAAAAAATCACCGAAAGGTGAAAAAGCGGCCAGTATGATTGCATTAAATGCTGGTGCTGGTATTTATGTCTCAGGTTTAACTTCGAGTTATAAACAAGGTGTGGCATTAGCACATGACATCATTTATGGTGGTCAGGCACTTGAAAAGATGGATGTGCTTTCTGAATTCACAAAAACAATAAAACATTATGAAGCTTAATTAAGTCAGGACATTCTTATGTTAGATATCGCGAATACTATTCTTGGCAAAATTGTTGACCGTAAACAAGAAGAGTTTGCTGCACGATTAAAACAACGTAGTTATAAGGACGTCGAAGAACTCGCTCAAGCCGCTAGCCCTGTTCGCGGTTTTGCTCAAGCACTACAACACAAACGTCCTGCTGTCATTGCTGAAATCAAAAAAGCATCTCCTTCTAAAGGCATTATTCGAGAAAACTTCAATCCTGCTGAAATAGCTGAACAGTATCAATCAGCGGGTGCAGCTTGTTTATCAGTACTTACAGATATTGATTTCTTCCAAGGTGCCGATGAGAACATTCATATTGCTCGCTCTCACTGTGATTTGCCTGCACTAAGAAAAGATTTCTTAATCGATCCTTATGGTGTGATTGAAGCTCGCGCATTGCATGCAGACTGTATCCTTCTCATTGTTGCATGTCTTTCAGATCAACAACTTGAGGAAATGTCGAAAACTGCATTTGAACATCATTTAGATGTACTGGTTGAAGTGCATGATGAATATGAACTAGAACGTGCTCTCAAATTATCAGATCGTTGTTTATTAGGCGTTAATAATCGTAATTTAAAAACTTTCGATGTTGATTTGAACACATCAATTCGTCTAAAAAAACAACTTGCACCATCTCGTTTATTAGTGACGGAAAGCGGCATTGCAACCTCAGCGGATGTCACCATGATGCAAGAAAATGACATTCACACTTTCCTTGTGGGTGAAAGTTTTATGAAACAGCCTCGTCCTGATCATGCCTTTACCGCATTGTTTGGCGAACCTCAGAATATTTAACTCTAATATTCTGCGGTAAATTGTTCGACTAAAAATAATTCAATCTCATAAGAATGGATTTCCGAATCCATTCTTGCCTCCATTAATGCCAACAACAATAGCTAGAACAAATTCAAAATAAATTAGATTAATAATCAATCTCTTTTTTTTGCTTTATCCCTTAAGTTATCTCCACTTAATTCAACACCTTAAAATCAACTTAAATACTTCTCACTACAAAGTTAAGGGATTTTCGGATTATAATCACATTCATTCCTCTTCCACTTTAAAGTTACAAGCACGTTATGAGTAAACATGATTCTTCTTTATCAAAAGATCAATTTAATTTACTGAAACAGTTTAAGAAACAAATCAGTAATCCTGCTCCTCGTGTTGAAGCACCTAAACCTATTGAAAAGACGGTTGAACAAGAGCATGAGGAAGATTTAGAACTCTTTCGTCAGCAGATGCAAGGCGTTCAAAAAATTGATCATGGCAATATTGCAAAAATTGAGAAACCAGTAAAAAAGAAATTGGATGCTCAAACCTTAGCTAAACGTGCTGCTGCTGAAGGTCCAATGCATACTGATGAAACAGTGATGTCTGATACTCAAGCCATGCTCAATCCAGTTGGCAGTCAGGCTAGTCTGAGTTATCGAATTGCGACCTTACAACATAAAGTATTTGAAGATCTGAAAGCTGGAAATTTACGTTGGTTTGAAGCAGTTGATTTGCATGGCTGTACCGTAGAAGAAGCACGTTCAGCTGTATTGCAAATTATTCAGATGGCGAAAGAGCAAAATCAAAACGTCATTAAAATTGTTCATGGTAAAGGCCCTGAAGCTGTTTTAAAAACCTATGTTAATAGTTGGCTCAGACAACATCGTGATGTTTTGGCTTTTGTCAGTGCGCCTGAAAAACAAGGTGGCACTGGCGCGGTCTTAGTTCTGCTTAAACGTGCAGAAAAGAATCCAAAATTTACTCAATAATCGGAATTTTTTCTGAATATACGGCATTGTAATCGTTTTCTGATACAATGCCGTCCTTGTTCAACATCTGTGTAAGTGAACACGTCTTATGTCTATGCAGCAATCCTACGCCAACATTTTAACTGCCGTTGGCGAAGATCTTACTCGTCCTGGTCTTAAAGATACACCAATGCGTGCTGCTAAAGCTTTTTCGTATTTGACGTCAGGTTATAGCCAAACGCTTGAAGAAGTGACCAACAATGCGGTCTTCCCTTCAGACAACCGTGAAATGGTTTTGGTCAAGAACATCGAATTCTATTCGCTTTGTGAACATCATTTACTGCCGTTCTATGGACGTGTGCATATTGCCTACTTACCAGAAGGTCAAGTTTTAGGTTTATCTAAATTTGCACGTATTACTGAAATGTTTGCCCGTCGTCTACAGATTCAAGAAAATCTAACTCAACAGATTGCTGAAGCTGTGGCTCAAGTGACTGGTGCTAGAGGCGTAGCTGTTGTCATTGATTCAGCACATATGTGTATGATGATGCGTGGTGTAGGCAAACAAGAGTCAACTACTCGTACAGTATCATTTGTTGGGGACTTTAAAACTAACAAAGATGAACGTCGCGAGTTTCTGAGCGCTGTTCCAGAAAGTTATTAATTCATAAAAACCTCAACCCTGTTGAGGTTTTTTTTAGACCGTATTCCAAGGCTCAATTTCTTAAGGTGAATATATGACATCTCTTCATGTTGCAGGTCAAGGTCAACAACACGCAGAAAAATCAGTCGACTTCCCGCGTCCTGATCGTCTCGTCCAAGGCAATCCCGAACGTCACACCTACAGTCTTTATGAACACGAGCATATGGAATGTGGGATTTGGGAATGTGAAGTTGGTGCTTGGAATATTCAATTTGCCGACAATAAACAAGAATTCTTTCAAATTATAGAAGGAAAAGTTCGCATCCACACTCAAAGTAAAAATCACTTTATCGAAGTTTCGGCAGGTCAAGCAGGTGTAATACCACCAGGATTCATTGGAACATTCGAAGTCGTTGAGAAAGTGAAAAAGTACTATGTGAATGTAATCGTTTAAAAACAAGCCTCACCTTTCAACACAGTACTTCCTAGTACTGTGTATTTACCAATAGCGTGTAAATCCTAAACTAGTTTGATGCCAATCATGCTGTTCTTGTAATTGATAATTCCAGTGAATAGAGATAGCACTTTGCGAGTTAAGTGCATACTGAACTGAGGATCGTAGTCCGAGCTGCCAAGCCTGCTGATCTTCCCAAAAAGGGATTTCAATTTGCACTAAGCTATTCACTCGATCTGACCATAAGTTTTGACAACCTACAGTTGGCCCTAGCCCCAATCTCCAGCCCTTTTCTAAAATTTTTCCAGCTTGAATATGATTCTGCATCTGCGCATAACACAGGTGTTCACGATCTGCATCTGCCCAACTATATCCAAACTGTGTTGATAGATTCAAAACACCATGTTGCTCGCTATCACTGAAATTTCCAGAATCATCAATTGAGAGTTGTTTCCAACCGAATCCAAATCCCCAACTCAACGGCGTCTTAAAAGGTGTAATTGGATTATAAGAATTCACTTCTAAAAGATCCAAATCAGCCAACTTGAGTTGATCATTCCGAAACTCAAGACTCCCCTCAAGAAATTTCAACTGCGTTCCAAGTCGGTATCCCCCCTGAAGATCAGATAAATCGTGATAGGCTTGTCGATGGTTGATCTGCACAAACGTATCGTCTTGCACTCGTCCAAATTCAATCGATGTTTTTCGAGCATGATGCCCATCCACAGGGTCAATTCGTGGTCTTGCCACTTCAGTACGTTGTTTTTCAACAGGGAGTTGGCTTCTTAAACTCAAAATTTGTCGTATTTTAGGTTGCGCAATACTCGCTTCGATTTTTTGAGAAATGAGCTGTAGATACAAATTATCATATGCCATCTCAAGAATACGCGCCTGATCCTTGGTCGTAAATTGAGCTAAAAATTCACGCATTTGTGCTGGTTGCACCAGCGTTAATTGATGTGCCGAATGTGCTAAGTCATTACCATGTTGTTTGGCTTGATGAAGTAACTGCGTTTCAAGTGCTGGGCGATAAACAGTATCTTTAATGAGGCCTTGCTGCTGCACCGCTTTGATGGTTTCGACTGGAATTGCAATATGACTAAACTGTGCTTGTAGATTGGCATCGGGTTTTACCAAATCAATGAGTCCCAATAAGCGGTAGGCACAATTATCACTTATAAAATAATAGGGAAATTGGACATGCTTTAACTCCCAGATATGTTGTACTAAACGTGTGGTTTCTTCTGGGTTTAATGCTAATTCGTATTCCCACAAATCACGGCTTTCGAAATCACCATACTCTTTTACTTTTCGATAGTAGGGCATTAACGAATATTCACCTGGATATTGACCCGTTAAGCCTTTCCAAGCAAAAGAAAAACTATCACTATTTTCGACCGTCGCAGCGTAGTTGACCGCATAAGAAATAAGATTAAGCTCTTGTTGATCTTTAGGATCAAGACGTAGCAAGGTATGACCAAACATCGAACTTGGATTTCCCATGAAATCTGTCGCATAAATCAATGTTGCTTGATACGGTTTAATCTGTCCAATCCATTCCTCTAGAGCAGGACAATCTGCTTTAGGAAGCTCCTCTTGTTTTATTTTCAGTTGTTCTATTAACCATGCAGAGCGAGCTGGGAAACGACATATAATGGATTGATCTTGTCCTCGATCTATAAATAATTCACGAATATTTGCATTCAGCTCATCTTCTAAATTATCTGCACCATTTGCACTAAAAAAAAATCCTGAATAGCTGACTTCACTCTTCGCTTGATGTGCATACATTAATCTTTGCCAAGTTTTATTTTTATCAAGCTGATGGTGTTGTGCTTGTGCAATATATTGTTCAACTGGAGAAGTATATGCATGTGTCAGAAAGCTACTGACAATCAAGGCAGAAAAAAAAGCAAATTTCATAAAATGAACTTAATAATGATGAAACAAAAAAACCCTGCCATAAGACAGGGTTTTCGCAATTAAACGTAAGCTTTTAATACTTCGTCTTGAGACATAACAGTTTGAAGAGATGCAAGGACTTGGAATGCATCTTGATTGTCCGCTGAATAAATTTCAGAGAAATTTTCTTTTGATACTGCAAAGAAACGTGCTTTATCTTCAGATTTAATATTCAGAAGCTCTGCAAGGACGTTAAGACTTTCCCCCTCACCTACCGCCATATCACGTGCAAGAGCTTCGGCATTTTCATTTGTAAATGTTACTGCTTGTGCTGTTACTGTACCTGTACCACTACAGCCTAACGTCCCGAAAGTAATACCGAATAATTGGTTAGCAAATAAACCGTTGGTCGTACCTGCTAAGATTTTTGCAACTTTACCAGACTGACCTGCCCAAACTTGTGAACCGATACCACAACCCACATCACGGTCAGCAAATGCAGCTGTTGATCCTACTGCCAATACCGCAGCTAAAGCTAATTTTTTATACATAACATCACTCCAAACTTGATGTGCTCAAGTGTTCTTTATTGTTCCAATTTTGTTCTTTTACGAACTTCTTTAACATAGCGATATCAAGCCAAGAACGCAAAACAAATCTTACCAATGCCATCAAGTATTGAGTTTTTTTGATGAATTAACTTATTCGCCCTTCAATCGCCACAAACCCTGTGAATTCCGTTCACCTAAGATTTTTAACACCAATACTAAACTCAGCATTAGTAGGAGATACCAAGAACCAAGTTTCCCCCATCCCACCATATGCCACTGTTCCACTTGCGTTGGATACAACCAAATTTGATAAAAAGTACTGATATTTTCAGCAATCCAAATAATAAATGCCAACAACAAAAGCACAGGAAGCATTGGCAAGGTCATCTCATGATATTTAAGCTTGAACGTTATTTTAGTTTTCCAAAATATCAACACGCTCCATGCAAACAATAAGTATCGTATATCTGGGATAAAGAACTTCGTCATAAAGTTTAAATAGGACAAGATCGCTAAACTCATCATATTGAAAAAACTAGGTAAGTTCTCAATTTCTACGCGATAGAGCCTGAGTGAACGAGCAAAAAAACTGCCTACGGCAGAATACATAAATCCCGCAAAAAGTGGTACGGTCATAATCTTAAATACCGCAGGTTGCGGATATTGCCATGATGCAATCTGTGGATGTGTCAGGAAAATCTCCATGACCATGGCCACCATATGAAATATTGCAATAACTTTGGCTTCAGCCCAAGACTCTAACTTTAAAAGCAGTAAACAGACCTGAATAACCACTGCATAAATCAAGAGGTAGTCGTATCGGTACAATCCATAATATTCTTGATGCCCTATCGAAGCCGTCAAAGCAAAGGCTAGCAGTAATAAAATACCAAATAAGGCAGCGGATGCTGCCTTATAATGAAACTCAAATAATGATTTTAAAAAGCTCACACATTCATCCTAAATGTTTAGCCTAAATATTTTGCGCTGTACTCATGTACCGTATCAATGAAAACTTTAGGATTCGCAGGATCTACCCATTGGGTGATACCGTGTCCAAGGTTTGCAACATAACCCGTTTTTTCACCAGCAGCATATGCATCATCGAGCATTAATTTTACTGACTTTTCGATACTCGCAGGAGAGCCATATAATGTTGCAGGGTCTAAATTACCTTGTAGGGCAGCGCGACCAGCAACAGTTTGACGTGCAACATTTAAAGGGGTTGTCCAATCTAGTCCAAACGCATCTGCGCCAGTTGCGATCATAGGTTCTAACCATTGACCACCACCTTTGGTAAATAAAATTACTGGTACTTTGCGGCCTTCATTTTCACGATTTAAACCCTTCACGATTTTGTGCATATAATTGAGGGAAAATTCTTGATATTCTCGATGTGCAAGTGCACCACCCCAACTGTCAAAAATTTGAATCGCCTGCGCACCTGCCTCAATCTGTGCGTTCAAATAATCTATGACTGAATCAGCCAAATGATCTAACAAGGCATGTAAAACTTCAGGTTGTGCATACATCATTTGCTTGGTGTAACGGAAATCTTTACTCGACCCACCCTCGATCATATACGTCGCGAGTGTCCATGGACTCCCAGAAAACCCGATTAGCGGTACCTGACCACCTAATGCTGATCGGATTGTCGACACTGCATTCATGACATAGTCTAAGTCCGATTTAGCATCAATTTTTGGTAATTGGGCTACATCCTGCTCAGTACGGACTGTTTTCTTAAATTTTGGTCCTTCCCCTGCTTCAAAATATAGTCCTAAGCCCAAAGCATCAGGAACAGTCAAAATATCTGAAAATAGAATGGCTGCATCTAAGTCATAGCGACGAAGCGGCTGTAAAGTCACTTCACAAGCAAAGTCATTATTTTTGCACAAAGAAAGAAAATCACCCGCAGTTGCGCGTGTCGCACGATATTCAGGTAAATATCGACCAGCCTGACGCATCATCCAAACTGGCGTGCAGTCCACAGGTTCACGTAATAAGGCACGCAGAAAACGATCATTTTTTAAGGTCGTCATTTACTTTCTCGATGCAAAATTGAAATTCCATTCATCATACCAAAAAGCTGCACTTTAAAGTATTTAGTTAGAATGAAAATAAAGATTGAGACTATCGGAATTTATTTGATTTAAACAAAACAAATACTGCATATCCGTGTTTTTTCTGCAATACTTTATCCGTGTTTTTATAAATCAATATGAATAATTCTTAAGGTTGAATTACATGTTCGTTCGCTCAATTCTTGCTTTGAGTTTAAGTTGTATTATGTCTGGAACTGCATTGGCTGCTTCTGGTACTACTGAACAACCGCTTTCTCCAATTACAAAAACGAGTTTAGATACTATTCAAGATCCAATTGATCCTCTCGCGGTAGAATCTAGCTCTGAAGCCCAAATTAGCCAGCAAGAGCAAAATGATCTAAATCAAGCTGCAGATACGCTTCAAAACCTAGAAAGAACTGAGGATAGCACTGCGGACATTGGCAGTGCACCTGCATCTTCAGCAGTGACAAATCCAGCTTCATCTACATCAGCACCTGCTACAGCAAATTCATGGACGCTAGACAGTCTGAATAATGCTGAATGGTATGAAAATCTTGCCAAAGGTCAATTCCCTGTATATGCCCGTGCACATGTAATGTTAAATAATTCACATGCTTCACCAGGTGCTATTGACGGTACAAGTGGAAAAAATACACTTAAAGCAATTGCTTCATTCCAGCAAATGAATGGTTTAAAGGCTACAGGTGTTTTGACGAAAGAAACTTGGGATGCTCTAGTTGCACGCCAAGCTGGTAAACCTGCTTATGTTGAATATACGATTACCGAAGCAGACCTAAAAGGTCCTTATGCAGCCTCAATTCCTCATGACTATGCTTTACAAGCGAAAATGAAAGGTCTTTATTACACTCGTGTAAGTGAAATGCTGGCTGAAAAATTCCATATGGATGAAGAGTTTCTCAAGAAACTAAATCCTAAAGCGACATTTAAGAAAGCGGGTGAAAAGCTTATTGTGACCAACATTCGCAATGAACTTCCAGAAAATATTCATTTAATCGTGGCACATAAAGGCGCTAAACAACTTTATTTGTTTAACCAACAAAACCAAATGGTTGGTTCATTCCCAGCAACTATCGGTAGTGCTGACACTCCATCACCGACAGGAACATACAAAATTACTGGCGTAGCGAAAAACCCTTGGTATAGCTATTCACCAAGTAACTTTGTACAAGGTAAAAACTTGAAGCCACTTTCATTACCGCCTGGTCCTAATGGCCCTGTAGGTAATATCTGGATCGGTTTAAGCAAAAAATCGTTCGGTATTCACGGCACACCTAATCCATCAAGTATTTCAAAGACAGCTTCACACGGTTGTATCCGCTTAACCAACTGGGATGCGAATGATTTGGGTAATAAAGTTCGTTCTGGCGTTACAGTAAAATTCTTAGAATAGTCTAATTTTAAAAAGCCTGCTTCAAGCAGGCTTTTTTATCCTTTTTATGTTTCAAAATTAGAACGATACGTTGTCCTAATCCACTATCTTATTCATTTTAAACTATTAAAATAACATTATATTTAAGAATAATGAAAGGAGCATCATCATGAATGCTTATTT
Source organism: Acinetobacter sp. 24-47-67 (assembly GCF_056779735.1). Lineage (NCBI taxonomy): Bacteria > Pseudomonadati > Pseudomonadota > Gammaproteobacteria > Moraxellales > Moraxellaceae > Acinetobacter > Acinetobacter sp. 24-47-67. Next base: position 731,586 of record NZ_JBWYIK010000001.1, read on the forward strand.
ACATCGCAGTGAATCACGTGGTCATGTAAAAATGGGTTGGTTAGAATCCAAACACAGCTTTTCATTTGGGAACTGGTATGACCCTAACCACATGGGCATCAGTGCTCTCCGTGTCATTAATGATGACCTCATAGCTGGTCATCAAGGCTTCGGTACACATCCACACGACAATATGGAAATTCTCACCTGTGTATTGCAGGGAGCGATTACACATAAAGATAGTATGGGTAACCACGGTGATATCAAAGCTGGTGAATGGCAACTGATGAGTGCAGGTACAGGCATTCAACACAGTGAAATAAACCAAGGTGATGAAACAGTTCATTTACTGCAAATCTGGATTATTCCAAATCAGCGCAATGCAGAGCCGAATTACCAACAAATTCAACTCGATCCTGCTGAACAACCGAACAAATGGCATCTGATTTGTGGACCGACAGAACAAGCACCCATGCATATTCGCCAAAATGCGGAGGTTAAAACAGCTGTTTTGGAGAAAGGTCATTCACTTGAAGTTGTTGCAACACAACATGTCAGCTATCTACATGTGATTAGTGGTTCAATTCAAGTCGCTGAACACATTGTGAATGCTGGAGATGCTATTGCATTTATTGATCCAGCGCAGATTAAAGCATCGGAAGATGCTCGTGTGATTTGGTTCGATCTTCCAGAAAAAGTGGCTTAAACGCTGTAGAAAAACCACCTTAGGGTGGTTTTTTTATAATATGCTCAAAAAATTAAATAAAACAGTAAATATCTGTCTTAGTATCGCACCAACATGAAGAAAATAAAAAAGCCACTAATAATTAGTGGCTTTTTAAAAATTTGGCGGAAGCGGTGAGATTCGAACTCACGGAGGACTCACACCCTCGTCGGTTTTCAAGACCGGTGCATTAAACCGCTCTGCCACGCTTCCAATGGCGGCTATAATATAAATATTTTTTAAAATTGGCAAACACTTTTCTAAGAAATTTTGCTCGCCTGCCTATTTTTAAATCAGAAATTACTATTTTGATGAATTTTCGAGCTTTTCATAGCGAATTGAATTAATAAACCATGTTTTTTTTCCCAAGGGTGTATGTACCTCAAATTCATCATCTACTTGCTTACCTAACATTGCACGTGCCATAGGTGAATCTATTGAAATATGTTGAGGATGATGATCATAAATTTCATCTACACCGACAATCCGAATCGTCTTTAGTTGGCCTTCCTCGTTCTCGATGTCTACCCAAGCGCCAAAATATACTTTGCCCTCTTGTTCAGGAGAAAAATCGATAATCCGCAACTCTTCAAGTCGTTTACCGAGGTAACGAACACGACGGTCTATTTTTCGTAAAATTTGTTTATTGTATTGATAATCTGCGTTTTCAGAACGATCACCTAAACTGGCAGCCCAATTCACTTTTTTGGTGATTTCAGGTCGTTCCTCATGCCATAAGTATTGTAGTTCTGCGACCAATTTGTCATGCCCACTTCGGGTAATTAAATTCGATTTCATAGGCGATAAAATGAGTATTTTGCTTACGTTATAGCGACACATTGCAACATTTTATACCGCATTTCTACATGGAAAAATTTTATAAAGTTTTTTCTTTTTATTTATCAATATCTTAAAACCATGTTTTTTATTTTTTTTTGTACAAAATTTGACATGAGTAAAATTGACCATTAATATGCGCCCATGTTTTATCTTGATTACTTTTTGTACGAAGATATTTTCTTCAATATTTTATCCACCCACACATGTCATTTTGAATGACGTTCATGACGCCCACCCTAATTGAATTTATCAACTTTAAATAAAAGTTTAAAGCGGTACTGCTTTTGCTTTTTTTGGGCATAAATTACTTGTAGCGGAGACAACATGCGCAGTAGTTCAAACACTGGATCGAGGCTTTGCCTTAATTCACTAACTTCTTCTCTCTCGTTTAAAGCGATGGTCCTCGCTACAGCATTTATCCCATTTCATGCATTAAATGCAACAAAGACCGACAACCAATACAACTCCATTGTAAATTCGAACAAGCTTACAGTGGTAGCCGTGTCAAATCCCACCGTGGTTTTTAAAGACGGTAACTTCAAACATGGCTTTGGCTATGACTTGGTGAGCAGTTACGCTCAAAACTTAAATGTAAAACTCGATTTTAAAACGGTTCAAAGTAATGAAGCCGCTTTGAAAATGGTGCAGCAAGGTAAAGCTCATTTCGCGGTGACCACAGCATCAATCATGACCATTGAGCAAAAGAATCTTTCAGGTTTTTCCGCATCATGTGGTGACCTTGAAAGCTTACGCAAAAATGGGCTTAATCCAGAAATCAATTGGGTTTTTAAAAATGCTACTGATCCTTTAACAGATACTGCCAGCGGTTTTGTTTGTCAAAGCAAGCAAAATGGTGCTATCCGTCAAATGGCATCTTTCTACAACCGCAACGTGGTTAAACAAGATGATTGGGATACTATTCAGCGCAATCTGAAAACACGTATGCCAATTTATAAAGCTAGCTTTAAAAAGTCAGCCCAAACATACGACTTAGATTGGCACTTCCTCGCTGCGATAGGCTACCAAGAGTCGTTCTTAAAACCGAATTCTGTGTCTCCTACAGGTGTGCGTGGCATCATGATGCTCACCAACAACACAGCAAAAGCAATGGGTGTGTCGAATCGTGTTGATCCTGCTCAAAGTATTGCAGGTGGTGCGAAGTATTTTGACCTGATGATGTCGAAATATGATTATATTCCTAAACATGATCGTTATTGGTATGCCCTCGTGGCTTACAATATGGGGCCAGGTGCCACAGATGCGATTATGAAGCGCCTAAAAGCCCAAGGAAAAAATCCGAATGATTGGATACAGGTATATGATTTTCTTTACCGTAATCAATCGCACAATACGCGTTATAAGCAAGCGATCCAATACGTCACTCGTATTCGTGCTTATTTAGAACATATTAAAACGACACCAAGTTTGGTGAGTATTTAACAAAAAAAAGCTTACCTAAAGGTAAGCTTTTTTTTGTTTAAAAAGTCTTAAGTAGTTTGCTCTAAAACTTTTTTGAACAAATCTTTTTGTTCTTGGCTTGGCTTCGCTGTTTGTAAAGCCATCAATTGAGACATATCGCCTTGAACTTTGATTTTACCAGTCATAAATGCTTGCATAGCAGCAGCCATGTCAAACTCTAAGAATACTTTGCGTAAAGTATCCGCATCTAAGTTTAAAGTTGTTTTAGCATTCGCAGAAGCGCCTTTTTGGATCTTACCGCTATCAAGCGCTAATTCAGTCGTTCCTTCGCTACCTGTTACTACAAGATTCAATGCTAGATTTGCTAATGATGGTGGTAAGTTCAAATCACCAGCTTCAGCTGTAAGTTTCTCAACGTTTGCAAACCAATCATCAGTTAAAAATGCAGGCATGTTCTTTCCTCGATGTATTTATTCAATTTATTGCGTTACCTATCCAAGATAACAACATGTAGAAGCTTTACGCTTGAGAGAGTTATAGCATGATATTTTCCAAATGCGATACGTTTTTTTGTACTCTGCGTTCGATTTTTTTTGTAAATAAAACTAATCGCCTAAATATCATCAAATCTTTATTTTTTCACAAGTTTGTCAATGATTTTTTGTATCGGTACTACGACCTAAAGTGACAAAAAACATCATTTTGTAAATCGACTCAACACCTTCATTAAAATGTAAAAATCTAAGAAATAAAAAAAGCACTTCGAAAAGTGCTTTTTTTATTAAGACGAATTACTCAGCAGCAAAACCGAGATTGACCATGCTAATACGCTTATTTGGTGTGTCCCCTTCGGCTGTTGAACAAGTTACATCAAAATCAACTTCACGTTGTCCATCTAAGGCTTCAAAATCGAAAAGATCTCGGTCAGCCAATTGCGATGGCGAGACATTCTGTAACGCGCCAAAAATGCTGTGTAAACGTTTTGGATGAGCTTTATCCCATTCACGCAACATATCATTGATGATTGCGCGCTGTAAGTTTTCCTGCGAACCACACAAGTTACATGGAATAATTGGGAATTTGCGCATTTCAGCGTATTTGATGATGTCTTTCTCTTCAACATACGCCAAAGGACGAATCAAAATATTCTTTTTATCCGATGAAAGTAGTTTTGGTGGCATCGCCTTTAAACTACCGCCATGGAATAGGTTCAAGAAGAACGTTGCCATAATATCATCACGATGATGACCTAAAGCAACTTTGGTCGCGCCAATTTCTTGAGCAAAACCATATAAAGAACCACGGCGCAAGCGTGAGCACACTGCACAATAGGTTTTACCTTCAGGTGTAAGCTTTTTGGTAATGCTATATGTATCTTTTTCTAAGATGTAGTACGGAATGTTATTTTCTTCTAAATAACGGGGTAATACATCCTCAGGGAACCCTGGTTGTTTCTGATCAAGATTCACAGCCACAACATCAAAATTGATTGGTGCTATGCGTTTAAACTGCAGGAGAATGTCCAGCATGGTATAGCTATCTTTACCACCTGAAATACATACCATGACCTTATCGCCATCCTCAATCATTTTGTAGTCACGGATTGCATGACCTACTTGACGACGAAGTTTTTTTAATAAACGATAATATGCAGAACTTGTAGGTGGCTCTGGCTTAAAATTAAATCCTTGGTTGGATTCAACTGGCGAGTACATAGACGACATTAACCATAAAAAAAATACTGCGCAATTTTAGCCGATTCAGTGCTTAATCGCATCTAAAGAATCTGTTTTTTACATCTAATTTTTATTTTTTCATAACACTGTCTTATTCACACATCTAAAATGGACGCTTGGGTTCATTTTTTAGTCGAATTGCTTATCTTTTGGACTTTTCCACAGTTTTCCACAAAACCTGTGGATAAAATTGTGGACTTTTTAGGGGTTGACAAAGTTTTGGCAAGATAAGATGGTGCTTTCCCTTAGATTGATCATTTTTTAACCACTATTCTATATCCTTAAAATTCAATAACTTATATGTGTCAAGCAGTTGTTTATAAATAAAAATAAATAATTTTTTTGGATATTAAGCCAACAATTAAGACTTGATTTTTTTACAACGAATTGTTAAAAAACATTACATAGTCGAGAGACATCTCCATTGCAGAAAATCACCCACATATCATTTAGGGACAAAAATAGTGTTCGAATGATGAAAACTACAAATAAAATAAAAGTCATAGCGTTATTTGGGTGTGTGAATTTTCTAATATTCTCGCCACAGGCTTCTGCAGGTCAAACAATCTATCAGCTGAAAGATTTAAACGGCACTACCGTACTGACCAACCGCAAAAACAAATACAACCATCTTAAAGTTGAAAAGAAAACCTACTATCCAGATAGCAATATTCATAGTTACAGCAATTGGGGAAGCAACGAAGCATCTGTTCTCCCAAGCCATAGTAAAAATCGAAATGCCTTTGATGGCTATATTCGCCAAGCAGCTCAACGACACGGCATTTCTGAAGGACTCATTAAAGCGGTGATGCACACAGAGTCTGGTTTTAATATACATGCACGCTCCCCTGTTGGTGCTCAGGGTCTTATGCAATTGATGCCTGCGACTGCACAACGATTTAATGTCAATAATGCATATGATCCTGAACAAAATATTTTCGCTGGTGCAAAATATTTGGCTTGGCTATTGAAACGCTTTAATGGCAATACGCAATTGGCATTAGCGGGTTATAATGCTGGCGAAGGAAATGTTGCTAAATATGGTGGAATACCGCCCTTTCGTGAAACTCAAGACTATGTCAGACGTGTACTCAGTCGTTACAATAATTTATACGCCAATGGTGTAGGCTCAAATCCAATCAATAGTTATTCAGCATCGGTATCTTCTAAGTTAAGTTCACCGAGCTATAACAATCAGAATTTATCAGCTCAAGTGACTGCACCATCTAAACCAAAGTCACCTCCTCGCCAAATTATTGTGGCCGCTGATGGCAGTTTTACTGACGCACCAGCTGGTTCATATTCTACAAATAATGCCACAGCATCAGCGAAGATCTATATTTCGAATTAATCTCAATTTTTTTCGTTATATTTTTTATTTTTTTCTTGAAATTTTCCCTATTCGAAAGCATATTTGACGTAGGTTTTTTAATTCAAAAAGCTTATTAAATTTTATTTATAAGAGGATTTTCTCGATGATGCGGATTGGTTTGTTTTTGCTGACCAACCTCGCGGTACTGGTGGTAGCTGGCATAATCTTGTCACTCTTCGGTGTCGGTAGTTACCATGGCGCGGGTGGCTTGAATCTTGGCAATTTACTTGTGATCTGTTTTGTCTTTGGTATGGTGGGTTCTTTAATCTCCCTATTCATGTCAAAGTGGATTGCAAAGAAAACCACAGGTACAGAGTTAATTGATCCCAATGCTCCACGCAACCAAGCGGAAGCATGGTTACTCAATGAAGTGGCACAACTTTCTCAACGTGCTGGTATTAAAATGCCAGAAGTTGGTATTTTCCCATCTTATCAATCAAATGCTTTCGCAACTGGTTGGAACAAAAACGATGCTTTAGTCGCTGTTTCAACAGGCTTATTGGAACGCATGAATAAAGATGAATTACGTGCAGTGTTGGCGCATGAAATTGGTCACGTTGCAAATGGTGACATGGTCACCCTTGCTTTAGTCCAAGGTGTAGTCAACGCGTTTGTGATGTTCTTCGCGCGTATCGTCGGCGACTTTGTAGATCGAAACGTATTTGGTCGTGAAGAAGGTGAAGCACCAGGCTGGAGCTATTTCCTCATTACAATCGTGTTAGATATCGTATTCGGTATTCTTGCTTCGGCAATTGTGATGTGGTTCTCTCGCTATCGTGAATATCGTGCTGATGAGGCTGGCGCGCGTTTAGCAGGTAAACAAGCCATGATCAGTGCATTACTTCGCTTGCAAGCAGAAACTGAAATGCCAGATCAAATGCCTAAAGAAATGAAAGCGTTCTCAATTTCATCAGGTCGTGAAGAAGGATTCAGCCTTGCTGCACTCTTCCAAACACACCCAACAATTGAGCAACGTGTAGCAGCATTACAACAACTTGATTGTCCTTAATCTGCATCTAAAAAAAGCCTCCATACGGAGGCTTTTTTAATGGACTCAATCTATAACACTTTAAATAGATTGAAACCATTGCCATAAGAACGTGACACCAAACCATAAGGCAACAGCAAAAATACTTAAAAACAGAAGACCCAGTAAATCAGGAATATGAATCCAAATCCATGCCACGACAGGATTTCGCCAGAAGGCAGAGTTCTGCTGTTTACGCTCTAAGTTTTCATGTAAAAATGGGTGTACCACATGATGGTCTGAATGAATCTGATACTCTTCACGAATATGATCATGAACCACATCTAAAGCCTTGCGACTCGGTCGAATAAACACATCAAAGAGTGTACCTGCAACAGGGATTAAACCTACTACACCATCCATCACAGCAAGTTTAAGCACGCCATTCAATTTAGATTGGGGCACACCGATTTTTCGAGCTTGTAATACTGCATAACACGTAAGTACAAATCCAGCTACGTCACCCGCCACAGGAATCGTACTCAATGCTGCATCAGCCCCTACCCCTTGTTTAGTGAATGGAATTCTTACGACGGAATCCATCATGTTTGCGAACTTGGCAAGATCGCGTTCCATTTTGATGACTTCAGCTTGGGTTAATTTATTTTTATTTGTCATTTAAGCAACATCCTGCAAAGATACTCCATCAGTCATAGCCTTAGAATAAGAGTTGTGAAGCAATAAATAAATAGACCAATACACCAGTTGCATCACATATTGAAGTGACCAAGGGTGCAGATGCGCTTGCGGGATCGAGTCCTAGTTTATTGAGTACAAATGGTAAACTCATCCCGATCAGACAGCCCATCATGACAATACCCATCATACTGATCGCAAGCACTAAAGCGACCATCATATCTCCACGGATATAGCCAAGAATTGAAACAGCTGCAGCCATCGTTGCACCCAGACATAGAGCAACCATCGCTTCACGACCAAGCAACACAAACCAATCCTTGGCTTTTACATCGCCAGTTGCGATTGCTCGAACCATCAAGGTTGCAGATTGGGAGCCTGCGTTACCACCACTCCCAACCAATAGCGGTAAAAAGAAAACCAAAACAATATGCGCAGCAATGATGTCTTCATAATGGGCGATCCCAATACTCGAAAGTAGGCTGCCAAAGACCAGAAACACTAGCCAAAAAACACGTTGTCTAAATAACAATAATATTGGTGCTGAACGAATACTGATATTTTCTTTAAGCTCTACCGCCCCACTTTTCAAAAAGTCCTCGGTAAATTCTTCTTGGAATACATCCATAGCATCATCATAAGTGACGATACCGAGTAGATGATCATCATGATCTAAAATGGGTAAGGCGATAAAATCATAGTGGCTTAATTTTTTTGCCACTGATTCCTGATCTTCATCCACCCGTCCGTAAATGACCTCAGTGGTCATGACTTCTTGTACCGTTTTATCCAAAGGTGCTTGCACAATTTCTCGAAGAGAAATTACACCCTCAAGTTTCTGAAGTTGATTGGTAATATAGATCAGATATAAAGTTTCAGTATCTTTAGCAGAATGGCGCAAAATCTCTAAAGCTTGTTGCATTGAGATGTCTGATGGCAAAGTGACATAATCAGATGTCATGATCGCACCAGCTGTTTCCTCAGCATACAATGCCAAAGATTGAACTTGCTGCTTCGTTTCTCGATCTAAATTCGCAAAAATAAATGTTTTAATTTGATCCGGTAAAGCTTTGTACAAATCTGTTCGAGCGTCTGAATGCATTGAACCAATTAACTGGACTGTACTTTTGCCGTCCATTTTTTTAACCAGCTGTACTTGATGATTGAGGGGCAAAAACTCAAATACATATGCTGCGTTTTCTAAATGGTGGATAAGTTGTATTTGTTGATCAATTTCTAATTGCTGTAAAAACAAAGCCAAATCTGCAGGATTAATCGTATCCGCAATATGATCAATCTGAGCGACATCAGAATTGATCAATGCTTGTTGTAATGCTTCAATTTTATGATCTTGTTTAATTTGATCCATAATCGCTTCATTTATTATCGTTTAGAATTACGCAAGGCATGCTAACACTAATTGAAAATGTTAGTGCGTATTGATCTTGTCAAAAACTGATATTTAAAAATGGATTAGATCAACCGCAGTACCATACTCTTTATACTGCGGATACCACATTAAGTTTCAGATGCTGATTTTGATTTATATTTGAAAATATTCCGAACGATAACAAACATAAAGGGAATAAAGGCTAGAACTAAAATTGTGCCGAAAATTACCCCCCCAAGGACACTGACACCAATTTCTTGACGACTGGCAGCACCCGCACCTGAAGCAAATACCAAAGGTATAACCCCTGCACCAAAAGCAAGCGAGGTCATTAAAATTGGACGTAAGCGCAAACTTGCACCTTGTAAAGCAGCAGCAATCGCGTTAGCTCCACGCTCCTGAGCCATTGCCGCAAATTCAACAATTAAGATGGCATTTTTACATGACAACCCAATCGTCGTAAGTAACGCAATTTGGAAGTAAATATCGTTTGGAAATCCGACCAACCAACTAAAAATAATATTACCGCCAATACCCAATGGAATAGCAGCAATCACAACAGAAGGTATCGACCAACTTTCATATAAGGCAGCTAAACATAGAAAGATAAAGCCAACAGAGATGAGATAAAGCCAAATGGCTTGTGTACTCGATTGTTGCTCTTGAAACGATAATCCACTCCACGCTAGCCCAACCCCGTCCAATTGATCAACCATAGACTTGATATCACGCATTGCAGCACCACTGCTCACATTTTTTGCAGTGTCTGCTTCCATTTGTAGCGCGGAATAACCTTGGAAACGAGTCACCACATCAGGGCCTCCATCCCAATCCACAGTGGCAAAATTACCAAATGAAATCATTTGATTTTGATTATTTCGTACAGACCATAAATTGAGATCTTCAGGCTTTGAACGATACTCGGCATCCCCCTGCATCATGACGCGTTTAATACGTCCGCGATCAATAAAGTCGTTCACATAAGAACCACCCCAAGCTGCAGCCAAAGTGCTATTAATCGCAGATTGTGAAAGACCATTCGCCATCACTAATTTTTGATTGATATTCACTTTCAATTTGGCTTTATCTGGATTAGAGCGTTTGCCCAAATTTTCAAAAGTCGTGAAGTTGATTGCCTGTAGTTCTAGCGCTTGAAATTGATCTTCTAAATACTGTCGTCCTTGTCCATTTAAATCTTGCAGCCAAAACTCGATGCCGTTTGAATCGCCAAGACCACTTACAGAACCTGGCAAACTCACCATAATCCGAGCGCGACTGTCTTTTCTAAAGAACTCCATCGCTCGTTCACGAATGGATTGTGCAGAGTTTGCCTCACCTGGACGATCATCCCAATGATGTAATGCTACAAATCCTGTTCCTAAATTTTGACCCGTTCCTGAAAAATTTCGTCCATAACGAATTTGAACCAACCTAACATTCTGTTTTTCTTGTTCAAGAAAATACTCTCGAATACTTTCACCAACAAGCTGACTTTCTGTCATAGGTGCGCCTTCAGGTAAACTGAATTGGACACTGATAAAACCTTGATCTTCACTTGGAATAAAGCTGGTTGGAAGCGACTTATAAAACAAAGCAAAAATCACAATTAACCCAGCAAAACTGGTTAAAACGATCCATTTTAGTGACAGGCTTTTTTCAACCCACTTTAGATAATGCAATCGTAATGATTCCATTTTTGTATTAAACCATGTCGCCCATTTTGCTTCTTGTTGTTTAGGTTTAAGAATAATCGCACACAATGCTGGTGTGAGAATTAACGCGACCAACAATGACAGTGACATGGCTGCAATCAAGGTAATTGAAAACTGACGGTATATAACTCCTGTCGATCCTGTAAAAAAAGCCATCGGAATAAATACTGCAGTTAGCACCACTGTAATTCCAATTAAAGCCCCCGTCATCTCTTGCATAGATAAGATAGACGCTTGCTTTGCAGATAGCCCCTTTTCATGCATCAAACGTTCGACATTTTCGACCACCACAATTGCATCATCTACAAGTAATCCAATCGCAAGAACTAATGCAAAAAGTGTCAATGTATTGATGGTCATTCCGAGCGCAAATAAGACGGCGAAAGTGCCCAAAATAACAATTGGAACCGTGACCGTTGGAATAAGTGTTGCGCGCCAGCTTTGTAAAAAGATAAACATGACCAACACGACCAAGATAATGGCTTCAACTAAGGTCTTTACAACTTCTTTAATGGACTCTTGAACAAACGGCGTGTTATCTCGTGGGTAGACAATTTGATAGCCTTCAGGAAGTTTTTTCTTAATGTCCTCAAGTACTTCTTTAATTTTAGCTGAGGTTGCAAGAGCATTTGCACCAGATGACATTGAAACAGCCAAGCCTGCTGAAGGTGATCCATTAATGGTATTAAAAGCTTGATAATTTTCAGCACCTAACTCAATGCGTGCTACATCTTTTAAATAAATAAAACTTCCATCAGGGGTCGCTTTGACAATGATATTTTTAAATTCATCGACTGTTCTTAGTCGTGATCCAGCGGTAACTTTTGCATTAAGATACTGGTCTGCTACTGTCGGTAAATCTCCGATTCCACCTGCAGCAACTTGTGTATTTTGTGCTTCAATTGCGGCACGAATATCACTAGGCATCAACTGATATTGTTTCAATAAGTTCGGATCTAGCCAAATACGCATGGCATATTGAGAACCAAAGACATCAACCTCACCAACACCTTCTACACGCGCAATTTCTGGTTCAATGTAATCAGCCAAATAATCTGACAACGCAATATTATTACTTTGGTTCGTAGTATCATATAACCCCACCACCATAAAGGTGTCACCTAAGGATTTATAGACATTGACCCCTTGACGCTGCACGTCTTCAGGCAAACGATTGATCACCCCATTAATGCTATTTTGAACTTGGACTTGTGCTGTGTCTGGATCAGTTCCGTTTTCAAAACTTAAACTAATTCGACTATTCCCAGATGCATTACTGGTAGAGCTAAAATAAAGTAAGTTATCAATTCCTTTAATTTGTTGTTCTATGACCTGTGTGACACTTTCCTCAACTGTTTCGGCATCAGCTCCTGTGTAAGTTGCTGATACAGTAATTCTTGGCGGAGCAATATCAGGATAGCGTTCTACCGGTAAGCTCATCACCGCAAATATACCAATTGCCATGACAATAATCGCAAGTACGCCAGCAAAAATAGGTCGTTCAATAAAGAACTTAGATAACATAGTCGTTAAGCCGTCAAAAGAATTCTAGAAAGTGTTTTCATTAAAATATATAAAAATTTAATTGATATTCAGTGACTATGAATAAAAAAACAAGAACTAATAACAGAAACGATCAACATTGATCGAATTAAGAAGAAAATATGAAGCCCTCACCTATGAACCGCTTATCTGATCTTTCAAAAAAAAATATGCGCAATTTCTCAAAAGTAAAAAATTTCTAAAATTACGCAGCATTAATGCCATCACCCCCTCCCAATTTGAGGATAGTCATATTCAATTTTTTAAAACTATATTCGAGGTACAAAAATACGAATGATTTGGGGGAAATGATGAAAAAAGCTCTTATAACACTGGCGCTCAGTACCTGTTTAGCAGCTTGTGGTGGTTCGGATAAATCCGCAAAAAATGATGATCAGATTAAAATAGGAATACTGACTGACAGCCCAGTAGCAGGTGCGACATATATCGTGAATGGCAATAATGACAATGCGAAGAAGACCAATGCAAATGGGGAGTTTGAATATCGAGATGGAGATGTCATTACATTTAAAATTGGTGATATCGAAATTGGTACCGTACAAGGTTTAGCTCGTGTGACACCAAATGAACTCGTGAATGAAGATTTAAATGCAGATGAACGTAACAAGAGAATTATCAATCTACTGATTTTTTTACAATCATTGGATATCGATGAGGATAAAGAGACCATACAAATCCCAGATGATGTTTCAAATTTCTCGCCAACATCGATTGATTTCAGCAATGCGACAAGTGATTTTAGAGAGCGACTTCAAGGTCAAATTATCAATATTCCTGAAATTGCCTCCAATATAGTAGTCAGTGAAGAGCAAGCTAAAGAACATTTTAGCAGCTCACTGCTCAAAGATATTCAAGGCGTATGGTATGCAAAAAATGATGAGTCTGAAATTGTGTTATTTATTGGAGAGAATGGCGAATATATGCTCGGTGAACCAATCCCGAACGAGCCTAATAGTTCTTCAAATGGCATGGAATACGCCAAAATAAATCTAGATGCCCTAAGTGGAAGTTTATACGCTTCTTCAATAAATATTACTACGCCTGTGATTGATACCAATGAAGATTGGGGACTTCTCGATCATGGGGAATCGCGTTCAATGAAACTATCTTTTGATGGTTCTATACTTAAGATTTCTGAAGCTGAAAATCCTGATGAAAGTGCAGAGTTTACGCGAGTTCCTCGAAATAATAGTGGAATTGTAGGCGCATGGCAGTCCTCAAGTGGTAAACAAATTTTCGTATTTAATTCTAATAACACTTTTATTATGGTTGATGCTGTTGGCGATGATCAACCAGATCCATATGACGGACCTTGTGGTGGCCCTGGTATTGAGTATGGTCGTTATCAATTACGCGACAACAAGCTCTTTGTTACCACGCCCCTCAGCATTGATACAAATGGTTGTGCTGGATTATCCAATACAGACGCGCATTTAGGCTTACCATTACAAATTTCTACTCAAAGTTTAAGCTTTACCGTAGCAGATGAAGGCACATTTACACTGACCAGAATGAATTAATTTTATCCCCCTTCAACATCTTCGTTAAAGGGGGATTATTCAATATGCTGAAAAGCATCAATAAATTCGATCAAAATCCGCATCATTTCAGCTTGTGAGGAGCATCCTAACTTCTGATAAATCGTTTTCAGATATGTCCGCAGTGAACTCAGCGTAATCCCACATTTCAAAGCAATATTTTCAAGATGCTGATCGTCCATAAAATGCTGACAAATTTCAATTTCTCGAGCTGTCAGTTGGAATGTTGACTTCAGTAATATTTTAGACAAGCGTTTTCGATCCTGCATTTTTGATAAGAATAATGCAACTTGATTATTGTCTAAGATCATTGAATCTGACAGCACCTTAAGTGGTGAGACTGTGATTAAGTAAGCAGATTGATGTCGATCGCTATATAACTGCATTGCACCCCCAACTTCTTCTTGATCATGCCTCTCTAATGAATAACGCTCATTCTTTTTGAAAGTGCTCTGCACCAATTTTTTTAATTGAGCATTATAAGGCTCGATTATTTTTAATCTGTTATGCAAATCTATTTCAATCATACTCGTATCATTCAAACAATCCTTCGCATACTGATTCACAAATCTCACTTCTAGATTAGATTGAACGACGAGCACACCCACATTCAACTTATCTAAAATTTCGGTGTAATTACTTCTATCATTTTGAAGAAGCTTAATTTGTCGATGAATTTGAATCGCTCTTCTAAAGTGTTTTGCGAGTCTTTCTAAACTTTGTAATTCGGCAGTATCATAAGCAGCTTCATCTGATGGTCGATGTACCGCAAGCACGCCCCATTTATATTTTCCATACTCTAACAATACCCCACTGAGATAACAGATGTTTGAAGGAACTAAACAATATTCATAAAAGTTCTTCAAATCCTCATTATCTGTTTCAGCATATGATCGACAATCAATTTGATAGGCATGCTCTAATCCATAGGTATTCATTAACTGACCATGAATACGCATGTCTACGACATCTAAGTTATACGTTTGATAATTTTGAATTCCATCAATCGGGATATTAATGGTGTAAATAAAATTTTGTTCGGGCCGAAGCTGATCAAAGTAAGTAAAGATCGCCGTTGAACTCTGTGTAAATTCCACGACCTGTTTTAAAACATTTTCCCAGTGATGTGGCTTTAAGGCAGCCTCATAAATTTCTTCTATGATTTGATTTTCTTGAACAGTTAACATCATCACCCCCAATCATGGTGTTAATGTTCCATTAGATTAGCGCTCTACTAGGCTTTTATTCAATATTTACAATAGTATTCAAATATTTATCAGACAGATGACAAAAAAATCCCCGCTTAAAGCGGGGATTTTTTAGGCTGTGGGATGAATTACATCATACCGCCCATACCACCCATACCGCCCATGTCAGGCATAGCTGGTTTATCTTCTGGGATCTCTGTAATCATGCACTCAGTTGTTAACATTAAGCCCGCAACAGACGCAGCATGCTCAAGTGCAGAACGAGTAACTTTCGCTGGATCAAGGATACCCATCTCTAGCATATCGCCGTATTCACCAGTCGCAGCGTTATAACCGAAGTTGCCTTCGCCATTTTTAACTGCATTAATCACTACAGATGGTTCATCACCTGCGTTAGATACGATTTGACGAAGTGGCGCTTCAATCGCACGACGAAGGATGTTGATACCTACGTTTTGATCATCGTTAATACCCGTTACACCGTCAAGTGCTTTAGCTGCACGTACTAATGCAACACCACCACCCGCAACAACACCTTCTTCAACAGCAGCACGAGTTGCATGAAGAGCATCGTCTACACGATCTTTCTTCTCTTTCATTTCAACTTCAGTTGCAGCACCGATTTTGATCACTGCTACACCGCCTGCTAATTTAGCAACACGCTCTTGAAGTTTTTCTTTGTCGTATTCTGAAGTTGATTCCTCAATTTGCGCACGAATTTGTTGAACACGCTCAGCAATTTGATTCGCATCGCCTGCACCATCAACAATCACTGTGTTTTCTTTAGATACAGTTACTTTGTGTGCAGTACCTAAATGTTCAAGTGTTGTTTGATCTAACTGCATACCGATTTCTTCAGAAATCACAGTACCACCAGTTAAGATCGCGATATCTTGAAGCATTGCTTTACGACGATCACCGAAGCCTGGTGCTTTAACAGCACATACTTTGATGATGCCACGCATGTTGTTTACAACAAGCGTTGCAAGTGCTTCACCTTCAACATCTTCAGCGATGATTAGAAGTGGTTTACCTGTTTTCGCAACTGCCTCAAGAACAGTAATCAACTCACGGATGTTGCTTACTTTCTTATCAACAAGAAGGATAAATGGGTTTTCCAATTCAGCAGTCAATGTATCTTGTTTGTTTGCGAAGTATGGAGAAATATAACCACGGTCAAACTGCATACCCTCTACAACATCTAGAGAATCTTCAAAGCCTGAACCTTCTTCAACAGTGATTACACCTTCTTTACCCACTTTTTCCATCGCTTGAGCGATCAGTGAACCAACAGTCGTATCAGAGTTCGCAGAAATCGAACCAACTTGTTCAATCGCTTTCGAATCAGATGCTGGTTTAGCCGTTGCTTTAATATCTGCAACAACAGCTTTAACTGCAATATCAATACCGCGTTTCAAGTCCATTGGGTTCATACCCGCAGTTACTGACTTGATCCCTTCGTTCAAAATTGCTTGAGCCAAAACAGTTGCCGTTGTAGTACCGTCACCTGCGATGTCATTTGTTTTAGAAGAAACTTCACGAACAAGTTGAGCACCCATGTTTTCAAACTTGTCTTTTAATGTGATTTCTTTCGCTACAGAAACACCATCTTTAGTGATGTGTGGCGCACCGAATGAACGATCGATAACTACGTTACGGCCTTTAGGACCAAGTGTAACTTTAACCGCATCTGCAAGGATATTCACACCTGCGATCATTTTTGTGCGAGCTGAATCACCAAACTTAACGTCTTTAGCTGACATATTTGACTCCGAATATTATTAAAATTACTAAATCTGATTGATTAAATGAGTAGTATTAAAAAGAATCAATTAGCCTTCTAAAACAGCTAAAATATCTGACTCTTTCATGATTAATAGTTCTTCGCCATCTACTTTCACAGTTGTTCCTGCATAAGTACCAAACAATACCTTGTCACCTACTTTTACATCTAAAGCGCGAACGCCATTGTCAGTGATCTGACCATTACCAACTGCAATAATTTCACCTTGAGCAGGCTTTTCTGCAGCAGAACCTGGCAATAAAATGCCGCCAGCTGTTTTTGTTTCTTCTTCAACACGACGAATTACTACACGGTCATGTAATGGACGAATGTTGCTCATAAAAATACTCCATCAGACTAAGTCTTTTGATTAATAGTCGTGATCTTAATTTCCTTAGATCACCACCAAAATTATTTGATTTCACTTTTGTGGGGATGGAAAAAATTGCTTCAAGGGGAAAATGAAAAAAAATTTAATTTTTTGTATTTTTTTTAGGCATTCCGATAATTTAGCCTTCATTCCGATTTGCAACTAAATAAAATTTCTTGAATCTCGAATCAAAGCGATATTCACGCACCTTCAGTTTTTCATCAATTAGATTAAAACTATTAGAAAAGTCATGATGTAAACGATGTGACGTAGCGGTACCTGCATGAATATCCAATATTGGATGTTGAGCATTAAGTTGGAAAATCTTATTCAGATCATAAACAGCAGATACATGTAAATGACCATGTAGAATTGCATTCAACCCTGAGCTTGCCCATGTCTTTAGGGCTTTTTCAGTATTTTTAGGACGATCTTTAGACATATTTATACCGTGATCACCACTATAGAAAGGTTGATGCGTAAGCAGAATTTTTAATTTATCTTGAGGAGCTTCCTTAATTTTTTGATCAACATCCTGAATTTGAAACTCAGTAATACGACCTTTGGTATGGTACTTAGGGTGAATTGTATTGATTCCTATAATATAAAAATGCTCAGTTTCTAAGGTCTGTTCCATGTCACCAAAAAACAACTTATACCGATGAAACGGACTTAAAAATCTGCGCCATAAATGAAACAAAGGAATATCGTGATTACCCGGAATCACAATATAAGGAACATTAAGTTCTTCTAGAAATTTTTTGCAGTGATAAAACTGTGAAAATCTTGCCCTTTGAGTGAGATCACCACTGACCACAACAGCTTCGATCAAATGTTCTGCAACAAAGTGAGCAATTGCATCTAAACAGTCTTGTTGCTCAGTTCCAAAATGCAAATCAGACAAATGTAAAATCATTGTGGCACCATTAAGGTCAGTGCATTTCTTTCAACATGAATATCTAATGGTGAATCCAGTTGAATAATTTCTCCATCGATTGCTACTGTCATTTTTTTTTGATGAGAACGTATTCGCACATGATCCGCACTAAAACTATATACGTCTGCTGCCTGATCTAATTTTCCACGAATGAGTTGGATGAGTGTTTTAAAAATACTCAGCTTATCCGTGCGAGCAAGTACAACTCCCGCAACCCGACCCTCTTCTGCCGTTTTAGCGATATTGAGGTTCATTTCTTTTAATTGAAGTTGGTTATTGCCTAAAAATAATAAAGGAGTTTTAACTGCATAATTCACACCATCCACCTCAATTTCTAACTTTAATTCTTTACGATCACGAATCAACACATCTAAGCCAGAAGTATAGGCATGTAATGGTAGACGCCCTAGTTTTTGGTTATATAACTCTCTTTTTTTAATAAACAATGGATAAAGACCCAAACTCGCATTATTTAGATAAATGGCATCATTAATTTTTGCCACATGTACCGCTTTAGGCTTACCTTCAACCACCAGTTTTGCAGCTTCGAGAATATCTAAAGGAATATTCAAAACCCGTGCAACATAATTGAATGTCCCTAAAGGTAAAATTACCAAAGGGATGGTTTGATGTAATAAATAATTAGCCACAGAATTTAACGTTCCATCCCCGCCAGCAACCACAATCACCCCCTGATTATCATGATTTAAATGTCGAAGATGAACTTTTTCGATGAGTGCTTGAACACTCATTTCTGAAGCAATATCAAAAACTTGTATTTCAAAACCTAGATCTGTCCAGTAATGCATAAGTTGTTCATAAATTTGATCATTATTGGTGGCATGAAATCCAGATTTTTCATTAAAAATCATAGACAAAGGCTTTAGCATTGAATTCATTTTATGAGTTTAAAAATTGAATTACTTTAAAATTTCGTCTATTTACTACTCAATTAAAAGCCAATTTATGTAATTTTTAAATGATGTTCATTTGATTTTTCGATGATGAGAATTGATCTCACATTTTAATTAAGTTTTTATTTTAAATGAATATTTTAACTATAAATACCAAACATAAAAATTAAAAATAAAAAATAAATCACTCATTTTTTAAAAAAATATCAAATAATTACATAAACTTAACACCAATCAAGTCTTAAGCACAATTTAAGCCTTTGGTCTTATTTTTTTTAAGAAAATATGCTTTAATACAGCCACTTTTTTTTCATACTGAATCTAGAGTCTGCAAACCAGCATCTAGATATTATTTGTACACCACATTGTACACTTTTGATATAGGCCTCACCATGACCCAAGTGAACGCACCAGAATTCGTTCGTCACCCTAAGCTTATTGCTTGGGTGGAAGAGATTGCTAAACTAACAAAACCAGCAAAAATTGAATGGTGTGACGGTAGCGCAGAAGAATATCAACGTTATATCGACTTGATGATCGCTAACGGCACAATGCAAGCGCTTAACCAAGAAAAGCACCCTGGTTCATATCTTGCAAACTCTGATCCTTCTGACGTTGCTCGTGTTGAAGACCGTACTTTTATCTGCTCTGAAAACAAAGAAGATGCTGGCGCAACTAACAACTGGGAAGCTCCAGCGGTTATGCGTGAAAAATTAAACGGTTTATTTGACGGTTCTATGAAAGGTCGTACTTTGTACGTTGTACCTTTCTCTATGGGACCTTTAGGTTCTCATATTGCTCACATTGGTATCGAACTTACTGACTCTCCTTATGTTGCAGTCAGCATGTCTAAAATGGCTCGCATGGGTAAAGCTGTTTATGACGTTCTAGGCACTGATGGCGAATTTGTTCCATGTGTACACACTGTAGGTGCACCATTGGAAGAAGGTCAAAAAGACGTTGCTTGGCCTTGCAACAAAGAAAAATACATCGTTCATTATCCAGAAACTCGTGAAATTTGGTCATTTGGTTCTGGTTATGGTGGTAACGCATTGCTTGGTAAAAAATGCTTAGCATTACGTATCGCATCATTCATGGGTCGTCAGCAAGGCTGGTTAGCTGAACACATGCTCATCCTTGGTGTGACAAATCCACAAGGTGAAAAACACTACATCGCAGCTGCATTCCCATCTGCTTGTGGTAAAACAAACTTTGCAATGTTAATTCCACCAGCAGGTTATGAAGGCTGGAAGATTGAAACTGTAGGTGACGATATTGCTTGGATCAAACCAGGTGAAGATGGTCGCTTATATGCAATCAATCCTGAAGCAGGTTTCTTCGGTGTAGCTCCTGGCACAAATACAAAGACGAACCCGAACTGTATGGCTACGCTTCATAAAGACGTGATCTATACAAACGTTGCCGTGACTGACAACGGTGAAGTATGGTGGGAAGGTCTTTCTAAAGAAGCACCTGCCAACCTAACTAACTGGAAAGGTCAACCACATACTGGTGAAGAAAAAGCAGCTCATCCAAATGCGCGTTTCACAGTTTCAGCTGGTCAATGCCCTTCTATTGATGCTGACTGGGAAAATCCAGCAGGTGTTCCAATCTCTGCGTTCATCTTTGGTGGTCGCCGTGCGGACACAGTGCCTCTAATTTCAGAAGCATTTGACTGGGTTGACGGTGTTTATAAAGCTGCAACGATGGGTTCTGAAACAACTGCTGCTGCTGTTGGTCAACAAGGTATTGTTCGTCGCGATCCATTTGCGATGCTTCCATTTGCTGGCTACAACATGGCTGACTACTTCACACATTGGTTAGAAATGGGTGAGAAAGTTGGTGAGAAAGCTGCAGCTGCTGGTAACAAGCTTCCTGGTATTTACAACGTGAACTGGTTCCGTCGTGATGCTGAAGGCAACTTTGTATGGCCTGGTTTCGGTCAAAACATGCGTGTTCTTGAGTGGATTATCGATCGCTGTGAAGGTCGTGCTGACGCTGTTGAAACTCCAATTGGTCGTGTTCCAACTTACGAACAGTTGAACTGGACTGGTTCAGACTTTACGAAAGAGCAATTTGACCTTGTGACTTCTCAAGACAAAGAGCAATGGATCAAAGAACTTGAAAGCCATACTGAATTATTTAACAAACTTGGTGATCGTTTACCAGAAGCGTTGAAAAAACGTCAAGCTGAGCTTTTAGAAGCGGTTAAATCTGCTTAAGCATGATGAGAAAAAAGGTCACTTCGGTGACCTTTTTTTTACTTCAAACAAACTGAATAAAGTGTATTTAGTAACGTTTATTAGTACCAATAAGTTGTCACACTTATGGCATACTGATTTAAACAGCTTATTAGGATCAAATAATGAAAAAAATAGAAATGATTGGCTCTTGTTTAATCGCCCTTATGCTTACAGCCTGTCAATCTGTTCCGCGACAGCACAATGGAGCTACAGGATATCAAATTGAAAATAAATCAGAGAATTCTGCCAATATTTCGTATACCCTCTCTGCACGCGCCAACCAAAATATTGATGAACACAAATTACAACGTACTTGCCAACAAGTTCTAGGGCACACTCAACGATATAAAACCACCATTTTGAGTGTAAATGAAATTGCTAATCCCAATTATAAAACTCAAGAAACTCAACAGGTTCAAATTGGTCAATCACGAACATCATTCGGATTCTCAAACACTCAAAGCCTATACAGCAATGAAGACTACAATACACGTCTTTCTTTAGAAACTAAGCCTAGCCTCTTACAAGTCGTTCGCTTTAACTGCACACTCTAAACTTAGGACACTCAATGTACTTCATTGAGTGTCTTATAAAAACTGACATTTCTAAATTCAGGTGATTCATCCAAGTCTGGCCATGTCGTTGCACTGCGTTCATCAAGCTTTTCATACTTCGGATGACTAAAGTTTTTTACACGACTATCCGCCACCCACACCTCAGGTGCAAATTTTAAAAACTCATCTAAGAAGAAACGATTGCACTGGTCATACAACACATCAGCCGCCAACAAGATATCAACCTGCTCAGCTTTATATAAGTCATCCAAATATTCAAGCTCAACATCATTCAATTCAGCATTGGCACGACACGCATCCAAACCAACTTGGTCGATATCACAGCAAATGACACGCTTTGCCCCAGCCATTTTCGCCGCAATCGCAACTACGCCTGAACCTGCGCCAAAGTCTAAAACCACTTTGTCTTTCACATGATGCGGTTCAGCCAATAACCATTGTGACATTGCTAAACCCGATGCCCAACAGAAAATCCAATATGGAGTATCATTCCAAATTCGACGAATAACTTCATCATCTAGCTTATCGGTTGGAAAAACGGGTGGAATGAGCCAAAGTGAAATTGGTGTATCAGGCAATTGCTGTGCATGAAGTTCACAATGTGGAATCACATCATGTAAGGCTTTTAGTAAATGTTCAGGCGCTTTAGGAAATTGGAAAGTACAGCTCATTTAAATTCTTTTAATTGGTATTTATATCTTTCAGGAATCTTCCCTAACCCTCTTTAGAAAAAAAAAGGCACTTCAATTTTAGATTTGAAGTTTATCCCCTACTGTGAAAAAGGAGGGTTAGGGAGGATTAAATTAACCTAGTGCTTTCTCAGCCGCTTCTACAGTTTGACGAATCAACGTTGTGATTGTCATTGGACCTACACCACCCGGTACTGGTGTGTAAGCTGAAGCAATGTCTTCAATACCAACAAGTTGAATATCGCCCACACCACCGCCATCACGTGGATGGAAACCAGCATCAACAACTACTGCACCAGGTTTAATCCAATCTTTTTGAATCAATTCAGCTTTACCGACTGCACCCACAATGATATCCGCTTGCTTCACAAAGCTAGCAAGGTTTTGTGTTCGAGAGTGACAAATCGTTACAGTAGCATTCGCCTCCAGAAGCATAGCTGCCATTGGTTTACCCAAAATTGCAGAACGACCTACAACAACCGCATGCTTACCTGCGATTTCGATGTTGTTTTCTTTCAGAATCGTCATAATACCTGCAGGTGTCGCAGAACCGTAAGCAGCTTCACCCATTGCCATACGACCATAACCAAGGCAAGTAACACCATCCACATCTTTTTCAAGTGAGATCGCATCAAAACACGCTCGCTCATCAATTTGCGCAGGTACTGGATGTTGTAAAAGAATACCGTGAACATCAGGATTTGCATTGAGTTTTTCAATTTCAGCAAGCAATTGTTCTGTCGTCGTTTCTTTTGGTAGTTCAACTTTAAGTGAATCCATACCAACACGGCGGCATGCATTACCCTTCATACGCACATAAGTTGCAGATGCACCATCGTCACCTACTAAAATCGTCGCAAGAATTGGAGTACGTCCTGATTTTGCTTTTAACGCTTCTACGCGAGTTAACAAATCAGCCTCAATTTGTTTTGCCAATGCACGACCATCTAAAACTAATGCCACGGCACATCTCCCAAGTGTTGATATGAATCAATTTCGCACATTCTACATGAATATTTTAAATAATTTCCGTTATATGCTGTTTTTCTGCACATACGAATAAAAGCACTATTGTTTTTTTTTCAGAGCTTGTTAATATACGCATCAACAAGACATGGCGGGGTGGCAGAGTGGTCATGCAGCGGACTGCAACTCCGTGTACGCCGGTTCGATTCCGACCTCCGCCTCCATCTTGTTAAGCCCGAGTGGTGAAATCGGTAGACACAGGGGATTTAAAATCCCCCGCCCACAAAGCGTGCCAGTTCGAGTCTGGCCTCGGGCACCATTCTTCCAATAGAGAATAATGGTGTAAACAAAGAACCCAGCGTAAGCTGGTTTTTTTATGTCTGCATTTTCTTTAAACTCATCTGCTATAATCACTCATCTTCAGAATTTCATATTCAAATGAATCAAAATCAGCAAGTTGCTCAATATCTTCAAGAACTAAAACAACAATATCCTCAAGCGTTTAAAAAAAACTTCTTGCTCTATAGTCAGTTAAAGACCAAAGGGATTCTAGATGAGCGTAAAGAACTGATCCCGCTTGCACTTGCATTAATGATTTTCCTCCCTTGCTCATATTTGTTAACCCTTTTGCTTAAACAACACATTGTTTTTTTAGAAGGCTTTCAATCTGGCGGGAGTGCTGTGTTGTGTATCATGTTATTTTTTATGCTGATTACGCCAATCATCCTCAAACAGATCAAGCATAGTAGCATCTCAACTTACCAGCAACTTAAAAATACCCCATTCAAACTGACCATCCTCATTCTTTTACAAAGTTTAAATATCGCTTTTATGGAAAGTTGGTTCTTACAGGGAATTTTGTTTTATTTCGCTATGAATTTTGGTTTCGTTAAATTTTATAAAGAGAATTTATTCCGAGAAAATACTTCTAAAGAAAACTATTACTACATTCAAGAAATTCGTAGAGTGGCTTTCTGGAGTTATAAACAAAATTTTAAACTTTACTTAAAACTAATCTTTTCATCCAAAAACTCAAAGCAGCATCAATTATTGATTGAACAAAAACAAAAAAATGCGCAACTTTATGTTCATTTGATGAACTATGAAAACAAATTGTGTATGCGCTACAAGCATACCGATATTGAAAAATATATCGATAGCATCATGTAGCGCTATGATCAACTTGCTTGCTGCATTACTTTAATTATATTTAAATTGGTATCATACGTGGTCGAGTGCAATCTGAGTTGATCAACTTGATACTCCTGTGAATGAATATCTGTTAAAAACAACCAATCTGCACTCAATTGCATAGAATCAAAGCTCAATTTTAAATAGCCTCGTTGATTCAAATTACAAAAGCTTAATTCATCAATCAATTGGATAAACACTAGTTCAAATTCTTGCATTAAGTTCTCAGGTAAATTGAGATATTTCTCCATACCTGGTGAAGAAACTGAACTTGTTGCTAATTCAATCCCCACCTTCTCACCATTTTGTTGATGTAATGCAGACTCCCACGCATTATGGGTATCCCCAGCCAACACAACAACTTTCTTTTGGTACTGCCCATACAAAGCATAAACATGCTCACGCTCAGCATAGTAACCATCCCAAGCGTCTAAATTATAAGGAATCACGGTTAGTATTCTTGATAATTCAGCGTCAGTTAAGCTCGGATCATTATTTTTATAACGCAACTTAATCGCGACCAACTCCATGAGCCGTTTTTGAGCTTCAATTAAAAAGTTGCCATCTACCATGCCGCTTTTGGCAACATTTAATATTTGTAATACCTCAGCAGGTACCAACATTTTCGCCATCAATACTTGCTGACCCAATACATTCCATATTGCGCGAGAGCTCTGCAGACTATTCGCCAACCAATTTAACTGATCTAACCCTATTAGCTGTCGCTGCTCATTCAATAATGCCGCTCTAAATTGCTCAACATTTAGATTTTCACCATCCATAAATGAAGCAAAAGCCAGTTGCTCATCTCGTGCCAACATACGTGTATCTAGCATATTAAGTTGAACTAAATCACCAAAATTAAACTGACGATAAATATGAAGAATATCGTTGTTGCTTTTTTCGCGAATTGGCATCCATTCAAAATAAGCAGTTAGGGCTGCTGTTCTTCGTACTACGAAATCCCCCTCTAGATCAGGTTGATGATTCTGTGCACCAGCTCGCCATGCATCATTTGTCAGCTCATGATCATCCCAAATCAGAATAAATGGATGACGTTGATGAACCGCTTGTAAATCAGGGTCTGTTCGGTATTTTGCATAACGTTTTCGATAATCTTCTAGACGGTAAATCTCGTTTTGATTATCCACATCGAGTGTTCTACCAAGCTTTTCGGCTTGTTCAGTTGCATACCCATCTTTGCCATATTCGTAAATATAGTCGCCCAGATGCAGCACAGCATCCACGTCCTGCTTCGCAATTTCACGATACACATAAAAATAACCAGCTGGATAATTTGAGCATGAGCATACGGCAAAGTTAACCGCATTGGTCTTGGTTGCTAAGGTCTTCGTACGACCAATTGGAGAATGTATCTGCCCATATTTAAATCGGTAATAATAGCGAGTATCGGCACTCAAATTAAGCACATCGACTTTCAAGCAAAAGTCTTTTGCAGCAGAGGTCTTAATTTTCTCCATCTGCACGATATTCGAAAAATTCTCATCAAGTGCAATTTCCCAATGTAATTCATATGTTGCCGTGACATCTGTAGGTGTTATTCGCGACCAAAGAATTATTCGATCCTGTAATGGATCTCCACTCGCCACTCCATGCAAAAATTCAACTTTATGCTCATTGCTGGTTTGACCATCGCCATTACATGCTGTAATCGAAACAGGCAGTGAAATCGCACCAAATCCAGCCAATGAGTTTTTAATTAATGCACGTCTTGAGATTTTATTTTTCATTTTATTTATGAATTGGCGAGTTATTTTAACTTCGAACTTAAACCATATTTATGAAGTTAAAATTGCAATCAGATGACAATTTAATGTCCAAATATCTTAAACCATCACCCCCAAAGTTATAATTTTTAACCTAATCAATGCAAGTTGATTGAAAAGAAAGCAAATAATACGATTTTCTCTTGCCAAGCTTAAAAGTGTCCTCTATTATTGCGCACATGCCCGAGTGGTGAAATCGGTAGACACAGGGGATTTAAAATCCCCCGCCCTCAAAGCGTGCCAGTTCGAGTCTGGCCTCGGGCACCATTCTTCTAATAGAGAATAATGGTGTAAATAAAGAACCCAGCGTAAGCTGGTTTTTTTATGCCTAGCGTTTAGTCACAACAATAACAACACAAAAAAATAGAGAGCGATTCACCACTCTCTATTTGAAACAAGTTCTTGCATTTCGATATCTAAGAATCCTTCTTCCTGAACGACCATCATCATTGCCTCAGCAATATAGTCTGCTGCTGCATCATCAAGAGAAGAGTCAAGATCTTCGAACTGAGGTTTCATCTCATTAATTTCCGCCACAATATCATTGGCGATTTGATAAATCTCAGCATCGGAATTCACCTTAGATACCTTCTTTGAGAATTTTTCAATGAGTTGCTGAATTTCAGCCACGAGAATATCAGGATAATATTCATCGTCGAACATCGGGAGAAGTACATCATTCAACATATTAAAGCTCAAGTAATAGCATTAACAAAAACCGAGCTTATATAACACAAGCTAGACATTAAACCAACAATAAAAACGAGGAGTAAATCTCACTTTGAGTCAAAGTATAACTAAGCCAATATTTTCATTGATGATTTTAACTGCCTTAAATCACCCTTTAATTTAACTGACACTATTCATTGCTGTCCAAATTTGTATAGCTTGCACCATTTCTTTTACATCATGTGCTCTGACCATACATGCTCCTTGCTGTATGCTTAACAGATGCCCCGTCACCGAACCCACTGCACGCTCATGGGCAGGTACACCACCTAAAGCTTCACCAATAAATCGCTTACGAGATAATGCAGAAAGTATTGGATATCCCAACTCATTTAATTTATACAACTCTTTTAATAATTTCAGGTTTTGATGTGCATTTTTTGCAAATCCGAAACCCGGATCAATCATGATATTTTCAGGTTTAATTCCCGCATTTAATGCTGCATCTAATCGAGTTTGCAATTCTGAAATCACATCTAAAGTAATATCATCATATTGATCCAACTGGTTCATTGTGGTTGGCTCACCACGCATATGCATGATAATGACTGGAATATCTAATTCCGCAGCTGTTTCTAAAGCATGTGGCTTTGTTAATGCTCTGACATCATTCCAAATATGCGCTCCAGCTTTAACCGCCTTTTTAATCACTTCTGGTTGAGAAGTGTCGATTGAGATCACTACATTCAATTTTGACAACGCTTCAACGACCGGAACTACACGATCTACTTCATCCTGAACATCAACAGCAGATGCGCCAGGGCGAGTTGACTCACCACCTACATCAATAACACTCGCCCCTTCAGCAATCATTTGCTTTGCTCTCTCTAGTGCCGCCTCTACACTATTGTGTTTACCACCATCACTAAACGAATCTGGCGTTACATTTAACACACCCATTACATGAGGCTTTGACAAATCAAGTTCCAATGCACCACATTTAAGAATCTGATTAGGTAAAGAGATAAGTTGCATATTGATGTCCCTAGAAAATCTATTCACATGATATCAAGTAAAATTTAAACATGAGGGATAATTTCAACACAAAAAAAAGAGCCTCATAAGAGGCTCCTTCATTTTAGCTTGCTGGTAAAGGTGGAGGCGTTGAAGGACCATCTGTAGGGGTTACATCTACAATTGGATTCTCAGCCACATATACCTTAGGTGGTTGAGGTTCACGACCTTCCATAATGTCACGGATTTGATCACGATCAATCGTTTCCCACTCAAGCAAAGCTTTTACCATCGCATGGGCAATATCTTTATTATTTTCTAAGATATCACGTGCAACTTTGTACTGCTCATCTAGGATACGGCGAATTTCACGATCAACTTCAAGTTGAGTCGTTTCAGAAATAGTACGACCACCTAGACTACCCATAAATGAC
Organism: Acinetobacter sp. 24-47-67; assembly: GCF_056779735.1. NCBI lineage: Bacteria > Pseudomonadati > Pseudomonadota > Gammaproteobacteria > Moraxellales > Moraxellaceae > Acinetobacter > Acinetobacter sp. 24-47-67. The sequence continues at coordinate 760,302 of NZ_JBWYIK010000001.1, forward strand.
TGTTGAGCATCTTCTTCATAAACCATGACACCCATCTTGTCAGACATACCGTACTTAGTCACCATTGCACGCGCCATTTTTGTTGCACGTTCAAAGTCATTAGAAGCCCCAGTCGACATCTGATTAATGAAAATTTCTTCTGCAATACGACCACCAAACAGAATAGAAAGCTCATTCAACATTTTGTCTTTGTAATGACTGGTTTGATCAAACTCTGGAAGCTGCCAAGTTACACCTAATGCCCAACCACGTGGCATGATCGTGACTTTATGTACTGGGTCTGTGCCTGGAAGCATTTCAGCTACAATCGCATGACCTGCTTCATGATAAGCCGTTGCGCGACGCTCTTCTTCACGAAGAACCATTGATTTACGCTCTGGCCCCATATAAAGCTTATCTTTTGCATCTTCAAAGTCATGCATATCGACCGTATTTTTATTACGACGTGCAGCAAATAACGCAGCTTCATTGACTAAGTTTGCCAATTGCGCACCAGAGAACCCTGGAGTACCACGTGCCAATACTTTGACATCCACACCAGTCACTGAAGGTAATTTTTTCAAATGCACATTCAGGATTTGCTCACGACCTTTAATATCTGGAAGTCCAACCATCACTTGACGGTCGAAACGTCCCGGACGAAGTAAAGCTTTATCTAGAACGTCAGCACGGTTAGTCGCAGCAATAACGATGATACCTTCATTACCTTCGAAACCATCCATTTCCACCAACATCTGGTTCAAGGTTTGTTCGCGCTCATCGTGACCACCACCAGTACCTGAACCACGATGACGACCCACCGCATCAATCTCATCAATGAAAATGATACACGGCGCATGGCGTTTCGCTTGCTCAAACATATCACGTACACGTGATGCACCAACACCAACGAACATTTCAACAAAGTCCGAACCTGAGATACTAAAGAATGGAACCTTAGCCTCTCCAGCAATCGCTTTCGCAAGTAAAGTTTTACCTGTGCCCGGTGGACCTACCATCAGGACACCACGAGGAATGCTCGCACCAAGACGCTTAAACTTTGTTGGATCTTTCAAGAAATCCACAATTTCAACGACTTCTTGTTTCGCTTCGTCACAACCCGCAACATCTGTGAAAGTGACTTTGATTTGGTCTTCTGAAAGCATTTTTGCTTTTGACTTACCAAAACTCATCGGGCCGTTTTTACCACCAGCACCGCCACCCATGTTGCGCATAAAGAACATGAATAACAAAATGATTAAAAGTACTGGAAAGCTTGCGATCAAAAGCTGCATCAATAAACCTTGACGTTGCGGAGCAGTGCCCTCAACAACGACATTATTTTTGATGAGATTCGGCATTAACTCAGGATCTTGAACCGCAGGACGAATACTCTCAAATGGAGAACCATTTACTTTTTCGCCACTAATTCGTTCACCGTCAATGGTAACTTGTTTAATTTGACCAGCATTAACCGCTGCAACAAATTCTGAATAGTTCAATGCAGCAGGCTTATCACGGTCACTAATGTTGCTGAAAATTAATATCAGCACACCAAGTATAACAAGCCATAAAACGGCATTCTTAAAGAGATCGCTCAAAGCTTTATTCCCATATCAATCTAATTTGATCATGCCCAAAATTGGGTGACCTTTAACAAAAAGCGAGTAAATCAATTTCGCAATAAAATATTCAAAAGGTACAAAATGCACATTTTTTAGCGACTTGGCAAGTCACTTTATTGCGATTTCTTTTTACGGCCCTGTCCAATTAAAAAAACTTCCTTCGAACGAGCACGCGAAGCAGCAGGCTTTGCAGTTTTTAATACTTCAAAACTGTCTACAACTTCCTTACGGAATTCGTCAAAACCAGTTCCTTGGAAAACTTTGACAACAAACTGTCCTTTCGGACCTAAAACTTTATTGGCAAAGTCTAATGCAAGTTCACACAAATAAATTTGTCGAGGTTGATCAACGGCCTTATTACCTGATGTATTGGGGGCCATATCTGAAATTACAACGTCTACAGTTCGTCCATTTAAAATATTTAACAATTTTTCGAAAACTTCCTCTTCTCGAAAGTCTCCTTGCAGGAACGTCACATCTGGAAGTGCATCCATTTCCAAAATATCTGATGCAATCACTAAACCTTTATCACCCACTAATTTTCCGGCGATTTGGGACCAACTACCAGGTGCAGCACCAAGGTCCACGACAGTCATACCAGGTTTAATGATTTTGTATTTCTCTTGGATTTCAAGCAATTTATATGCAGCACGCGCACGATAACCTTCCTTTTGTGCTTTTTTCACAAACGGGTCATCTAAATGCTCTCTCATCCACGCACGACTACTTTTGGATAACTTCTGATTGGTAATGCGTGTTGCCATAACTCTTTAAATACACGTAATCTTCTAACTTTTTATTGTACGTGAATTTTATCCCCCTTGCAGTATTCATCTGTATCTAATTCAAGATTATCGTTTATGTTTTTTTGATTTAAGTTGATCGATTATTTCTGAGAAACATAAGCGTTTGATCTCTTGATTTGCTATACTAAGTCGTTTTTAAAATTAGGTTATCTTTATGGCGGCTTTATCAATTCAGGAACGCAAACGTTTGCGTCAAATCGGACATGCACTTAACCCAGTGGTAATGTTAGGTGGTCAAGGTTTAACTGAAAATGTCATTGAAGAAACTCAACGTGCTTTAAATGATCATGAGTTAATTAAAGTAAAAATTGGCGGTGAAGATCGTGATGCTCGTGCAGCAGTCATTACTGAAATCGCCGAAGTCACTGGTGCAGAGGTTGTTCAAACCATTGGAAAGATTGCACTTTTATATAAGAAAGCGGCAAAACAAAATCCTAAACTTTCGAATCTTGTTCGCCACGCACATCTTTCTAATTAATTTGAGTTGCATTGAATGGCAAGTTACGAACTAAATTCTTTTGACCGTTACTTTGATATCTCCTTGGTTGGTGCAATTGAACAAGCGAGTCCATACACACTAAATGTGGGCTATTGGTTACGTGACCCAAATCAATACTTAGTTTATCCGGAAATTGTAGCTGGTCATCCACGACGAGATTTTCTTTGGGAAGAAACCTGCTTTGAAATTTTCATTGGGGTGAAAGATCAGGACTTTTATCGTGAAGTCAATCTCTCCCCTTCTCAAGCTTGGCAAGCGTATCAATTTGAAGAGTATCGTTACCCTGAAGATATGCCACCTCAAGCAGCTTATGACATAGAACTGAATTCACTCAAAAAGACGCACTATGGTTTAAATGTGAGCCTTGATCTAACGGAGTTTATGTTAAAACATAAATTGAAATGGCAGGATATTTTTATTGGCTTATCCGCTGTATTAAACACATCGCAAGCTAAACATTATTATGCTATGCAGCATAGTAGTCCTGAAGCTGACTTCCATAACAAGCGCGATTGGTTGCATCAGTTTTAAAAAAAATAGTGAGATTTAATCTCACTATTTTTTTACCCCAATATTTAAGTTCTATAGTTGTAGACTCTTCCGACCTCTTTTAGAGTTAAGTTTTATACAGCTGATCTCAACGTGTTATATCTAGTTATATTTGTAATTCCTGTTATTCATTTCTAATTTCAAAATTGTCCTTAATCACTTGAACAGCCAAATCTGCTCTTAAATATTTCTTCACAAACACCGAAGTAGCGTCAAATCTCTTTAAATTCGATCTCGGTTTAATTTTTAAAACCCAGCATGCTAACTACCAATTTCATCTTTGAATAATTGAACCAACGCTTTTAACAAGCAATTCAATATTTACCTCTATTTTCCATATTTAATCAGTCCTTTCTAAAATACTGGTAAATTGACCTAATCAGTACTTTTTTCGAACTTTTAGGAAGCATTTGGAGCAACTTCAACATTTGTTCTATTTAACAAATCAGCTTTTTGGAAGCTTTGTTATTCTGTTTCATAAACTTAGCTTATTAATTGTAAGTCTACATAAATTTTGATACATCGTGATAAAACTTAACTTTTGAATTATTAAATAATTCTTACATTCTTAGACTTTTGTCCAAAGTTTAAAAAGCAGACTTTTAAACAAATTACAAGGTATATATCTGACGAATTCAGGTTTATTTACGTGGACTTTATCAAGGTGTTTGCGTATAATGCCGTGTTAAGTTCAAGCGAGCAGATGTAAGGAGGGTGGGTTTTAAAGTAGCCTTCCTTTTTTTTCGTCTACTCGCTTTTTTACAGCCTAAATTTCAGGAGCTTTGGTTTGAGCACCCCAGCAATTTTAGCCCTTGCCGATGGTACGATCTTTAAAGGAACGTCAATCGGTGCATCGGGTAGTACGACTGGTGAAGTCGTTTTCAACACTGCCATGACTGGCTATCAAGAAATTTTGACTGACCCAAGTTATGCACAACAGCTTGTTACGCTTACCTATCCACACATTGGTAACACAGGTTGTAATGATGAAGACGCTGAGTCAGGTCGAATTCATAAAGTATGGGCAAACGGATTGATCATTCGTGACCTACCTTTATTGCACAGCAACTTCCGATCTACGCAATCTTTAGGCGAATACTTAAAATCTCACAATGTTGTCGCTATCGCTGACATTGATACACGTAAACTGACACGTATTTTACGTGCTAAAGGTGCACAAAACGGTTGTATCTTAGCTGGTGAAAATATTACAGAAGAAGAAGCTTTAGAAAAAGCTCGTGCATTCGGCGGTCTGAATGGTTTAGACCTTGCGAAAGAATGCTGTGATCCAAACGGTTTCGAATGGACTGAAGGTTCTTGGAAATTAGGTCAAGGTTTCTCCCAACCAGAAGCAAAATTTCATGTGGTTGCATACGACTACGGTGTCAAAACCAACATCTTACGTATGCTCGCAGACCGCGGTTGTAAATTAACTGTTGTACCTGCACAAACTCCTGCTGAAAAAGTTCTTGCTCTAAATCCAGATGGCGTATTCTTATCGAATGGTCCTGGCGATCCTGCAGCATGTGACTATGCAATTGAAGCTGTAAAAACAATTGTTGAAGATGCTCGTAACGTACCTGTATTTGGTATTTGTTTGGGTCACCAAATTCTTGCTCTCGCTTCTGGCGCTAAAACGGTGAAAATGCCTCATGGTCACCATGGTGCTAACCATCCTGTACAAAACATTGAAGATGGTACAGTGATGATTACTTCTCAAAACCATGGCTTCGCAGTGGATGCAGAAACATTACCTGCAAACCTTAAAGCGACGCACAAATCATTGTTCGATCAAACTCTTCAAGGGATTCATCGTACAGATAAGCCTGCGTTTAGTTTCCAAGGTCACCCAGAAGCAAGCCCAGGTCCACATGACTGCGCACCATTGTTCGATCATTTCATCGAACTTATTGAAGCATCTAAGAAGTAATTGAGGAGCAAATAATGCCAAAGCGTACGGATATTAAAAGCATCTTAATTATTGGTGCTGGTCCAATTGTTATCGGTCAGGCGTGTGAGTTTGACTACTCAGGTGCACAAGCATGTAAAGCATTACGTGAAGAAGGTTACCGTGTAATTTTGGTAAACTCTAACCCTGCAACGATCATGACTGACCCTGCAATGGCAGATGCAACGTATATCGAGCCAATCACTTGGCAAACTGTTGCAGCGATCATTGAGAAAGAACGTCCAGACGCAGTTCTTCCAACAATGGGTGGTCAGACTGCATTGAACTGTGCCCTTGCCCTTGATGAGCATGGCATTTTAGAAAAATTCAATGTTGAATTGATTGGTGCAACGAAAGAAGCGATCGAAAAAGCGGAAGACCGTAAACTTTTCGACCAAGCAATGCGTAAAATTGGTCTTGAATGTCCAAAAGCAGCAATCGCTGAATCAATGGAAGAAGCTTTAGAAATTCAAGCACGTTTCGGCTTCCCAGTGATTATCCGTCCATCATTTACTATGGGTGGTTCAGGCGGTGGTATCGCATACAACAAAGAAGAATTCCTTGAAATCTGTGAACGCGGTTTCGATCTTTCTCCAACTAAACAATTATTGATCGATGAATCTTTAATTGGTTGGAAAGAATATGAGATGGAAGTTGTTCGTGACAAAAACGACAACTGTATCATCGTATGTTCGATTGAAAACTTTGACCCAATGGGCGTACACACAGGTGACTCAATCACTGTTGCACCTGCACAAACATTAACAGATAAAGAATATCAGTTAATGCGTAATGCATCTTTAGCAGTGTTACGTGAGATTGGTGTAGAAACAGGTGGTTCTAACGTACAGTTTGGTATTTGTCCAAATACTGGTCGTATGGTTGTGATCGAGATGAACCCACGTGTATCTCGTTCTTCTGCATTGGCTTCAAAAGCAACTGGTTTCCCTATTGCGAAAATCGCTGCGAAATTAGCGGTTGGTTATACCCTTGATGAGCTTAAAAATGACATCACTGGTGGTACAACACCTGCATCATTCGAACCTGCGATTGACTACGTTGTAACTAAAGTTCCACGTTTCAACTTTGAGAAATTCCCACAAGCTGACGCAACTTTAACTACACAGATGAAATCTGTTGGTGAAGTGATGGCGATTGGTCGTAACTTCCAAGAGTCTATGAACAAAGCACTTCGTGGTCTTGAAGTGGGTGCAACTGGCTTTGATGAAAAAATCGAAGTGGGTGCTGAAGGCGCGCGTGAGAAAATCTTACAAGAACTTCGTGTTCCGGGTCCTGAGCGTATTTGGTATGTTGCTGATGCATTCCGTCACGGCTTTACATTAGAAGATGTATTCCAAGCGACTAAGATCGACAAATGGTTCTTGATCCAAATCGAAGACATCATCAAAACAGAAAACCAAATCAAAACTTTAGGTTTTGGCGATCTAAATGCGGACAACATCCGTTCATTTAAACGTAAAGGTTTATCTGACCTTCGTATTGCGAACTTGATGGGTATTTCACAAAAACAATTCCGTAAACATCGTTGGAACTTGGGCGTAACCCCAGTTTACAAACGTGTAGATACTTGTGCTGCTGAGTTTGAATCAGACACAGCGTATATGTATTCAACTTACGATGACGAATGTGAATCAAACCCGTCTAGCAAAGACAAGATCATGGTGATCGGTGGTGGTCCTAACCGTATTGGTCAAGGTATCGAATTCGATTACTGCTGTGTACACGCGGCGCTTGCAATGCGTGAAGACGGTTATGAAACAATCATGGTGAACTGTAACCCAGAAACGGTTTCTACTGACTATGACACATCTGATCGCCTGTACTTCGAACCAATTACACTTGAAGATGTGTTAGAAATCGTACGTATTGAGAAGCCAAAAGGCATCATCGTACAGTACGGTGGTCAAACACCACTTAAATTGGCTCGTGCTTTAGAAGAAGCTGGTGCACCAATTATTGGTACATCTCCTGATGCGATTGACCGTGCAGAAGACCGTGAACGTTTCCAACAAATGATTCAACGTCTGCAACTTCGTCAACCAAACAACAGCATTGTAAAATCTGCTGAAGAAGGTATGGCTGAAGCAGCGAAAGTTGGCTATCCACTTGTAGTACGTCCATCATATGTACTTGGTGGTCGCGCGATGGAAATCGTATACAACGATGAAGAGTTACGTCGCTATTTACGTGATGCTGTTCAAGCTTCTAACGATGCCCCTGTTCTTCTTGACCGCTTCCTAGACGACGCGATCGAAGTTGACGTAGACTGCGTATCTGACGGTAAAGATGTGGTGATCGGCGGTATCATGCAGCACATCGAACAAGCAGGTATCCACTCAGGTGACTCTGCATGTTCGATTCCTCCATACTCGTTGTCAAATGAGATCCAAGACGAAATGCGCCGTCAAACTATCGCGATGGCTAAAGAGCTTGGTGTTGTTGGTTTAATGAACGTACAGTTTGCTGTTAAAGGCGAAGACGTTTACATTTTAGAAGTGAACCCACGTGCATCACGTACAGTGCCATTCGTTTCTAAATGTATCGGTGAGTCTTTAGCGAAAGTCGCTGCACGTTGTATGGCGGGTCAATCTTTAGAGTCTCAAGGATTCACGACTGAGATTATCCCTGAGCACTTCTCTGTTAAAGAAGCAGTGTTCCCATTCAACAAGTTCCCTGGAGTTGATCCAATCCTTGGGCCTGAGATGAAATCTACAGGTGAAGTAATGGGCGTTGGTAAAACATTTGGTGAAGCGTTCTATAAAGCTGTATTAGGTGCAAATGAGCGTTTACCAGGTCTTCCAACGGAAGGTGAAGTTAAACATGCGTTCATCTCTGTACGTGATTCTGATAAACCACGTGCAGCAGGTATTGCAAAACAACTTACTGGCTTTGGTTTCAAAATACTTGCTACTGGTGGCACTTACGATGTCATCAAAGCGGCTGGTATTGAATGTGAACGTGTAAATAAAGTCACTGAAGGTCGTCCAAATATTGTGGACCGCTTGAAAAATGGCGAAATACACCTCATTATCAATACAACAGAAGGTAAACAAGCTCAGCAGGATTCGTTCTCAATCCGCCGTTCTGCACTTCAAGGTAAGGTCTATCATACGACTACCCTTAATGGTGCAGATGCAGTTTGCCAAGCTTTAGCAATCAAATTGCCAATGGATGTATATCGTTTGCAAGACTTACAAACAGTAGGTTAATACACTACCAAGAAGTCCCGCCACCTCTTGGTGGCGGGCTTTTTTTCATTTATAGACTTAGTATTTTTCATACTTACTTTTTTGAGGGACAACTATGCAACGTTATCCTATGACACCTCAAGGCAAAGAAGCGCTTGAGAAAGAATTACACCAACTTAAAACTGTAGATCGTCCTCGTATTACAGCAGCGATTGCTGAAGCACGTGAACACGGAGATCTTAAAGAAAACGCGGAATACCACGCTGCACGTGAGCAACAAGGTTTCTGTGAAGGCCGTATCCAAGATATCGAAGGAAAATTGGGTGCTGCACAAGTGATTGACGTTAAAGAACTTGAGCAAAATGGACGCGTTGTTTTTGGCGTGACAGTTACAATTGAAAATTTGGATACTGAAGAACGTAAGACGTATCAAATTGTTGGTGACGACGAAGCAGATTTTAAAATTAACAAAATATCTGTGAATTCCCCTATCGCGCGTGGTCTTTTGGGTAAAAATGAAGGCGATGAAGTTAAAATTACGACACCTCAAGGTGAAGTTGAATACGAAATTGTGAGCGTAGAATATCTTTAATTCTTGAGATTTTAGGCTATAAACCCCTCTGATGAGGGGTTTTTTATTTTCATTTTAATTGATTCATTGTTTTTGCTAGATGCACTTTTCCAGCTTCATGAAGCTTCGTAATAACATTACGAAAATCTTTTTCCTCTCTATTTTGACTTAGTTTTGATTTAGCAATGACTCTTTCAATTTTAATTTCAAATACAACAAAATGGTTGAGCATTTCCATCAAGAAATCTTTTGGTGCATCTGCCATTTTCCAAGCATTTTTACCATTCGTGATACGTTCATGTTGTTGGGTGAGTTGACCTAATACTGCAAGTTTAGTTTTCTGATCATGATAAAACTGAATTTCACCATTAATGTGTACGACTTGATAATTCCAAGTAGGTACTTTTTTGTGATCTTCAAATTTTGAAGGATAATAATTCGGTGAAATATAAGCATCCTCTGCTTTAAAGATGCATAGTATTTGATTATTCAAAATCGAATGATTGAATAGTGTATTCTGCAATGAAACATGTCCTCTCAATGTTTGTTCATCTACTAATATGAGCGGGATATGTTCAGCAATTAACCCTGTTTGGGTCTGTGCGACCAAAGATGCAAGAGGATACTCCTTTATTATTCTATATATTTCTTCAGGTCTATCTTCTCTAAATTCTGTTTCAACAAACATAGCTTTTCCATTCTTCTAATGCTCAATGAATATAAAAGTTTTTATTCAGGATGTAAGTTTTAATTGGTATATAATGCCCTAAAATATTCTCCTTTTATTTCACCATGTCTGAAAAGCTGATCAACTCCCCTATCAATCACTGGTGCGAATTCGAATTTATCTCTAAAACAGTCAAAAATCCGAATATTCATATTAAAGGCAATTACAGTTATTACTCAGCCTATTGGGATCAAGGTTTTGAGCGTTGTGTAGTGCGTTATCTACATGACAAAGCTTCGACACCAGAAAAACCCATCGATCAGCTTTATATTGGTAATTTTGTCTGTTTTGGCGCTGAGTGTGTCATCATGATGGGTGGAAATCAGTTACACCGTACCGACTGGATTTCAGCATTTCCTTTTGATACGCGTAGTTTTGTGCCTGCTGGCGATACTGTCATTGGTGATGGTTGTTGGATTGGTAGTCGTGCCATGATTATGCAAGGGGTAAAACTTGGTGAAGGTGCAGTCGTTGCTACAGGTGCAGTCGTGACCAAAGATGTACCGCCTTATGCTGTCGTCGGTGGTGTACCTGCTAAAATTATTAAATACCGTTTCCCTGAACAAGATATTAAAAAATTGCTTTCTCTTAAGTTATATGACTTAGATGAAAAGCAGTTTTTAAAAATGCGTGAACAGTTGCAGACCGATGATATTGAAAAATTATCAATATTTTTCAAATAGTCCTGTTTTTATATATTGCATCCAAATCGAATTAAAATCCTTAATATCTTTTAATTTACTAATACAATAAGGGCTCAAGAATCTTTGAAGAGTTTGATTTTTATGATCCTGTTGCCCTACAGTCTTAAATCTTTCTTCTATATCTAAAAGTGTTTCATACAAATTGCAAATAATAATGTCATCGATATTTTTTTCGTTCAATAATTGCTGTCGGATAAAATAAGATTTTGTCGTATATCCATTTTTATCGCCGTTTAAATAGTTGAATAAATAATCAATTATCTTATGCAAATAATTAGCTGAAATATTAAAATTTTCATCAAAGATGAAAGCATTTAAAATTAGATTAAGCTTGAAATCATTTGTTCTCAAGAGTGCATATTGATTAATTTTTTTCACCAACTCTCTAGAATTGTATTCTTTGCTAGATTGCAAACTTAAAATCCAAAAAAACAATTCATTTTTAGTATCTACAGATGTTAATTCGCCGATACGATATAACTGCTGTGCTATTACCTCTTCATACAACTGCGTCTTTCCTAAGTTAGGAAATTCAACAGTAAAATCAATAAACTTTGTTAAATATTCTTCACCAAGACTTTCATCATAACCATAGTTATGACAAACCACTTTTGAAAATTGGGTTTTATCCATTACCAAAACAAAAACAATTTTTGGAATGTCAAAAAAATGTTTAATCCTTTCAATTAAACGAATAGCAAAATCAGGTCGGCAACGATCTAGCTCATCAATAATAAATACCAATGGCTTTTCTAATTTTGCAGCAAGTTCAGCGAGCTCTTGCTTAAAATCTTGAATGGTTTGCTTTTCGATATGATGATTTTCAATCTTCTTCTCAATGTGCTCTTTAACTTTATTGGCTATTTCTTCACTTGCTGTGTCATATACATCTTTGCCCTCTTTATAGACCTCTTGTAAAGCTTCACCTGCACCGCCTAGTCCTACCAAATGCAAACCTGCTTTTGCAGCAATTAATGGCATGACAGCCGCCAAAGAAATTAATACCGAAGCAGTCTTAGAGTTAAAATCTTTAATATCAGCATCATCGATCTCATTTACATCGTTCAAAGCATGGCTAATCTCTGCTGCAATCGTCAAAAATGGATCATCTAAATAATCATTGGCGAAAGCATCTAAATAAACAACTTGGTGACTTTGATCTTCTAAATGCTTTTTCCAATGTCTGACAAACCAGGTCTTACCTTCACCCCAACGAGCATCTAAAGCTAGAACAGCACCACAATTTAAGCGATCTACATAACGTTCTAATTGCTCACCTAGACGACGGCGATCCCATAAATCGCCTTCCCAAGCGATTTCAATATTCTCTAAATCTTCATGAATGATATTTACTGGATAATCTTTCATTGTTGTTAAAATTCAGTTGCTTATTTTCCAAATATCTTATCATTATCACTCTTAAAGACATAAAAAACCCACTCAAACGGAGTGGGTTTTCAAAATATAGTCGCTAAAGTAAGGCTTATACTTTTTAATTCTAATTATAGACTCCATACTTTATAAAGATATCTGACGCATCCTTAATTACATCTCTACCCATCACAATATTTTCAAATTGATCTTTTTATGATTCAGTTAATCAGATTTCATTCTTCATAGTTCGTTACTATCTTATACCTCTAAAATTTTACGACAATAAATTAAAAACTATAACTTAATATAAAAAAACATAGCTTTACACTTGGTTTTATTTTGAACAATTAACGTCTATGATGAACTTATACACTTTTAAACAGAACGGTTAAAAAGGAGAACAACATGAGTTATCAAAATATCCTCGTTCCAGTGGATGGTTCTGAAGTAGCACTCAACGTCGTTCAGCATGCTGTTGAATTGGCTAAAGCATTTAACAGTAAAATTACTGTTGTTCAAGTGATGACACTCGATCCCTATATCGCAGCCGAATATCTCTCAGATGGGCAGTCAAATCTTTTAATTGAACGAGCACGAAAATTTATTGAAGACAACCTTGCTCAAGCTAAAGCAAAGTTTAATGAATATGGAGTAGACGTAGAGACTAAAATACTCGAAGGAGAAAGTATTCACCGCACAATAATGAAGTCAATTGATGAGCTTAATATTGATCTGATTGTTATCAGCTCGCACGGTCGCTCAGGATTCAAGAAATTAATTATGGGCAGTGTCGCACAAAGCCTCATCACTGAAGTCAATGTACCTGTTTTTGTCGTAAAGCAATAATAACTGATAGCTCCGTATACCATCATACGGAGCTACTCGAACCATCCAAAAACTTTAAAATCTATTTTGCCATTGTTAAACACAATACCCTCTTTAAGCAATCTAGCTTGCTGGCAATTAAAACCTTGATCATCCAAACGCAGATGACTAATTTTACCTTGCGCATTAATGACACGATGCCAAGGCAAGTCGCTACTCACATCTAATTGATTCAAAACACGACCAACCAAACGGGCATGTTTAGGCAGTCCTGACATCGCAGCAATTTGACCATAACTGGCTACTTTCCCATAAGGAATTTGTGATACTGTGGCCAAGATCAACTGTGCCATTTCCGCTGATACTGATCGATTCATCAATAATTGACCTATAGTTTATCGGATGATTGATTTGAGCAAATGCATTTCATAACAGACTCACTTAATCTAAATTTGCACAATAACAATACACAGAGAAATACAATGAAAAGGATATTTTCACACTTACTTGCTGCTTCAATTGCAGTCGGTACAATCTCTATTACATCGACAACTCAAGCCGCGCCAAGCAGTATAAATATACAAAATATTTTACAACAAGAACGTGCTTGGGCTGGACTGAATACCAAGCGCATTAAAGTCTCCGACATCGATTGGGCTTACAGTGAAGGTGGAACCAAAGGCAAACCAGTACTTATGCTTGTTCATGGTCTTGCAGGCAGTCGGGATAATTGGAACCGAGTCGCTCGCTATCTGACACCACATTATCACGTCATTATCCCTGATTTACCTGGACAAGGTGATAGTAAAGTAGCTGCAGATTTTGATTATTCAATTCCAAATCTAACCGAAAAATTACGTCGCTTTGCGGAAGCCATTCATGTTGATCAAAATCTAAATGTTGCCGGTCACTCCATGGGCGGTGCTGTAGCATTACTTTATGCTGCGCAGTATCCAATCGATACTAAATCATTACTACTCATTAACAGTGCAGGTGTATTTAAATCTGCCAATACGCCTTACTTAAAAGACCCAAACTTACTCAAAAATTTTATCGTTTCTAAACCTGGAGATTTTGATCGATTATTTAAAATTGCTACGCAGCAACCTCCATTTATACCGAACGAACTGAAAGTCGAACAAGAAAAGCTCATGATATCCAATGTTACGAATAACACGAAACTCGTTGAGCAACTTATTCTCATGTCCAAATCATTTACACCTGAAACATTTGCGCTAGCTGCTCGTTCAATCGATCAACCAACACTCATCATTTGGGGAGATCGTGATCAAATTATTAATGTAGAAGCTGCAGCTGAACTGAAAGGATTACTGAAAAATGCTCAAGAGCCTATCATCTTAAAAGGTGTAGGTCATACACCAATATTGGAACAAGAACAAATCCTCGTACAACATTATTTAAATTTTCTTAATCTACTCAAATAAGTTATAGACAATGAATGGGACATTTTAAATGTCCCATTTTTTTTATTCTTGAATAAAAAAAGAGGAACCGAAGTTCCTCTTTTTCACATTAGTCTATTAGAACAACAAGTGGTTTTTGTTCAACAAGTCTTGAAGTGAAACATCAGTATTGTTGAAAGTAATTAGGTCAACCTTGTTATAAGTTGTACCTGCGCCATCACGATCAATACTTAACTTCGTATTGTTTCCGTCTTTCTCGACAAAGATGAATTTATCAATGTTTTGAGCAGTTGCACTATCAGATAACAACTCAGAAACATCAATCTTCACATTGCTGCCTAATTGGAAGTCATTGATTGTGTCAACGCCGTTACCACCGTTATGGCTGTTGTCATTTAACACATTAAAGATCAACTTATCCAAACCTTTAGCAGAAACTGTTTCATTCAAGTAAGTAGAATTAAACTTACCTGCTGTTTCATTCGCCAATGCATCAGCATCATTCGCGTTTGCTTCTGGTGTGAATTTGCTCCAAGCCAATGGTGAACCTGATTTAGAATCAATTTGAAGTACTAATTGAGCTGTATCAGACTTACCAGTTACAGGATCAGTAATCGTGTATTTAAATACATCCGTTTTACCAATCGCGTTAAGGTTTGCATTTGGCTTATAAGCATATGTACCGTTTGCATCAATAGTTAATGTACCAAACTCGCCTTTAATTGTTGTTGCACCATTAATCGCAACACCATTTACAGCTTTCACAACAGCACCGGCAACTACAAGATCTTTACCATGTACAGCATCAAGATCAGTAATGACATTACCCTTCGCTTCAGTGATTGACTTCACAACAGGCGTTGTACTTGTATTAGTTTCTTTAATTACTAAATTAGTCTGTACATAACCTGGTAAAGAAGCAAGGTTACCATTACTCATTTCTATGCAATATTTACCTGCAGGTAAATCTTCTAAATTGATATGAGCAACTTCTCCAAATAAGCCGATGAAATCAAATAATCCTGCAGATTTATTATTGGCAATTGGTACCCACTTACCAGAACTATTTTGCTGGTAAAGAACAATTGATACTGAGTCTAATAATGTTCCCCATGATGCTGATTTTACTTGAAGCTGCACATCTGCAGTTTTGTTTGCACCAATTGTAAACTCTGTAGCACCACTTGTTTTACCAATCGCAAAACCGGCGAAGCCAATCAACCAATTATAAGAAATTGCATCTTTAATGAATTTCTCTGTAACAGGATACTCGTATTCAATACCAGCTTTAGCAACATTATCAATGGCATCCAACGGAATGTTTGGAGCAGTCACTTGACGTGGTGCAGATTCACCCGCTACATCAGAAGCGGTCACAGATACATTTTGTCCATCATTCAAACTTGGTATCAACTTAATTGAGTAGTTTCCATTGCTATCCGCAGTGGTTGTACCAATCACGTTGTTGTTTGCATCTTTTACTTTAACAGTTGATAAAGCTTGTGCAGTACCTGTTACTAATGAACCATCTGCATTAAATGTTGCCGTTGGAGCATCTGGAGGAGTTACATCCAAATCGAAGCCGATGCTTGATGAAGGACCGATATTTCCAGCTTCATCAATCGCTTTAGCTTCAACGATAATTGTACCTTCTGGTAAATTATTGTTGATTGGATATGTCCAATTACCATTTTGATCAGCAGGAACAAGTGCAGAATCAATAATTCGACCTGTAGAGTCCTTAATCACTAATTCGACAGTAGTATTCGCTTCAGCTTTACCTGTTAATACTGGTTTCAAGTCACTTGGATCTGTAATTGGATTAATAATCACAGCATCAGGAGCTTGAGTATCAACTGTTAATTGCTGAGTTTCAGTTTTTTTGTTCTTAGCTAAATCAGTAGATGTTACTTCAACTGTGTAATTTCCATCCGCTAAATCTCTTGGCGGTGTAAATGTCCAATTGCCTGAGCTATCTACAGAAGCTGGTGCATCTACAACAGTATTTCCATTCTTATCTTTAATCACGACTTGAACTTTAGAATATTGTTCAGTTGAACCAGAAATTGCTGGAGTAGTATCGTTTGTAGGATATAACTCTTCAACTGACAAATCAGGTGAAAGTGTATCTACACCAAATTTTAAAGAAACTGTACGGCTAGTATTACCAGCAGCATCACGTGCAGTGGCTACAAGTGTATATATACCATCTGCTAAAGGTTCTGCTGGTTTATAACTCCAACGGCCTGCAGACAACACTGCTAAACCACTAGATACCACAGCACCGTTAGCATCTTTTATCTCTACAGCTACCTCTTTAGGATTTACTGTATTACCACTAATCGTACGTTGTGGATCATTAGTATAATTAATACTTGGATCAACCGCCGTTACTTGAGATGCTGTTACTACTGGTTCAGCTACAAATAGTGAGCGTGCAGCGAAAGCAGAGAATGCAGCAATTTGAGGCTCAGCAACTAATGATACAGCCTGTACAGATGCAGCTTCACTCACGTCCCATGCTGCTTCTTCATCATCCCAAGGATCGATATCTAACCAAGGATCATTATCATCTTCCCACGGATCAATATCGATATCTGGTGGTGTCAAGTCGATTACAAAATCTTGTTCAGTTGGATTACCTACGTTTCCAGCTTCATCCTTAGGAGTAGCTTCGATTTTGTAGTCACCTTCTTCCAACTCAGCTTCTGGCTTATACGACCATTTACCATCTTCTCCAACTTCAACAGTTGCCTTCTCTTCGAAGCCATCTGGACCAGTGATCACGATATCCACTAGCGAACCTTTCTCACCTGTTCCTGTAATTTCCGGTTGAGGATCATTCGATTCGAAATCATCACCACCAATTGGATCAATAGTAATGTCAGAAGGAGGTGTTGTATCAACTTCTAACTGTTCTTTAGAAGTATCACCTTTGTTACCCGCCCTATCAGTCGGAGTTACTTCTATATCGTAATGACCTTCTGGTAATTCTTCAGTCGGTGTATACGTCCAGTTACCTTCTGGATCAACTTCTGCTTTACCTTCAGAGACAATTTCACCGTCTTTGTCTTTGATCACAACATCAACTATCGCTCCCGGTTCTGTTTTACCAGTAATTTCAGGAGTGGTATCGTTTGTTGGCTTAAGCTCATCGATGGTTAATTCAGGCGCTACTGTGTCAACCTCGAAGCTCTCTGGCTGAGATTCACCTGTGTTACCTGCTTTGTCTGTCGCTTTTGCAACTACGTCATATTCGCCATCTGCCAATTCAACTGATGGTGTATATGTCCATGTGTCACCTGTAACTGTCGCTGGACCTTCTGCAACAACTTGACCGTCTTTGTCTTTAACAACGACATTTACTGTTGTTCCTGGT